>JAILLF010000031.1 GCA_024693365.1 Acetatifactor sp. | reverse complement strand
CCGGATCAACGATATTGTTAATCTGGCTTTTACTGTTTTGTTTAGGTATTTGTTCTCTGAAATCTCGGAGATCAGGCTGCCTAAGAGCCTTTTCTCTGGAATTTTCAGGGTTGCATTGTTGTTTACTTATCAAGGTGCGTTGCTGTCTTTGTTTCTTGCGACAGCTTTGTTATAATACCACCGCTGCAAGCACTTGTCAACAACTTTTTTCAAGAAATTTCTCATCCTGATTTTTCATTGTCTAAAAGGCTTTTTGCAGCCTCGCTTTCAGCTCTCTGCCTCAGCGACGAATTTGATTGTATCACCGACCCACCAGAATGTCAACACCCAATTTCAAAATTTTTCTACGAAATATCACAATTTACGTATTCAACAAAAAAAGCCTTAAAAACAAGGCTTTTCTTATCTTTTGCAACAGTGTGCAAATGGGATCTTTTAGAGAATTTCATCTAAATATTCCAAATTGTATATTCAATTTGTAATCTAGTCTGCTTCCTTTATCGCATTACCGCGTTATACGGCGTATCTCTGGTACTTCACAGCTTCCTTCTTTGTACAGCTCGCTTTGATCCAAATTCCATCCGGCCGGTACTCCGTGCCCTGAACCGTTGCACTTGCCATGAGCCGCGAAGCATCCCCTCCTTTATCATAAGGGAACAAAAACTCTGCATCCACGTTTCCGGCATACAATTGTTCCCGGATCATCTCCGCAAGGTCCTCAATGCCAATTCCCGGCGCCGCCGCCATAAAGATCTTACCATCCTGCACCCTGGGAAGATCTTCCATGTTCAAAAGATCAGCCTTATTATATACCACAATCTGAGGGATGCTGCCCGCGCCGATCTCGCGAAGGGTATTTTGCGTCACTTCCATCTGCTTCTTGTGATTCTCGTCCGAATCGTCCACCACGTGCAAAAGCAGATCCGCATATTTCACCTCATCCAAAGTAGAACGAAATGCCTTGACAAGATCCGTCGGCAGCTTATGGATAAATCCGACCGTATCCGTCAGCAAAAAAGACTTGTGATCCGGGAACTCCATGCTGCGCACGGTGACGTCAAGCGTGGCAAACAACATGTTTTGTTCCAGAACCGTCTTTTCCTTCTTAGCGCCATACAGGCTGATCATGCGGTTCATGATCGTCGACTTCCCCGCATTTGTATATCCGACAAGTGCCACCTGCGGCAAATGGGAATCGTCCCTGCGCTTACGCATGGTCTCCCGGTTTCCCTCAATCTCAGCCAGTTCCTTCCGAAGCTCACTGATCCTATGCATGATCCTTCTTCTGTCAAGCTCCAGCTTCGTTTCACCGGCACCCTTGTTGCTGAGGCTGCCGCTGGCGCCGCCCTGACGCCCCAGCTGCTCCCGCATTCCGATCAGCCTTGGCAACATGTACTGAAGTCTCGCTGACTCCACCTGAAGTTTTGCTTCCTTCGACTTTGCCCGAAGTGCAAAGATGTCCAAAATCAAATTGGTTCTGTCGATTACGGGCAGGTCTAATTCCTTCCCCAGGTTCCTCATTTGGGAAGGCGAAAGTGCATCGTCGAAAACCACCTCGCCCGCATCCTGCAAGTCCGCAAGCTCCTTTATCTCACGCACCTTGCCCGTTCCCACGTAAAAAGCCTGATTTACGGTCTCCGCATTTTGCGTGATGATCCCGACCGTCTGCTTTCCGCAGGCCTCAGCCAAACTCTTTAACTCCTTCATGGAACGGTCAAAATCCTCCTCCCGTTCCCCCAGATTCAAACCCACCAGAATAATTCTGGGTTTTTCCTCCTGAAATTCTTCCGTCATTCCTTTCCTCCGTCCATTCCGTCAGCACATTCCAGTTCAAACCAAAAAAGTACGCCATCCTCCCGGTTCTCCACGCCATATTGCTGATTCAGGGACTCCATGATGGCTTTCACTATGGACAGTCCCACGCCACTGCCTCCATATTCCCTGGTTCTCGCCTTATCAACCTTATAAAACTTATCCCAAAGATACGGTATGGATTCTTCCGGAATCGGATCTCCCGTATTAAATACGGAAGTCCGTATTTTGTCTTTCCTCTTCTGCAGGGTCACAAGAATCTTCTTTTCTCCCATACAATAATGAAATGCATTCGAGAGATAATTCAAGAACACCTCTTCCGTCATGTACTCGTCAGCCCATACGTGATATGCCGGGCACTCCTCCATCTCAAGCTTGATGCCCTCCTTTTGGGCAAGAATCCTTTCCTGGGAAAGCACGTTGCTGACCAGCGTCGTTAAGTCAAACCGCTCCATCTGCGCAACTTCCCGACCAAATTCCAACTGATTTAAGGAAAGAAGCTTTTGCACTATCTGATTCATCTTTATCGATTCATCCACGATCACGCTGCAATAAAAATCCTTACTCTCGGGATCGTCACCGATTCCCTCCTGTAATCCTTCCGCATATCCCCTGATCAGCGCGATGGGCGTCTTCAGCTCGTGCGACACGTTCGAAAGAAACTCTCTTCTCATCTCATCAATTTTATCTTTCTTTTCAATGTCTCGCAGCAGCTCATTGTTTGCCGACTTTAATTCAGAAATGGTCTCCTCAAGGGACTGTGAGAGCTTGTTCATGTTCTCTCCCAGAATTCCGATCTCATTCTTGTCCTTTCCTTCATACTTTGCGTCGAAATCCAGATGCACCATCTTTTCAGAAATAGCATTCAGTCCCAAGATCGGCCTCGTAATCCTTCCGGCAACCAGCCAAATGATGACCCCGCCGAGGATTGCGCCGATGATTCCGACGTAAAAAAAGAATTTGGTTGCAAGATATGCACTCTCTTTGATACTTTCCAGCGGCGTGTTCATGATAAAGGAAATACCGGAGCTTAGGCGCCCGTATATTTCCAAATAACCTCTTCCGCCTCGCACGCTTCGATGTATGCGGTAGTCTTCATCCATTCTTACTACCTCATATTTATCGATATCATAATATCCAAGCAAGTAGCCGTACAGCAGCATTTGAAGCTGCTCTCCGCCATTTGAGGAAACATATTGTTTCTGGGAATCCGCATCCATGACGTATGCGGTGATATTGCTCCGGTTGCAAACGTCTTCCAGCTTTTTTTGAAACTCCTCGGAAGCATAACTGTTGCTTTCTCCGGCTTCCCGGATGGCCAGATACGCCTGATAAATGGTCTCCGTTTTCCTGCTCAGATAATACTTTTCCAAAAACAGCGTATTGACCAGCCAGCAGAGAAAAATCACGCTGGTCATCAGCAATATGAAGATCAATGCAAATTGCCTTTTGATCGAGTGCTTCATTTACCTTATCACCCCTGCTCCAACTTGTACCCCATGCCCCGGATGGTTACGATCAGATCTCCAGCCGCCCCCATCTTGCTTCGCAGTTTTTTCACGTGCGTGTCAATGGTGCGCGGCTCGCCGTAATAATCATAATTCCATACGTGATTCAAAATAGTCTCGCGCGATAACGCAACGCCCTGATTCTCCATAAAATATGCGAGAAGCTCATATTCCTTGAAACTCAACTCGATTTCCTGCCCGTCCACGTAGCACTGATGTGCCACCTTGTCCAACTTGATCGGTCCGCATACCAGCGTCTCTTCCTTTGTCAGCTTACTGGTACGGCGCAGAATCGCCTCCACGCGTGCCACAAGGATCTTCGGACTAAACGGCTTAGAAATGTATTCATCCACCCCAAGCTGGAATCCCAGCAATTCATCCCGTTCATCAGACCTGGCCGTCAGCAGGATGATCGGCACCTTTGAATATTCACGGATCTCCCGGCATACCTGCCAGCCGTCCATTTTGGGCATCATAATGTCCAAAATGATAAGCGCCACGTCCTTCTCACGGAAAAACGTCTCAACGGCCTGCTCGCCGTCCTCCGCCTCCAACACGTTAAAACCTGCATGCTGCAGATAATCGTGTACCAGCTTTCTCATCCTGCTCTCGTCATCCACCACAAGGATCTTTAAATTCTCCATAAACGTGCCTCCCAAAAGTCCGGTAAAACCAGAATCCCTTTGTTATTTTTTGTTTCCGCGTCCTGTCGCGTTCTTCTCTTTCCGCTCCTTTTCCTTTTCCAGGATCAGATGTTCCACGTAGGTATCCGCGCGAAGCCCCGCCTTTGCAGCCTGCCGCATCAGGAAATCATTGACGTCAGGAGAAATCCGGATCTCTCCCTGCTGTCTTTTGAGCCTTGCGTAATAATCCACAAAGCCCGCGCTGATAACGCCGGTAGGTATCGCCACAACGCAAACGCCCAAAAGTCCAATGAGTATGGCTATGATCCTTCCCCCGATCGTAACGGGATAAATATCCCCGTAACCAATGGTAAGAACCGTTGACATGGCCCACCAGATTCCTGAAAAGGCATTGTCAAACTTATCCGGCTGCACGTCGTGTTCAAACCCATACATGCAAAGTGAAGAAGCCATGAGCAGCATTGCAATGATAAAAATAGAGGACAGGATTTGATTCCTTCTCTCCCGCAGTACCTCCGTCACCACGTTAAAAGCGTCGATCGTGTTGTTGACCTTAAACAGTTTCAGTATCCTCACGGCACGAATCATGCGAAAGGCCACAAAACCGTTGGAATCCATCACGGAGAAATACGAGATGATTGTCAAAAGGTCCACCATTCCGTAAAAAGAAAATATGAAGTTAACGACTGCCATTCTCTTTGTCTTATCCGGATACAGATAATCGCTAGTCCACAGACGCAGTAAGTATTCTATGATAAAAACGATGATCGTAAACAATTCAATCGCATGAAGGATTGAATAATAGGGATCCATCTGATCAAAGGTCTGCATGAACGTAACGGTAATGCTGGCAACAATCATGATGACGATAAAGATGTCAAACGCTTTGCTTACCACGTCCACCTGCGTTCCGATCTGGATAATGTCAAAAACCCTTTTTCTGGCTTTTTTTATTCGTACGCGCGCAACGTCCTTATTTGATTCAGCCATTGTCCATTCCCCTTTCACCCCAAATACGTTATTCAAAAACTAGCGTCGGACGCCTTATAAAACCATCATGATTCCTCTGATCAAAAGTGCACAGACCCAAGCGATGCCGCACTGTGCGAGCACCATGAACAGCGCCCACTTTTTGCCGAGCTCCCTCCGTACGGATGCAACTGCTGCAACGCAGGGCGTGTACAACAGGCAAAACGTGAGCAGCGCACCTGCCGCGGATGATGCCAGAAGATTTCTGAGCGTCTCCGCAGAGCCAAACAATACCGTCAGCGTGGAAACCACGCTTTCCTTTGCCATAAATCCGCTGATCAATGCCGTGGAAATCCTCCAGTCGCCAAAGCCAAGCGGTGCAAACACGGGGGCAACCAGTCCCGCAATCCCCGCAAGAATGCTGTCCTTGGAATCTGCCACCACGCTAAGTCTCAAGTTAAAGGTCTGCAAGAACCAGATCACCATGGTCGCAAGGAAGATCACCGTAAATGCTCTCTGCAAAAAGTCCTTTGCCTTCTCCCAGAGGAGTTGCATAACGTTCTTCCACCCGGGCAGCCTGTAATTGGGAAGCTCCATTACAAAAGGCACTGCCTCGCCCCGAAACAGGGTACCCTTAAACGCCAGAGCCGTAACTATGCCGACAAGGATTCCGAGGAAATACAATCCCACCATGATCAGGCCTGCATGCTTCGGGAAAAACGTTGCAGTAAAGAATCCATAAATGGGAAGCTTTGCGGAGCAGCTCATAAATGGCGTAAGCAGGATAGTCATCTTTCTGTCACGCTCCGAGGGAAGCGTTCTGGTGGCCATCACGCCAGGCACCGTACAGCCAAAGCCAATCAACATGGGCACGATGCTTCGTCCCGAGAGTCCTATCTTTCGAAGCAGCTTATCCATAATAAACGCAACCCGCGCCATATAACCCGTGTCTTCCAAGAGAGACAGGAAGAAGAACAACGTCACGATCACGGGAAGAAAGCTGAGAACGCTTCCGACGCCGGCAAAGATTCCATCCAGCACCAGTGAACTCACGGTTTCATTGACGTTCCAAGCCGCAAATGCTCCCGCGGTCACCTCTGTTGTCCATTCAACCAGATTTTCCAGGATTCCCTGAAGGAAGGCGCCAATGACGTTAAACGTCAGATAAAACACCAATGCCATGATCAGCGCAAAGGCAGGGATGCCCGTATATTTCCCCGTAAGGATTTTGTCAATCTTCGTGCTTCGCTCGTGTTCCTTGCTCTCCCTAGGCTTTACAACGGATTCTTTCACAAGCTTTTCTATGAACAAAAACCGCATGTCCGCAATGGCCGCCGCGCGATCCAAACCGCGCTCCTGTTCCATCTGGCTGATAATATGCTCCAGCATTTCCTTTTCATTCTGGTCAAGCTTCAATGCGTTTAATACGTGCTCATCACCCTCTACCAGCTTTGTCGCGGCAAATCTCACGGGAATCCCCGCCATCTTGGCGTGATCCTCGATCAGATGAATGATGCCGTGAAGGCATCTGTGCACGGCTCCGCCGTGATCCTCCGCGTCACAAAAGTCATTGCGTCCGGGCTTCTCCTGATATTTTGCGACGTGAAGCGCATGCGTCACAAGCTCATCCACGCCCTCATTTTTTGCCGCCGAGATTGGTACCACGGGAATGCCGAGGGCTGCTTCCATGCGGTTTACGTCGATGGAGCCTCCGTTTCCCCGCACCTCATCCATCATATTTAGGGCCAGCACCATTGGTACCTCAAGCTCCATCAATTGCATGGTCAGATAAAGATTTCTTTCAATGTTAGTGGCATCCACGATGTTAATGATGCCGGTGGGCTTTTCATGAATGACAAACTGTCTGGTTACGATCTCCTCACTGCTGTAGGGAGAAAGGGAATAGATTCCCGGAAGATCCGTGATCTCCGTATTCGCCATGCCTTTGATTGCACCACTCTTGCGGTCCACGGTCACGCCGGGGAAATTGCCCACGTGCTGGTTAGAACCCGTAAGCTGGTTGAACAGCGTTGTCTTGCCACAGTTCTGGTTTCCCGCCAGAGCAAACGTAAGCACGGTTCCTTCCGGAAGCGGTGTTTCCCCTTTTTTGACGTGATATTTTCCGCCCTCACCAAGGCCGGGGTGTTCCACCTTCTTTTTGCGCATTTTTCCCGGATGCTCGCCAGCCTTTTCGTTCAGCTTCTGCTGGTTTTCGCCCTTTTCCTCCGTAACGGAGATTTGCTGCGCGTCAGCAAGCCTTAACGTGAGCTCGTATCCATGGACTCTCACTTCAACGGGATCGCCCATCGGCGCGTATTTCACAATGGTCACCTTTGTGCCGGGCAGAAGGCCCATGTCCAGCAGATGCTGCCGCAGCGCACCTTCTCCCTTAACTTCCGTAATCTCAGCAGTGCTTCCAATCTCCAGTTCCCTTAACGTCATCATTGATCCATTCCATTCTCATCACCGAAAACTGATACGCTCTATCGGCGATATTTAATTTGATTTAGCAGCGCACATGCGAAAAATCCAAATACAACGTAAATGCTCATGTATTTTAAGTACCCTACGCCGTGCAAGGCTTTTAAGTATAAATATGGCGGCAACAGACTCTGCATGGCCCAATACTTCCGGATGTCGATAAAAATAGGGCAAAACGCAATCATGAGAAGCGTCATGACGGGAATCAAAACGCCAATCCCCTCCATCCTCTTTACAAGTAATCCGATTACGTTGCAGAAGAATGCGATCATGAGAAGAAGAAACAGTAATAGTAACAACTCCAGCCATAAATGATCCAACACGCCCAGGATCTTACATGCCACCAGATAAATCACGCCGCCGTTAAGCAAAACAACTGCCTGCATCCCAAAAGAATACAGGATCCTTTTTCTTTCCGGTATGGCATCAAAAAGCCCATTGATCTCATCCTGTTTTTGGTACAAGATGCCGGCAAAGCCGGAAAGCACAAGCCAGATGGCCAATAATCCTCGGATCGGCGCCATAACGTAATTATCTCCGGAGTCTTCCGTTCCATCCAAATACTCTGCACGAAACAGATTCCCTTTCCTTTGGATGCGTTCAAAGCGTTCTAACAATTCTTCTTTTTCCGGCTTGTTTCCGTCCAGCTTTCTGTCAACGTACTCTACGTAAGTCTGATATGCCAGTTCCGGAAAGATCCTGCTGCACAGCACCTCACGCGTAAACGTCAGTGCCACGTCATCCTCCCTCTCCACGACCCTGGCGACAGGCCTTACCATCTTCTTTTCGGCAAGCTTTACAAGTTCCCCTTCCAAGTCCTCCGGAAGAATCCATACGGCATCCACGATCTTTCCCGTCAAGGCTTCCAGAGCCTCTTCTTCGGTCTCGTAACGCAAAAAGCGAAGAACGCTTTTTTCTTCCATAAACCGCTCAAGCAAGGCATCCGAAAGGCTCCCTTCCTCCGCAGGCGTATAAAGTCCAATGGTCATCATTCCCGCTTCCCGTGAAGCTGCCTGCCGAAGGCCAAAAACCAAAAACGGAACGATCAGAAGCACGGCGACGTAACTTATTTTTTTCAGAAGCCTCTTTTCGGTAAGAAGGCACCAGACCATCATTCGCCTCATCTATCCGTTATCCCTCTCGATCATTCGTTTTCTCATCAAAACCGCCAAAACCAAAAACGCGGTCACGTAAAGGCATCCCAACCCAAACGCCATCCCGCTCCGCTCATCCAGCATGGCACCCGAAAATCCCTCCAAGGCCACCCCTGTCGGCAACACGCTTCCCACAAAAGCGATCCCCTTCGGGAAAAAAGAGGCGGGATAAATGTATCCTGACACGTATCCCATGCCAATTACGCCCAAGAATTGAAGCAGCAGATTTGCCACGGGATTACGAACCGTTTCGTAAATCATAAAATGCATGGCTGAGATCATGATCAAGATTGGCACCAGCGCCTTTAAGATCTCATCCATATAGACCTTTGTTTTCAAAAACGCAAAGCTCTTTGTGGCAATGCCAACGCCAATTAAGGGCAGAAAAACACACGCCATCATCATAAACAGATAAACCCCATACTCACAGAGTACCTGTGCGGCGGCACCAATTCCCCTCATCTTCATCCATTTTCCAAGATCCTCATTTCTCTTTAGGAAAAAGGATGCGCTGCTAATGCCAAACAAAAAACAATACAGTAACACGACGGCGCAGAAATAATACTGCCGCATGAGCAGGCCTTTGGAAAGCCCCAACTCCGTAAGCTCTGCGAGCTTTGTCCTTGCAAGCACGTTCTCGATCAATTGCAGATTGATCTCGTCCGTCCACTCTCCAAGCTGCGACGCGTCGCCATAATCACGGATCACGTCCTGAAAGGAATAAATGGAACCCTGCGCGCTCGTCACCAGTTTTGAGACGACGACCGCAAGTTCCTCCATCAAATATCCGCCGATTCCTTTCTGTCCTTCCGATGCGACGTAGGAGATCGGCACGTCGTTCCGGCCATAGATCAGGGAATCCAAAAAATCCTCCGGCACCTTAATATACGCTGCAATCTTGTCATTGCGGAAGGCCTGCCGCGCCTCTTCCTCCGTCATTGGGATAAAATCCACCATAAACCTGGAAACGTCTAAGGTCTGGATGGCATAAATGCCAAACCCCAGATAGGTGTCATCTATCTTCCCAACAACGCCAATCTGGTATTTCTGCTGTCTTTCCGCCAGCGGGCCTTGATTCAAAAGGAACCATGCCGCCGCCCCGAGACATGCAAATAAAAGCATTGCAGTAGGGAATACGCCTACTGCAAGCCTTAAAGTTCTCTTTAGTTGTACGCTAAAATATTTTAGGTATCTCATTTAATCCACTGAGCGAGCTTTCGCAAGTCGCCGTCATACTGCCATTCCGTTAGTTTTCCGTCCTTGATCACGTAACGTTTGTCACACAGCTCGATCTCATGAACGTCATGGGTGGCTAATAAAATCAACCCGCCATTTTTCTTGAAATTCTCAATGTATTCGTAAATGTTCTCCTTGCACGCTATGTCAAGGGCAGCCGTGGGTTCATCCATCAAAAGAATTTTAGGCGAACCGGATACGGCGCATCCGATCGATAAGCGTTTCTTCATGCCGCCAGACATCTTCCGGACAGGTACGGTCAAGAATTCATTAACGCCAAGAAGCTTTAGGACACCGCTTTCAAGCTCTTTTTTCAGGCTTTGGGAATCATACCATAGCTTCAGATTATCCTTTGCGGACAATTCCTCAAAAAGAGGCGTTCCCTGGGGAACGTAACCTATGCAGCTCTTTTCCCCGCCCGTCACTTCAAAGCTTCCGGAATCTGCGCGGACAATTCCGGCAAGAATGGATAACAGAGTTGATTTTCCGCATCCGTTCCCGCCCAGGATTCCCACGCAGGTGCCTTCATCGGCACTGAAGCTGATGCCGTCAAGCACCAGCTTCTTGCCATATTTTTTTTTAAGATCTTTGATCTCAAGTTTCATGTTCCATCCTAAAGTCTATACTGTCAGTATTAGTCGATTTCATCCATTGCCTGCTTAATGTACTGCTCAGCCATGGTAACCC
This sequence comes from Acetatifactor sp., assembly GCA_024693365.1. Taxonomy (GTDB): domain Bacteria; phylum Bacillota; class Clostridia; order Lachnospirales; family Lachnospiraceae; genus Acetatifactor. Next base: position 167,425 of record JAILLF010000031.1, on the reverse strand, counting down.
ACTCTTCAGGAAGATTAGCCTTCCTGAGGTTGTCAAGGATGGCCTGATAATTCATGCTCTTTACGTAATCCTTCAGCTCCTGCTCGTCATACTCTCCGTCTGCAGAGATGGCAATGTAGGAACTAGGCATGGATACGTCCTCACCCTTACCAGTGGAACCTTCAAACTCCAAGGAAATGATATCGCTTCCGGCATCCAAAACCGAGATAGAAATCTTATGAGAATCCATCGTCATGTTTCCGGAGATGCGGATCTGAGGCTCTAAGTTTGCAATCAACGCATATACGGGAGAATCTTCACCGCCGCGCATAGCCTGCTGGATCAACTCCTTCAGGTTTACGTCGCTGCCTGCCTTAAAGGTAATGCTTCCGGAGAAACCACCTTTCTCTGCAGCCTTCACGTCATAATCTTCTACGTCAACGGTCAAAACGTTCTGGCCGGCAACCTTTAACTTGTAATCGCCATTAAACTTATTGCTCTTTTCGGTACCGTTGCCAATAATGGTCACGTCAGAATCTTCATCAGGAGTCTTAAAGGAAATCTCAACGCCTACCTTGTCGCCCTTGCGTGCAACGCCATACTTAACGGTAACGCTTTCGTCATCCTTCTTGACGTTGATGGATCTTCCAATAATCTTGCCGTCTCCGTCAACGTAAACTTCAATAACAATCTTGTCGATCTCAATTTCTTCTACGTGAGCCTCTGCTTCATCCAATTCCTCAAGGAACCGGTTGTATACTTCTTCGCTGTCCATGCTGTCGTCGTAATCCTTCATGGATTCACAGAACTGCTCCAGCATCTTCTTAACGTCCTTATCCTTCTTCAGCTCCTTAATTACGGCGCTGACGATCTTTTGAACGTCCTTAGACTTCAACTCCATGGTAAGCTGCGTGCAATCCTGCGTAACGTCGCCTGCCTCCAGCTTAGCCTTATCCTTCTGCATTTCCTCAACCTGATCCATAACGATCTGGTAATACTTCAGCGTCAGCTTCTCAACCGCTTCAGCGTCGGGACAAGCCTTTGCCATCTCTTCAAAAGCGCCGTAAATCTGTTCCATCTGCTCAGCTAACTCTTCGTAGTTGTAAGCGTCACCAAAAGAAACGCCAACAAACTTGTCGGAAAGCTCAGGAATGGACAGGAATGCCTGACCTTCCTTCATGTCGAGCATTGCAATTACGTTTGCAAGAGTCACGTCATTCAGAATCGGAGCAAAAGCCAGCTTCATCTGGGTATCCTTCACGGTACCGGTATAGGAAATGCCAACGCTGTCAAGCCAAGACAGATCTACGCCTGCAGACTTTGCAAGAGCCGTAAAATCCTTACCGCGGGAACCAAGCCTGATCCGCATCGTCTCAGTAATTGACGTATTCTCGCTCTTAATCTGATCGAGCACCTTTGTAACGGTCTCCGCGCCGGTGCCATTGGTCAGGGCCGTCAGATTCTTCTTTTCTACGTATGCGTAATAATCCTTGGGTTTGTCAAACGTCTTATGGATTGCATGACCAACCTTGTCACGTGCCATAAACGCAATGCCGCCAATGAGCACAACAATTGCTGCAACGGCCGCGATCACGATGCCCAGGCTCTTTCCGCCCTTCTTTCCCTGCTGAGGCTCCTCAGGAATGGGAGACCATGAAGGTGCAGCGGGCGCAGGCTGCGCGGGCGCCGCAGGTGCTTCCTGCACAGGTGCAACGGGTGCCGCATAGCTTTCAGGCGCTGCATACGCATCCGCAGGTGTTTCGGGAGCAACGGGCGCTACAGGCGCAACGGGTGCTGCAGGCATAACGGGCTCGGAAATCTTGATTGCTTCCGGCGCATTCTCGCCCTCTGCCTGGATCGGCGTTCCGCAGGCGGCACAAAACTTTGCTCCATCAGGAATAACTTTTCCACAATTTAAACAGAACATTCTTTTTTCCCCTACTTTCTTTTGAATCTTTGGTGAATAGCATCAAGATAAATCCATGGTGGTTTTTCTCCACGGATTTATCTTCAGTGGACTAGACGGGAGTCGAACCCGTGTCCAAAAGCCCATTCCCTGTCCTTCTACTATCATAGTTCATTTTCTCCGGAACCCGAAGTTCCCCGTTCCCTCCCAAGGCAGAAAATGAACAATCTGCCAGGCTTGGTAGCTTCATGTTACGCCCGCGCGTTCAAAGCTTTGCGCGCGTCGTTTCTCACAATCATGATGCCCCGGCCCCACTGTGTGAGTGCAATGGGCGGGACAAGCCGCCCTAGGGCGACGTCATCCACGGCTTACGCCGCGAATGCTAACTGAGTATTATCTTCAGCGTTTATATTTAGGTTGTCATTTGACGCATGACGTGCGGATAGCTTCTCCAGCTGCAAGACCCCTGTCGAAACCTTTACTAGCCCTTGAATATGAAATTTTGATAGGCATACTTCTTCTATCTTATTTTAGTATAACTTTTTTTCTGCTTTTCGTCAATATCCATTCATTTTTACCTTGAATTCCTTCTCCGCCTCACGGAGCTGATCCTTCTTGGCAATGCTCTCGCGCTTATCGTATAGTTTCTTGCCTCGCGCCAATCCAATCTCAACCTTTACTTTGCCGTTATTAAAATATACTTCCAGAGGCACCAGGGTATACCCCTTTTCTTTTATGCGTCCCATCAATTTGTCAATCTCGGCGCGGTGCAAAAGTAGCTTCTTTACGCGGAGCGGATCCTTGTTGAACAGATTTCCCTTTTCATAAGGGCTTACGTGCATGCCGTAAACGTAAACCTCTCCGTTCTCAATGCGTATAAAGCTCTCTTTAATGCTGCACTTTCCAAGGCGCATGGATTTCACTTCCGTGCCGTGCAATGCTATGCCTGCCTCGTATTTCTCATCGATAAAGTAGTCATGATATGCCTTTTTATTATTTGCGATTAGTTTTCTAGGCTCTTTCTTACTCATTTTCTTCTCCTTCATACAGCGAAAAATCAATGGTCCTGGCCGCTTCGTCGCAGGCATCCGCGATCACCCTCACGGGCATTCCAAGCTGGAACCGTCTTCCCGTCGCCTCTCCCACCATGTCACCTGATTTTTCCTCAAAGAAATAATAATCTCCCGGAAGCTTTGCCACGTGGATCATGCCCTCAACGGTATTTAAGAGTTCCACGTACAATCCCCATCCGGTAACCCCGGAGATTACGCCGTCAAAGACTTCTCCCAGCCTCTGCGACATATATTGTACTTTCTTTAGCTTATCCACCTCGCGCTCCGCCTCGTCAGCCCGCCGCTCCAATTTGGAGGATTGCTCTGCAACGCCGGGCAGAAGTTCGCGATAATGCGCCATTTTTTCTTCCGTCAGCCTCCCGCGGAGCTGGTCGCGGATAATGCGATGGATCTGCAGATCCGGATATCTGCGGATTGGCGAAGTGAAATGACAATAATACTTGCAAGCAAGTCCAAAATGCCCGCTGCAATAATCACTGTACTTTGCCTGTTGCATGCTTCGCAGAACCATTCTGCTGATCATGGCTTCCTCCGGCGTTCCCTGGATCTTATCCAATAGCTTTTGAATCTCCTTTGGATGAATTTCCCCGCTTCCGACCTTATTTCCAAAGCGGTCCGTCGTCTTTAAGGAATATCCCATGTTACTGATCATGCCGGAGAGTCTGGCAAACCGCTCTTCCTCCGGTGCTCCGTGCACGCGATAGACAAACGGGACCTCCATCCAGTAAAAATGCTCTGCAACGGTTTCGTTCGCTGCAAGCATGAAATCCTCGATAATCCTGGTCGCCTCATTTCTGTCATAGGGTCCGACGTAGGAAGGCATTCCCGACCCGTCCAGTAAAATCTGGCACTCCGGCAGGTCAAAGTCAATGCCGCCGCGCTCACGCCTCCTTGCGCGAAGCAGTCCGGCGAGCTTTTCCATCAGCCGGAAATCCCCTAACAAGTATTCATATTTCCGGTATTCTTCCCTTAAAACGGCTCCCTCGTCAGCCAGAAGCTCCTTCACAACCGCATAACTCATTCTCTGGTCCACGTTGATCACGGATTCCGTGATCTCATGGTCCACGATCTCACCCTTTTCATTAATCTTCATCAGACAGCTCAGTGCCAGCCTGTCTTCCCCGGCATTCAGGGAACAAATGCCATTACAGAGCACGTGGGGCAACATGGGGATCACGCGGTCCACCAGGTATACGCTGGTTCCGCGGCGCTTTGCTTCCTTATCCAGTGCGGAATTCTCCTGTACGTAATTTGACACGTCCGCAATGTGTACGCCCAAATGATAATACGTTCCGTCATAAGATATGCTGACTGCATCATCAAGGTCCTTTGCGTCCTCGCCGTCGATGGTGACCATCCGAAATCCCCGCAGGTCTCTTCTTCCCATGCAATCCGCTTCGGAGACCGGTTTTGCCACTCTGGCGGCCTGATTCAGGACGGCCTCCTCAAACTCCATTGGAATGTCAAGTCCGCGTACAATCGATAAGATATCTACGCCTGGATCATTTACGTGCCCCAGAATCTCGGTGATCCTCCCCTCCGGACTCCGAAAGCCCGAGTTGGGATTCCGACTGCCATAATCCGTGATCTGGACGACAACCTTATGCCCTGAGACTGCCCCTTTGGAAAACTCCCCCGGAACAAAAACGTCCTGGTTTAATCTTACGGCATCCGGAATAACAAATCCAAAATGCGTGTTTTTCGCCTGATCAAAAGTTCCGATCAGCTGCGTGATCCCGTGACTCACAATCCGGACAACCTTCGCCGTGCGCCTTTGGCCTCGTTTGGCCCCTGCGTCTGGAAGGATCTCCACCGTATCTTCATGAAATGCATTTCCCGTCTGATCCGCGGGAATATAAAAATCTTCCGGATACCCTTCCACCGTAACAAATCCAAATCCCTTGAAATGTGCGGTAAACTTTCCGGTAAGCAATTCACCATTCTTAATTTTACTCACTTTACAAACTCCATGTTTCTACAAAAAGCGCGAAAAAAAACACCCTTTTGCAAGAGTGTTTTCATGATCTTAAATCACGTTCAGGTTTAACGCCACCGTCAACGCCAGGAAGAAGACCGCCAAAATCTTTGTGATCTTAACGAGCATGCCTTCCATGGAGCGCCCTTTATTCTTGCCCCAGTAGCTCTCTGCCGCGCCGCTGATGGAACCAAGTCCCTGCGCCTTGCCTTCCTGCATCAAAACCAAAATAACCAATGCAACACTCACTAAAATATATAAAATTGATAAGATAATTCTGATCGCGCCCATTTTTTACCTCCTAAGCTATAAGCGAGTCTTATTGTAACACGTTGTTCTTGCGATTTCAACTGTTTTTTGCTATGATTATTACAATATTTCTTTAGAAGCGAGGAATTCTCCATGTTTTTGGAACGTTTTTATCCGGATCACGAAGTGGATTCGGCTTATTCCATCGACTATTCTGCCCACTATGCGGACGGCAAGCGGGCCATTATTTACGACGTTGACAATACGCTGGTACCGCACGGCGCGCCGGCGGACGAAAGAGCCAAGGCCTTGTTTGCCACCCTTCATTCCCTGGGTTTTCGAACGCTCCTTCTCTCCAACAATAAGGAGCCCCGCGTAAAATCCTTCAGCGACGCCGTTGGCAGTACCTATATCTACAAAGCCGGGAAGCCAGGCCAGGCCGGTTACCTCCGCGCCATGCAAAAGCTCGGCTCCACTCCAAAGACCACGCTCTTTGTCGGCGATCAGCTCTTCACGGACGTATGGGGTGCCAAAAAGGCCGGCATCGAAACCTATCTCGTAAAACCCATCCATCCCAAGGAAGAGATCCAGATCGTACTAAAGCGCCGCCTTGAGCGCATCGTACTCCACTTCTACCACAAAAACGTGTCACGGGGACGTGTCTCCTGACACGTTTTTTTGTGTCATGGGGACGTGTCTCTTGACACGTTTTGTTCTTTTATTGCTTATTATAGTATTTTATGCCGCTGTCCGGCAGGAAGTACGTCCGCAGGTATCCGTCCGTGGAAACCACCACGAATTCGTTGGTCTCCTCCAAATAGTATATGTCATCCCCGTCTTCCTTTTCAATCTTATGGAGCGCGTCCGGATTTGCGACCACTGCCGCAGCCGCCGCTTCATAATCCTTAGCGTTGGCAAATCCCATGTCTTTTCCGTGTTTCTCGTAATGTTGGTCTAACAATTTCTTGCTTCGAAATTTTAATGCCGTTTCTGCCGTCGCCGTATTCTCAGGCTTCGGGGTCACCGTTGCCTTCGGCGTCGCCGTTGGTTTTGCCGTTTTTTCCGGTTTTGGCGTAGCCGTCGGTTTCTCCGTCGGTTTTACCGCTGCAGCCGGCTCAGGTGTCGGCTTTTCCGTCTTCTCCGGCCTTGGCGTCACCGCCTTCGCCAACTCCTCCGGCGTAGCATCAGACTCCATGGTTTCGAGGTTAACAACGTCCGGCTCCGCAGTCTCAAGCGAGACAACGTCTGATTCGCTCCCACCTCCGATCAGCCGGTCAAACAACGGCGACCGGATAAACAACAGAAGGAGCACCAAAAGGACCGTCACCGCGGACCCTAAAATCTTCTTGTTTTTGCCACTCATTTTCCAATCCTCTTACTGTTGCTTCGGCTTCTCCCGCTTTTCCGTCTTGCTGTACAGGAAATTGTCCTCGCGTCTGCCGAGTACTACGGAATTCTTATCCATATATGCACTTGCAGTAGTCTTCTGATGCACCGTATTCATGGCGCTCACCAAGGTTCCAACGCGAATGCCTCCGATCACGCCGGAGATCAGGATTCCTACGATCTCACGGACTATGTTGATTCCGCCCTCAAAGCCGATCGCAATGATTACGTTTGCAACTACAAGGGCAATCGCCATCGCGATAACGAACTGTATCACGGCCTTCTTCTTGTCAATTGGCAGGGCGCCAACCAGCTTACCCGTCTGACCGTTGATTCCAAAGACATATTTCTTTTCCTCATATTCCGTCGTCATCATCCAGACGGGCAACATTGCATATTCCGCCCTGGCATTTGACAAATTGATCTTTTCGGAAGTTGCCTTGACCTCCTTATATTCCGAAACCTCCTGGCGGAGCCTGTCGCGGAATGAATTCTCAACGCGCTCGTTTGCCCTGGGCCTTGCGTCCACCTCCTGCACGTCGTAACGATCTGCAAGATATCCGCTAAAATATGCCGCGTCATATTGCACTGCCTTGCTCAAGTCAAAAGGCTCAATGGAATCCATGACTGCATCATCCATCTTCGTGGATGCGTCCACCGGAATCCTCTGGAAATCCATTGCGCCGCTGCGGATCATGCGATAATGATCCTTCTTCTCATATTTGTACTGCGCATCTTCCCAGTTCTGCGTCTTTACGCCCTCATAGAAAATCGTTCCGTCCGCATGACAGCTATAGAGCCAGAAAGGGACGTACAGACCCGTGATGGAATCGATCCTGTTTCTGTCAACAAAGGCATCCGGCAAAAGAACCTTTCCTTTCGTGAACTCGTTCAGCGCATTCTTTGCCTTTTCCTTGGTAACAATAAAGGGGAGAACCACGTCCGGACGATACATGCCTTCAAAGGACGTCTTAATGATCGAGAAATTGCCGCAGTACGGGCATTCCGTAGCTGCCGTGTTCTCGTCAGCCACCATCTGCGCGCCGCAATCAGGACAGCTGTAACCCGTGATCTTGCCGTCTTCATCCGTGATCATGGAGGAGGAAGAACTGGAAGTCTGCCAGTTCATGTCCGATCCGCCAGCCATCTCTTCCTTCGCCTTCTCCTCGGCAATAATCTGCTCCATGGAGAAAGTATTCTCACAATAAGGACATTTCATCATTTCCTTTTCGCCGTCATAAACCAATTTTGCACCACAGCACGGACAAGTAAACTGATTCAGATCTTTCATCCTTCGTTTTCCCCCAATATTATTTTGTATGATTTCTCGCCGTAAACAGCGAGGTAAAACCATTATTACTTATTCTACCACGTTTGTTTCCGGGCTGCAAAGCCAACGTGAGCTCATCTTCGGCGTCTTCCCATCCGTCACATAGCTTTTCCATTTCCTTGACGCTATTCCGTATCAGCATCTTCGTCTCGTTTACGGTCTTTTGCCCCGTATCCATGGAAATGCGGTTGCTCACCAGCGGGATCAGATTCATTTGCACGTTCCAGATTTTCTCGGCAATCGAAAAACAGTTGTCTTCCGCTAGCTTAAGCTGCGGTGAAAAGCTTCTCGCTACGGCCTGAGTCGTTTTCAGCTCCTGCGCTCTCTTTTTCAAAGTATTCTCCAGGGCATCCCCCGCGTCCTTTTCCAGATCCGTCTTCTTAAAACCGGTCTTGGAAAACGCATCTGCATCCTGAATCTTTCCATCAATCTCCAAAAGATAAACCTCGTTGACTTCACGAAGCTCCTTGAGAAGATTGCCCTCCTTCAACAGGTCGATGCGGATTTCCAAAAAACGCCGCCGGATCTCATCCAGCCGCTGTTCCATCTGTAACGTCGTGCGTACGTCCGCGTCACTCGCCATGGCAAGAATCTCGTCAAAGAACCCAAAGACCTCTGAAAAATCCCTCTGTTTCATGATCTCTGCCGAAACCTTATTCAGGTCCGCTATTTTTTGTTGTACGCTGAGCCCATAATTTAATATGGACGATACGTCCTTTACGTCAATGCCGTTCATTTATACTCCTTCGCATAATCCGAGTATTTCGGTACCTTGATCTCTTTCGTCAGATGCAAATATTCGAAAAATGCATCTGCATCCCTGTATAAGTCCCTTCCGCGGATCCCGATTTCATGCGGTGACTGGATCAGGATCTTGTCTTCTCCAATGTTTAAGCACTTTCTCACCAGCTTCTCCGGCAGGACGCCGCCGTAACCCACGCCCCATTTTTCATGGAACGGCATGGATTCCTTTACCCTGACCAAAAGCCGCCGGATAAATTCCTTACCGCAGAGCGGATAATAGCATTTACCCACGTTCAGCACCTCTCCGGGCTTTTTCAGCTGGATGTCTGCAATAAAGATCTCATTATACAGACTGCTGGCTTCAAACGCGTACAGGTTCACGCCAATGCTGTGCTGTTCAAACAAACTGATCAGATTGAGCGTCAATATGCCGCGGTGACGGATCTCATTCTCCGTTGTGTCACCGCTATAGGCCAAATTGATGTAAACGTCAATAAACTTCTTTTCCTTGGCCTTATCCAACCGGTACATCGTCTTCGGCGTTCCCGCCACAAAGTTCGGCACGTTCGGCCTCGAACCCACGATGGCCGGAACGGATCTTCGCACGTTCTGCGCCTTAACGTTCGTCTTCTCCAGATCCTTTTTCAGTTGCATGAACAAAGGAAAACCTTCCGCATATCCGCCGTGGCAATACGCAATTGCCTGTTCCAGCGGGGCGCCGGCAAATTTCTCCGGCATGTAAAGACTCTTTTGCGACGGAAAAACAAGCTCATTCACCGGCGGATCCGACTTTAAGTAAAGCTCTAATTCCGTCAGGGAATGAAAATCCACCCGATAAACTTTATATGTATTGTCGTCATCCACAAACGGGTACGTAGGCCTTACCTGCATTACGTTCTCTTACCTCTTTTTCTGATGCGTTCCACTTCTTCTGAAAAAATCTGATAGATGCCATACGACAAATCGCCTTTTTTGATCAGCTTTGCAAGCTCTTCCTTCAGGAAGCCAAGGTATTCCGGTTCCTTCGTCTGAACAAACTCATAATTCATGATCTTGTTCGGCGAAAAGCTCGTATCATCCATATATCGTTTGATTCTGAATGCGTCTCTTGTCGTGAAGATACCCTGTGCGGGCACGCCACATGCTTCCTCCCAGCGGTCCGTCGCCTTACGAAAGGCACAGGCAAACTCAAACCAGTCAGGATAGTCGGCCAAAATGGCTTGTTCCACGCGGTTGTCATAATCGACGTACACGGGGATCATACGCTGCTGAACGGACTCCTCGATCTTTTCACGAGTGCTGTAATTGACGTCTGCTCCGCTTCCATCCGTGTTACCTGCCGCGATCACGCGGAAATTCGCATGTCTTTCCACGCGCTCACCGCCCGGGAAGCAATAGTTGGAACGCTCCTGATTTGACAGGAAGGAATTCAACTTGACGGTAGCCTTGGCATTACCATTGTCCAACTCATCGCAGAATGCGATGCCGCCGTATTTATACAACTGATAGAAATTCGACTCACTGTAATCCCCCATGGCCGTCACGTAACCAAGGATGTCATACTCTTCATTGATGTAACCGATATCAGAACAATCCAAGTTCAGGATTTCACCGATCTGGTTTACCATAAAGGTTTTTCCACAGCCGGAGGGTCCGATCAAATAAGGATTGACGTTTTCCATGACCGCCGTGATCACGTCATCGAAAGCTTCGTGGAAAATTTCACCCGCATCCATTCTTCTCTTTTTCTCCGCCTGAACCAGGGCATAACGCTCCGTAAACGGAATGCTTCTGTCAAGAAACATATTAACGGGCGGGATGATTCTTTGTTCCTTCTTTGCAGCGGCCGCGGAAGATACTTGAACGGATGTCTGCGCGCCCATCCCGCTGACGGCCGCCTTATACTCTTCGGAGCGGCTCCTTGCACTCTTAGGCTGAGCCTGTCCGGCCTCCAGTCGTGCCGGTGCCTCGTTTTCCTGAACGTTCACGGCTTCCTTCTGCAATCTCTCTATCATGGAATCATTCAGCATGGTCAGCTTCTCGATCTTTTGAAGGATGGCCTCGTCCATGCGGGAGTTTTCCACAAATTTCTGGATCTTGTCGTCATCCTCCGCCACCTTGCGAAGTCTTTTGATCACGCCGTCCGCATCTCTTCCGATGGCTGCCACGTCAGCCGACGCCGTAGCCGCGATCGCTTTCGCCTGGGATTTATACTTCGTGAGTTCCGATTCCGCATCGGAGAACATCTGCTTTAAGAACAGATCCTTTTCCATCAGGATGGATTTTCTTTGGATCTCCTCACATTCCCTCATGGCGTCTTCCAAAGCCGACTTTGCGTTCTCCGTCTTTGTATCCAGATAATCCGTCATGTTCTGCTGGATCACTTTAGATTTATCGTCCAATTCATCCGTAATGCGCTTGATTTTCTGATACCTGCGATCCAAGAGTTCCAACAGGTTCTTACCGTTTTCAATCGTGAGCTCCGCCCTGCTGACGTTCTTCTCCACCTCCGCCAGTCTCACGGGATCCACGTCATAGATTCCATTGTTCTTACGCAACTTAGCCAATTCTTCTTCCATGACGGCGTCAAAACTGCTCAGCCTTGTTTTGTTCAAGCGGCCAACCACCTTCAACAGATTGGCCAGATAGCCCGTATCTTCCACAAAGTATTCCCTGGCTTCCAATCCATAGACGCGGATCTTGTCAAAGATTTGCTTGGAATTCTTCAGATTACCGATGACCTGCGCAATGCACAAGTAATTCTTCTTATCGCTAAAGGTTGAATAAAGAGCCAGGTCAAACAGTTCCTTTGCGATCAGGCCGTCGATGCCGATCAATCCCTTAAAGATGGCTACCGTATTGTCAAAATCAGGCGTCTTTTCCCCCAAGATGAAAAGATCATTATAGACTGCTTCCGCATTGTGGATCAGCCCGGGCAACGCACTTAAAAGACGCGTGCCCTGCCGGATGGACTCGACCATCTCCACGTACAGCATCAGCGGCTTTACTTCCGGCGTACTCTTCCCGTCTCTGATCCTGTCCAATTCAAGGAGGAGCGTTTCTATGTCTTCCGTCTTTTTATATCTCTTTAAACCGTCAATAACTTTTCCCAGTCTTCTTTGCGCTTCCGCTTTGTTTTCCCAATAATTGTCCATCTCTCTTATTCCCCTGCATATTCCAGTTTTCTTACGTAACATCTGTCGGCATATTCCGCCGCGTACCTTGCCGATCTGGGATATTCCATGTCAAGGAACCGCAGCTCCGTGACGTCCTCCCTCTCATAGAACCGAAAGGCAAATTGACCAAATAACGTATCCTCACCGCCTTGGATTGAAAGCTTTTTAACACAAACTCCGCGGCTGATCGTGATGCCAAGTCCGTCATTCGAATAGACCAGATATGTTTTCCCGTCTGCCACCGCCTTATAGACGTATCCGCCCCATGGGATCATGCTCGCCTTCCATTCAGCGTTTTCTCCGGCCGTCAGCCTTCTGACGCATTCCGTCGGTGCGCCCCATGGCGCTTCCTCCAGCTCCTGATGAATCTCGATCGCCGCCTGATCTTGATCCTTCATCACGTGGGAGAACGTCATTTTATCTCCCCGTACGTCGATCCTCAGGGTACCCTGATAACAATAATACTGATCGTAATACGTCGCCGCGATCCCGCTCATTCCGAAAGAAACGTTGACCTTTAAGACGTTTCCCGGCTTTAGCACGTTGCAGACCGTGACGTCATAGACGTCTCCGGCCGTCAAGCTGATCCGGTAGGGATATCTTTGCCTCCTGTCGTCGATCACGCCGCTCAGGATTCCCTTTTCAAACCACTGCTGCACAAAGTCATCAAATTGAATTTTTCCGTCCTTTCTGCCATACATGGCCTTCATGACGTAAGTCACGATCGGCATGACGTAGACGTGCGTAAAACCCTTTGGCAGAAACTCTGGATCATCATTTTCTTCATACTCCGGCAAGCGCGCCAGCAGGTCATCCCTGCAAAATTCATTCGCTTCCCCAAGGATCCGTTTGGTCAGGTCATCCACGATGATCTCTCCCGTTTCGGCCTCCTCTTCATATACCATCGCGATCCGGTCAAGCAATGCCGGAAAATACCTGTCCGCACTGCAATAATTCATGGTCTTGTCCGCATAATAGACCATCAGGCCCATGAGAGGCGTCTCACCCTCAAACAGCGGGTAGATTTTGACCATTTTTAAATCCCGGATGGTCTGAATCTGATTTAATATTTCATTTCCGACCATTTTCTCCTCCTGCTTTGCGCCGGTTTCCCTGCGCCCTATGGTCTGTTTCGAATTTATTTTTTCTTACTGATCAGGCAAATCGTCTCCACGTTGGCCGTCCACGGAAATTGATCTACGGCCGTTGCCCGCTCAACTTCGTAACCGCGTGCGCGGAACGACGCGAGATCGTTTACCAGACTCGAAAGCTTACAGGAAACGTAGACCAGATGCTCCACGCCGTAATCCAAAATCCTGGGAAGTGCCTTGGGATGAATGCCCTCCCTCGGCGGATCTAATATGATAAAATCCGGCTTCTCCGCAATCTCCGGAAGCACCTTCAAAACGTCCCCCGCGATAAACTCACAATTCTCCAAATGGTTCGCCGCGGCGCTTTTTCTGGCCGCTTCCACGGCTTCCTCCACAATCTCAACGCCGATCACCTTTTTCGCCACGGGCGCCATCAGTTGCGTGATCGTACCCGTTCCCGAATAAAGGTCAAACACGACCGGCTTATCTATTCTTTCGCGATCGCCATCGTCCAAAGCACGTGCGGAGTATCCCGCCTCTTCCACGTATCTTTGCACCGTGTGATAGATTACCTCGGCACCTGTGGAATTTGTCTGGAAGAAAGAAAACGTGCTCACCTGGAAATCCAGTCCCAAGAGCTTTTCCCCAAATCCGTCCGAGCCATATAACACCTCCATGCGGTCGCACTTTACGACGTCCGCGGTCGAATCATTCAAAACGTGCAAAATGCCGGCAAAGTTTCCCTCCAGGCATTCTTTTCCGTCTTCCTTTTGGGTCAGCGCCAAAAGCCGCTGCGTAAATCCTTGGATCAGTTCTTGATCGTCAGGAATCTGCGTCGTTGTCACTAGGGCGACTAAAATGGCGTTCTCCGCCCTGCTCTTTCTGACCAAAAGATGTCTAAGGTATCCCAGGTGCGTCATGCGGTGAAAGAAGGACGTCCCTTTCTCAGCGAAATATTCCCGGACAGTCCGAAGTATCAAACGATAATCCCCGTCTACGATGAGGCAGTCCTCCACGGGCACAACGTCAAAAAAGCTGCCCCGCTTATGCATGCCAAGCGTCAGCGGCCCATCCTTATACTCATTTCCGAAGGTAAACTCCATCTTGTTTCGGTACTCATAATGACAAGGACTGTCCTGCACGCCTTCAAACAAATACTCCGTGCCCTGTCCTGCCAGCGCCTGATCCAGCGCACTCTTTACCTGCTCCTCCTTGATGGCCTTCTGCGATTCATATTCCAGGGAGAGATACGTACATCCGCCGCAAATGCCAAACCGCTCGCAAACCTTTCCCGTCTCTAGCGGTGATCTCTCAAGGACCTCCAAGAGCCTTCCTTCCATCCGGTCCTTCCCGGACTTCGTGATGCTCCCCCTTATCTTCTGGCCGGGAAGGACGTTTTTGATCGTAACTAATCCTTCCTCCGTTCTCACAATGCCCTTATTGGGGTACTTTACCCGCTCGACGGTTCCTTCAAAGATCGTCCCCTTCTTCAAGCCAGACTCCTCCTGCCAACATACTCAAAAAAGCCTGATTCCGGCCATAAGGTCAAAATCAGGCTTCCTTCTTTTTCGCGCAAAACTTAAAACTTAGCCGCGAAAACTAAGCCGTGCTCTCCTTACTCCTCATCCTCGTAAAGGGAATCATCGTCCTCGTCTTCTTCTGCCTCGATTTCGTCAAATTCCTCATCGAAATCATCATCAAAATCATCCAGATAATCGGGAGTGAAATAACGGTAAATGGCATAGCAAATGCCTGCTACGGCTGCAACAACGCCGATGATGGCAAGAACCCAGAGCAAAACGTTAAACTTCTTTTCCTCCTCTTCTTCCTCCTTCACGGCTACTTTCTTTCCAAGGAGCTTATAAAGCTTTGCAAGCTCTTCATCCTTCTTAGCAAGAAGCGCTTCAATTTTCTGCTTGTCAACGAATTTCTCAAATCTGTTCATAACACTCTCGTCCTTTCTTGTATTTTTCTCTTTTCCGGAGAGAACGCGGAACCAATTCTCACCCCAAATAATAGCAATCCCACAATCAAGGATATTTTAACACGTTTTCAAAAAAAATTCCATATATTTCTTAAGATAACTTTAATTTTGCAAAAGAGGCATACATCACGCGCTCCCCCGCGCCGTCAAAATCCACGGTCACCTTGTAATCTCTGGGCTCCTCCACGATGGCCTTCACGGTTCCTTCGCCGTATTTCACGTGTTTTACGCGATCCCCGACGCTATATTCCGGTGTCTCCTTCGCCGCAGGATCCATTCCCTTCTTCAGTCCCGACAGAGCACTTAATTTGTTGGATTGTTGCGCGATAAAGGGCTTTACTTCGTTTGGCGTCTTTCTGGGTTTCGAGGAAGCCCACGGTCTTTCGCCAAGCTGGCTGCCGCCATATCCCGCCCGGCCGCCGAATTGATCACTGCGGCTTCCCCTGCCGACGGAAATTCCAAACGTTTCAGGGTCTACGCGCCTTGAACTTGCCGGTGTCTCCTGGTCTAAAAGTTCCCTTGGGATTTCCCTGACAAAACGGCTTAAGGGGTTGTACTGCGTCTCTCCGCGGATCATCCTGGATTTTGCGCAGGTCAGCGTCAATTCCCGCATGGCCCGGGTAATCCCCACGTAGGCCAGTCGCCTCTCCTCCTCCAGATCCTCATTGTCATCCGAAGTGATGGTCATATAGCTTGGAAAGAGGCCATCCTCCATGCCTGCAAGGTACACGTAGGGAAATTCCAGTCCCTTTGCCCCGTGCAGCGTCATGAGAAGCACGCGGTTTTCCGCATCCTCTACGTTGTCCAGATCCGTCACCAACGCAATCTCTTCAAGGAATTCCGAAAGCAGGATTTCGTCATGGGTCTCTTCATATCCCGTCGCCTTTGAGATCAGTTCATCAATGTTGGCAAGACGATCCTCCGCACTCTCCTCATCCTGCTCCATCAGATATTCCGCATAATTCGTCCGCTCCATGACGGCACTGATTAGGTCAACAATCCCATAGGATTCCTGTCCGGACCGAAGCACCCGGATCATGTTGACAAACTCCCGGATTTTCCCTGCAGCCTTTCCAAGCCCCGGGATCCGGTCCGCTTCGCACATGGCGTCAAAGAGCGTTAGTCCCATGGACTGCGCGTAAGTTGCAACCTTTTCCAAACTGGCCGCTCCAATACTCCGCTTTGGCACGTTGATAATGCGCCTTAGCGCCACCTCATCCCGTCCGTTGTCGATCGTTTTTAAGTATGCCAATACGTCCTTGATCTCGGCTCTGGAATAAAAGTTCACGCCGCCCACGACGTTATAAGGAATGCCCTCCACGACCATGCGTTCTTCCAAAAGTCTCGACTGCGCATTGGTCCGGTACAGGATCGCAAAATCGCCGTAAGACGCGCCGTCCTTCCGGATCCTTCTCACCACGTCGTCCGCGATGAATTCCGCTTCCTCATAAGCGTTTTCCAATTGACGGAAATGAACTTGGGCTCCCGGACCTTCGCTGGTCCAAAGCGCCTTGCTCTTTCTTCCCACGTTATTGCGTATGACGGCATTTGCCGCGTCCAAAATGTTTTGCGTCGAACGATAATTCTGCTCCAGTTTGATGACCGTCGCCTCGGGATAATGAAATTCAAAATCCAATATGTTACGGATGTTAGCGCCCCGGAACTTATAGATGCTCTGGTCGTCATCGCCCACCACGCAAAGATTTCTGTCACGATCCGCAAGAAGCCTGATCAGTTCAAACTGCGCAGTGTTGGTATCCTGGTATTCATCGACCATAATATATTTAAAACGATCCTGGTAATACTTCAGCACCTCAGGTTGCGTCTTAAACAGTTCCACGGTCATCACGATGATGTCGTCAAAATCCAACGCGTTGCTCGACTTCAGGCTTTCCTGATATTCCCGGTAGACTTTGGCAATGGTGGTTTTCCGGAAATCTCCCACGGCCGTTGTTTCATATTCCCTGACGCTAATTAGCTCGTCCTTCGCAGAAGAAATATAATTCAGGAGCGTTTTTTCCGAAAGCTGTTTCGTATCGACGTTCAGGCGTTTGCAAATCCCCTTCATTACCGTCTTCTGATCGTCCGCGTCATAGATGGTAAAATTCGTGCCAAATCCCAATCTGTCAATAAATCTGCGCAGGATTCTGACACAAGTGGAGTGAAAGGTGCTGACCCAAATCTGGTCTGCGCCAAAGCCAACCAGCTTGTCAACCCTCTCCCGCATTTCCCCGGCCGCCTTATTTGTAAAGGTTATGGCAAGAATGTTCCACGGATTCACTCCCATCTCTTCGATGAGGTATACGATGCGGTGCGTCAAAACGCGGGTCTTTCCGGAGCCCGCCCCCGCCAGAATCAAAAGGGGGCCGTCCGTAGTCTGGACAGCCTCCTTCTGCTGTGGATTTAAGGTGTCATAAATGCTCATTCTAAATCTTTCCTATCTTTGTTACTTATCAAACGTTTCGTGAAGCCAGTTCTGGAGATCAAAGCAGCGGACGTTGGTCCACATGCGGTTGATCCGCTCGTTTCCCTCATTGTCAAAGCATGCCATGACGGCGCTGCGATCCACCACGTCCTGACTGGGATACTGCGCATACAATTGCCTGCGTGTCTGATCCTCCGTCGTCAGGATCACGGCTTCCTTATCCTCGCCAAAGAAGTACGTCACGTCATATTCCACAAGATCCTCAGGATCTTCCTCCTCGGGATCTGCGCCGTACGTGTCTTCCACAAACTCAAGAACCACGTCGCTGTCGCCCCCGGAAATCACGGACGTATAGCCTATGTACGTCATGTTGCGGACTGCGTTTTCCGGCATGGAAACAAAATTCACAAAGGCTTCCGCTGCCTGCTGTTTTCTGGAATCTTCGCTAATTCCCTTCTTCAACATCACCCAGCCGTCAAACCAAAGGTTTGTGGACTCTTCAGGAACGGCATAACACAGCTCAACCTCATCTTCCTCCGCCTGATCCATGGTGTAAACGGCATCTCCGGACCACTGCTGGTTTGCAACCACCTTTCCCGTCACCATGTCCGCCTTGCCGCTGTCGGTCTCAAAGGAATAAACGTTGCGCTTGATGGCACTTAGGATCTCTTCCGTGGCATCCACGGTCTCCTGATCCGTGCGGTTTAAGCATGCATACAATGCATCCGAATAATCCTCTTTCTCAAGAAAACCCCGCTCCGTGATCTCATCATAATACTGGATGCTCACCGCCGCAAAGAACGCATCACGGACGCTGTCCTTGATGGTGATGCGCTTGTTTAAGCTCTTATCCAACAAAATCTTCCAGGAAGACGCCTGTTCCTCCGTCACTTCCTCCGGATTATATACGATGCCAAGCGTCCCCCACATGTAACCTGCCGCATATTCGTTCAGCTTATGTCCGTCAATTGCCAGACCGTCATAGACCTCCGCGATGAACGGGGACACGCCGTTCTCATAGTAATTCTCTTCCTTATCCTTGTCATGAAATCCTTCGGAATAAGGCTCTAGCATTCCCTCGCGGAGCATTTTCATGATCATGTACTCCGAGGGACAAACCAAGTCATAGACGTCACCGATCGTGATCTGATTATACAGTTCCTCATTTGTGCCAAAGGTCGAATACTCCACCTTCACCTTTTGGCCGTAGGTTTCATAATACCAAGTCTCAAAATCCTCAACAAGACTGCTCTCGGGGCAAAGGATCGTTCCGTCAGAAAACTCAATGCCGTCTTCTTCGTCCCAATCCCCCTCATCAATGTATTCCTCCCAGTTTGCCACGCGCAAAACCACAACGTCTGCGTCACTTGCACCGTCACACCCCGAAAGGCCAACCGTCATGCCCATTGCCAGCGTGAGCGCAATGCCCGTCCCAAGCATTCTTTTTATCAAATGAACTTTTGTTCTTTTCACGGTTTCATCCTTCCCATCAGCCCGGCCGGCATTCAGCCGTTCGGGCGATACGTTACTATCGGCTCTCTTCCTTGTTGCCCACGCGGTTTGCAAGAACAACGATCAAAACCACGACTACAAAAATAATGGCGGAAAGCGCCCACAATGCCGTTTTGATCGAGGTCTGCGACCCCTTCGTCGCGTTCACCACGTAGGTACTGATCGTATCAAAGGTTGCCGGCTTCGTGTACGTTGCGATGAAATAGTCATCCAAGGACAGCGTGATCGCCGTCATAAAGCCCGACGTAATTCCCGGCACGATCTGCGGGATCGTCACCTTCCAAAGGGCCTGTGCCTGCGTACAGCCCAGATCCATGGCTGCCTCGTACAGATTGTGATCCATCTTTTTCAGTCGGGGAATCACGGAAAGGTATACAAACGGTACGCAGAGCGCCGTCTGACCGATCACTAGGGGAATAAAGGTATCCTTCCTAACGTGAAAGATCACGATCATGAGAATACATACGGAAAAACCCGTCACCACGTCTGCATTGACAACCGGCACTTGATTGCTCAGTTCGATCGCCTTGCGAACCCGCTTATGGGAATAAAAACTTCCTATGGCTCCCACCGTTCCAAGGAGGGTGGACAAAAGTGCCACTCCAAACGCCAGAATTAACGTTCCAATGATCATGCCCGTCAGCTCCGGCGTCGTAAAGAGTGTCTTATAATTCTCCAGGGAAAACTCTCTGACGGTTCCGATCATGGTCGCGCTGGTAAAGCTATAAAATGCAAGGATCAAGATCGGCGCGTACAAAAACGCCAAAACCAACCAGATCCAGATGTTTCGAATCGCTTTTTTCATCTATTTCTCCTCCGAACCATACTTCGTCAGTCTAATTGCGCCTCTCTTATTTCATCGCGCCCACTCTGCCATTCGTCTCCCCTTCCGTGTAGCGGCTCGACAATGCGGTAATCAGGCAAATGATCAGTAACAGAATGATGGAAATCACGGATCCGTTGTGCCAGTCATATGCGCTGAAATAGCTTCCGATCAGGCTTCCCATGATAAACGTGCTGTTGTATACCATGTCAAGCACGACGTAGTTGGTCATGGAAGGCAAAAACACCATGGTCACGCCGCTGACTATGCCCGGCACGGAAAGTGGCAGAATCACCTTCAGGAAAACGTGAAGTTTCTTTGCGCCAAGGTCCTGCGCCGCCTCAATGAAGCTGTCATCCAGCTTCGTAAGCGTATTGTAAAGCGGCATGATCATAAAGGGCAAAAAGTCATACACCATGCAGATGATGGTGTTTGTGAAGGGATGAAACGCCAGATTCCCCTCAATCAGGGTCAGTATTTCCTTGAGCGCCGTGATCCTAAGCGTAAAATTGATCCACATGGGAAGCACAAAGAGCAAAAGGAGCGCGTCTCCAGATTTCAGCCCCGTCTTGGACAATACGTATGCCGTTGGATACGCGATTAAAAGACAGATCACCGTGGTCACCAACGCAATGACAATGCTGTAAAGCAATGTGCCAACCGTCTTACCGCTCCGGAAAAACGCGACGTAATTTGCCAGGGAGAAATGACCATCCTCATTTGTGAACGCATAAAATACAACCACCAACAGCGGCAGGATCACAAACAGGAGTAAGAATATGGCGTACGGGATCGCCAAATGTTTTCTTTGAAAACCATGTTTTTGTTTCAACCTCTTATCCTCCGGCTTACGCTTTCTTTAGCTCAAAGCTAAACTTCTCCATGGGAACGCTGATGCTGACGTGATCCTCGTTATTCCACAGATACTCGTCATTGACAATGTAATCCTCCTCGGATTCACTTCTAACGCGGTAACGATAATGGTCATCCATGTAAATAAAGTTAAAGATGTCTCCTGCGACAAAGCCTGCCTCCGCATCATCACTGAGCGTGGCATCCTCGGGTGCAAAGGAAGCAATGACCTTTCTGCCCTCCCATGAGATCTCCTTGCCTTCCGCATCCAGAAGCTTTCCGTTTTCCGTCTTGCATCCCTGGAAAATCTGAGCTGCAGGAACTCTAAGCGAAAAGTCCTCGAATACGACGCGAAGTCCGATTTCGGGTTCGCATTCCACGATCTCCCCTTCGTAATGGTTGATCGAGGTATCGTAAGGGATGATGTGAATGCCGTCGGGTGCCAGATCAAGCCCAACCTTCTCGCCAATCTGGAAAGATTTTAGGTTATGGATCTCGATCTCCGCCTTGTCCGTCTTTACGTTTGTCACGTAAAAAATCCCCTTGAAGTCGCAGGACAAAACCTCTCCCTGAATTCTTCCCTCACCTGGCTTCGTGATCTCCACGTCCTCTGGGCGGACAACTGCATCTATCACGGTATCCACCGCATAATCGTCCACGCATTCAAACACGGCGCCGCCAAACTCCACCAGCTTCTTTCCTACCATCTTCCCGTTGAAGATGTTACTCTCACCGATAAAGTCCGCGACAAACAGGTTCTTGGGCTCATTGTAAATGTCCTCCGGCGTGCCGATCTGCTGCACGTCACCGTCAGACATGACCACGACCTTGTCAGACATGGTCAGAGCTTCTTCCTGGTCATGCGTAACGAAAATAAACGTGATGCCCAGCTTCTTGTGCATCTCCTTCAGTTCGATCTGCATCTCCTTGCGCATCTTGGCGTCCAGGGCGCTCAGGGACTCGTCCAAAAGTAATACCTCCGGTTCATTGACGATGGCGCGCGCAATGGCGATTCTCTGCTGCTGGCCGCCGGAAAGCGTGCTGATGCTGCGCTTTTCAAAGCCCTCCAAATCAACCATCTCCAGAACCTTCTTTACCTTTTCATCCTGGGTTTTCTTATCCACGCCCTTGATCTTCAGACCAAAGGTAATGTTGTCATATACGTTCAGATGAGGAAACAGGGCATACTTCTGAAAGACCGTGTTGATCGGTCTTTCATTGGGCGGCAGGTTGCTAATGTCCTTGCCATTCAAAAGCAACTCGCCGGAAGTCGGTTTTTCAAAGCCGCCGATCATGCGAAGGATCGTCGTCTTGCCACAACCGGAAGGACCAAGGAGCGTTACAAACTCTCCTTTTTTGATCTCCAGGCTCAGATCCTCAATTACCGTCACGCCATCCTCGAACACCTTTTTTACGTGCTTTAATTCTATCAGCGTATCCTTCGTATTTTCCAATGTCATTTCCTCCTGGATTTTTTATCAAAATCACAGATTATATTATCATTTTTTTCAATATAGCACAATCCTAAAATTATGCTAATTACGTATTTACAAGTTTTCGAATTCAAGGTAAAATGATAAGTGATTGTGATTATCGAAAATCCTTTTATGGGCGGAGGTTACGAGGGAGAATGGGAAAGAAAGCTACGAAAGCTGCTGACAACATGTATTATCAGGCCAGATGCGAAGCGGCCGAAAAGAATGAGGATTATTCCAGCCGCGAGAAGGCTGCGGAACTGATTGGCATTGACAGGACCCGGCTTGCAAGAATTGAATTGGACGCGATCATGCCTTATCCTGAAGAGGTGAAGGCGATGTCCGAAGCTTATAACACGCCGGAGCTCTGCAATTCCTATTGTGCCAGAGAGTGTCCTCTCGGCAAGGGAACCGTTCATGAGGTCGAAATTGATGATTTTGACCGTTTGGCGCTGAAGGTACTTGGCTCCCTAAAGGATATCGAAAACATCCGCGCCACCTTAATCTCCATTTCCGAGGATGGCGTTGTTCAGGAATGGGAACGCAAGGATTTCCAAGGCATCCTCGACTCTCTTGACAAGATCAGTGCAAACGCTAATGCCTTGAAACTCTGGGCAATGAAAAACATTAAAATTAAAGAGTGACCGGTTTCGGTCACTCTTTTGTTTTTAATTTGTTTTTTTCGGTTCTTTCTTCGTTTCCCCATGTTTCGAGAGCTCATCGATCATCTTTTCAATCATAAGCTTCTTTACGTAGACGTCATAGCTGAGCATGCAGATGAAGGCAAATTTCTGAAGGAATTCCCTTCCACCCTCCGGAGCATCTCCGAACGTCGTCTCCGCCTCGTGAAACTTACGGATCACATCCTCCTTCAGTCCGTCGAGCTGTCCCTTCTCTAAACGCAAAACCTCCCGGTAAACGCTCTCTAAGTTAAATTCTTCCCCGCAGTCAAAGTAATCCCTCGTAATGGGATCCAGAAGCTTTTGAATGTCGCCTATGGAAAGAATGCCTTTGTAATAGTAAATAAAAATCAAGAGCAGAATGTGTTCCTTCGAATACTTCTTCTTGATCGGCGGCGGGATCAAATCATTCTTGGCATAATTGTTGATCATGGTCTTCGTCAGGATTCTGTCGTCTCCCGGGGTTCTTACCGTGGCACGAAGACGCTTGTCCATAAAGCTTGTCACCTGATCCATGTATAGGTCAATCCCCGGAATGTCCTCCGGTTCGATGTATGTTATTCTCTCTAAGCTGGCAAGAATGCTGCCCAGCAGGTCATCTCCATTGATTGTCATAGTGGGCACCTCCCACATGTATTATATAGTATTCGAAACGACGTGGCAAGAATTTTGTTTTTCTTTTTTCCTTTTTCCGCATCAGTTAGGTCTTTACTTTCAGACTTTAGTATGCTAAAATACAGTTATGTAAAACTTTACAGTATCAAAGCGAAGCTTTGGAGGAAAAACCATGAATAAGAAAATCAAAACGGAAGCCGTTGATTCATTATTTGATGCCATTTTAACCTTAAAGGACAGAAACGAATGCTATGCCTTTTTTGAGGATCTTTGCACGGTGAATGAATTGCTCTCCCTGTCCCAGCGCTTCGAAGTTGCATCCATGCTCCGGGATCACAAGACCTATCTGGACATTGCCGAGAAAACGGGCGCTTCCACCGCCACCATCAGCCGCGTAAATCGTTCCTTAAACTATGGCAATGACGGATATGAACTTGTTTTCAACCGCCTGCCCCAAAAATAAGAATTTGTAAATCTTTATATAGTTCCTTTTCGAAAGGATCAGCCTTTGATCTCGATCAAGTCCAGCGGATTTACGTAGTTTCCGTCCAACATGATCTGATATCCAACGCTGGTCCCTTTTTCATCGATCAAGAAGAGTGCCGTTCCCAGAAAAACCTCATCTCCGCGCTTTACGAAGGGCGTACCCTGATTGCGGTAAATGGTAACGTATCCATTCCCGTGATCCACCCAAACGTTGTGACCGTATTCAACGTCATCATTCACCGCAATGACGGTTCCTCTTGCGGAAGCAATCACCATGGTGCCCGGAAGCGCGGTGATCTTTGCGGATGGCCTGTCAATCCCCGTTGTTTCAATGTCCGTAGCGGAACCATTGATGGGAAATCCCGTGGGAACGCTGAGCTTCTCAAGCTCCTCCGTCAACTTCTTTTCACTCTCCACCTTTTCATTTAACGTCGTGGACAAAACCTCGACTTCATTCTCCAGCGTCTGAATCTCCTGATTGAGTTGCTGCTCCTTATGTTCCATTGCAGCCTTCACCCGGTCCTTTTCCGCCGTCAGTTCTTCCATCGCATGAAGCTGCTGATTGCTTTTGTCTATGGCAGCCTGCCAGATTCTTTCCTCATAAAACAAATAACCGAGTAATGCGCCAAAAGCCGCAAAAAGGACGATCATGATCAAACCTAAGACCCAGGTGCGGATCTTAAATTGTCGTACGTTTGCGCCTACGGCATCTGAAGTCACGATGATCACGTGGTTCGTCGTCTTCTTCCGCTTACTTCCTTCCATTTGTTTTCCTCCTGCCGACAAGCTATCAAGATAAATATCCTTATCTAATTTTTATCGGCAAATTTCTTACATTCTTTTAGTATTTTCTTCCATGACAGTTTTCCTCCAAACAGATCCAAGGCACTGCCAACCGTCACGTTCAACCGTCCGTTTGCCAATTCCCCCAACAGCCGGACGTCCTCATAAGAATGCACGCCGCCAGCGTACGTCATGGGAATCCCTTCATACTGTCCAAGCATCTTCGCCAGATCCTGCTCAATTCCGCCGTTTTTTCCCTCCACGTCAACTGCGTGGATCAAAAACTCATCGCAATATGCAGAGAGCCGGTCTAATAGCTCCGTCGAAACCTTCTCTTTCGTCAGTTTCTGCCATCGGTCCGTCACGACAAAATACTCGTCCCCGACCCTGCGACAGCTGACGTCCAATACCAGTCTTTGTTTTCCCACGACCTTTTTCAGTTCCTCCAGCCTGTCATACCGGATCACGCCGTCCTGAAAAACGTAGGAGGTTACGATCACGTGGGATGCACCCGCATCCAAAAACTCTTTTGCATTGTCGCTCCGGATGCCGCCGCCAACCTGAAGTCCTCCAGGCCACGCGGAAAGCGCCTTCTTTGCCTGCGCCTTCGTCGCCTCATAGTACTCGCTGCCAACGGCATTTAACAAGATCACGTGTCCGCCCCGGACGTTCGCCTCCCGATAAAGCTTTGCGTAATAATCCGCATCCTGCGTGGCAACAAAATTCTCCGCCGCCTGATCCCCCTGATCCTGCAGACTCGAGCCTACGATCTGCTTCACCTTTCCGTTATGTACGTCAATGCATGGCCTAAATTCCACTGAATGATCCTCCCTTTTATAAAACGATTTTATTATACCAAATAACGTCGTTTTTGAAAAGAACGAAATCTACGTATACTTTACGTAAATCATTGCATACTAGCATAAAGACCTGCGTCAGCATCACTTTCGCAGGCCGCAGTTTCACTTACGTCCATGAAAAGTGATGCAGAAACGAGGAAAACAGATTATGAAAAAGAAAAGATTACTCATCCTTGGTCTGACGTTATGCTTTTTGTGCTTTGCAGGCGCATGCACGACTGGCGATGCAGACGGCGGAACAACCTCCGGAGACCTGGCAGGAACGCACTCTCCCCTGCCGGGGAACGACTATCTTGACAAAGGCGGTGCCAATCCCACCGATAATATTTCCATTGTCAATCCCGACGTAACGCTTCCCTCAGAGACCCTTTTGCTGGATACCGACGACGGTGCGATCAGTGACCTGGGCGAGGACCTCAAAAGCGGTGCCGAAGATCTGATTCATGACGCCAGTGATGCCTTTGACGACATTGATAGTCTCGGCGGTACCACCGGTCATTCGGCGGGTACAAACGCCCGTTAGCCATTCGCGGGACCGGCTCAAAAAAAGGAGGCCACGCAAGTTCATGCCAGCCTCCTTTTATAAGTCATTATTCGCTTTAAGAAAGAATTCCTTCGATCACGTCGCCCATGTTGTAGAAACCAGGGCCCTTACCTGCCAGGAATTTAGCAGCCTGTACGGCTCCCTTTCCAAACACGGCCTTGGAATAAGCGGAATGGGAGAACGTAATGACTTCATCCTCACCCGCGAAGATCACGTCGTGATCACCAACGATGGTGCCGCCGCGAACCGCACTGATGCCGATCTCTTTCTGCGGGCGCTTTTGTCTTCTGGAGCTTCTGTCATAGACATATTCATACTCGTTATTAAGCTCCTCGTTGATGGAATCCGCCAGCGCAAGTGCCGTGCCGCTGGGTGCGTCCAGCTTCAAATTGTGATGTTTTTCCACAATCTCAATGTCGAAGCCTGCAGGTGCAAGAACACTTGCCGCGTCCTTCAGCATCTTCAAAAGCAGGTTGATTCCAAGGGACATGTTTGCTGACTTAAGGATCGCCACCTTCTTGGAAGCTTCCTCCACCTTTGCCAACTGACTCTGACTAAGTCCCGTCGTGCAAAGCACGCAGGGAAGATTCTTCTCAATGCAGTAGTCCAACATGTCCTCCACATCCATGGGACTGGCAAAATCAATCAGGCAATCCGCCTCTACGTCACAATCCCAAACCTTTGGGAATACCGGATAGGGATTTCTTCCTTCATCTCTCAAGTCAATTCCCGCAACCATTTCCGTCTCAGGATCCGCAGCAACGATGCCGCTGATGCTCTGACCCATTTTGCCGTTACAGCCGCGCATTATGATTCGTACCATATTCGTTCCTCTCTCTCGTAACAATGCATCCCCGCAGGGACGTCCCTGAAAACAATTAGATCAGTCCGTAATTCTTCATGGACTCGCGAAGTCTCTCCTCGTTCTTAGGCTCGATCTCAGAAAGCGGCATGCGCAGGGGACCAGCCTCAAAACCAATCATGGAAACTGCCTTCTTTACGGGGATGGGATTCACCTCGCAGAAGAGGGATCCGCAAAGATCCAAAGCCTCCAGCTGGAGTCTGCAGCTCTCTTTCACGTCGCCTTCCAGGAATTTTGCGCAGATGTCATGGGTCTGTCTGGGTGCTACGTTGGAAAGAACGGAGATAACGCCAAGTCCGCCAAGTGCCATGATGGGAACGATCTGATCGTCATTGCCGGAATAAATGTCAACGCATCCGTTTGCCTTCGCTGCAAGCTGTGCGATCTGGCTGATGTTTCCGCTTGCTTCCTTCACGCCGACAATGTTCTCCACGTCCTTGCAGAGTCTAACGATGGTGTCCGGCATCAGGTTGCAGCCCGTTCTTCCGGGAACGTTATACAAAATAACGGGAATCTTTACGGTATCAGCGATTGCCTTGAAATGTGCGTACAAGCCATTCTGCGTCGCCTTATTGTAATAAGGAGTTACCAAAAGCAATCCGTCAACCCCGTACTTCTCAGCTTCGGTGGAAAGATAGATTGCCGTCTCGGTGCTGTTAGAACCTGTTCCCGCGATCACGGGGATGCGGTGATTCACTACCTCCGCACAATACTTGATCACATCCAAATGCTCCTCATGAGAAAGCGTGGATGCCTCACCAGTGGTACCGCATACGACGATCGCGTCCGTACCATTCTCAATCTGGAATTCGATGAGCTTTCGGAATTCCTCATAATTTACGCTTCCATCCTGATGCATGGGCGTAACGATTGCAACTGCAGCTCCTTTAAAAATTGCCATTTTTTCCTCCTTCTTGCCTGATTCCTCAGGCATCTGTGCCATACAACGTTTCTTTTCGTATTATATGATGGCTCGTCATGCTTTGCGCTTACGGTTTAAAACAAAAAACCTGTAGGCGTAAAAGCGCCGACAGGTGAAATAAAAGCATAATAAAAATCTACTTTTTTACCCGATAGCGCCCCATCCGCATTCACGGATGACAGTCACGCGGCTCTTAACCTCGTGCCCAAGGCCTGGACCCTCAGGAGATCCACCCTTTCGGCATTTTTTCCTTTCCCTCCTCTTCACCTGCGCCTGCCGCATCCAAAGAGCTACTGATAAAAAATGCAACCTCTATCATCAATACACGTGTATCATAACACCAACTTTTTCTTACGTCAACCTATTTCTTACTCCCAGATCTTGAATTTCTTACTCCCAGATCTTGAATTTGATGGTTTCGATCTTGGATACCTCATCCGCCTTAAAACAGATCTCATCCTTGAGATTGATCCCCGTCAGGATTATGCTGGTCTCCTCCCTGGCATCGATCAGCGTAATCAATTCTTCGACGGTAATGATCTCATTTTCCACAAGACCAAGCACCTCGTCCAAGATCAGCAGATCACATTCGCCCGTACAAAGAACCTTTTTGGCGTAATTCAACCCGTTCCGTATGTTCCTGCACTCTTCCTGTTTTTGCTCCTCCGACAGGTTTTCAAAGCTTTGGTCCGATTTTTCGAAGCAAAACAGCATAACTTCCGGCTCAAGACGTTTTACGAACTGTGAGCTCTTCAACCCCTTGCCCTTCAAAAACTGTATGATCACCACGCGCTTACCGGAATCAGCCGCCTGAATGGCCCTGCCAATGGCTGCCGACGTCTTCCCGCGTCCTTCTCCCGTAAATATCGTTACCAAACCTTTACTCATGTACCCTCGCATTCTACTGACCGTCGATCAGATTCCAAACAACGTGCACGTCTGCATTATACCAAACTATCTCACGATTTGCAACCCAAAACGATTTACGAGAGTTCCCCGCCGTCAACCTGCTCACGCATGCATAATTCGAGCTTACTTACGGTAACTTCAAACGCCACTCGTTTTTCCACGGTTTCCTCATCCAGCTTTTTTACGTATTCCCTGCTCTGGATCCTTCCCCAGATCATGCAACGGTCACCCACCTGAAATCCCCCGGCATACCTTGCATTTCTCCCCCAACAGATACATGGAATGTAATCTGATTTTCCATAAGGCCTGTTCACGGCCAAAAGCACGTCTGCAATTTCTCTTCCCAGCGGCGTCTTTCTGTAGATGGGCGGCTTACACACGTAACCATCCAAAAAGATCTGATTGCTCTTCGCGCTCTCCTCTACTTCATCCACAAACTTCATTTCCCTTGCAAACACGGAAAGCACAAGCCTGTTCCTTCTCTCTTCGTGTCTGTTATAAGACCGGAACTGTCCCGTGACGCATATTAGCGCCCCCTTGTAATCCGCATTTACGTCAATCAATCTCTCAGAAGTCATCACCGGAATCACGTCATAACTATCACTCAGCATTTGTACCTTCACGTCCATCACGTAGAATCCTTCTCCAAAAATCTCATGGCTAAAGGTAAAATCACTTACGATCTCGCCCATCACCGTCACCTGGTTGTTTTCAATTACCTTATCCGTCAACGTTGTTTCTCCCTTCTTCCTCGCATTGCTTTTTACGGATTATCTCCGTGCGTTTTTGTTTTACAATATTATTTATACACTACTTTCCCTGGTGATAAAACTGAATCCCGTCGCATTATCCTGACGTAAATCGCCAATACGTGTCCTTCCCTCCACGTCTTTTTAAAAATCTTGACGCATGCCGTCAAAAATCCCCTTCCGAAAAATTTCTATATTTCATGCTTGAATCCGAAAAAAAATAGTGCTATACTGATACAGTTTGAAAAAAGTGCCATTTTTAGGGATTTGTTAGCTCCTTCCAGGAGCCCGGAGATGAAAGGATTTGAATTTATGAAACAAAAAAGAGAAGACGTCAGAAACATAGCGATCATTGCCCACGTCGATCACGGCAAGACCACTTTGGTGGATGAACTGTTAAAGCAAAGCGGCGTGTTCCGTGCCGGTCAGGAAGTTGCCGAGCGCGTCATGGATTCCAACGACATCGAGCGTGAACGCGGCATTACCATCCTGTCAAAGAACACGGCGGTTACCTATAAGGGAACCAAAATCAACATTATCGACACCCCCGGCCACGCAGATTTTGGCGGCGAGGTGGAACGCGTGCTGAAGATGGTAAACGGCGTTATCCTCGTGGTGGATGCCTTTGAGGGTGCCATGCCCCAGACAAAGTTCGTGCTTCGCAAGGCATTGGAATTAAAGCTTCCCGTGATCGTCTGCATCAATAAGATTGACCGTCCCGAGGCTCGTCCTGACGAGGTTGTGGACGAGGTTCTTGAGCTTTTCTTAGAGTTGGATGCGGATGATTCCCAGCTTGACTGTCCCTTCGTCTTCGCTTCCGCAAAGGCCGGCATCGCCTCCCTCGAGGCTGAGACGCCCGGCACCAGCATGGAGCCACTGTTTGAGACCATCTTAAATTACATTCCCGCTCCCGAGGGAGATCCGGACGCGGGTACCCAGGTGCTCATCAGCACCATTGATTACAATGAATATGTTGGACGTATCGGCGTAGGCAAGGTAGACAACGGTTCCATCAAAGTGAACCAGGAGGTTGTCATCTGTAACCACCATGAGCCCGACAAGCAGATCAAGGTGAAGGTCAGCAAGCTCTATGAGTTTGATGGTCTGAATAAGGTGGAAGTCAAAGAGGCAGGCATCGGATCCATCGTTGCCATCTCCGGCATCTCTGACATTCACATCGGTGATACTCTTTGCTCTCCCGAAAGTGTATTGCCCATCCCCTTCCAGAAGATCAGCGAGCCAACGATTGCCATGCATTTCATGGTAAATGACTCCCCGCTGGCAGGCCAGGAGGGTAAGTACGTTACCAGCCGTCACCTTCGCGAGCGTCTCTTCAAGGAGCTCAATACCGACGTTTCCCTTCGAGTGGAGGAAACCGAGGATACGGATTGCTTTAAGGTGAGTGGCCGCGGCGAGCTTCACCTGTCCGTTTTGATCGAAAACATGCGCCGTGAAGGCTTTGAATTCGCAGTAAGTAAGGCAGAGGTTCTCTATCATCAGGACGAAAAGGGAAAGCTTTTGGAGCCCATGGAGCTTGCCTACATTGACGTTCCCAATGACTATGCCGGCGCCGTGATCGAAAAGCTCGGCCAGAGAAAGGGTGAGCTTCGCAACATGGGAAGCATTACCGGCGGCACCTACACCAGACTCGAGTTTTCCATTCCCGCAAGAGGCCTGATTGGCTACCGCGGTGAATTCCTGACCGACACCAAGGGCAACGGCATTTTGAACACCGTATATGACGGTTATGCTCCTTACAAGGGTGACATCCAGTACAGAAAGCAAGGAAGCCTCATCGCATTCGAAGCAGGCGAAGCCATTACTTACGGCCTCTTCAATGCACAGGAGCGTGGCCTCCTCTTCATTGGACCCGGAGAAAAGGTTTATTCCGGCATGGTCGTTGGACAGACCGGCCGCAGCGAGGACATCGAGATCAACGTCTGCAAGAAAAAGCAGCTCACCAACACTCGTTCCTCTTCCGCCGACGAAGCCCTTCGCCTTGTTCCGCCCAAGATTCTATCCCTGGAGCAGGCACTCGACTTCATCGACACTGACGAACTGCTGGAGGTAACTCCCAAGAATCTTCGGATCAGAAAGAAAATATTGGATCCCACGCTCCGCAAGCGTGCAAGCTTCAAAAAATAACTTGACAAAATAATAGGCCAGAGGACGAAATCGTCCTTTGGCCTATTTCTTTTTTTGAAAAATTTTGGGGAAATCCTTTATGCCGCGTTCCGCAAAGAGACAGGTGCTACCAACAAAAATGCAAAGAACCGCCTCCGCAAGATAAAACAGGAAATGGAAATGCACGAATCGCAGTACAAACGCATTTGTCAGTTCAAACACAAAAATATGGGTTAACCAAACGTAAACTGACGTCCTTCCCAGGCGTTCCAATGGCATTTCCAACCATTTCACGCCATTCAGACAAAGAAGTACGCCCGTGATAAAGACGGGAACAAACAAAAAATCATGCTTTGCGTAAGCCGGCGAATCCGCAAGCCATATTCTGAAAGCACCTGTGAGGACTATCAAACAGATGCCGATGAACAGCCTAAATACGTACCGCAGGGAGTTTAGCTTCGCGAAGATCCGCTCAAACGCACTTAGCTTTGCCGCAAAATAACCCATAAAACAAGTCAGCACAAATGCAATCCGGATCACGTCAAGGAACTGATGAAATACCGATCTTGCGTTTGGAGAAACAATGGCCGCGATTGCAAAGATACCGCCTGTCAATGCCAAAAGCACCGAAGCAATCCGTTCCGCCGCATCCAGCCATCCCTTTCCAAGCACGCTTCCCTTCTTCTCCCTTTTCCATATTGCCTTCAGGAATCGCAAGAAAGCCTCCGCCATCGCCAAAAAAAGCAGCATCAGCACATACTGTTGCGCGTACCAGAAAGCACCGTTATAGGTACTGCTGATGCAGAAAAAATTCTGCAGAAACTCCCTGAATTCAAACGATCTCCTGCCCAAGGAAAACAGACACCCCATAAAAAGCAGGAAGATGAACCAATAACGGATCAAAAACTGCAGAATCTGTCTTAGGCAGGTTACAATCGCAGCGCCTTCCTTTCTCTCCATCACCCTGCACATTCCATAGCCGGTGACGAAGGCAAAAATACCCACGCAAATCTTTCCAAACCAGGCAAATCTGGCGACCCAGAAAGGACTCCAAAAGGCAAGTCTCTCCCCGTAGATCGCAGGATTATTAAAAAAATGATGATAAATCAGCAGAAGGATTGCCAAGCCTTGAAGCTGCGATGATTGTTGTTTTGAAATTCCCGGTCCGCTTCCGGGCTTCATTTTTTCTGACATGATTTACTCCATAATGAATCTATTTTGACTGCCGCATTCGCTTTTGAATTTATTGCACCCGGTAAATCCTCGCTTCATAAGGCCGAAACCACCCCTGCTCGCCCTCCGGCAATCCGTCCAGCCTTCCGGCCGCATGACTTCCGCGAGGATAATTGCATAAAAGGAGCTTTCGCTTTTCCCCTACGTATTCCTTGGGAAGCCTAACCCTTACGGGCTTATCAGAGAAGGAGCAGATGATTAGGCAGCTTACGTCGCATAATCTGCGCTCATAAACGTAAACGTGCGGATCATTAGGGAAGAATTCCCGATAGCTTCCCCATAAAAGGACGTTGCTGGTCTTTCGCAGCGCCAGACATTTTCGGTAAAAATTCAATATGCTGTATTGATCCTTTTCCTCCGCTTCAACGTTCACTCCATTTTCATAATTGGGGTTAACGTAAAACCATGGTTCCTTCTCAGAGAAACCGGCATTTTTCCCGCCAGTCCATTGCATGGGCGTTCTGGAAGAATCCCTGCTGGAATGCCAGATGCGCTCCAGCCTTTTCTCGATGGAATCCTTTAAGTGATAACGGTTAAAATTGGTCAGGGAGCTGACGTCAATGTAATCGCTGATGGATTTCAGCCGGATGTTCATCATGCCGATCTCCTGTCCTTGGTAAACGAAGGGAGTTCCCTGCTGGAACAGATAGCTCATCGCCAGCATCGTACCGCTGGCGCGCCAATACTTTTCATCACCGTAACGGCTGATCACCCTGGGATGATCGTGATTTTCCAGATACAAGGCATTCCACGCCCTGCCATTTAAGGCTTTCTGCCATTTCGTAAAGGCCTTTTTCAGTTTCACAAGCGAGAATGGCCTGTGCACGTATTCCGTATAAATGCAATCCGCCATCATATGGTCAAAGGAAAACATCATGTCGAGACTTTTCTTTGGCCCCGTAAGATATTTCAGTGCAGACTTCACCGTGGTGAGCGGTCCTTCGCCGAGCTGGAAACAGTCATACTGGCTGCAGACCTCGCGGAATTCCTCCATGTACTCATAAATATGCGGGCCGTCCTTATAATACGGCAGTCCGTTTACCGCCGGCAAAAACGGCAGTCCGTTCGGAAGCTTCTCATGCTTGGAAATAAAATTGATCACATCCTCGCGGAAGCCATCCACGCCCAAGTCCAGCCAAAATCTAAGGATTCCCTTGACTTCCTCGCGGACTTTGGGGTTGTCCATGTTGAGGTCTGGTTGTTTTTTCGCAAAAATGTGAAGATAGTATTGCTTTCGAACCTTGTCATACTCCCAGGCCTTTCCTTCAAACAGGGAGTCCCAGTTGTTCGGTTTGTCACGCCATATGTAATAGTCACTGTAGGGATTATCTTTCCCCTTGCGGCTCTCCCGGAACCACGGATGCTCGTCGGACGTATGGTTTACCACAAGATCCATGATCACCTTGAGACCCAGTTCATGCGCTTTGGCCAACACTTTCTTAAACTGCTCCAAATCGCCGTAATCTGGGTGTATGTTCTTGTAATCAGAAATGTCATAGCCAAAATCAGCATTGGGAGAAGGATAGATGGGCGAAAACCATATACCGTCCACGCCGAGGGACTTAATATACTCTAATTTCTCATAAACGCCGTATAAGTCTCCGATCCCGTCTCCATTCCCATCTTTAAAGCTTCTGATCCATATTTGATAAAAGGATTTCTCCTTATACCAATCGCTACTCATTTCAAACACCTTCTTTTGAATTTTATTTTGTAACGTCCTGCATCCAGGACTTTACGTTCTCCTTTGCCTCATGCAGTTGATCCGCCAGGCTTTCCTTTGCTTCCTGTACGCGGTCCGTAAAATTGTCCTTTGCTTCCTGTACGCGGTCCGTAAAATTGTCCTTTGCTTCCTGCATGCGGTCGGCAATGCTTTCCTTCGCCTCGTGCACGCGGTCCGCGATGCTTTCTTTCGTCTCCCTGACGCCTGCGACCAACAT
The DNA here is from genome assembly GCA_024693365.1 of Acetatifactor sp. Classification (GTDB taxonomy): domain Bacteria; phylum Bacillota; class Clostridia; order Lachnospirales; family Lachnospiraceae; genus Acetatifactor. Next base: position 132,738 of record JAILLF010000031.1, on the reverse strand, counting down.
GTCCTTCGTCTCCGTGACGTTGTCCTTTGCCTCCGACACGTTCTCCAGCATACCTTCATACCATCGCCTCGGTGCATGGAATACCTTTTCCGTCGTGGCAACGAGTCCTGCCGCCACGTTCAGGAAATGGTCAGAGGTCTGGTACTTGCGTTCCGTCATGGAACAACTCTTATGGAGCTCGATCACCTCGCCGTAACGATCCACGGCGGTTCTCACCGCGCTCTCCCATGAGAGATAAATCTCATCCATTGCATTCTGTCCCACCTGACGCACGCGGTCCAAATCCTTGCAAGCCTCACGAAGACATTCCGCCATGCTCCCGGCATTCTCATCGATCAGATATCCATTGTGCAGATCCGTGATGCCCTCTGCGGCGCAGGAGCCCTTGATCAAAACGCTTGCAATTCCGCAGGCCGCCGCCTCACGTACCACAAGCCCGTTCGTGTCATAGGTGGACGGAAACAGGAAAAGATCTGCCCTGGTATTCCATGCGCGAAGCACGTTTCTGTCATAGATGGCTCCAGTAAAGAATGCTCGGTTCTCCAACCCAAGTTCCTTGGTCTTTTCCTTTAATTCTTCCGCATCCGGTCCATTTCCCACGAAAACCATGCGAAAGTCCATGTCCTCTTCCTTTAGGAGCTTCATGCAATCCAGAATCAGCGGCAACCCTTTATATTTTATAATTCTTCCGACAAATAAAAAGACCGGCACGCCCTCCGGCAGGTCATACTCCCTAGTTGCCTCTCGCACGCCCGCGTCATCGACTCTTCCCTTCTCGAAATCCACGCCGTTTGGCATGACGCGATAGCGTCCCTCATAGCCAAGAGACTTCAGATTCTCTCCGGCACCGTTACTCACCACCCATATTTCATCACAGGCGGAAATATTGTCCACCAGCGTTTTGATGCTCTCTTTTTGGATAAACTTCGCCTTGACTGCCCTCGCGATGTCCACGTCAAATTTCGTGTGATACGTGAAAATGATGGGCGCATCCGTCTCTTCCCGCAGCATTCTGGCCATCAAAGTTGAGGAAACCGGGCAGTGACTGTGGATCACGTCGGGCCGGAACGCCTTCATGTCCTCCACCGCACCGGAGGCAAAAGGATTTCCCGCGCGATATCCGCTGACAATGCCCGTGGTATCAATGCTCTGGTACGGAATGACCGGATAAGGATACTTGTCATAGGTTTCATTGGGATATCGCGGCGTGCCCACCATGGGCTCCGCCAGCCCTTGTTCCTTCATAATCCTGGCATAATTCATTACAACGTTCACCACACCGTCAATCACGGGCGGAAACGAATCATTCAGCAGCGTCACTCTCATTGCCGGAGTCACCCTCCTCTTCTTCCCAGGCACCTGGGCCATACCACATTTTTACCTTTTCCAACGCAGTCTCATTCTTCTCAACGTGTTTCTTCAAGACTTGAATCATTTTATAGCATTCCTCAATCTTTACGGACGTCGTTCGAAGCAGGAACGTGTCCGAGATCTTATGGGCAAATTCAGAATCCGAATTGACGAACCCGCTCACAAACCAATAAAAGCTCATTGAAATCATGTAAATTCCCAGGGGGCCTCCAATAAATAAGACTTGGATCATGGTAAACATTGATAAAAGAACGCTAAATCCAATGAGAAAGATGCCTCCCAGCAAAAGCGCAGCTCCAATTCCGTAAGACTTCCAGGAATTTTTCTGTTCCTCCTGATAGCGCTTTAGGTTTTCCTTCTCCTTTTCCAACTGCTTATCCAAGTCAAATCCCCTTCCGAAAAAGCAGTCCTTATATCTTTGAGTATCTTCAAAGGGCCGTACGTAAACTCTGCGGATTCCGCCAATTGTGATAAACAGAATCGCCGCCGCGATCAAAAATACGTTCGCAAGAATCTGTACCGTGGCATAATCATGAATGGACGCCTCGCTAAGCACAAAATCCTTAATCAGCACATTTGTATCAAAATTTTTTGCGCTTTTTTGATACCAATCCAGTCCCATGATCAAGTCCCGGTCAACCCGTGCGGTTAAATGCATTTCTTTTCCCTTCCCATGCACGTATTTTCCCAATTTCTCGAGCGTATCCTTCTCCGACGCGCCAAATCTGACCCACTGATTTTTTCCGATCAAAACGGTATAATATTGATAGGTTTTAAGACCGCGTACGCTGGCTGCGCACACGTTACCATACTCGCCTGTCAGATACGTATCCACGTCGATTCTTACGTAGGTTCCGTCCTTCAGCGTTCCATAATCCTGTCCAAGCAGTGGTCTCGCCAAACGAAGATGCACGTCCCCAATAAAATATACCGTCCAAAACCCTAAGGAAATCATAAATGCGATTAACGTCAGGGTAAAATATTTTGATACTTGATATCGTTTCATTTTTATCCCCCATTCTTCCTCTATTGTAGTTTCATTCCATTCATAAGTCAATGAAAATGAGGGAAACTCTCCATTATGAGCTTCCCTCTTCCAACATGCTTTTTATAAAGATTCCGTATCCCTTTTCCGGAGAACTTACCAGAACGTGCGTCACGGCACCGATGATCTTCCCGTTTTGTAAAATAGGCGATCCACTCATTCCCTGTATGATCCCGCCCGTGCGACGAAGAAGCTCCGTATCCGTCACTCTTAATTCTATGCCGCGTCCCTTGCCATCCTGCTTTAGGCGCACCTTTGTGATTTCAATCTCAAAGGTTTCGACGTGATCCTCTAAGGTACAAAGAACTTGTGCGGGGCCAAGTTCAATTTCTTGCTTTAAGCCTATGGGAACGGCATCTGCCGTTGCCAGACTTTTCCCCGCGTCATTACAGACGCCGTATACTCCCAGGTCACTGTTTTCACTGATCTCTCCCAGCGCAAATCCTTCGTCATAAATAATCCTTCCCGTTATTTCACCGGGATCGCCGTGCTTTCCTCTGCGAAGCTTTACAATCTTTGTCTGATAGAGTGTTCCTCCTTTAACCTGCATGACCGTGCCAGTATCCACGTCCGCTATGCCGTGCCCTAACGCCCCGAATTTCCCGTCCGCATCAACGTAAGTCAACGTTCCGACGCCTTGCAGGTTATCCCTCACCCAGATTCCTGCCTTATATTTATGCCCCTGGTTTCGGACGGGCGTGATCTCCACTTCCCGTTTGTTTCCTTCTCTCTCAACGGTGACAGTCAATGTTTTTCCATTAGATTCTTCAATCCGTTTGATAAGATCGTCCTTCCCCTTCAATGCCACGCCGTCAATCGCCATTAGGTAATCTCCCGCTTTCACAAGGTCTTTCGCCGGTTCCGCCTTTTCGTCATTTTCCGTAATAAATTCTGCCGTTCCCACAACAAGCACGCCCTTTCCCTGCAAGTACACGCCAATCGGGATTCCCATGGGAATCACTTCCTCATCGCCTATGACGCGAAGGTCGACTTTCTTTAATGGAATAAATCCAAAAAGTCTTACCTCCATGTCATACCTGTCTTGCCCCGCCGGACGCATCGTAACGGGTCTTGAAAGATCCAATGCCACGATATCCTCCGAATCCTCACTTTCATTCCATCCAAAAAAAGCTGCCCTCACCTCTCCCGTTGCCGGAACCCCCAGATCAATCCTTTGGATTTGATCTGCGCGAAAGTAAAGGGTTGAAGGGATGCGCGCAGTAACGTTCCAAAACATGATGCAGGCAAATGCCAGCCCCGCGAATGTCAAAATACCCCTAAAAGTCATTCTCCATTTCTTCGTCTTTTTGGTTTTCACATGCTTCACGTTGCCCTTTCCAAACATCCTTAACCTCCCATCCATGCAATAAAAAAGAAGGACGCCGTATTCGCGTCCTTCTCAGTATTACCGTATCCTTCGTTTTTATTCACTTAAGAAAATCACTTTTCTTCTTTTTGTTCCATCGCCTGTTTACGCATTTCAACCGCATTGGAAACCGCCGCTTCGGAAAGCCCGTCACTGCCAAGCAGCCTTGCAAGTTCACCAATGGCTTCCTGATCCGTAAGTAGACGCACGTCCGTCACCGTACTGTTTCCGTCCGTATTCTTTTCGATCAGATAGTGCGAATCTGCCATGGCGGCAATCTGCGGAAGATGCGTAATGCAGATCACCTGATGCGCACCGGATACCTTTCCCAGCTGTTTCGACACCTGCCATGCCGTCCTGCCGCTGATGCCGGCATCAATCTCGTCGAAGATCAAAGCATCTACCTCATCCCGCTTTGCAAGAACGGTTTTGATCGCAAGCATGATCCTCGAAAGCTCGCCGCCGCTTGCCACCATGCCAAGGGGGCGCCTCTCCTCTCCCGGATTCGTGGAGATCAAAAACTCCACGTCGTCGCTGCCCTTCTGCGTTGGCTCCTCCAAAGCTTCCAGGTGAATCTCAAAATCTACCTTGAGGAAATTCAATTGCTCCAAGGCTTCCGTGAGAAGGCCCGTCAGTGTCTTGGCGTTCTTTTTGCGGATTTTCGTAAGCTTTTCGCAGGCTTCCCCGAGCTTTTTACGTTCGGCGGCGAGCTTCGCAGTCAATCCGGCCAGATAGGCGTCATAGTCTGCCAATTTATCTAAATATTCCCGTCTCTTCTCGCCGTACGCGATCACGTCCTCTAAGGAATTCCCGTATTTTTCCTTGAGTCTGTTGATCAGATTCAGCCTCTCCTCCGTCTCATGAAAGGCTTCTTCGTCGAAGGTGGCATCCTCCATGTAGTCTGCCAGATCCCTGTTATAATCTGCCAGAAGGCTGTCCACCTCCGCAAGCTGTTCCTCCAGTTCTGCAAGGCGTTTGTCATACCCCGTAACGCTGCCAAGGGCCCTAAGCCCCCTGCTGAGCGCGCTGCCCGCGCCGTCACTTCCCGTAAAGGAATAACTCTCGCCCAGTGCCTCCATGATCTTTTGGCCGTTGACCATGCGGCGGTAATTCTCTTCCAGTTCTTCATCTTCCCCGATGCGAAGATTTGCATCCTCGATCTCCCGGACCTCATATTCCGCGAGCGCCTGCTCTCTGACCCGCTCCTTTTCGTCAAGCTTTTCTTCACCCAGCTTTTTCTCCGTGGCCTTCCATTCCTGATAAGCCTTTGCCACGTCAGCTCCCGCCTCCTCGGCATCCTTGCCTCCAAAGGCATCCAAAATCTCTAAATGCTTTTTCTTATGGAGCAGGGATTGGTGTTCATGCTGCCCGTGCACGTCGATCAATACCTCAGCCAGCTCCTTCACCTGTTTTGCGGTGACCACCTCGCCATTGATCCTGAAAACGCTTTTTCCAACCTGCATCTTGCGGCTGATCAGGACGCTGTCGTCCTCTTGGGATTCCAGTTCCATGGCCTGCAGCCGGCGCGTCACGTTTTCGTTACCGGAAAAGCTAAGTTCCACCAAGGCCTGCTCCGCGCCTTTGCGCAGCATTTCCTTTTCAAATTTCGCCCCTAGGGCAAGATTCACGGACCCAAGAAGCAGAGACTTTCCCGCGCCGGTTTCACCGGTCAGGACGTTGAGTCCCTCCCCAAAGGTCACTTCCGTTTCCTCCATCAGCGCCAGATTTTTCACGTGTAAGCTTTGTAACATGTTTCCTCCTTCTGCCGCCTTCTTTGAATCCCCTAATTACTTAACCCATGATCTCGTTCATCTGATTCATCAGTTGTCTGGTTTCTTCCACGGTCCTGACTGCCACCATGATGGTGTCATCCCCGGCGATGCATCCCACCACCTCCGGAAATTGTAGGGCGTCGATCGCCATGGCTACGGCCATGGCCATTCCAGAAACCGTTTTTATGACAAGGATGTTCTGCGCCATGTCCATGGAGACAAAGCCATCCCTTAAAACCCTCACAAACTTCTCATTTGCACGCTCCCCGCCTTCGCGGTGAAAGGCAACGTAACGCTGCTTACCGCCCGCCATTCCGTCCACGGAAAGCTTGGAAAGCTTTAATTCCCGTATGTCACGGGAGAGCGTCGCCTGCGTGACCTGGATTCCCTCCTGAGCGAGGTAATCCCGAAGCTGTTCCTGGGTTTCCACCTCATACTTCTCTATGATTTCCAAAATTCTTCGTTGTCTGATCTTTTTCATGTTTCCCTCTTGATTTGTATCAATCCTTCATCTTCTGATGCAACGCGTCCAGAAAGCTTACCTTGCTCAATTGAATGAATTCCGCACTCTCCGCGCTTTTACGGATGGTGATGCGGTCTCCCGTCGTCATAAAAAAGGAATTGGCACCGTCCAGGGTAGCCATAACCGTTTGTTCCTTTCCTTCCCTTCCCATCGGGATTTCAATCTCGATCTCATCTTCTGAAGAAAGAATAATGCTTCTTTGATTCAGCGAATGCGGACAAATGGGCGTTAGCATCAATAGCTTTGCTCCCGGCTCTACCAACGGACCGCCCGCAGACAAATTATACCCCGTGGAACCCGTAGGCGTCGTCACGATCATGCCGTCCGCCTGGTATTCATGCAAGAAAGAACCATTGACGTAAATGCGAAGCAGAATCACCCGCAGGGGACCGCTTCTGGAGATCACGACGTCATTTAATGCCAAGCCTTCCCTGATTTCACCGTCATGAAGCATCGCTTTCCCATGGAGCAGCATTCGGCTCTCCTTCCGGAAATCTCCCTCGATCAGACGATCCAGCGCAGGCTCAAAGCTTGCCATTTCGATCTGCGTCATAAATCCCAGCGTTCCCAGGTTCACGCCGATCAGAGGCACGTGAACGTGAATGGTTTCCCTGGCTGCCTGTAAAACGGTTCCGTCTCCGCCAAGCACAAGGATCAGGTCAACGTTTTCCGGAATAGAGGATTCCAGGCATTCCCCGCTTTTCCAGTCCTTGTCCACGATCAGAAGGCTGACCTCCTGTCCCTTAGACTCCAAATAGTCCTTGATCCGGTAGGTTGCCCGCAGTTGCGGATCCTTAAATTTATTTGAATAGATCAAAAATCGTTTTCCCATGGTTCACTCCTTTTCGCAGGGCCCCACGTCAGTCATTTTCTATAGCGCATGCGAATTCTCCACGATCCCGGCAATGATCTGCTTCCATTGTTCAGATGCGGAAAGCCCCTTTTTTTCTGAGATCACCGTTGCAAGAAGCTCCTCCGCCTCCCGCTCCGTGAGCGAAGAGACGCTTTCTTCCGGCTCCGCCTCTTTTTTCAGATAAACCAAATATTCTATGTTTCCTTCCGGTCCCTTGATGGGCGAATACTCCAAGCCCATTACGGAAAAGCCCGTCAGGTTCGCAAAGTCAATCACCTTTTCGATAACCTCGCGATGCGTGGAAAGTTCACGGACAACGCCATTCTTTCCAACCTTCTCGCGTCCCGCCTCAAACTGCGGCTTGATCAGGCAAACCATCTCTCCCCCGGCCTTCAACAGATTACGCGCGGGAATCAGGATCTTCGTCAGTGAGATAAAGCTTACGTCCACGCTGACAAAATCAAGTCTTTCCGGCACGTTCTCAGGCTTTAGGTACCGGAAGTTTGTCTGTTCCATGCAGACGACCCGTTCGTCGTTGCGAAGCTTCCAATCCAGCTGTCCATGGCCCACGTCCACGGAATAAACGCGGCTTGCACCATTTTGCAACATGCAGTCGGTAAAGCCTCCCGTGGATGCACCCACGTCCATGCAGATCTTTCCCTCCAGAGGAAATTTCCAGGTTTGCATGGCTTTCTCAAGCTTTAAGCCTCCGCGGCTTACGTATTTTAGGGTATTCCCCCGCACCTCCAGCTTACATTTTGTAAGATCAAAGGTCGTGCCTGCCTTATCTTCCTTTTGTCCATTGACGTAAACGTTGCCCGACATGATAATGGCCTTCGCCTTTTCCCTTGAGGATGCATAACCTTGTTCCACCAGGATTACGTCAAGTCGCTCCTTCATGTGTTCAATGCCTCCCAGATCCGATCACAGATCCCCTTGGGATCTACGCCAAGCTTTTGCTTCAAGATTTCTACGTTACCATGCTCCACGTAAGCATCCGGCAACGCAATGGGTAAAATCTTATTCTTTAATCCACGGGTGTTCGCCGTCTCCAGAATTTTTTCTCCGAAACCGCCGCACGCAACGTTTTCCTCCATTGTTACGATCAGAGAATGACTCTTCGCTGCCTCTAATAGTGCTTCTTCGTCTATGGGCTTTGCAAACCTTGCATTGATCAGACTCACGCGAACGCCCCGCTCCTTTAACAATTCCCGCACCTTCACGGCTTCTTCCACCATGCCGCCCAATGCAAAGATGGCAACGCCGTCCTCACGGAAAATCCATTCTGCTTTGCCCAGCACGATCGGTGCGCGATGCTCTTCCAGCCCTGCGTATGCCGTACCTCGCGGATAGCGGATCGCAATCGGGCCGTCAAAATTTACGGCAAACTGCATCATGTCGGCGAGTTCCCATTTATTCTTGGGAGCACACACGTGCATGTTGGGAATGCCAGTCAAATAAGTCAGGTCAAAGATGCCCTGATGCGTCTCACCGTCACTGCCTACCAGGCCGGCACGGTCTATGGCAAAGACAACGGGCAGATTCTGTAAGCAAACGTCGTGCAGAATCTGATCATATGCCCTTTGCAGGAAGGAGGAATACACTGCGACAACGGGCTTCATGCCGCCTACGGCAAGGCCTGCCGCAAAGGTCACCGCATGTTGCTCCGCAATTCCCACGTCATAAAAGCGATCCGGGAATTCTGAGCGAAAACGCTTCAGTCCCGTTCCGTCCGGCATGGCTGCCGTAATGGCCACCAGGTTGGAATGTCTCTCAGCAAGAGAACAGATCATGGTGGAAAAAACGTCCGTATAGCAAGGCTCGGTCTTTTGCCTCAACAGCTTCCCCGTTTCAACGTCAAATGGCTCCGTGCCGTGAAATCTGGCCGGATGTTTCTCCGCAGGAAGGAATCCCTTTCCTTTTTTCGTAATGGCGTGAATGAGCACGGGACCTTCTACCCTCTGCGCCGCGCGGATCACGTTCACCATGGCCTGCACGTCATGTCCGTCCACTGGTCCAAGGTACTTGATGCCCATGTCCTCAAAGAACATTCCGGGAATCACCAATGTTTTTAAACTGCTTTTCAATCTCCGGATGCCCTTGATCACCTGATTACCCTTGGCACTTCCGAGCAATGCGTTGTAAATGCCTTCCTTTAGGTCAAGATACCCATCCGCGGTTCGGATATTGTTTAGATATTTGCTCACTCCACCCACGTTCTCAGAGATGGACATATTGTTGTCATTCAGGATGACGATAAAGTTTGTCTCCAGTTTCGAGGCATTGTTCAGGGCTTCATACGCCATGCCTCCCGTAAGGGATCCGTCACCGATCACGGAAACAATCGTTTGTTTCTCTCCCCGGTGATCCCTCGCCATGACAAGACCCAGGCCTGCGGAAATGGACGTAGAACTGTGTCCCGTGTCAAAGCAGTCACAGCAGCTCTCCTTCCGCTTTGGGAACCCGCTCATTCCATGATATTGTCTAAGTGCGTCAAATCCTTCCTTGCGACCTGACAGAATCTTATGCGTGTAAGCCTGATGGCCCACGTCCCAGATAATCTTATCCTGCGGCAGGTCCAACGCAAGATGCAGCGCCATGGTCAGCTCCACGGCTCCAAGATTTGAGCCAAGATGTCCGCCCGTCACGCTGATCTTTTGGATCAGAAAATCCCGGATCTCCTGCGCGAGCGCCGGATAATCCGCCGGATCGATCTTCTTTATGTCATTGACGTTCTCTATTTTCTCCAGGTACATTACCAAAAAACCTCTTTTACAACACTATTTTTTTCTGTAGATCAGGTGTAGGATCAGCTCCTCCAGAAAGGCGTGATCACCCGGAAGCTCATGCAGAAGCGCTGCTGCCTCCTCGGAGAGTCTTGCAACTTCCTGCTTTGACTTCTCAAGTCCGCAAAGCGTCACGTAGGTTTCCTTGCCGCTCTGCGCGTCGCTTCCCACGCTCTTTCCAAGCTCCTTGCTGTCCCCGATCACGTCAAGCACGTCATCCTGGATCTGGAAAGCAATGCCCACCTTTCTTGCGATCAGCAGAACCTTTTTAATCTCATCGTCACCGGCACCGGAAAGCATTGCGCCAATTCCCATGGCCGCTTCGATCAGGGCCGCGGTCTTCTTCTCGTGAATGAACAGAATCTTGTCCATGTCCATTGGCAGATTTTTCTTCTCCGCCTCCACGTCAGCAACCTGCCCGCCAAGCATGCCGTCTATGCCTGCCTTCTTTGCCAGCATTTCGCCACATCCCGCGATCCTGCCTTTTTCCTCAAGGGATTTATCGGAAGAAAGGGTCCTGCCGATCTCGGAAAAAGCGATTTCAAACGCACTGTTCATCAGGGCGTCTCCCGTGAGAACCGCCATGCCGTCTCCATAGACTTTCCATGTCGTCTCTTTTCCCCTGCGATATTCGTCATTATCCATGGCCGGCAGGTCATCATGCACCAGGGAATAGGTGTGGATCATCTCCAGCGCCGTCATAAATTCCCCGAGGGAGGCTTGCCCTCTTTTTTCTTCCCCGCAAAGGAGCTGATGCGTCTCCCGCATCAACAGGGGACGGAGGCGTTTTCCTCCCGCCATAAAACTATATTCCATGGCTTCCAAGATCGTATGTACGTAAGGAAGCTCATATTTTTCTTTTAAGTATCGTTCCAACACCTCGGAAATCACTTGTTGCACTTCTGCCGTTTTTTCCCCAAGCATTTCCTGAAAGCTTTTTTCTTCCATTCCTTTATGCCTCCAGGTCGTCTGCGTCCAGTTCCTCAAGCTCACCGTCACCACTCAGAACCAGAACCTTCTTTTCGACGCGGTCTATCTGATCGTTGCACTGTTTCAGGAGCGATACTCCCTCACTGTAGGCGTGAAAGGCATCCTCCAAAGAGACGTCCGCGTCCGCCAGAACCCCGATCAGTTCTTCCAATTTATCAAAATTTTCTTCCAGACTGACTTCTTTCTTTTCTTCCATACCAATCTCCCTATGGTTTAGGCCTTCTCATTTGTGAGTCCGGCGCACGTCACGTCCGTCACCTTGGCCTCGATCTTTCCGTCCCTTACGTTGATCCTGATCAGATCCCCCTTTTGCACTTGGGAGACGGACCGCACGTTTCTGCCCCCTGCATTCTCTACGTAAGAATAACCGCTTGACAGCTTTTCCAGCGGGGAAAGCCCCTTCATTTTTGTCACGTACAGCTCAAGTGCATGTCTTTTCGCCGTGAGAAGCTTTCGCATCTCGCCATTTAGCCTGTCCTGCAACTGAACGTGATGCTGACGGTATCCGCGGATCCTCGCTGCCGGATTCACCATGCCAATCTGGCGCTTTAGCCTTTCCAAAATGCTTCTCTTTCTGTCAATGGCGCGATTGATTCCAGAATTCAGTGCCATCCCGTAAGATGCCATCCTCTCCGTCAGCTCCCGCACGTCCCACGTAGCAAGCTCTGCCGCCGCGGATGGCGTCGGTGCCCGAAGGTCGGACACAAAATCAATGATCGTTGTATCCGTCTCATGTCCCACGGCCGAAATAATGGGAACGCTACAGTGAAATACCGCCTCCGCAACCGCCCTTTCGTTAAAGGCCCACAAATCCTCAATGGAGCCTCCGCCCCGTCCCACGATCATTACGTCGACGTTCATCGCCTCCAACGCGTGAATGCCGTTGACAATGCTTGGAACGGCTTCCTCTCCCTGTACGATCGCGGGATATAGAATAATCTGGACGTAAGGATTTCTGCGCTTTGCAATTTGTATCACGTCCCGTACTGCCGCACCCGTGCGCGCCGTCACGACGCCAAGGGTCCTAACATACTTGGGGATTGGCTGCTTATACTCCTTTGCAAACATCCCCAGTTCTTCCAATTCCCTCTTTAGGCGCTCATACTCTTCATAGAGCCTTCCCGCACCGTCTAAGATAATCTGCCTCGCGTAAAGCTGATACTTTCCGTCTCTCTCATAGACGTCAACCGTTCCGCCGACGATTACCTGTTGTCCGTCTTGCATGCGAAAAGAAAGACCCTTCCGGTTCCCCGCAAACATAACGCAGCTGATGGTTCCTTTAGGATCCTTCAAAGTGAAATAGATATGCCCCGAACTGTGATACTTGCAGTTACTGACCTCTCCCTTCACAAAAACGGACTGTAAGAGGTAATCCTGCGTGAACATGTTTTTTACGTAGGCATTGATCTGCCCAACGGTATATACGCTACGAATTTTGATCACCCTTTTTTACAAATTTAGCCAAAACTCCGTTGACAAAAGCACCAGAGCTGTCCTGTCCGTATTTCTTTGCGATGGTAACTGCTTCGTCAATGGCCACGCCCTCGGGAATCTCCTCGTCGAACATAATCTCATACAAAGCCAGGCGAAGCACCGTCAGCTCTACCTTGCCAATTCGCTTAGTATTCCATTTTTCCGTCTTTTCGTTCAGAAGGGCATCCAGTTCCGGAAGCTTTTCCACGATCTTTTCATATTTTTCCGTGATGGCCGCGGCAAATTCGCCCGCATCACTTCTCTCTTCATCTTCAAAGAAGAGCTTTACCTGCTCCGGCATGTCTTCGAGCGAATTAAACTCCACCCGGAACAAAAGCATAAATAGCTGTTCTCTTTGTTCGTGTCGTCCCATTGATCTTTCTCTCTGCCTTTACTTAATGATAACGCTCGCGAAGCGAATGTTTACGCTGCTGCAGGTCAGTCCGGTCATGTTCTCGATGGCACTCTTTACCTTGCTCTGAAGCTGCTGGCTCACTTCCGGAATGTTATAGCCGTATTTAACATTTACCGCCATGTCAACCTTTACGGTACCATTCTTAATCTCTACCTTAACGCCCTTGGACACCTTGGAAACGGTTCCTGCCGGAATGGATGCGCCCTCTACTTCAGCCGCCGCGATGGTTGCCACGTTCGCCACTACCGTATCGGCAATCCGCACCGATCCAACGGATTCTTCTTCCTTTAGCACAACTGCATTCTGCTCTTTCTCCATGTCCTGTCCCTCCTAATCTCAGATTAAATCTATTATAGCATTTCCGCGTCAATTTGTCACCCAAAATGTCAGGCAATGCAATTCCTCGTTTTGATAGTATGAAATCTGATTTCCGCCTACCGGATAGTAATCAAAAATCTTATTTTTTCTCAGAAGAAAATCCTTCACTTCGTCATAGCATTCCTTGTCCGCGCACTTAATGGAAACCTGCCATGCATTCTCCGGGGTTGCCATTGTAAAGAGCATTTGGAGCCCTGCCTGATCCAATGATTCAAAGTAGGCATCCTCCCGGACAAAATAATTGTCAGCCGTTGCAGTGCAGGCAGGCAGAGAAACTACCTCGTCTATTTTCCGGCCCACGGAGATTTCATCCGTTGTTACCAACAGATAATCGTACAAAATTTCCGGTGCCGCCATGGAGCCAACGTTTGGATGGTAGGAATTGTCTCCCCAAGTAACGTCGACGTAATAATATTCTCCGTCTGCCTTCACCAAATTCCATCCGTGAGGCTGGCCCTGTGCCACGCCCTGAACCAGCGTGCATTCAACTCCGAGTTCGTTTAACAGATATTGCAGGGCCTTTGAGTATCCCTGACACACGGATTCTTTTCCCACAAGAACTGAATAGATGGTCTGATTGTCTTGCGCATCAAGGGAGTACTCTGTCTCAAGAATCAGTTTTTCATAAACATACTTGATCTTTTCATAGTCATCAAGATTCTTTCCGCCGTCGGGAAGCCCTTCCAGGAACGCATTTGCGGCCTGCCGGATCTCTTTTTTCCTGCGAAGTGCCACGTCCTTGTCAATACCATAACTTCCCGAAAAAACATATCCCACAACGGACTCGCCAACCACGTGCGTCACGTAACTGTATCCATCCACGTAGAAGAGCTCCGGATGATCCATGCAAACACAATTAAACACAAGTTCCAGATCCTTCTCCGTCAGCCCTTCTTCTATGCCTTCCACGGAAAGCTCTCCGTCCACCTCCATGCTGCCCAGGATATGCTCTATGTCGTCATACCAAAGCTTTTGCGCGCTGTTCAGTCTTTTGCGGGCATATCTGCTGCCCTTTTGAAGGAAATGATCATCATATTCCTTTTGATTTTTTCCCTTCGCTTTTTTGCCGCTGCCTTCTTCGTAAGACTCGCTATCTTCCCTGCCGATTGGAAATGCGTCTGACAACGACGCGCATCCGCCAAACGTCAGCGTTGCCGCGAGCATTATGATCCAAAGCAACTTGCCGCTCTTTCGTAATCTCAATTTCCAAGTCCTCTCATAACCATTAAACTTCATTAAGTCAAGACTTTACTTTAGTTTCTGCTAAATTCCGTCAAAACCAAACCCTTGTTGCGGTCTAACGTCATGCCGATGCTCCAGGAATTGACGAAGAGAAGAAGCGGATTCCCCTTCATGTCCTTTACCTTTTTCATGTCGGAGGTTCCGATCAATTTCTCCAGATTCACCTCTTCCTTATTCTCGATCCAGCGGATGTGCTCATAGGGAAGGTTCTCAAGACGGATTTCCACGTTATATTCATTTTCCAGACGATATTTCAGCACGTCAAATTGGAGCACGCCCACAACGCCGACAATGACTTCCTCCATGCCGGCAGTCATCTCCGTAAAGATCTGGATGGCGCCCTCCTGGGCGATCTGCTCAATGCCTTTTACAAATTGCTTTCTCTTCATGGTGTCGATCTGGCGGACGCGTGCAAAGTGCTCGGGCGCGAACGTGGGAATCCCCTCATACGTTAGCTTGTCCTTGGGCATGCAGATCGTGTCACCGATGGAGAAAACGCCGGGATCAAACACGCCGATGATGTCACCGGCATAGGCCTCAGAAAGAATCTTTCTCTCATCCGCCATGATCTGCTGCGGCTGGGAAAGACGCATTACCTTATTGCCCTGTACGTGACGCACCTCCATCTGGGCGTCAAACTTGCCGGAGCAAATGCGCATGAACGCGATCCTGTCGCGATGTGCCTTATTCATGTTTGCCTGAATCTTAAAGACAAAGGCCGAGAACTCATGCTCCGTAGGTTTGATCAGACCTATGTCTGCCATTCTTGGGAGCGGGGGCGTCGTCATGTTAAGAAAATGCTTCAAAAAGATTTCCACGCCAAAGTTCGTCAGTGCGGAACCAAAACACACGGGGGTCAATCTTCCAGCGCGTACTTCCTCTATGTCAAACTCTGCGCTGGCACCGTCGAGAAGTTCAATCTCTCCGAGAAGCTTATCTGCGGCCGCATCGCCAATGAGTCCGCGAAGATGCTCTTCATCCTGAATGGGAATCTCCGTCGCAACGCCTTCCTTGGTACCCTTTTCCGTATCGGAATAAGAAATCACGCATTGTTTTTCGCGATCATATACGCCCTTAAATTCCTTACCGGAACCAATCGGCCAGTTCACGGGACAGGTTGCAATTCCAAGTTCCTTCTCAATGTCATCCAAAAGGTCAAACGTATCATTGGCATCCCTGTCGAGCTTGTTGATAAACGTAAAGATGGGAATGCCACGCATGCCGCAGACCTTGAACAGCTTTCTGGTCTGAGCCTCCACGCCCTTGGACGCGTCGATGACCATGACTGCAGAATCCGCAGCCATTAAAGTACGATAGGTGTCCTCTGAGAAATCCTGGTGTCCCGGCGTGTCCAAAATGTTAATGCAATAACCGTCATATTCAAACTGTAACACGGAGGAGGTTACGGAAATACCTCTCTCCTTTTCTATTTCCATCCAGTCGGAGACCGCATGTCTTGCCGTCGCCTTTCCCTTAACGCTGCCCGCCAGGTTAATGGCGCCGCCGTAAAGCAAAAACTTCTCCGTCAGAGTCGTTTTTCCCGCATCGGGGTGGGATATAATGGCGAAGGTTCTCCGCCTGTTGATTTCTTGTACTTCTTTATTCACTTTCCTTTACCTCATTTCCATTTGTTAGATTTTGCAAGTTCCTTAGATTCCGCAGCGTCGTCACAAATGGAACATGCTCTTTCCGGCAGTCTCGCCCGGTACTCCCAATAGATCCAGCACCGTCGCCGCAACGTCGGCAAAGGTCTCCCTCGTCCCATAATTTTCCGGGCGGATTCCCGGTCCGTAAGCAAGGAACGGAACGTACTCCCTCGTGTGATCGGTCGTCGCCAGATATGCTGGATCGCAGCCGTGATCTGCCGTCAGCATCAGCACGTCTCCCTCACGCAGCTTCCCCATAATCTCAGGGAGTTTTTCGTCAAAATAAGTCAGGGCCTTCGCATAACCGTCCACGTCCCTGCGATGGCCGTACAACATGTCATAATCCACTAAATTCACAAAACAAAGGCCTTCAAAATCCCGGTCCATCCACTCGATGGTCTTTGCAATTCCTTCCTCGTTGCCGGAGGTGTAAACATATTCCGTAATGCCCTGTCCGACAAAGATGTCCTGGATCTTTCCAACGGCCAGTACTTCCTTTCCTGCCGCCTTGAGATGATCCAGCATCGTTGCCTTCGGGGGAAGCAACGAAAAATCATGCCTGTGCGACGTCCTGACAAACTTGCCGTCCACGGGACCGATAAAAGGTCTGGCGATCACGCGTCCAACGCCGTGCTCTCCCTGCAGGATCTCCCTTGCAATGCGGCAATACTCATACAGCTTTTCCGGAGGCACAAGTTCCTCGTGCGCAGCAATCTGGAAAACACTGTCTGCGGAAGTGTAAACAATAAGCGCTCCCGTTTCCAGATGCTCCTTGCCATATTCCTGAATCACGGCCGTGCCGGAATAAGGTTTGTTGCACAGAACGCCCCTGCCGGTCCGTCTGGTAAACTCATCCAACACTTCCTGCGGAAATCCATTGGGATAAGTTGGCAACGGCTTGGGCGATACCACGCCGGCAATCTCCCAATGTCCAATGGTGGTATCCTTTCCCATGGACTTCTCGCGAAGTCTCGCAACGGCCGCCAGGGGTGATTTGCTCTTTTCGCCCACGGACACGCCGTCTATGTTAAAAAGACCCAGTTTTTGTAAATTCGGCACGCGGAAAAAGGGACTGCCCGCAACACTTCGCAAGGTGTTGACGTCCACGTCCCCAAAAGCCGCTGCGTCCGGCTCTTCTCCAATTCCAAAGCTATCCAAAACAATCAAAAATACTCTCTTCATGGGTACTCCTCATCCTGTTTGCGTACAAATTCGCAGATATTATACCACGTATCTTCTCTCGTGTATACTTTTTTCTGCTAAATCAAATTGTGTCACGGGGACGTGTCTATTGACACATTGAGAGCCCCGGCTTGCGACATGCTCGAGGGGATGGCTTGAATAGTATCCCTCAGGCATATTTGCCAAGCGTCGGTACTTAGGTGGCGTATGCGAACAGAGACATCACTTGTGATGAATCTGTTCGCGGCACCTTAGTACCGATACGCTGCAAGTATAGCGCGAGCGTGCCTGAGGAATACTATCAAGCCTCAGCCCCGAGTCTATCGGGTTTATTAATGTGTCAATAGACACGTCCCCGTGAACCGGTGGGGTGATGGTGTGGTTAGTCGCGTACGACGGTGCTGATGATGATGCTTTCCGGCGCGACTCCCGTCTTGCGCTGGACGATGTCTTCGATCTGCGCGCGCTGGGCGTCGGTAAGAGTTGCCGCATTAACCACCACGTCTACGCCGCCTGCAGCGATGCTGACCACCACGTCAGAAAATCCCTTGGCCTCCAGCAGGATCTCTGCTGCCGCCTCTTTTTCCGCGATCTGCGTCATCTCCACCATGCTATTGACGGCCTGCTGCTTTTGCTCGTCGCTCAGGTGCTCGCTGCCGATCACGTCGAGAAGCGTTGCCTTGTTCTTTGCCCTGGTTTGCTCCTTGAGAAGCTTGGCGTCAGAAACAATCCATGCGCCTGCAGAAGTGAAAACGGCCTCTCCCGGGATCTCACCCTCCTTTGGCATGGCAGTTGCGGGTTCGTCCTCTTCTCCGCCATTTCCCGGGCGTTCATAGACAAGGTCCATGCCATCTTCCAAGTAGTTCAGCGTAAGTTCCCCGTCATCACCGTCTAAGCGTCTAAGCTTTGATACTCCAAAAGCTCTCCCCCGTCCGTCGCCTAACCAAGCAATAACAAATCCTCTTCCGAAAGCTCCAAGATCGTATCCGCAGCCTCCTGCTTTTGCGCATCCTTTTTCAGATCGCCCGCCACGTAATTCTCGGTGATCACCTTACCGGAATCCACGGCCTTCAAGGTTTCTCCCGGCTCCTCTTTTATGGTATTCTCCGCAAATTGCAAATACCCTGCAATGGCTATCATGATCGCGAGAGCCGTGATCATCAGCTGGTTTTTTTTGAAAACGTTTTTCAATTCTTCTTCCTCCCTGCCCTTCATCCAAGTACCATTCCCTTCCGCCTCTGTTCACCATGGCCGGTTTCATCGCCCGAAGCCTTAGCTCCGTCAGGTCCTTCGTCAACACCCTGCCCCAAAATCCTTGCTCCTCCTTCGGAAATATCCGGACCAGTTCCCGCATCCTCACGCCCTCCCCTTGTCCAGCCTTCTCCACAATATATGAACCCGTCCCCAAAATATGCAACAAAAAACGTGTCACGGGGACGGTTCTCCTGACACGTTTTCATTCCTTCTTATTTGATTTTTCTAAATCCCCAAGTTGGCACGGGCCGTTGCATTTGCTGCAATCCATGCAACACTGCAGGGATTTTCCTTCCTTCTTTGCCTTTCTCATGCTCCGCAAAATCAAAACAACGATGCATGCCAGGCCGAGCAAAACAATTACCGTCGGCATACGTCCCTCCTAAAAAAACCGGCGCGGAGGATTCCGCGCCGGTCCGTAACGTCAGAATGTCAATCTCAGCACGTTGCCGAAATTACTTCTTCCATGCGTCATACTGCTTCTGGAACTCAGCAAGAACCTTCTGATATCCAGCTGCATCAAGCTTCTTCAGATACTCGTCGATCTTAGCGTCAACGTCGCTTGCAGCGAAACCGCCGTTCTCAAGCTGGAATCCGTAATCATCGAACAGAGCGGTACAAGCAGTGAACTCTGCCTCTACAGGGCTCTTGTCGAAACGGAAGCCTGCTGCGCAGGAGGTGTTAGCGCCGCCATTGAAGCTCTTATACAGTTCAGCCTTGTTGTCAGGCTCGTTGTGCAGAGGAGTTACAACCGTTGCACTTGCGGACTCCCACATGGAGTGGTTGTAGTTTGCATTCTCAACCTGCTCAACCTTCTTGTTTGCATTGTAGTTGAAATGCTCACCCTCAATACCGAAGGTGTACATGTCAGCCAGCTTGGAATCGGTGTAAAGCAGACCCATGAAGTCGATGGCTGCCTTAGCCACGTCATCGCTTGCATTAGAGGTGATGCAGTAGCAGGAACCAAGTGCGGAAGTGCTGTGTGCCCATCTCTGGGTAGCGCTCTGCATGGTAACGTCCTGATGATAACGCTCGTCTGCCTCATCATTTACAGGGATGTCAGTCCACCAGGAAATAGCCCAATCCTTGGACTGCGTGGTCTGGTCGTTGGTCGTCTTGGTAGCGTCGTCCTCGGAGATGTAACCCTTTTCAGCCCAATCAGCCATCAACTTACAGAACTCCTTGTACTCAGGGGTAGCAACGGTATTAACTACGCTGTTGGTCTTTCTGTCAACTGCAACCCAGTTAGCTGCAACGTCGCCAGCGAAGAAATCAAAGCTATCAATGTACCATCTGTAGAACATTGCGGTCTTCTGGGTCAGGAACGGATATTTAAGACCATCTGCCTTAGCGTCCTTCAGCATGGGTTCAAGGTCAGCAAGCTTCTTAACGTTGGAAATGTTCCAGCCGTGCTTGTCGATCAGGTCCTGACGGAACATAAAGTCATAACCTTCTACGTTGTCCTTATATACGGGAATGAAATAATTCTTTCCGTTATACTTGGTAGCTTCCCACTGTCCTGCGTCCATGGAATCATAAAGAGCGGTGCCCTGAAGAAGGCTGGTCAGATCCTTTACTGCGTTTGCCGGAACCAGATCGTTGGTACCAACGGTGCTCATCCAAGAAGCGGTCCAAAGAAGATCGATTTCTTTGTTAGCCAGAGCCAGGTTTGCCTTCTCGGAATATTCTCCGGAACCAACCTCGGTAATGGCTACAACGTAATCCTTACCCTTCTCCCCAAGATACTTGTTGATGGCGTCCTCAACCTTCTTTACCGCTGCAGAATCAGGGGTACCAAGGTTAAAGCAGTCTCTGAATAATCTGATGGTGGTCTTGCCGTTAGCTTTGCCGCCATTGCCGCCGTCACTGCTTCCGTTGCCGCATCCTGCAAGAAGGCTTGCAGACATTGCTGCAACCAATGCTACGGAAATAAATTTCTTCTTTTTCATTTCTCTGAATCCTCCCTAAAAATAAATAATGTAATGTATATTCTATAAGGATCCGCCTGGAATCCTTTGAATATCTGACTTACGTTCTTCCCTTGTCAACCCTTTACGGAACCCATGGTCAAGCCCTTCGCAAAGTACTTCTGGAAGAAGGGATACAGGATCATGATAGGGCCGATAACCATTACCACGGTTGCCATGGTCGCGGAATACTGAGGAACTTTTCCCTGCATGGCCGCAAGTGCCGCAGAGGGAATGTTTCTTGCATTCAGCAGAGTTTCAATGTTCTTCTGAATGTTAACCAAAAGGAGCTGCAAAGGCTTCTTGGAGTCGCTTTGAATATAGAGCAACGCATTTTGCCAGTCATTCCAATACGTGGTAGCCATCATGAAACCTACGGCTGCCAGCGTCGGCTTCATCAGCGGCAGGGTGATCTGGAAGAAGGTTCTCCACTCTCCCGCACCGTCGATCCTTGCGGAATCCATAAGTTCCTCAGGCACGCTGTTTTGAATGTAAGTCCTTAAGATGATGATGTTCATCGTCGTACAACAGATCGGCAGCATCAAAAGCCAAAGGCTGTCCTTCATGCCATACATGGAAGTAAATACAATGTATCCGGAAAGCTGACCGCCGTTGAACAGCATCGGGATCATGGCATAGATTGCGAGGAAACCGCGCAGTCTAAAGTCCCTGCGGCTGATGGCATAAGCAAAAAGGCTCATGCACAAAAGACCGATCAGAGTTCCTCCCACGGTGATCAGGATGGTCACCGCATATGAGGTAGCCAGCTGTTTTCCATAGCGCAGAACGGCATTCATGCCGTTTAAGGACCATTTTGCCGGGAAATAACTAAAACCATCCGACGCCAGCGTCGCCTCGTCCGCAAATGCGGAGATGAACACAAGGAGAATGGGCATGGCCACGATTATCGTGTAGAGAATCAGGCATGCGGCCAGAATATACTGTCCAACGCCCTTTTTTGCCTTCACGCCATACTGAAGGTCATATAATTTATCAAGCTTCTTTTGTTCTTTTCTGGAAAGCCTCTTAACTTCTTCCACGTTTTGTTCCACTTTTTGTTCCATCGCCTGTGCCCTCCCTTAAAACAATGCATTCTCGGGCTCGAGCTTACGAACCACAAAGTTGGCTATGATGATCAGGATCAGGCCCACGATGGACTGGAAGAAGGATGCGGCTGCAGTAAATCCGAAGTTTGAACTGTGCAAAATGGAGTTCAATACGTAGGAATCGATAACACGGGTGGTAGGATTCAGCGCACCGCTGTTTCTGGTTACCTGATAAAACAAACCGGTATCAGATCTCATGATGTTACCAACGGACAAAAGCAACATAACCGTGATCATGGGAATTAGGGAAGGGATCGTGATGTGTCTGATCTGCTTCCATTTGTTTGCGCCGTCGATCTGGGCTGCCTCATAGAGCTGCTGGTCCACGCCCGCAAGCACGGACATGTAAAGCACGGAACCATAACCCACGCTGTTCCACATCTTCACAATGGTTAGGATCACCGGCCAGTACTTTGCCTCTGCATACCAGCGGATGCTGGTGCCAAACAGATGATTGATCATTCCGGTATCTCTGTCCAGGTATGCATACACGATAAACTGCACTGCCGCATAAGAGATAAAGATTGGGATAATCAAAATGGACTGCAGGGCGCCGCCAAGCTTCTTAAACACCAGCTGGTCGATGCAAATTGCCAACACCACGTTCAGGAACGTGCCCAGAAGGGTGAAGATTACGTAATACATTAAAGTGTTTGTCGTCATGTTGACAAACAATTCTTTCGATGCCGTCAGGAAATCAAAGTTACCGAGAATGGGTTCCTTCCAGGGACTTCCCCAAATACCGTCGTTGTAGTTAAAGTTTTTGAAAGCCATTACAAGACCGGCCATCGGTACGTACAAGAAAAAGAACATGATCAGGAAGGTCGGAAGTGCCATGAGTACGTGCACTCTATGCTTCCAGATGTTGTGAAAGAAATGTCTGATGTTTTCCTTCAGCGTCATTTTATTAACTCCTTAACCTTGTTTTTCACATTTGTTTTACTATACAACAACATGTACAAATTTCCAATAGCATTCTAACGTTTTTGTTAGAAATACCCCTGTATAAATCGATTTTCTTCGGTTTTTTGAAGAAATTTAGGCCAAATGTAAATCGTTTTTTTAGTCACTTTGTACAGTTCACGGTTGTGAGCATCAATTCAACCTTTCCGTTAACGTAAACATTTCCATATCCGTCCGGAAGGATCATATGCATTCCCTTATGAATGGGTCTGCCGTCCAGTCTTCCCTCCCCGCTTAAGACACTGACAAGCAAGAAGGGATGGCTTTGCTCCATTTCGAAGCTTCCGTCCACGTCAAGCTTCCACGTGCGGTAAAACTCACAGGAAACCAGCTCATGCAGTTCGTTTGGCGACAGGTTTGCAAAGTGTCTTATTCCCGTCTTGTCAGACAGGTCCGGAACGTTTGTCACCTCAATGCTCTGCTCCACGTGGATCGGCCTTGGCTTTCCGTCCACAAGTCTTCCGTAATCATATACGCGGTAGGTCACGTCGCTGCTCTGCTGCGTCTCTAAGATCAGCATACCGGGCGTAATGGCATGGATTGTGCCGGGAATGATCTGCACAAAATCGCCCTTCGTAACGGGAACCCTGCGGATCAATTCCTCATATCTTCCCGCATGCACCATGTCCGCAAATTCTTCTCTGGTCTTCGCATTGTGTCCTATGACAAGCTCCGCGCCCTTCGGACAGTCCATCACGTACCAACATTCCGTCTTTCCAAGGCTTCCGTTCTCGTGTTCTTTCGCATATGCGTCATCCGGATGCACCTGTATGCTCAGCTTTGCCTTTGCGTCGATGATCTTCACCAAAAGAGGAAACTCCGGATCTTTTACGTTGCCAAAAAGCTCCCTGTGTTCCCGGTACAGCCATGACAAGGTTTTCCCTTTCCACTTTCCTTCCGCGATTTTACAATCCCCGTGAGGATGGGCGCTAATCCCCCAACACTCTCCGATGCCGTCACCCGCGTCCCGATAATGAAATTCCGTCACGAGACGATTTCCTCCCCATACGTTTTCCTTGAGTACGGGCTCCAAAAAAATGATTTTCCTGTTCTTTTCCGTCACTTAAGTCTTCCTTCCCAGGCGACAAGTCTTCGTCCCGCGTCGCCTTACTGAATCCTAACGATTCAACAGCTCCAGGTTTTTTCTCACCAGTTCGCACCTTTGTGCCACACAGTCCGCGCTTCTGAGCAGATCCTCCGGCGCATGGAACACATAATCCTTAAGCCTTTCAATGCTTGTCCGTGCCACGTGCAGCCTGGTGTCAGAGGATGCGTAATAAATATATACCGTCCTGTCCGGAAGCGTGATTGCGCCGTTCGTGAAGGTTACGTTGGACACGTCGCCGACGCGCTCCTCCCCGCGCGGTCCGATCAGCAAGCCCGACGGCTCCGCGATCACTCTCGCCGGATCATCCAAGGCCGTTGCAAAGGCATAGATGACGTAGCGAAGGCCAGCCGCCGTGTTGCGTACGCCGTGAGCGATATGGATCCATCCCTGATCCGTCTTGATCGGTACTGCACCCGCGCCGTTCTTTACCTCCGTGATCGTGTGATACTTTCTCTTGCTGGTGATGATTTCCTCATCGATCACGGCATTCGTGACGTCATCACAAAGTCCAAAGCCAATGCCGCCTCCGCTCCCTGTGTCGATAAAATCATCCATGGGCCGCGTGTAAAAGGCATATTTCCCCTTCACAAATTCCGGATGAAGCACCACGTTTCTCTGCTGCGGGGAATGGAGCGTCCGAAGGTTTGGAAGTCTCTCCCAGGTCTTCAGATCCTTTGTCCGCACAATCCCTGCCGCAGCCACGGCCGCAGACAGGTCAGGGCTCTCCATATCCTTGCTCTCCGAGCAAAAAACGCCGTATATATACCCATCCTCATGCTTCGTAAGCCGCATGTCATAGACGTTCGTCTCCTCCGGGCAGGTATCCGGAAGCCGGACGGGATAATCCCAAAACCGGAATCCGTCCACGGGGCTGTCTGACTCCGCCACGGCGAAGAAAGACTTCCTGTCGTCTCCTTCCACGCGCGCCACCAGATAATACTTTCCGTTCAGTTCCAATGCTCCCGAGTTAAACGTCGCATTGATCCCCAACCGCTTCTCAAAATAAGGATTGTCATCCTCGTCAAGATCATACTGCCAAATGACCGGCGCGTGTTCGCGCGTCAAAACCGGGTACCGATACCTGTCATAGATCCCGTTATAAAAGCTTTCGTCAATCTCATTCTTCCTGCTCAGAAGCTTTTCCTGTTCTTCTGCCAGTTCATAATACTTTTTGTGTATGCCCACCGTTTTCCTTCCTTTCGAAACTCATTCAAAGTTCAAACGAAGCCTTGCCCGCCTTAGCATTCCTCCAGCCAGTAGAGTCTTCCCTGAAAATCTCCCCAAGGCCTTTCCACGATCATTCCGGCGTTCATCAGAATGCTGCCGCTGACCACCTTTCCTGCATCCGTAAGAAGCTCCTTTTTATTCAAATTCACCTGAATGACCTTATATTTCACATTCTCCCGCAATCCCTGAAGCCGGATGCACCGGCTGTGTTCATTTGGCGTTGCCAAAACCTGCGTAAAGAAAACCAAAGACCTCTTCCCGCCTTTTCCCACAACCTGAAAGCAATCATAATCATGATTCTCCTGATAGGAGGCATTCCGATAATAGGTGCCTTCCCTGATCAGATCATGAAAGGCGTGATATGCCCGGATCTGACTGGGTATCTCTTCCTTCTCCGCATCTGACAGCTTGGTGACGTCAAGCTCATACCCAAAGGTTCCCGCCAAGGCAACCATGGCTCTCGTTGCAAACGGCGTACTGCGTCCCACGGTATGATTCGGGCAGACGCTCACGTGCGCTCCCATGGAGCAAAGAGGATACAAAAGCGCCGTTCCTTCTTGAATCGCAAGGCGCTCTACCGCATCCGTGTCATCCGAGCACCAGATTTGGGGACTGTAATACAGCATGCCCGGATCAAACCGGCCCCCTCCGCCGGAACAGTTTTCCAAAAGCAAATTAGGAAACTCTTGCAAAAGGCACTCCTGCATTTCATAGGTACCAAGCACAAATCTGTGGCTGATTTCCCCCTGCCTGTCTGCCGGGAGAGCCGCGCTTCCAATATCCGTAAGCGGTCTGTTCATGTCCCACTTTACGTATTCTACGTTGGCGGAATGCAATACGACAAACATTTGCTTTAGGATATAATCCCTTACTTCCTTCCGCCCGACGTCAAGAACGTACTGGTTCCGAGCCCTGCACGGCCTTCTGGCGGGAATCTGGATGGCCCAGTCGGGATGCTCTTCAAACAACTTTGATTCCGGCGAGATCATCTCAGGTTCAAACCAAATGCCAAACTTCAATCCCAAGGCATTGATCTCGGAAACCAGCTTTCCAAGTCCGCCCGGAAGCTTTGACTCATTCACCTGCCAGTCGCCGAGCGACCGGTTGTCGTCAAACCGGTTTCCAAACCATCCGTCGTCCAGAACCAGCATTTCTATTCCAAGCTTTGCACTTTCCTTTGCAATGTTTAGGATCTTCTCCGCATTAAAATCAAAATAGGTTGCCTCCCAGTTATTGATCAGTATGGGACGTTTTTTGTGCAGCCACGGGCTGCGGATCAAGTGGTTCCTGTAGAGGTCATGATAGCTTCTGCTCATTCCGCCCAGTCCCTTGGCGGAATAGGTTAACAGAACCTCCGGTGCCTGAAAGCTCTCGCAGGACTCCAGTTTCCATGAAAACTCTTCAGGCGAGATTCCCATGACAACGCGGATCTGTCCAAACTGACTGCGCTGTGCCTGTGCCAAAAAGTTTCCGGAATATGCAAAATGCAATCCGTAAACCTCACCTTCCGTCTGGCTCGCATTTTTCGATAGCAGTGCAATAAACGGGTGCTCTTGATGACTGCTCTCCCCTCGCAGGGAGGAAACGCCGGTTTTTCCATATCCCAGCGGCCTTCTCTCCATATGGCGCTCTCTCGCCCAGGAACCGTGCAGCGTTAATACGTCATATTCCCTTGCCTCCAAATCCAGACACGCGCTCATGACCTTTTCCAGCCACAAGGCTTCTCCGGACGTATTGATCACCTTGACGCTCCTCGCAATGACGTCCACGTTTTCGAAGGCAGAATAGGACAGTTCCACGTTCAGCTTGGTCACGGGATCCGTGCAGGTGATTACGAGTGTCGTCACCTCTCCCTCATTGCCAAAGGTTGCAGGCAGACCGGCAAGCTTTCCCTTTCCCTTTTTGATCTCGTGACTTACGTAGACCAGGTTTACGGCCGCATGGCCTTTTGCCGTGCGGATTTTAATGCAACTCTCCCGGAAATCCCCAACGC
The DNA here is from genome assembly GCA_024693365.1 of Acetatifactor sp. Lineage (GTDB taxonomy): Bacteria > Bacillota > Clostridia > Lachnospirales > Lachnospiraceae > Acetatifactor. Next base: position 106,078 of record JAILLF010000031.1, on the reverse strand, counting down.
CATGTGAGGAATACTCGAAAGGAAAACAATCCATGAAGGAGCTCCTGTCCCTATCATTTTTCTCCGGCACAAAGGGCGACTCCTCCAGCCTTAGAAGATACTGCGCTCCGCTTACGTCCAACAATCTTTTCCCGTAATAGAGATGTCCCAGAAATCCTTCCTGGGCCACAATGCCAAGCAGATACGAAGTATTCGGCGTATGCAAGCAAAAAATCCGTTCTTTTTCCAAGTATTGTATGCTCATGAAGTCCTCCTTTGTCAGCCCGCGATCAGGGATACGAGATAAAAGCACTCCGCGTCCCCAGGCCCGGCCTTTGTAATCTCTATCTCAATCGTATGGTCAGCCATGTTTCCGTGTTCCAGAACCGTCTGTAGATATAGACAATCTCCCCAGTCTTCCGTGAAATTGGCATCCAGGGTTATTCCCCTGCTCCGATCCCCGTCAAGATACAGCGTCGCAACCGGCGCAGGCTTTCTAACCGTTTTCCGGTACTGCACGGCAATGTTTTCTCCCCGGACCCGGAATTTAATGCGGTCTCCCAGGTCTGATGCCTTCCAGCCCCGCTTAAAACAATCTGCAATGGCCTGTTGCGGCGTGTTATCCTGCTTAAAGCCGTCATTTTCAACCGGCGCGATCTGATAATTGCGATATCGTGACGCGTTCTCGTAGCTGCTTCGCGTAAGCGGGATCGGAAGCGGCAAAAACGAGTCCGAAGAATCCGCCTCGCCGCCTGCATTCGCATCTGCCCCAAGCATCAATGCCTTCTTCCTTACGTCCTCCAGAAACGTGATGATCACGCCCGCCACGTATTCATGCCCCAGATCATTCGGGTGCAGGTCATCCTGCGTAATGCTGCGTTTCTCTATCTGTCCCTGAGCCACTCTCGCATAGATCGAAGGCTTCATGCTCACGCTCGGCACGCGGTAACGCTCTCCGACGGGTCTGTGAATTGCCTCCGCATTTCCCCCGTCATTATAGCGGACGTTGTGCGCCAGCATGAGTGCAGGTTTCCAGGGTGCCTGAAGGATTTTCCGCACCAGGCTCTCGTACGTCTCCTTAAAATGAGGGCTTTCATCCTCATCGTTTACGGAAAATTCAACGATCACAAAATCCGGTCTTTGTGACAGCACGTCCTCCTGCAGTCTGGCGACGCCAAGATGCGAGGTCGTCGCACCAATGCCTGCGTTCCAATAGGAGATTTCCGCTTCCGGGAAACTGTGCTCCCACCAGTCATAGGTTCTGTATGCATAACAAAGCTTCGGTTCACTTGCCAGACACCCCTGCGTAATGGAACCGCCCAAAAAAGCCACCGTGAGTTTTTCTCCGGCCAAAGCCCTTTGCATACATTTTACAATTCTGGAATCATCTCCGGCAACCGTCAGGCCATCCCGGTACGTTGTCTCATCCATGATCTTTTCCGCTCCTTTTTGATTGCATTTGTCTTGCTGCCAAACTTAACTAGCTTTCTCACCGTTTTAGGGCACGGACGCTATCTTTGATTACGAGCTGCCCTTCCACGACGTGAATCCCGCGCCTTACGTTTTCACCATTCATCTGCCGGATCAGTGACTTCACCGCCGCCTTTGCCATGGCCTGCAGATCCACCGCATAGGTTGTAACAGCCGCCCCTAGCTCCTTTTCACTGGGATAATTGTCAAAGCCCGTCACCGAAACGTCATCCGGAACGCGTAAGCCCCTCTCCTCAAGATTTCTGATCAGAATTCCCGCAACGTGATCGCAGTTACACACAAAAGCCGTAGGCATTTTTTGGGGGAAGGCAAAGGTTTGATAGTTTTCATCCGTCCCCTTCTCCCTCGCACGGTCTGGAATCACGTGCGACTCCGGCACGGAAAGGCCCCGTTCCATCATCGCCTTTTGAAAGCCAAGGAACCTGTCCGTAATGCTGTTCGTCGCATAAAGCGTTCCTACAAAGGCAATGTCCTTATGTCCCCGGTCCAGCAGATATTCCGTGAGCAAATATGATCCGTAAAAGCTGTCAGAAATAAAACAGTCCACGTCAAGGGCCGTGTCATAAAAATCCAAAAATACCATGGGCATTCCCGCACGCTCTTTTAAGAGTGCGACGTACGACTCCTCCGGACGGCCAATCACAATGAGTCCGTCCACCATGCTGTCCGTGACAAGTCTTGGAAGGATTCCGTTTTTGTTCATGTCCTCCGTCAAACTTTCATACCCCGTAAAACAGTTCTTCTCCATGGCCTTTTCCGAGGTTGCCTGATAGAGCCGCCAATAAAAGGAATCAAACGAAGCCAAGGCTCCCGGCGGCATCAAAACACCAATCCTAAAGCCCGTGCCAGGTTCCTTCCCGCCGTGAATGGTCTTGTAACCCATCTGCCTTGCAAGACGCAGGATCTGGTCGCGCATCTCCTCGCTGACGCCTTTCTGTCCGGAAAGTGCCTTGGAAACGGTGACCGTGCTCACGTTCACTTTTTTTGCAATGTCAGACATGGTAACTGCTTTTCTGCCTTTTGCCATTTTTCTTACCTCAATCCTTCCAGATTTCATCTCCCAGGCTCTCCAGAAAACCTTGCATCTCTCCCGCCATCTTTTCCGCTTCGGGAATACGGACGTGGCCGCTGGTGCCGCAGCCATTTTTCTCATACAAAAATTGTCTGATCTTGGGATCCTGCATTTCGTTGCAAACCTGTCCGATCGCCCTGTCCCAAGCCGGGTCATGTCCCAAAATCGTTGTCGTAAGAACGATCAGCGCCGTCGGATACTTCTCGCGGAGAAGCCCTAGGAATCTGCGGTAATCTTTCCTCCAGCGTACGGCCTTCTCACCGTCATAAGCTTCCGCCATATAATTTTCCGGGTGTGCGTCATTTTGTCCAATGGCAACGATTATGACGTGTGGCACGTACGCCCCAAAATCCCATGGTTTTCTCTCCCCAAGAGAAGGGTTATTTTGTATCTTGTCATAACAGCTCAGCATTCCCACGGCATCCGGCAGATTAAACCAGCCCATGCCGTCCTGTAGCGCGATTCCACCCTGCGATACGTCGTGAAGCCTTGCGCCAAGGCGTCTGGCCAGAATCCAGGGATAGGAATAAAAGCTGTTGGAATAAATCCCATTATGCCCTTCCGGATCGTCGGAGCCAACGCATCCCACGGCCTCACTCACCTCACCGCAGGAAATGGAATCCCCGTAGACCTCGATCCTTCTTTCCGGTAGCGGCGTGTCCGGTCTGCAAAGTTGCCCCTCTTCCGCCACCAATCCGCAAAAGCGAAAGTAATGGCAACTGTCCATGCGTTTAAAGATCGTCACTTCATGCTCTTTTTCGTCCAGAAAAGGCGCAAGATCATAAAACCTAACGCTCTCCTTGAGGCCTTTTATCGCGGAAAGCCTTTCTTCTTCCACGGACAAAAGGCGAAGCAAAAACTGCTCCGCCGTCTCTCCTTGCAAAGAAGTGCCGTCATGCAAAAGTATTTTTCCACGGTATTCCCCATCCACCAACACGCCCAGCGCATTTTCAAAGTAGGCACGTTGGTTTTCCAGCGCCAGCGCCGCACGCTTCCCGCCAAGGCGAAACCTAAAGTAGCTGCACGGATTGACAAACGTGGGCGCCTCCGGACATTCGAAATCAATTCTTCCCTCGTAGGAAAAACACGGATCCGTCGGAGCATGCCACGCCATAGCTTTCGAAGTTTTCCTCATTTCCGTTTTTATCACGTTTTGTCCTCCTTGCTCCTGCACCCAGGAGCTTGTGCGCTTGCCTTCGCATCCATGCTTCTGCGCTTTGTCCAGCGTTCACGCCGGACGAATCCGGATTATCTGCGTCCGATCTCCACGTCATCATTTCTGACAACGCTGTGCTCTTTGATATAATCCACGATCTCTTCAAACTGGCAGAAGGCAAGACCTACGTAACTGTCCGCACATCCGTAATAGATCGCGATTCTGCCTGTCTTGGGATCATGAATGGTTGCGCAGGGGAAGGTCACGTTTGGCACAAATCCGCGCTCCTCATACCACTCTTCCGGCGTCAGCAGGAAGGTCTCACAACGATATTTCACGATCGAAGGATTCTCCAAATCCAAAATGGCTCCGCCAATGCTGTAGACGTAACCGTTACAGGTTCCGCTCACGCCGTGGTAAAACAATAGCCATCCCTCACTCGTCTCAATGGGTGCAGCGCCTCCGCCAATCTTTAAGGACTCCCACCATTCATAGCCCCTGCCCATCACGTGGCGATGCTTTCCCCAATAAGTCAGGTCGGGACTCTCACTGACGAAAATGTCTCCAAAAGGCGTGTGTCCGCTGTCAGAAGGTCTGCTCAGCATTACGAAATTCCCGTGAAGCTTTCTCGGGAACAATACGGCATTTCTGTTAAAGGGCAGGAATGGATTCTCAATCCGGACAAATTTCTTGAAATCCTGCGTCTTTGCCATGCCGATGGCCGCGCCGTAAAAATCCCCACACCATATAATATAATACGTATCTTCCACTTTTACCAGTCTGGGATCATACGCGTATACGGGCATGAATGGCTCACCCTGCTCATCCACGAACTGAACCTTGTCTTTCTCAAACTCCCAATGGATGCCATCTTTGCTTCTTCCAAGGTATACGTAGGGCACGCCGTTCGTCTGCTCGCCGCGGAACACGCCAATAAAACCATCTTCATACGGTACGACTGCAGAATTAAAGATTCTTGCCACTCCCGGGATAGGATTGCGATTAATGATGGGATTCTCCGTATAACGCCATACGGGGGCTCCCACGAGATTTGCAGGGCGATCCTGCCAGGGAACGTTTTTCACTTCAGGTGCGATCATTTGAATGCTCATTTTACTCCTCCTAAATAAATTTTATCATTTTTGTTTTAATTAATTTAAGTTAATTTAGCTTATTTTAATCTTTACGCTTATCCTACTCCATTTTAGTTTCTTTTGCAATCCCTCTCTTGCATTTTCCTCTCTTTTAGTTAATTTGTCCAATTATCCCAAGCATCTTTTGTTGATTATTCCCATTATCCGTTGCCGATGAATCGCAGGCTAAATTTAGCTAAAAAACGGCCCGTCGTTTTCGACGGGCCATCTCCAAATGCGTTATTCATTTACCATTTCCTTCAGTTCTTCCAAAAGCTTTGCAAGTCCTTCTGCCATTGTCTCGTCAGAGAACTGGCAGGTACCAACCTTCTTGTGGCCGCCTCCGCCATATTTCAGCATTAGACTGCCCACGTCAATGGTGCAGGTTTTGTTTAAAATACTGTAGCCAACGGCCGCGCTGCAACCCACGCCGCCCTTTCCGTTTACAATCCACACGGAAATATTCTGCTCGGGATACATGCTGTAGATTAGGAAACGGTTTCCGGAATAGATGGGATTTACGCCCCTCAGGTCAGAAATAAGCAGATTCCCACACGTCACCGTGTGTGCCTTCACCATCTCGCGGAATTTTTCATCCTGTTCCCGATATACCACAATGCGCTCCCGTACGTCAGGAAGACTCAAAATTTCTTCCGTGGACATGGTCCTGCAGGCATGCATCAGTTTTTCCATCAGCTGATAGTTGGAAATAGTGAAGTTTCTCCACCTGCCCAGACCCGTTCTGGGATCCATGAGAAAGCCCACCAAAATCCATCCCTTCGGATTTTGGATCTCATCAATGGTGAGATTTCCGGAATCCACCTTATCCACCGCAACCATCAGATCATCATATTGAGGGAAACGCTGTCTCCCGCCGTAATACTCGTAAATAATCCTTGCACAGGAGGGCGCAATCCTGCTTTCTCCTTTATACTTTCCTGCAAGCTGCAATCTTTCATATTCACTGGAGTGATGATCGAACCAAAGTCCGCAGCCTTCCACAAAAGGGACGTTCGCAAGGCAGTCATCCTCTGTCACGGGAATCAGCCCGTCCTGCAAATCCTTGGGATGCGCAAACTTCCAGGAATCGATCACGCCTGCCTCTAAAAGAAGTGCGCCACATGCCAACCCGTCAAAATCAGAACGCGTAATTAATCTCATTGCAATCCTCCTAATCTTTCTCTAAAGTTTATTCTATAGGAAACAATAACATTTTTCTCTATTGTTTGACCAGAAATTTTCTGGCAATCTTGATGAGAATCTTATATGGCCCGGGGCGCAGATTCTTGTCTGCCTCCTTCAAATATTTTCTGATCTCAAGATGCTGCGGGCAATGCTGTTCACACTTTCCACACTGCACGCAAAGGTCTGCAAACGCAGGCTCCTTGCGAAGTCCAACTACCTGCACGTATTGGAACCTGCCAGTGCCCTTTCCCTCCGTATACATGGCATTATAACAACGGAAGGTCGCAGGAATGTCAACTCCTTTCGGACAGGGCATGCAATAACCGCAACCCGTGCAGCCAACCTTTGTAGACCGCTCAATAGCCTCCTTGATCCCGGCGATCATCTCAAAGTCGCTTTCATCAAACTCACCGGCCTGCACTTCTGACGCGATCCTGCAGTTTTCCTCCACCATCTCCAGAGAATTCATGCCTGACAATACACAGGTTACCTCCGGCTGATCCCAAAGCCATCGAAATGCCCATTCCGCCGCAGTTCTCTTTTTCTCATGCTCCGCGATGAGCTTTTTCGCCTCCGCCGGCAAAAGATTTACCAGTTTGCCTCCGCGCAGCGGTTCCATAATGATCACCGGAATCCCCTTTGCAGCGGCCGCTTTTAAGCCCTTTCGCCCTGCCTGTATGTTTTCGTCAAGATAATTATATTGGATCTGGCAGAAATCCCAGTCATAGTCCTCCAGGATCTTCAGGAACGTTTCCGTGTTCCCGTGGAAGGAAAAACCAACCTGTCTGATGGCTCCCGCTTCCTTTTTGCGTCTGATCCAATCCTCGATTCCGTTTTTCTTTAAGTTCTCCCAGGAAACCAGATCCGTCAGCATATGCATCAGGTAATAGTCCACGTAATCCGTGCGAAGGCGCTTCAGCTCCTCATCAAAGAACTTATCGATATTTTCCGGATTCTTAACCATGTATTGCGGAAGCTTCGTCGCAATCTTTACCTTGTCCCGGATCTGATTGTCCTCCAAAACCTTCCCCAGGCAAGCTTCGCTTCCAGGATATAAATAAGCGGTGTCGTAATAATTTACGCCCTGCCTAAAAGCGGCCAAAATCTCTTTCTCCGCTTTTTCATGATCTATGTTCCTGCCATTTCTGGTAAAGCGCATGCAACCAAAGCCCAAAACTGAAATGTCGTTTCCATATTTATCCTTGCGATATTGCATCCGTTGTACCTCCTTTTCCGCAGTTCCCGTCTGGCCTGCTCACGTATGGAAATCACCCATGTCACGTGAATACGTCTCACGTTCCGTTTTCGCTAGCGGAAGCTCCGCACCCAGTTCAATAAAGAACCTTGGTGATTATTCTCCCTAACCGAACGAAGCATCTGCTCCGTCACCGGTCCATTTTTCTCCATCTTTGAAAGGATGGCCTCCTGCAACTCCTCAATGGTCATACAGTCGTATGGCTTCCCTTCCGATGCAGCCCTGTCAACAAAACCCGGCTTTTTTTCCCGCAAGGAAATCATCTCTTCCTCGCGGCAAACTTCCTCCGTAGGTGTCTTACGTGCCTCGTCCGGCCTTTCTTTCACTGCCGCTAAATCAACTGGCTCCGCACCGTTTACGCATGCTCCTTCCAATGCAATCACGTCTCCGCCGCAGCCGGAAAGCCTAACTTCGATCCATCCGTCCGCTGCTTCCATCCGGTTCCCCGTCAAAAGCCCCAAGTATGTTCCGCCTTCGCGGACGGGAATCCGAAGCGTCACCCCATTGTCATCATTATTGACCGCAACGTAAATGCTTTCCCCGCATCCGTTTCTTGCAAATGCATATTGCCTGTTCGTGAGCACAAGTTCCTGATAGTCCCCGTAAGATAAGGCAGGATGCTCCTTTCGGATCCGCCCCAGCGCCGCGATCAGTTTCGTGCAGGGATTCTCCTTTAAACAATCGCCAAAATCAGCCAAATTAAGCTTTGGGCGAAGCGGTGCGTCCGTTCCATAGGTCTTCTTCCCCTCAATGCCAAACTCTGATCCGTAATAGATCGAAGGAATGCCGGGAAGCGTATACAACAGTACGTGTACCGGCAGAAAATGCGCTTTGTTCCAAAGCTTTGTATGGATCCGTTCCACGTCATGGTTATCCACGAAATTGTAGAGCTTTAGACCATCCGGGCGGTTTCCTCCCATGGCGTAAAGCCGTTTTACCGTATGGGCGATCTCGAAATAATTGTGCTCATTATGTCCGGAATACAGGGCCTTGTGAAGATGATAATTGGTGACTGAATGCAAGGTTCCCTCATTTACCCATCGGGTATAATCCCCGTGGATCACTTCGCCCATCAGCCAAAACTCTGGCTTTACCTCGTTTGCCGTATGCCGAAGCGCCTTCATAAACTCAAAATCCAACACGTCAGCCGCGTCCAGGCGAATCCCGTCCACGTCAAATTCGCTGACCCAAAAACGAATTACGTCACATACGTAATCGCGAACCTCTGGATTCCTCTGATTGAGCTTTGCCATGATGTTGTAGCCGCCCCAGTTATCATAGGAAAATCCATCATTAAATTCATTATTTCCCCAGAAATTCACGTTTTGATACCAATCGCGGTAAGGGGACTGCTCGCGTTTTTCCCGAAGGTCCCGCATGGCAAAAAAGTTTCTTCCCGTATGGTTAAACACGCCGTCAAAGATTACTCTGATACCCTGTTCATGCGAAAGCTTAACAAATTCCTTTAGGTCTTCATTGGTTCCAAGCCGTCCGTCCAGCTTTTTGTAATCCGTTGTCTCATATCCGTGTCCTTCGGACTCGAACAAAGGACCAATATAGATTGCGTTGCAACCAATCTCCTTTGCATGCGCGATCCATGGAAAAATCTCGCGGAGCCTTGGCACCGGTTCCGCATAAGGATTATGCTCCGGTGCTCCCGCAAGCCCCAGCGGGTATATGTGATAAAATATAGCCTCGTCATACCAAGCCATTACGTCTTATGCCTCTTTTTTCCGTCATTTTTTAAGTCATTTTGCCTTTCATCCGGCAGCGTTCAGGCAAGAAAAATCTCCTGCCCCGGCAGCGTTCAGGCGAAGAAAAATGCCTTTGCGGAATGCTTTCTCACGGGAATGGAGAGAATGCCCTCCGCGCATCCTTCTTCTCCCGACCAAAGCTCCTTCACCTGAATCCCGCGGCAGATCTCAAGCTCTGCCAAGTCAAGTTCAAGCGTTCCGTCCTCTTCTCCCGCGTTAAACACGGCAAGGTAATTCCCGCCTTCGGCGGAGACTGCCATCCATACGACATATTCGACGCCGCCGGCAACCCTGCGGAAAATCTGATGGGAATGCCTTGCGTTGCGATGCATCTTCAAGATCTCTTCGTTGGTGAGTAGTTTCATTGTAAAATCATCAAATCCCGTCATCTCACCGCCGATCATAAGCGGAGAACGGAAAATGCTCCAAAGCGTCAGCATTGTGATCTGTTCGTCCTCCGTGAACTTCGTCCAGTTTTCCTTTCCGTAAACCTGATTGATCGGGCCCACGGGAAGCATGTCCGCATCCGGCCAATGTCCGGCTCCGGTATGGGTACACCACTTTTCCGCCCTCTGGAACATGTCATACAGGAGTTCCCACTTATCCCAGAAATCATCCGTGATGCGCCACATATTGCAGGTTTGCTTAAAGAGCTCTGCCTTGTCAAGCGGCGCGGGACCGGGCGAAATGCTGAGTACCATCTCCCGTCCGCAGTTCTTTAACGCCTCGCTGAGCATGATGAGCTCCTCCTCGCAATGAGGCATCTCCCTGGCGATGTCATCGCACTTGATAAAGTCAACGCCCCAGGATGCATAGAGCTTAAATATACTGTCATAATACGCCCTTGCGCCCTCTCTGTGAGGATCCACGCCATACATGTCGCTGTTCCAAACGCAGATGCTTGCCGTCTTTGCAACCTCCCGCGCCGTCTTGTCCGTTCCGAGGATCTTTGTATTTTGATGTACGGCCTGTCTTGGAATTCCTCTCATGATATGAATGCCAAACTTTAGTCCAAGGGAATGTACGTACTCTGCCAAAGGTCCAAAACCCTTTCCGTCCGCAGAGGAAGGGAATCGGTTAGGGGCAGGGATCAGCCTGGAATACTCATCCATGCACAGATCCGTAAAGGGATGATATGCATGGCTCGTGGCCAAGGGCTCATACCACTGGATGTCAACCACCACGTACTCCCATCCATACTGTTTCAAATTGTCTGCCATAAATTTCGCATTCTGTCTGACAATGTCTTCCGTCACGGCAGCGCCATAGCAATCCCAGCTGTTCCATCCCATCGGGGCAATCTTCATGCTTTTACTCATGCTTTTCTCTCCAGTCTTTTTCTCGTTATGCTTCCATTCCCGTCTATTTCGCCCTCTTCTTCATCTCCAGCTGGCGAAGCTTAAGATTCGTGTTATAGAAATCCTTGGTGCTGCATCCGGCCCTGCCGCCGCCGGCACAGGCGCAGGCACATGCACAGGCGCAGGCACAGCTGCTGTGTGCACAGCCGCTGGAAGACCGCGTCGTCGTAGTAGGCGGCACGTGCGTCACGTGCACGTGCATGTAGGTGTGCGGCATGGACGCGTAGGGGTAGGTGCCATCTGTTTTGATCTTGCGAAGTGCTTTTTCTTCCTTCGGAATCTCTTCTTCCTTGATGATCTCCTCGCTCTTGATAAAGCTCTGGCCGCAGTATGGACAATTGTTCTCCCCGTCCTTTCTCGGTTCTCCGCAGCCAGGGCAGGTCTCATGATATACAATCTTTGTACGAGTGATCTTCGTTGTTCCAAGTCTCGCATTTTTTTCATAGATCAAGGCGCTGACAACTATCATTATACTCACGATAAAGACAAGTGCTAAGATGATGGATGCCGCAACGGCTCCCGACACGCTTCCCTTTTGTCCGTCAATGTTGGTCTTCTCCGGATCAAAGTTAAATGCGCTGTTGGGATAGATCACCTGCACGGGGAATTTTTCGCCATGCTTTAGATTTTCCTTCGTCCAAACGTAATACGTGCCGTCACCGTAACTTTGCTTCTCGGTACTGGGATCAATGCTTTTCACCTTGTCGGCGTTCCAGCGAAGAACGAGCTTGTCGATCTTGATTTCATTAAACCAACCGGGCGTAAATCCGTAAACCGTCTCACCGTCTACAAACTGATTCATCTGATACGTATAGTCCTGAATCAGTTCGAATTCAAAGGTTGCGACGTCACCCTTCTTGTACTTCTTGTCAAAGTCAATCCTCACGAAGCTTCCGCCGTCGGAATAATAAGCAATCTTCTTGATATTACTCGTCAGCTTCTTCATGGAAACGTACTTTTTGTTCGGAATTCCAATCTTAACCCATTCCAAGGGCCCTTCAGACGTGGAATCCAATACCTTCCACTCGATATGATAGAGCATTTTCAGCGTTCCGTCTTTATTTACGTCGATGGTGATCTCATAATCCTCGATCCGGTCCAGGTCAGCCGCCTGCACGGTAGTCCCCAAAAACGGGATCATTACAAACAGCAGTATGGCAAAAATTACAACTTTTCTTATGTTTTTCATTTCTCCATACCTGCCTTTCTGCGAACGATCCTAAGCGGGCATTCACTGCGCATGGTGGCAGAATATGCCCTGCGAATCTTACAAGTCTCGCCGTTCCAGATTTTCTCCCAGTCATCCTTTAGGAAATCTCCCAAAGGCGCGTCATTTAGCCAGCTCTGGCAGGGAACCACGTTCCCTCCCGGCGTAATGGCCATGTTGCTAAGACAAGCGCCACAATTCGGCGTGCTGATCCCAAGCTCCTTACAGAACTTGTCATCCACCCACCCCGGGGACGTGAAACTGATCTCCATGCCATTAGCATAACAGTATTCCACGGCCTCCTTTAAGATCTCACGGATCTCGGGAAGCGTCAGCTGGAGGTTTTCCGATGCCTCCTTTGCGGCGTTACCAGTCGTGATGAGTCCGGAACAGGTAACGTACAAAACACCTTTTTCATGCAAGAACTTCAAGGTCTTTACGTAGTCGCGGTTTAGCGTACACAGAGGCGTGTTGATGCTCAAGTTGATGCCTGCTGCCAGCGCGTTCTCAATTCCCGCAACGGTATCCTGATACTTGGGCGCGCCAACCAGTTGATTATGAATCTCCTCGTCGCAGGAATAGAACGTAATCTGCGCACTGTCAAGAGACGCTTTTTTCAAGCTTTCGCAATACTCCTTCGTCAGCTTAACGCCATTGGTATTGAGCCTTGTGATAAACCATTTTGCGTAATCGATTAATTCAAAAAGATCCTCGCGCATCGTCGGCTCGCCGCCGGTAAAGGTCACTTGCGGTATGCCAACCTGACGGCACTTGTCAATGATGGCCTTCCATTCCTCCGTGGACAGCTCCTTCTCAGAGGACTGTTCCTGTCCTGCTGCATAGCAGTGCACGCAGTTTTGATTGCAGTGCCATTTACCATCCTTGGTCATGGCACTCACCATTAGGTCCATTCTGTGGGGTGCGCGCATGTAAGGCGCATACTCTCCCATGTTGATATAAGCAATCGGTTCATTCACCTCTTCACCGTATGCCACGTGCTTAAAGGTTTCCATCATCGTCTGGATGTCTCTTCTCAGCCTGCTTTTTAGTACGACCGGATATACTTTTTTCACCTTCTTGCAGGTTTCGTCGACGATGGCCGTTGCCTGTTCATCCGTAATCTCACGTCCTGCGTATTTATTCACTTCCTCGATGAATTCCGTGAGCAAAATGCTCCAGGAACGGCTCACGGGGATCACGTCCTGTCCGTTGATGATGGCAACGCTGTCCTCGACCTCGCCATCCCTGATCGCCGGCGGAACCAAGTGGATTCTTACGACGCCGGGACCTTCCGGGTTTAACGTCGTGTGATGCACTTCGCCAAAATGCATAAGTGCATATTCTCTTTCTCTTTTTGTCGTTTTCATTTTAGTCTTCTCCCGTCTCCTTTATGATCTTTGCATTTTCTTTTTCAATGGCCGGGTCGTAGGACAGGATTGGTTCCACGTCCTGCTTCTTTAATCTGCGTGCCACGTAATTCTTTGTCAGCTTCATTACCAAGGGACTCATGGCAAGAACGCCGATAAGGTTCGGGATCATCATCATGCCGTTAAAGGTATCGGAGATATCCCATGCGATGGAGGAGGTCATGAGCGCCCCGGAAAGAATCATGATCACAAAGATAAACTTGTAAACCCTTGTCACCACGGGAGCATTCTTGCCTGCAAGATACTCCACGGCCTTTGTACCATAATGGGACCAGCCCAGGATTGTCGTGAATGCAAACAGCAGGATGGCGATGGCCACGAAATATCGGCCATACTCCACGTTACCTGCCTTAAAGATCGTGTTAAAGGCCTCTGCCACGAGCGTTGCGTCCGTCTCAGCCTTTGCAGCGCCGGTTGTCAAGTCGATCACGCCGGAGGTAAGAATCACCAGTGCCGTCATGGTACATACGATGATCGTGTCGGCAAACACCTCGAAAATGCCCCAAAGTCCCTGCTTTACAGGCTCCTTAACGTTGGAATTGGAATGCACCATAACGGAGCTTCCCAGACCTGCCTCATTTGAGAAAACGCCTCTCTTACAGCCCTGCGTAATAATGGTCTTAAAGGCTACGCCCGTCGCACCGCCCCAGGCTGCCTGTTTTGAGAAGGCCATGCTAAAGATATGACCAAACGCCGTTCCCACCTGACCAATGTTGGCAATAATGATGACAAGCGCACCGATTACGTACGTCACCACCATGAAAGGAATGATCTTCTCCGCAACAATTGCAATTCTCTGCAGACCGCCAATGACCACGACGCCAACCAAAATCATGATCACGATGCCGACGATCAGCATGTAGAGCGTTACGTCCGTTCCGCCGGAGGTATAGAGCACCTGCTCCGACAAAGCCTTTACGTTAAAGGCTGAAGTAAAGTTCATGACGATCTTGTTCACCTGGCCCATGTTTCCGATGCCGAAGGATGCAAGCACCGCGCAGATGGCAAAGACAATGGCGAGAACCTTTCCAAGCTTCTTCATGCCCTTGTATCCGCCAAGTCCGTCCTGCAGATAATACATGGCGCCGCCGGACCACTCGCCGCCGTGATTCTTTCTCCGGTAATAAATACCCAAAATGTTCTCGGAGTAGTTCGTCATCATTCCAAAGAATGCAGCCATCCACATCCAAAATACCGCGCCTGGGCCACCCGTCATAATAGCTGCTGAAACGCCGGCAATGTTTCCAACGCCGACGGTTGCGGCAAGCGCCGTACAGAGTGCCTGGAACTGCGAAATTGACGCCTTCTCTCCGGTATGTCCCATAACCTTTTTGTCAAACATGGAACCAACCGTTTTTTTCATCCAGTGTCTTACGTGCGTAACTTGGAAAAATCGCGTCAACACGGTCATCAAAATGCCTGTGGCAAGCAGAAGCCAAACTCCCACCGTCGTCCATACAAATCCGTTTACGGCATCGTTAAAACTAGCCAGTCTGTCCAAAAAGCCCATTGTCTTACTCTCCCTCCGCTGCCTTTAATTTTTTTAGATGATTCTTATTCTCATACATGATGCCGTCAGCCCGTTCAAACACTTCCGAAACCTTGTGATCCGCCTTCTTGTCAAAAACGGCAATGCCGGATGCCACCACCGGTCCCGAATTATTCCGCTGGTTTTCCAACGCTTTCGTGCGGATCTTCTTCAGCAACCGGTTCCGATTCTCATAATCCGATCCTCTCATAATGACGGCAAATTCATCGCCGCCCACGCGGAAAACGGGACTGTGCGAAAAGATCTCGAAAATCATTTTGCAGGCAGAACGAATATATTCATCTCCGGCCTTATGGCCATACGTGTCATTGACGTGCTTCAGATAATTGATGTCACATATGCAAATGGCAAACACCAGATCCTCTGCTTTCGCATCCATGTCTTTTTGCAGGGCATCCTCCATCTCATGATAGGCAGTGATGTTCTTTGCGCCGGTAAGCCCGTCCCGACGCGCAAGATCATTTGCCATCTGCAGGGCCTTCACGTGCTCTTCCTCCCTGCGCACTTCTTCATTTACGTTCTCCACGCCAATGATGAAGTGTACGTGGTCGCTTCCCCACGTGACCGTAAGTCTCGCATACTGCGTTTTCCCTTCAATTACCATGCGGTAGTCCGCCTGATATTGTTTGCGGTCCTCCAACGCCGTGATCATGTGATCCCTGCTCAGTATCGTCACAATGCGGTCCCGGTCCTCCGAGTGCACGAGCTTTCTGGCATTGCTCCTTGTCTCTTCAAAGAAATTCCGGCCTTCCTCCTGTACCACAAGATTTCCGTAAATGTTATTCGCCTTGAATTCCATGTAATTTGCACTTACGGAATTAACGTAATAGATGATGTCATAATGAGAAGCAAGGCCTTCTGCGATCTGGCCAAAAATCTCCTGTTTTTTCTTGTCCTGCCTCGCTCTTTTCATCTGCTCCGTCTCCGCCGGCGAATTGATGACTTCCATGTCGTTGAGGTACAAAACGCGGCTCAGCATGCTGACAATGTATTCTCCCCGCTCCGGAATGTCTTGCGTAAGTTCGCAGACCATCAATCCATAGATTCTTGAGCCAAAAAAGACCGGAAAAGGCACGTAGCCCAGGCACTTTGTCGGAATCTCCTTTTTTTGGAATATATTCTCTATTGTGCAATATTGCCTCTCCGGTGGTATGACGTACAGAGTTCCAGCTTTCGTCACGCAGCGAAGATTCAGATGGTCCGGGAATACCGTCACGCCCTTCGGATTAAAATCTACCGGTTCGTCATAGAGGTACAGGGCGGCATTTTTCGGCCCGAGCTTATCAAAATGACGTATGATGTTTTCCACGGAATTGCTTCCTGACCTGTCAAAGTCCGTTGTTTCAATCTGGAAATCCTGCATGACCCCGCGGCCCGCGTTGACGTGGCTGGCATTCTTGTTCCACTGACTGGAGAGTGAAAGAATCGCCCGGTCCTTCATGCGAGTAAACAGCCGGTTATTCATGTTACTCGTGGAAACGGATTTCTGCAGGAAATTCATGGCGCTCTGAAGTCTTTCCACGCACTGCAGGAATTTCGTGGCATCCGTATAATCCATGGCCCCGTTATCATAAAAGATATCGATCAGCCTTCCGATTTCCTCGAATTCCTCCGTGCTTAAGTATCGTCTTTTCATGGAATAGAGCATCCGGGAAATAAACTCATAAAACAATCGCTTCAGGTTGATGTCCTTGCTGTCAAAATACTCATTCTTATACCGGTAAAAGCAATCATCAAACATGCGGTAAATGAATGCCTCATCGACGTTAAGCAGTTCCCTGATCGTATATTCGTATCTGTCATAGGGGCAGGATGCCCTTCCGTACAGTCTCGTGTCTAACATAACGGACTCAACTTGTTTTCCGTCCATTTTTTCCAACAATGTTTCCAGCGCCCTTTTCCCCAGCGTTTCATCCTTTGGTCCAATGGAAGCCAGCGGCGGCACCATGGAACTGGATGCAAGAGTATTGTCGAATCCAAAAACGTATACGTCCTTTCCGGGAACCAGGTCCCTGCGCTCTAATTCGGCATACAATGCAACGGCTGTTGGATCATTAACGCAGAAAACCGCCTGCGTGTTTGGATTTCTGTCCAAAAGCCTGGACGCCTCCGCCGTACACCCTGTCGACATGTCCGCCGTCTCGTACATGGATTCGTCATATGGAATCTGGTTGTCTTCCAGGCATTTTTTGAAAATGCGCTTCCGTTCCATTGCATCCATGTTGTCCGTGCGCCCGCCCAGCATGCAAATCCTTCTTACGCCGCAGCTGTTTACCAGATAATCGATCGTCTCCCGGATCCCGGCTTCGTTGTCATAATTGACCGTCGTCTCGTTCTCCTTACGCGTTGCGACAAACACCTTGGGAATTTTGGAATAATTGCTCACTCGTTCCAGCCCAAAGGAGTCCTTCTCCACAGCCCACATGTTCGGGAGCGTCAGAATCAGTCCGTCGAATTTGCAGCTCTCCTCCAGATGATAGATCGTGTTATAGACGGTCTTATAAATATATTGCTTTTCTCCAACATTTTTGTTTTCATTCTGTCTTCCGACCAAGAGTACCAACCGGATGTTTTCCTGTTCCCTTGCGGCATTGACGACGCCGCGGATGACTTCCTTGGCAAACTCCGTAAAGATGTCCTCCATGATCAGTCCGACGTAACGCAACTCGTTCTTATTTCTTCTCATGCACGGATCTCCTTCTTACTTCTGTTTTGCCTTCTTTGCCTTTCCGTCGTCAATGTCAGGCGCCGGCATGGAAAACAGGTAACCCTGAGAATAGTCCACGTCATAGATCGTCAATTTGCTTTGGATTTCTTCATTCTCCACAAACTCCGCCACAATCTTCACGTTACGGGAGCTTAAATTCTTCCATCCGGTGATCAGTGCGATCAGGTTTTCAGCATCCTTGTCAACACAGCAATTACGGATGATCGAGCCGTCAATCTTAATGAAATCAGACTGAATGCTGAGGATGTGCTGCAAGTTTGAATATCCGCTTCCAAAATCATCGATGGCAATCAAACCGCCCAGTTCGTGGATCTTATCGACAAAGTTCAGCAAAATACCGTAATCTCCCACATCTTCATTCTCCAGAAATTCAAACATGAAGTTTTCCGGATGTTTGGTGGTAGACAGGAAATCATAAATATACTCTACGATCTCCTGATTTTTCACGTCACGCATTCCGATGTTGATGCCGACGGATTTCCCCTCCATGTTTTTGAACCGCTCGAATACCTTTTTGATCATCGTGAAAGAAAGCTGATCATACATCAGGCCATAGGACCTCGCGACCTCCAGGAAATCTCCCGGATAGTATATCGTTCCGTTCTCGTCGGTCAGGCGCATCAGTGCCTCATAGTGATGGATCCTTTGCTTTCTGTTGTCAAAAATCCCCTGGTAATACGGGATCAGCGTATCGTGGGAAAGCGCATAATTGATCACGTTCACCATCTGATACTTCTTACGGATGCTTTCTGCATCCATCTGTCCCTCTTTTGCGTCATGAACCAAAAACTGAACGTTCTTGTTCACCATCTCCACGCGTGCAGAGTTATAGGCAGAGGAAATGTTATCCACCGTGCAGTTGTATAAAACGCAAACGACCGGAATAATGGCAACGTATTCCCCTGAGGTCTCAAAAAGCTTCCTGTACAGATTCTCCACGTCCTTTGTAAAATCTGCCAGCGAAATCATAAAGGACGGCGCGCCAATGGCCACCTGCCACTGGTCAAGCACGTAGAATCGGTAATTCTTCTCCTTCGCAAATTTTTTACATTTTTCCACGTAATTCTTATACGTGACCTGAATCATCTGCTCCGAGAAAACAAGCTTCATGTTGGCAATGTCCAGCACGTTGATCACGCAGATTCTGTCATATCCCTTAAAATTCAGGTCAACCTTTAACGCAGCCTCATTCGGAAGATCCTCATTTCCGGAATACAAAAGCTTTGAACCGCACTCACGAAGGAAGCTTCTCAGTTCGTTGTCCTCCGGATGATTTTTATCCTCTTCCAACCGTTCTTCCAGTTCCACCAAATAGTTTAAAAGTCTTTGATTGTCCTCCGCCAAGGGGTTTACGTAAGAAAATACGTAGGGATGATATTCCTGCACGTACTTTTTTTCACCACAGGCAGCCAGTGCAAAGGAGCAATTTGCAAAAACGTTTCTGCCGTCAGCGCATACAATGACGCCATCAGTAAGGCACCCGCAGGCATTGGAACTCTCATAGACGGAAATCTCCCATTTCGCGCTGTTGGGAAATCCCATGTATCTGGCCGTACTTGAATAGCTGAAGATGGTTTCTGCATATTCGAAATTCTCCATGCGCCGGAACATCGCACGATTATCTGAAATGATCTTCTGGTCATAGATCATTGCCCTTCTGACCTTTGAGCCAGCGACAATGTTGTGATTCGCATAGATCTGATCCCTGACAAAGCGGAATTGCAGCGGAACGTTTCGGCGCTCTGAATAGACAAAGGGAAGCAGGCTTGTCAAATCCCAACGCAACCGGTCTTCCACCCTTGCAACGGCCAGATACTTCGTTGCCGCATCGACCCCGTCAATGGAAATCACGTGCCTGCCTTCAGCTTCCGTCACCTCCATCACTTCTCCAACGGCCTGTATTCCCGTAGCATAAGAAGCGCAGGACTTTAATTCCTTGCCACTGATGGCAGCAACGAGAATGGCTTCAGCAGACCACCCGTTCTCATTAAACACGTAGCCAAACATTTGCTTTTCGCGGATCAAGTCTGACCTGCCGGGAACGCCTCCAATCATTTGCACGCCGGGGAACGTTTCATTACTCTTTTCTACAAAGTGGGCCACGTCGCCGTAATCAGCCGTCAGAAAAGCCAGCATCAGCTTTGAATCTTCGCAAAGCACTGCTTCCTTTACTTTTTTGCATAACGTTTCCGGCTTCAGCGGTCTCTTTTGCTTTCCGCCGGAGTGCGTCGGCAATAATGCCGAGCGAACCTTACATTCATCCATTTGCGTCACGGAGATTACGCACTGGTTAGGATCTATCTTTCCCCAACTGATGATCGCAGCCGTACTTGTCCCCAAAATATGTGCGCTTGGTACAAGGCTTTTTATGTATTTAGCCAGTTCCACTGCCTCGTCCTCATAGTGAATCGCCGTGTGGATCCTGATCAGAACGTCCCCCTTCTGGGAATTTAACATCAATTGATTTAAGGTTTCCGTAAGTCTTGCTTTCGAAACGTAATGAAAATTCCAAGTGAACATCTTCATTTCCCCCTTAAAAAACGCATAGTACCCCTATCTTCACAGATTATACCAAATCTCGCGGAATTCGTCAATTTTGAGAGGCCTAAAATCCATCGTTTTTCCAATAATTACGTGCCTTTTGCGCAAAAGGCGCCGCCGGCACTATAATCATGCCGTCGGCGCTTCCGTAATGCATTTTTCACTTAACCATCCTGCCTAGAAAAGGATTCCAATGGGAACTCTGATCTCGCATTCAAACGTCCCGCTCTTCTCGTCAAACTTAAGCTTATACTTCCACTTGTGGTCGTTCAAAATTTTTGCCGCCACGTAGAGGCCGAGTCCCGTACCCTTTTCCCCGCTTCTGCTCTCACTTCCGCGGACAAAGGGCTGCCACAGGTTTTTCAGTTTCCCTTCCGGTTTTCGGGCCGTAACGTTTTGTATCCGGATCTTATGCCCCTCACCCAGGATCTTGATCTCACTCTCCGGAACGGAGTATTTCACGGCATTCACGATCAGATTGTCGAACACTCTCTTCAGAAGCTCTGCATCCCCGCGAACCTTCGTCTCTCCCTCCGTCACAAAGCGCAACTTCTTTTCGTCTGCCATTGCCTGACACCTTTGGATGGATTCCCTGCAAAGCTCCGTCAGCTCCACCGGCTTTCTTTTGATTCTCTTTTTCTCGGATTCGTATTGAGCAATCGCGAGATTCTCGGAAATGATCTCATTCACGTATTTGACGTTCCGTTCGATCTCCCCTGCATAGATTTCCCTCTTTTCCGTGTTTACGCCTTCCTTCAGGCTCTCAGCATAGCCCTCCATCGCGGTGAGCGGCGTCTTCAGGTCATGTGCCATCACGTTCACCAGCATCTTGCGATAACTTTCTGATTCATACTTATATTTTTTCCGGTGATAGGAAAGAATGCAAACAATCGCGAAAATGGCAAACGTTATTTCATAGATCACGATGAACGCCTTGCCAAACATATGCATCATGTCTTTGGTAAAATTCTCTATGACGACGTACTGACATAAAACGTAGATTTTTCCATACTGATCGATCAGGGAACCCTGTATGGCTATTCTTATTTCAGTTGGTATGCCAAGAATCCGTTCCGTCTCCACGCTCGTACCCGTGGTGTTGCTGCCAAGCCTTCTGATCCGGTTTCTGGCTTCTTCCTTAAACTCCTCGTCCGGTATGGAAATTTCTGCAATGTCCGTAAAGAAATAGTAAGTTCCTCCAATTTCCTCCTCCGTCTGAGGGACCTTGACGCGGTCCAGATCTTCCACGTGCACGTACCCATCTATCTGCGCCGGCGTAAAGTCAAGCACAACGCTCTCCGTATTTCGGTTATCTTTCCACGTAACCAATATCTTTCCCGGAAGAAACGTTCCGACCCCCGTCTTCCAGACGTCCATGGCGGTAAAGTGAAAGCCATTCCCCGGCTCCAAAAGGTCCTCCCAGGTGGCCTTATGGCGGATCGCTTCCCCCATCGTCCCCGTTAAGGTTGACCCCTGCTCCTTCATAAATCTAACGTAAGACTCTTCAAATACCGAGACGTGGCAATAAAATAGAACACTGTCTCTGTCCAGATCAAATCCCCTGACCTCACGGGCCTTCTCTTTGCTATGGAACCGCAGGGCCAAAAACACGTAATCCGTCGAATCCAGCAACGTCTCGTCCGTTTCACTGTCCTTCAGATAGCCGTAGGCCATCACCTCTTCCTTTCGGTCGTCAGTCACCAACGCCATGGCAGTGGAAGCCCACGTGGACCTATAGAAAATCTCTGGAAGCGTTTCTTTGTTCTGAAAGGAAATCACCTTGTCAGAGAATAGTTTTTGGTTCTCGTCTTCAGCCCACCGGAATGAGTCAATACGCATGGTACTCTCCTGTTCTGCCATCATGTTGGCAAGCGTCGCCATGCCGACCAGCGTGATGATCACACACGTAATCAAAAAAACGGTCAGGTACTTTATAACGTGAGAAATCAGCTTCCTTTTTGGCATCTTTGTGCTCATATTCATTTCCTCCGAATTTTATTCCATCCGGCTTCAGTCCTCCGTGATCTTATAGCCCCTTCCAATCAGCGTCTTGATCTGCGCTCCGGCGTTGCCAAGACTCTTACGCAATTTTTTGACGTGATTGTCGACCACGCGGTCTCCGCCGTAGTAATCCTTTCCCCAGACCAGATCGAGCAGCATTTCCCTCGTAAAAACCCAGTTTTTCCGTTCCAAAAGCACGGTCAATAAAGACAGTTCCTTCGGTGCCAGGTCCACCTTTTCCCCATTCACCGTCACCGTAAGCGATCTCTTGTGAAAACAGATCGCACCACAGGTTATGATCTCCTCTTTCTCTCTGACCGTTCCCTTGGATCTCTTGATCAGTGCCGTCACCTTCGCGTACAGCTCTGCAAAGGAAAAAGGCTTGCAGACGTAATCGTCACAGCCGAGCTCATAGCCGTAAAGTCTGTCCTCCTCCATTGTCCTCGCCGTGATAAAGATCACCGGCACGTCGCTGGTCTGACGGATTTCCCTCATCAGGGAAAAGCCGTTTCTGCCGGGAAGCATGACGTCCAATAACACAAGGTCAAATTCTTTTTCGCGAAACAGCTGCAGTCCCGTCGCTCCGTCCGCCGCACACGTCACCTCTAAGGATGGCGTTTTGCCCTCAAAATAATCGCGGACTATGTCCCTGATCTGCTTATCATCTTCCACCAACAAAATCTGATCTCTCATCTTTGCCACTCCCGGTTTTTCTGATCCGGCCGTTATGTCACGGATGCCTTTTGATGCGGTTCCCCTCTGTCATGTTACCGCATCAGGATTATTTTGGCAATCCGCTTTTGATGATCCCAGAATAACAGGCCCACGTATCCTCCATGTATCCTTTTCAAGTCTTTTTCATATTTTACCGCTCAATCCCAATTCGTTTAGAGCGGTTTTTCCCGCCGCGAGCGCTTGCAAGCAATCTTTCTTTCGTATATGATAGGGGTAAGGCATGTCGTACACGTTGCGGAGGATTTCATGAGTAAAAGAATTCAAAGTGATTATTCAGAGGAAAAAGACGGCATTCTTAGACTTATGCCAAAGAAAAAACGGGGAGTTCTGCGTATTTTGTTTAGCCGGATCGGCCTCGTTCTTGTTTTGATGGGCGTACAGATCTTTTTGCTAGTCTCTGCCTATCAATGGTTTGACGGTTATTTCCAATGGTTTAACGGACTCATATGGCTGATCACCATCGCCATGGTCTTTGAACTCTTTAGCAGTGACATGGACTCCACCGGAAAGCTGACCTGGCTGCTTCTCATGTCGCTTGTTCCCATTCCCGCTGCCCTCTTTTATCTCTTTACGGAGCGCGACGTGGGACATCGCGCGATCAAAAACAGAATAAAGGAACTGATCGCAGAAACCAAGGAACTTCTGCCTCAGGATCCCGCAACCCTTCAAAAACAAGAGCTTGTCAGCTCCGCGACGGACGATCTGTGCAGATACTTAAACCGCAGCGGCTGTTTTCCCCTTTACGAGAATACCCGCGTGACGTATTTGTCCTCCGGGGAGGAGAAATTATCCGTTCTTCTCGAGGAGCTTGCAAAAGCCAAGAAGTTTATTTTCATGGAATACTTTATCATCAGTGAAGGATACTTTTGGGGAAAGGTCCTGAAAATCCTTGCAGAGAAAGCGGCGCAGGGCGTCGACGTCCGCGTCGTCTACGACGGCATGTGCGAGATTGCCCTGCTCAGCTCAGATTATCCGAATCGCCTTGCAAAGCTTGGCATCAAATGTAAGCCCTTTTCTCCCATCCATCCCTTCCTGTCCACGCATTACAATTACAGGGATCACAGGAAGATACTGGTGATCGACGGGGAAGTCGCTTTCAACGGCGGCATCAATTTATCTGACGAGTACGTAAATCTCACTCACCCCTTCGGTCATTGGAAGGACGTAGCCGTGATGCTAAAAGGGCCTGCCGTTCAAAGCTTTAGCCTGATGTTTCTGCAGACCTGGAACATAACCGAAACGTCTCCAAAGTGGGAGGAAGCCTTGATCACTCCTGCTCCTCAAGCACGGAATTCTGATTTTGGCGGTTTTGTCATGCCCTACAGCGACTGTCCGTTGGATGAATATAAGGTTGGCGAGAACGTTTACATGGACATCCTAAACCGCGCCAAGACCTACGTACACGTCATGACTCCTTACCTGATCCTCGATAATGAGTTAGAACAATCCTTGAAATTTGCCGCAGAACGCGGCGTCGACGTGAAGCTGATCCTGCCAGGCATCCCCGACAAGAAGAGCGCTTATTCGCTGGCAAAATCCCATTACCGGTATCTGATCGATGCCGGCATCAAAATCTACGAATATACGCCCGGCTTTGTCCATGCCAAGGTTTTTGTCTCAGATGACGAAAAGGCCGTGGTAGGTACCATTAATCTGGACTACCGCAGCCTTTATCACCATTTTGAATGTGCGACCTATCTCTTCCGCACGCCTTGTATCTCCGACATAGAATCCGACTTTCAGGCCACCCTCGCAAAGTGCCGGGAAGTGACGCGGGAAACAATTGCGCATGAGCGCATTTCCTATCGTATTCTCGGAAGCCTTCTCAAATTTATTGCGCCCCTGATGTAACCCCGGCAGTGTTTTCTGCCGCGGCTTATGATATGCTCGAGGGGAAGGTTTGGACAGTTCTTCCCGGTCGCATGGTTACGGGAACGACTGCTCAAACCTCACCCCAAGCCTTTCGTCTGGCAGAAAATCACTCCACCGTAACGCTCTTAGCAAGGTTTCTGGGCTTGTCAACGTCAAGACCTCTTGCCAGGCTCACGTAATATCCAAGGAGCTGCAGCGGAACAACCGCAAGGCTCGCCGCAAAATGCTGGTCGATCTGAGGCACGAACACGCTGAAGTTCGCCGTATCCTCAATACTGTAATTTCCATAGGTGGTGAGTCCCATGAGATAAGCTCCGCGGCTCTTTACCTCCACCATGTTGCTGATCATCTTCTCAAAGAGCTCCTTCTGGGTCAGCACGCTGATTACCATGGTGCCCTCTTCGATCAAGGTGATGGTGCCGTGCTTAAGCTCTCCGGCTGCATAAGCTTCACTGTGAATGTAGCTGATCTCCTTCATCTTAAGACTTCCCTCAAGGCTGATGGCGTAATCGATGCCCCTGCCAAGGAAAAAGACATCCTTTGCTGCCGCAAACTTTGACGCAAACCACTGGATGCGCTCCTTATCCTCCAAGATTTTCGTAATCTTTCCGGGAATGGTCTGCAGTTCTTCGATCAACTGTGCATACTTTTCGTCATCAATCTCTCCGCGAACCTTTGCAAACTGAACGGCCAGAAGATATCCCGCTGCCAGCTGAGCGCTGTACGCCTTGGTCGTAGCCACGGCAATCTCAGGACCTGCCATGGTGTAAAATACGTTGTCAGCCTCTCTGGCAATGGTGGAACCGATCACGTTTACAATGCCAAGCGTCTTAATTCCCTTGTCCCTGGCAAGCCGGAGCGCCGCAAGGGAATCGGCAGTCTCGCCGGACTGGCTGATGATCACGACCAGATCCTTCTCATTCAGCAACGGATTCCGATAGCGGAATTCCGAAGCAAACTCTACCCTAACAGGGATCTTGGCCAGATCCTCCATCACGTACTGCGTTACAACACCCACGTGATAAGCACTGCCGCAGGCAACCACGTGAATCTGATGAATGTCTTTGATCTCTTCTTCCGAAAGACCAACCTCAGTCAGGTCAATCTTGCCATCCCTGATCACGGAATTTAACGTATCCTGAACTGCCTTCGGCTGCTCGTGGATCTCCTTGATCATGAAATGCTCGAAACCGCCCTTTTCAGCCGCTTCCGCATCCCAAGTAATCTCCGTTAATTCCTTCTCGAAGGTATCACCGTCCAGGTTAAAGAAGGTCACCTCGCCGGCGCGTACGCGGGCCATCTCAAGGTTTCCAATGTAGTAAACGTTGCGGGCATATTTCAAAATGGCCGGAACGTCAGATGCAATATAGGACTCACCATTCTCTACGCCAAGGATCATGGGACTGTCCTTTCTGGCTACGTAGATCTCCCCCGGGAAATCCTTAAACATCACGGCAAGTGCGTAAGAACCGCGAACGCGGACCATGGTCTTGGCAATGGCGTCGATGGGACCCATGCCATATTTCTTGTAATAGTAATCCACGTATTTCACGAGTACTTCCGTATCCGTCTGAGAGTAAAACTTATAGCCCTTGCGGATGAGCTTTTCGCGGATTTCCTGATAATTCTCGATAATACCGTTGTGTACGGCAACCACGTTGACGTCGTCACCGCTCACGTGAGGATGTGCATTGATCTCTGAGGGTTCCCCGTGCGTTGCCCAGCGCGTGTGGCCGATACCGCAGCATCCCGGAACGGATTTCCCTTCATTGGTTTTTTCAGCAAGAATTTTAAGCCTGCCCTTTGCCTTGACGATCTCCGCCTGCCCGTCACCGTCTCTGACAACGATGCCGGCAGAATCATAACCTCTGTACTCGAGCTTTGACAAACCATCCAAAAGAATGGGGGCCGCCTGATGCTCTCCAACAAATCCAACGATTCCGCACATAAACCCTAACCTCCTAAAAATGCGTAAAGGAGTCTAACCCCCAACGGGGCCAGACTCCTTTGTCCTGTTTCCATATTATCTTATGACTTGCGGATTTGCAAGCTTAATTTCACGGAAAACTTACGCGATCTTGCTCTTTGCAAGCTCTGCAAGGCTCTTGAAGCCTTCTGCATCGCTAACTGCAAGCTCTGCAAGCATCTTTCTGTTGATGTCAACCTCAGCGAGCTTCAGGCCATACATGAACTTGCTGTAGGAAAGTCCATTCAGTCTGGCTGCAGCGTTGATACGAGCGATCCAGAGCTGTCTGAACTGACGCTTCTTCTGCTTTCTGCCTGCGTATGCGCTGGTCAGTGCTCTCATTACGGACTGCTTAGCTACTCTGTACTGCTTGCTTCTAGCTCCTCTGTAGCCCTTTGCAAGCTTCAAAATTCTATTATGCTTCTTCTTGGCATTTAAGCCACCTTTAATTCTTGCCATCTCTTTTTTCCTCCATACCTAATTTAATCATTTACAAAACGTTACATTCAACCCAACGAAACATTAGAGATAAGGAAGAATCTTCTTCATATTCTTTACGTTCGTTGCATCGGTAATAGCAGGCTGTCTGAGATTACGCTTTCTCTTGGTAGACTTCTTCGTAAGGATGTGGCTCTTGTATGCCTTAGCTCTCTTTAACTTACCGGTACCCGTTACCTTAAAACGCTTCGCTGCCGATCTACTTGTCTTCATTTTTGGCATGACTGTTTTCCTCCTAAACTCTTCATTCTCTATTTTAACTTCTGCGACCGATCGCTTTTCCGACTATCGCTTCTCAGTTAAAAACATGGTCATACTTCTGCCCTCAACCTTGGGCGCCTTTTCTACCACGGCTACGTCGGACAAATTCTCAGCGAAATCATCCAGAATGTGCTTACTGGTATTCATGTGAGCCATCTCACGGCCACGGAAACGAAGCGTAACCTTCACGCGGTCACCCTTGCTCAGGAACTTTCTGGCCGCATTCATTTTGGTATTCAGGTCATTCGTGTCGATGTTCGGGGAAAGGCGGATTTCCTTTACCTCTGTCACCTTCTGCTTCTTCTTTGCTTCCTTTTCCTTGCGGAGCTGCTCATACTTGAATTTCCCGTAGTCCACGATCCTGCACACGGGCGGCTGTGCGGTGGGTGCAATCTTTACAAGATCCAAACCTGCTTCCTCTGCCAGCGCAAGTGCTTCCTTTGAAGACATGATGCCAAGCTGCTGCCCGGCTTCTCCGATGACGCGGACCTCCTTGTCACGGATTTCCTCATTGATCATTAATTCGCTAATGGTTTTGCCCTCCATAAAAAATGAAATAAAAAAGGTGAATAGCATAACTATCCACCTACCTTTGACTCGATGCAGACAGCGTTCCAAACGCCGTATGATCCTTCAAGAAGCTATAAACGCTTACTGGCCCGATTGCCGTAAGGTGAGAGTGGATACTCTGCTTTGTTATGCGTCGCGCGGATTGACCTCTCCGCGCACTTAACTACAATACCATGGCTGTATCGCCACGTCAAGTAGTTTTTTTCAATTTCTTCGTTTCCTTGTCGTCATTCTTCTTCATTTCCCTCTGGATGTAATTCGGAACCTCTTCCTTGGAAATGCCAAGAGCAACGGCCAGTTCCCCAAACAGGCTGTCCTCCGCGATCCGGCAGTACTTAGCGTCCACGGCCGTCACCTTCCGCCCCATCTCCTGACGCGTTTTCTTGCGCTGGTACGTCGTCTTTAGGATCCGTACCCATTCCTCGCACAGATTCGTGCGCATGCAACCACGGTATTCCTGCTCCAGGAGCTTGTCATTGGCAATGGAAATGGGCGCAATCTTACCAATGCCGCGGATCAGCTTTTTCGCCTCCGCCGCAGAAAGTATGCCGCGCATGGATTCTTTCCCCGCGTCAACGGGGATGTAGACCGTGGTTGCATAGTTATAAACCGGTTTCAGGACGTAATACTCCCGGTTGCCTTCCACCCCAGGCATGCTCAGCTTCGTAACGTCCTCCACCGTGCAAACCCCTTTGCTCCCACATACTACAAATTCTCCCTTGCCAAACACAAAATCCTCTCCTTTACTCATTTGCCAACCCTGGGTACCGTGAAGAGACCGATGATTATCCCCGAATCTCCCACGAATAACATTATAGCAGATTATTCCCCGTTACGTAAGCAAATTTTCTGAATTTAAAGAATTTTTGTGGATTTTGCGCAGAACATTCCCTGCGGTTTTTGTGCATTTTGCGAATAAGGGAGGTCACTTTCCTCTCTTTTGGTGATCGCCTTATGCTTCCATGCCCCTTGGAAGTAACGGATCAGACACACAACTCCCGTCACAAGCCAGGTGGCACCCGTCGTCAGCCAGACGCCCCAATAACCGATGGAAGGGATTTTCGTAAAGATCTGGGCAAAGGACAGTCTGCATGCCACCTCCGAGATCCCGTTGATCATGGAGAATGCCGCATCGCCGCATCCATTCATCAGACCTCTGGGGACATAAATCATGCCGAGTCCAAAATAGCAAAGGCTCGTGAAACGCAGGGCTTTGGCGGCGATCCTGATCGTTTCCTGATTATCCTTTACAAAGAGCCGCACCAGGGATTCTCCGCCAAAATACATGACGGGAAGCATGACAAGGCTAAAGATAAGCACCATGACAACGGACTGACGGAATCCTTTTTTTACGCGTTCTATGTTTCCGGCACCGATGTTCTGGCCGGAATACGTTGTTACGGCGCTTGCCAGAGAGGTATAAGGCTGCTGTACCAGCTGCTCGATTCTGGCCGTCACGGTGTATGCGGCCATAACGGTCTCTCCAAATCCATTGACAACGCCCTGCAAAACCATGCAGGAAACGGCAATCATGGAGCTTTGAAGCGCAATGGGTACGCCCAGCCGGAAGGATCTTGCAATGATGGACCCGTGAGGACGGAGCTCATCCCGCGTCAGCTTAAAGTAGGGAACCTTATAATATGCGTAGATGATGCAGGTCACCGCAGAAATATATTGTGAGACGATCGTCGCCAGTGCTACGCCAAACACGCCAAGTCCAAAGCACAGGACGAATGCCAGGTCCAGCCCCACGTTCACAAGGCTTGACAATATTAGGAAATACAAAGGCGTTCTGGAATCGCCAAGTGCCCTTAGGATCGCCGAGACGCCATTGTACGTGGCAATGCCCACAATGCCAAAGCAAGTCGTCCTCATGTAAAGAACCGAGGCCGGCAGGATCGAATCCGGAACCTGCAGCAACCGCAGCACGAGTGGTGCCGCAATGAATCCGATCAAGCTGACGCACAGGGACGCAGCGATCAGCACGTAAAAAGAATTCGCAATCGTCGCCCTGACGTTTTGCTCATCTTTTGCGCCATAAAACTGTGAAACGATGACGCCAATGCCGATGGCCAGACCGGAACTAAGGGAAAAAAACAAAAAGTTAGTAGAGCCGCAGGTTCCGACAGCCGCCAGTGCGTCAGACCCTACAAAATTCCCTACCACAATGGAATCCACCATATTGTATAACTGCTGAAACAGGTTTCCGATCAGCAGTGGCAGTGCAAAAGTCAGTATGTGTTTCGCGGGATTGCCCACGGTCATGTTTGTCGTTTGACTAAGCGCCATTTTACTCTCCCCGGCCCTTGGGCCATTGTAATCCGATCTACTTCCGTTCTCACGCTTAATCCTATCACCTTTTTACTTTTCTTCTACTCATCCATTGCGTAAATATGCTCATATTTTGTTATCATTATTTGTTCTTGACTTTTGCACAAAAATAGCATAAATTCTAATTATAAACTGTAATATTTGACATAATTGCATCTTGTTAGCCGATTCCATTTGTCAAAGAATCATCATTTTTTAAGATTATGAGAGGTACGTTATGACAAATAACAAGAAACCAGAGCATATTTATTTTCCCAATCCAATCAACGTGATCATGACGGTTCCCGCAAAATTTGAGCTACATTGGCATCATTTTACCGAGGTCATCTTCTATCCGTCGGACGCGCACTCAAAATCCGTTCCGAGGATCATCATTGACCAAGCTCTCTACGAAATGCATCCGGGAGACACGCTGATGATCTGGTCCAGTGAGATGCATGCCGTGGATTATAATGCAGACTCACCGCTGATCGGCATTCAGTTTCCCGCCTCACTCATGACGGATCTTCCGGAATTCGCTTCCTTCTCTCATCTGTTCCGGAATTATCACCTGATCAGCCGCAACGATCCTGACATGACGACCCTCGCGGATTTCATGCAGGTAAAGCTCCATCAGATCGTCGAAGCGTACAAATCGCGGAGAACCTTCCACGGCGTGGAGGAGCTGATCTTTGTCTATGAATTATTTATGCAGTTCGGGCATCACCTGCAGACCAATCTTCTGCCTAAGGATCCTTCCCTGCAGCAGGGAAACAGCCGCACCATCGACAAGATCAATTCCGCCTGCAGATACATCGCTGAAAATTGCGACAAGGATCTGACGTTGGACAGCGTTGCAAGCCAGGTGGGATTTAGTTCCTGTTACTTCTCAAGGGTATTCAAGCAGACCATCCAGTGTAATTTCGTGGAGTACCTCACGCAGCAGCGGCTAAAGCGCGCGCAGAATCTCTTGGCCGATTCCGATTCCGCCATCACGACCATAGCCATGGAATCCGGGTTTAAAAGCATCTCTACTTTCAACCGCGTATTCCAGAAATACAAGGGCTGCTCACCCAGTGAATTTAAGAAGCATTATCTGCAATAATAAAAGGGGGGACCAAATGCGGTCCCCCTTCCTTTTTTCTGAAAACAATTTTCTCTTCGTCTGCATTAATAAATATTCAGCTGATTTCCAAATTTCTCATTCTTCTGTAAGGATTCCAATGCCTTAACGTCAAACTGGCAGTCGCTAAAACCCATGTACCCGTCTTCACCGACGTAAGCCATGTTTCCCTGGAGATTACGGAAACTACAGTTATAGAAGTAAAGGCTTCCTTCGCTCACGGAAAACATGGTAAATTCCTTGCAGTTCTCAAACTTCGTATTGTTCACGCTTGCGTAACCGCCATAGACGTTCATGCATCCATACGTACAATCATGGATCACGCAGTCATTTAAGCTGACGTCATTACCGTTATAAACCGTCAGACCGTATGCACCGCATCCATACAGATCGCAGCCCTTTACGTTGATGCCATTGGAATCAGAAATGCCAAGAACGTCGCCGCTGCAATGTCCCGGTTCAATCTCATGTCCAAAGACGAGATCATTGATATCGACGTAACTACACTTTTCAAAAGCAAGCACTCTGGCCATAGGACTTTCACAGACGATCTTGGCAGGGTTCCCTGGATCCGCCGAGGCAATGGTCAGATTATTCAGCCGATGGATTATGATCTCCCACGACTCCGGATCCCAACCCGTATAGGAAATACCGGCCGGATTCACTCCTTCATCCTCGAACAGCCACCTTGGAATCTTTTCGAAACCGCCTTCATCACGCAACCACTGGGTTAGATTATACGTGCCAGGCTCCAGATAGATCATGGTATTGTCGCCTAGTGCCATGATGAATTCATCCGTCGTCTTCACGTTCACGACCTTGCCCGGCCAATAATCTTTTTGATCGACGCTCTTCCATTCCATTCCGTCATATTCATATTCTGACATGGCTCTCGTAAGGCCAAACTCCTGAAGGCGCTGATCGATCATGGACTGGATCTCAGCCTCGGAATACAGCTTTAATCCTGCCTTTGTAAAGATTTTCTCCACTAGATCCCACGTGTCTTTTCTGGCGTCCTCCCCGTCCACGTAGATATCACAGGAATACTTTACGATCTCGCTTTCGTTCTCGCCCTCTTTCCACTCCTGAAAACGATATTCCAATATATCGAAATAATCAAACACCTGCTCGCCTTCGTTTTCCGCTGCTTCCGCCATGGCCTTGGACAGGGCATCCTCACCGCCGATCCAGGCATACCCGGAATCCGCAGTAACGCCAAAGGTGTAATGATAGTTACCGTCACCGTCAATAAAACCGTAAGAAGAGCTCCATCCCATGCCCCAATAATAACCGTCGGATACGTAGCCATAATGATTGATCACGTCGCTGTAGGAACGATATCCTGAGACGTTGCGATGACAGACCTGAAGCTTTCCGTCAAAGTTCTTGATCACAAATTCATAAGTGTTGGCTCCGCCCCAGGCATCCCCGGCGCAAGCAACCTGAAGACACAGTTCCGGTTCCCCGTCGTTGCCGCAGTCTATCGTCACGAAGGATACCCCCGTCACGCGAATGGAAGCTTCCGCTTCCGCGCCGTCCACCGTCTGAATGCGGCTCACCAGTTCCTTTAAGAGATATCCGTTCGAATCTGGAAAATAAGGTTTTTCCGTTCCGGACGTTACGTCATAATAGCTGAAGCTTTGCTTGTCAAAGTAAACTCTCTCCTCACCGCGAAGGAATCCGTCGTACAGTTCTGAGGAAGATACGTTTGGTCTAGGCTTGCTTTCCCCTTCCCCGTCAACGGAGGGTTCCGTGCTTTGCGCTTCAGGACTGGATACGGATTCCGTTCCCTCCTCAGAAGACTCTGCTGGTTTCTTCTCACATCCGATGACGCAAGCCGAAAGCAGCATCAGCATTGCCAAAAGCATGCTCCATCTCGCAACTTTTCTTGCGCTGCGTCCCTTACGATATCCTTCTTTCATAATCCTTGCCTCCTTCCCGCCCACTAACGAGTCTTACAAAAAAAGCTTCTCATGCAGTTTCATTCATCTTGCTGAGCTTTGCAGCTTGGTCCGCCGCAATGCAGGCGTCTATGATCTCCTGAATGTCACCGTTCATCACTTTATCCAATTTATAAATGGTAAGTCCAATGCGGTGGTCCGTCACTCTTCCCTGCGGGAAGTTATAAGTGCGGATCTTCTCGGAACGGTCGCCCGTACCAATCTGGCTCTTTCGAAGCTCTGCCTCCGCGTCATGGCGCTGTTGCTGTTCGATGTCATACAGCTTCGCCTTCAAGAGTGCAAATGCCTTCGCCTTATTCTGCAACTGGGATTTCTCCGTCTGGCTGTACACGACAATACCCGTGGGATAATGGGTCAGACGTACTGCGGAGTCTGTCGTGTTGACGCACTGACCGCCGTTACCGGAGGCACGCATTACGTCGATGCGGATGTCCTTTTCCTCGATCACGATGTCGATGTCGTCGTCCACCTCCGGCATCACGGCCACACTGATGGTCGACGTATGAATTCTTCCGCCGCTCTCCGTCTCGGGAACGCGCTGCACGCGATGCACGCCGCTCTCGTATTTCATGACGGAATACGCACCCTGTCCATTGATCATGAACTGTACTTCCTTCATGCCGCCAATACCGATCTCATCCACGTTCATGGTCTCCACCTTCCAGCGGCGTGATTCTGCGTAATGCACGTACATGCGATAGATCTCTGCGGCGAAAAGCGCCGCCTCATCGCCGCCCGCACCGGCGCGGATCTCAACGATTACGTTCTTTTCATCGTTCGGATCCTTGGGAAGCAACAAGATCTTCATCTGCTGCTCCAATTCCTCAATACGCTTCTTGCTGTCACTGAGAGTTTCCTTGATCATTTCCCTCATGTCCTCGTCAGACTCTTCATCCAGCATGGCAAGGGAATCTTCCACGTCCTGTTTGCACTTTTTATATTCCTTATAGGCATTTACAATGGGAGTCAGGTCACTCTGCTCCTTCATCAGCATCCGGAAGCGCTCCGGATTGCTCGTCACGGCGGGCTCACTCAGTTCCCCCATGATCTCCTCAAATCGAATCAACAAATCCTCTAATTTATCAAACATTTCAATCACCTTTATTCTTTACAAAGCCGCGCCTTAACGCGTAAGGCGCTTTGTCAACGGGTAACCTGCGTCTTGCTGACAGGCTACAAGCCGTCCTTGGGGCTGAACGTGCCGCAGACCACCCGGTCCAATCCAGCATAATCCTTCACAATTCTTACCTCCCTGCAGCCAGCCTCCGCCATGAGATCGCTGACCGCCTTCCCCTGGTCATGGCCGATCTCAAAGAAAAGCTGCGCACCGCCATTTAAATACGGCGGACACTCTTCTAATATCCTTCGATAAAAATGCAACCCGTCTTCCAAGCCGTCCAGGGCCATCTTAGGCTCATGATCCCGCACTTCCGGCATGAGTTCCTTGATGCTTTCGCTGGGAATATAGGGCGGATTCGACGTGAGTACGTCGAACTTTCCTTCCACGGGTCTAAAAAGATCTCCCTTCAAAAAGGCATAATCCTCCTGCGGGATCAAAGCCTTTGCATTCCTGTTCGCAACTTCCAACGCTTTCTCTGAGAGATCCACGCCAACGCCGTGACAATGATTGGAATATTTCAAAAGACTGATCAAAATGCAGCCACTCCCGGTGCACAGATCCAAAATCGAACTGCCGCCGTGCAGATCCTTCATGACTTCCTCCACCAGGATCTCCGTATCCTGCCTCGGAATCAGCACGTCTTCGTTCACCTCAAACGTCAGTCCCATAAAGTCCTGCTCCCCCGTAAGGTGCTGCAGCGGAATCCTCTCGCTTCTCTTCTGAAGAAGCGCCAGATACGCTTCTTCCTCCGAAGGACCGGCAACCCGGTCTCCATGCGCAAGAAGCGTGCTTCGGGTAACGTGACAAGCAAATTCCAAAAGAAGCCGGGCGTCAAGATTTCCGTCCGGCACGCCAGCTTCCTCCAATTTTCGTTGTCCGGTCTTAAGCAATTCCTGATACGTCATGCTTCTTCCTCATCCCAAGTGTACCCGAAAGTCTTTGACAAATACTCCCGCCAGTCAAACACGGCATTCACGGATGCGATGGCAACCTCCACCATCTCCTCATCCGGCTCCTTCGTCGTGATCTTTTGGAATAAAAATCCGGGAGCCGACAAGATATTGACAAACACGTTATCGAATCTGCCTGCCAGGCGGATGAATTCGTAAGCAATCCCCGCCACGACGGGCATGAGCAGCACGCGCAGGCAAACTCTCTGCCACACGCTTTCCACGCTGATAAAGAAAAACAGCACGATGCTGACAATCAACACGAAAAAGATAAAGCTCGTTCCGCAGCGCTTGTGAAATCTTGAGGATTTCATAACGTTCTCCACGGTAAGCTCCCTGCCTCTCTCAATGCAGTTAATGCATTTATGCTCAGCGCCGTGATACTGATAGAGCCTGCGGATGTCTTTCATAAGACTGATCCCCGCTGCATACAAAAGAAAGATTGCAATCCTGATCACGCCCTCGATGATCAAAAGGAGGGAATGATTGCGGATAAAGCCCTCAAAATAACGGGAGACAAAATACGGCAATACGACAAAAATACCAATGGCAAGCGCAACAGAGATTACGGTAACCAAAGCAGAAAGAACCTTCTCTCCCTTACCGCCCGAAATCTTGTCGAGAGCCTTGTCCACCGCCGTATTCTCCTCATCCTCCTCATAGAAGGACGCGGAGTAGTTCAGCGCCTTCGTTCCAAGAACAAGGGAATTGATAAAATTAAAAACGCCGCGCACAAAGGGAAACTTAAGGAGCTTGCTTCCGTGTAGCATCCCCTGAAAGTTTTCCACTTCCACCGCGATCTCACCGCTCGGCTTGCGTACGGCAACGGCGTACTTTTCTTCATTTTTCATCATGACTCCTTCAAGCACGGCCTGACCGCCAATGCCGGAGTAATGCTTCTTGATCTTATTCTTCGCCATAACCTTCTTCTCCAAATCAGATGAAAAAATATCAAAGATATAGAAAGCCCGGAAAACCGACATACAGTTTTCCGGGCTTGCCTGCATTATTTAACGCCGTACTTCTTATTGAACTTATCAATACGTCCATCAGTTCTTGCAGTCTTCTGCTGACCCGTGTAGAATGAGTGGCACTTGGAGCAAACCTCCACGTGAATCTCCTTCTTGGTGGATCCGGTTACAAAAGTGTTACCACAGTTGCAGGTAACGGTTGCCTGGTAGTATGCGGGATGGATTCCTTCTTTCATCTCTATCACCTCTCTATTAAAATGGTTATTATTTCGTTCTCATCCGCACTGCTTATGGAACCACAAACAGCGTTGTTATTGTAACACAGGTTTTTTTTTCTTGCAAGAGGTAAATAGAAAAATTTTCAAAATTCTTCAAAACTAGATAAATTTGTTTTTCTTTACCATCTGAACAAATTCAAAATTGTTTTTGGTCCGTGCAAACATGTCCAAAATCCGGTCTGCCGCCTCGTCCGGCTTTAAACCGTTGAGGGCCTTTCTCATGACGTTGATGGCCTCAAGCTCATCCCCGTTCAGTAACAGGTCTTCCCTTCTGGTACCGGATTTTGCAAGGTCGATCGCAGGGAAAATACGCTTCTCGGAAAGTCTTCTGTCCAAAACCATTTCCATGTTGCCCGTGCCCTTAAATTCCTCATACACCACGTCATCCATCTTGCTTCCCGTATCCACAAGGGCAGTCGCAAGAATGGTAAGGCTGCCGCCCTCACGCATGTTTCTCGCTGCGCCAAAGAAGCGTTTCGGCATGTGGAGCGCTGAAGGGTCTAGACCGCCGGACAGCGTTCTTCCGCTGGGCGGAACTACTTGATTGTAGGCTCTGGTAAGTCTCGTGATGCTGTCTAAGAGGATCACCACGTCCTCCTTATGCTCCACCAGTCTCTTTGCTCTCTCGATGGCCATCTCGGACACTCTTTTGTGATGCTCGGGCAACTCGTCAAACGTGGAATAGATTACCTCAACGTTCTCACCAATGATCGCCTCCCTGATGTCCGTCACTTCCTCAGGACGCTCGTCAATGAGCAAAATGATCATGTGCGTCTTCGGATTGTTGCGAAGCATGGACTTTGCCACTTCCTTCAGGAGCGTCGTCTTACCTGCCTTCGGCGGTGAAACGATCATGCCTCTCTGCCCCTTACCCACGGGGCTGACCAGATCCATCACACGCATGGCAACGCTACAGCCGGGCGTCTCCAGACGGATCCTCTTGTCCGGAAAGATCGGCGTCATGTCGCCAAAGTCCACGCGTTTTGCAGATTCCTCCGGCGTGCGGCCGTTGATGCTCCTAACAAAAAGCAGGGCGCTGAACTTTTCCTGCTGGGTCTTGACTCTCTTGTTTCCCCTTAATATGTCACCCGTCTTTAGTCCAAATCTGCGGATCTGGCTGGGTGCAACGTAGACGTCGTTTTCTCCCGGGAGATAATTCTCACCGCGAATAAAGCCATATCCATCCGGCATGACCTCCAAAATTCCATATGCTTCCACGCCGCTGTCAAGCTCTGCGGGGAACTGATTAGCATCATATACTTCCATGGGACGGCTTGTCCTCATGGCATCCGGCGAAGTCTGCGCTGAGGTTGCCTGCGCCTGGTTGCCCTGCGTTCCGGTCTGTTGGGCGGGTGTTACCGTCTGCGGTTGCGGACGCGCCGGTGCCTGTTGAGCGGGTGCTGCCGTCTGCGACTGCGGACGCGCCGGTGTCTGCTGAGCGGGTGCTGCGGTCTGCTGCTGCGGACGCGCCGGTGCCTGTTGAGCGGGTGCTGCCATCTGCTGCTGCGGACGCGACGGTGCCTGCCCGGCAGGAGCTGCCGTCTGCGACTGCGGACGGGAAGGAGTCTGCTGCGGCTTGTTCGTGCGGACCGAAGCCTGCGCCGAAGGTGCCTGCTGCACCTGTTGTGCGGGCTGAGGCTGGGTCTTCGCCTCCTCTTCCTTCTTCAGACGCTCATCCTCTGCCAGCATGGCCTCCACGACCTCCGACTTCTTCATGGTGGAAGTACCTTTCAGACCTCTTGCCTTTGCAAGATCCCGAAGCACGGCCACCGGAAGTGATTCATATTTTTCCCTCATGAAAATCCTCCTGTTTTGTTTCCAAGTTCATAAAATACTGCCACGGAACGTTAAACCATAACAAAATCACGCACGGCCCACGGCCATGCACGCGCTTTCGTTCGTTCACACTTTTCACCTGTTTTGCTTGGGGAATCATAATCTAAGAATACTTAGGAAATGTTTTTCATCTATACTTCTGCATTGTAATATAAAAATGCAAAAAAGGGAAGAGCTAAAATAAAAAAAATCAATTTCTTTCAAAAGCCATACTTGAAACTTCGTATTTCATAAGCTATACTGTATACAGTTTTTTGTATCAAAGACAAAATGACAATATAGAAAAAGAAAAGAGGTTTTTTCATGACGACGAACGAAAAAGCAATGATGATGCACAAAGAATGGAACGGTAAGATTGAGACCGTTGCCAAGGCTCCCGTAAAAACAAGGGAGGATCTGGCCATCGCCTATACCCCCGGCGTAGCTGAGCCCTGCAAGGCCATCCATGAGGATCCTGAGTTGGCATATACCTACACCATGAAGGCAAATACCATCGCAGTCGTATCCGACGGCAGCGCCGTTCTTGGCCTCGGCAACATCGGGCCTCACGCAGCCATGCCCGTTATGGAAGGCAAGGCCGTTCTATTCAAGGAATTCGGCGGCGTAAATGCGGTTCCCATCTGCCTTGACACCCAGGACACCGAAGAGATCATCAAGGCCGTTACCTGGCTTGCTCCCACCTTCGGCGGCATCAACTTAGAGGACATCAGTGCTCCCAGATGCTTTGAGATCGAGGAGAGACTGAAGGCCACCCTGAACATTCCCGTGTTCCATGATGACCAGCACGGAACCGCCATCGTGGTTCTGGCCGGCATTATCAACTCCCTGAAGGTGATTGGCAAAAAGAAAGAGGATTGCCGCATCGTCGTAAACGGCGCGGGCAGCGCGGGCATTGCCATCTCCAAGCTTCTTTTGAAATTCGGTTTCCCTTACGTTACCATCTGTGACACCACCGGCATCATCTCCAAGAACAGGACCAACCTGAACTGGATCAAGAAGGAGATGGCCGAGGTCACCAACCTTGATGGCTTGGACGGTACCTTGGCTGACGCCATGAAGGGTGCCGACATTTTCGTAGGCGTATCCGCTCCCGGCGTTGTTACTCCTGAAATGGTAAAGAGCATGAACAACGACGCGATCATCTTCGCGCTGGCTAATCCCGTTCCCGAGATCATGCCCGACGTTGCCAAGGCTGCCGGTGCAAGAATCGTTGGAACCGGAAGAAGTGATTTCCCCAATCAGGTCAACAACGTAGTTGCATTCCCCGGCATCTTCAAGGGTGCGCTGGAAGGCCGCGCTCCTCAGATCACCGAAGAAATGAAGCTTGCTGCCGCTCTCGCGATTGCAGGTCTTGTTCCTGAGAATGAGCTCTCCGAGGACAACGTTATGCCCGAAGCATTCAATCCCAAGGTTGCAGACGTGGTTGCAGAGGCAGTAAAGAGTCATATCAAGAGATAAGATCATAAAGGAGAACTTATGACGGATTGGCACGGAAAGCCCTACTATTCCCTCGATGCCTATTGCAAGAACGTATATCATCATAAGATTTACAAAATAGCCCTGAACGCTCACCTGACCTGTCCCAACCGGGACGGCCGTCTGGGCCTTCGGGGCTGTATCTTCTGTAGCGCCGGCGGAAGCGGTGAATTTGCGGTTTCGATGGAAAGTGCCGATGTCCGGGACGTGGAGAGACAGCTGCAGAAGGGCATGACTTTCTTTGGTTCAAAGAACGTTGGTGAAGAATTCATCGCGTATTTTCAAGCATACACGAACACTTACGGGCCCCTTTCCTATCTGGAATCCATTTACCGGAGTGCCCTCTCCCATCCAAAGGTCCGCGGCATCTCCATCGCGACGCGTCCGGACTGCTTGGAGGAACCCGTGATCCGTCTCCTGACGGAATTAAAGACTCTGTTCCCTGAGAAATTCATCTGGGTGGAGCTTGGGCTTCAGACCATTCACGAGAGCACGGCTGTCTATCTGCGTCGCGGCTATCCATTACATGTTTTCGAGGATGCCTTCGCAAGACTGTCCGATGCCGGGATCCCCGTGATCGTTCATCTGATCCTCGGTCTCCCCGGTGAAAATCAAGAAATGATCCTTCAAAGCGTGAAATGGGTCAGCGACAGAAAGCCCTTTGGCGTTAAGCTTCAGCTCCTTCACATATTAAAAAATACGGATCTCGCAACAGATTACCTAAATGGGAAGTTTAAGGTTCTGACTCAGGATGCGTATCTTTCTTTATTGGCAGAATGCATCTCTCTGCTGGATCCCGGAATTGTCATTCACAGGGTGACTGGTGACGGCAAGGGGGCAGATTTGATCGCGCCGGACTGGAGTAAAAACAAAAAAGCCGTACTAAACGGCCTGCACCACTTGTTAAAAGAAAAAAACATACGGCAGGGTTGCCGAAAAGAGGTAAACTATGATACAGGATCCCCTAACGCTCTATAAACTGATCGTCCTTTACATGCTGGACCGCGTGAACTTCCCCATGACAAATGCACAGATCAGCGATTTCGTTTTGGAGAAGGAATACACCAATTTCCTGACTCTGCAAACAGTGATCAATGAGTTGACGGAGGCCGGAATGATCTCTGCCCAGTCCATCCGCAACAGAACGCACCTCTCCATCACCACGGAAGGGAAAGAAACCCTGCATTTTTTTGAGAATCGCATTGGCGACGCCATCAAGGCAGACATCAAAAATTATTTTCAGGAAAAAGAATTTGACCTTCGCAATGAGATTTCCGTTCTCGCAGATTATTACAAGGCAACCAGCGGCGAATACGAGACGAGGCTTGTCGCCAAGGATCGCGGCCTGTCGCTGATCGACCTTACGCTCTCCGTTCCCACGAAGGAGCTTGCGGAAACCATCTGCGACAACTGGCAAAAGAAGAACCAGGAAGTCTATCAATACGTTGTAAAGTCATTATTCTAGAGAAATTATCGAAGACATATTATTAAAGAGCATTGCGGGGGCTGATTTCAAAATCAGCCCCCGCATTATTTTTTTCTTTTACTGATTGTTCACGTATGCCGCGGCGGAGTCGCCGTAACGCATCATGGCGTCGAGCAGGTTGTCGAGCTTGTCTCCGCCCTTGCCCTTCATGGCCGAAGCGTAGGACTCAATGCTGTATCGGTAGGTGTTGCTGACCTTCCGACTTCCCTTCATCACCGTTGCGTAGATGGTTTTTCTCATCTGCCCGGCATTAAGGCAGCTGACGTTTACGTAATGCAAACCGTTACCGTCAATCAGGCCTGCGCTTGCCTCGTACTCCTCCATCACGTTTGTGCACGCCTCGTTATCCGTGATCACCACGCGAAGGTTAGAAAGGTCATTCGCGGTAAACTTGAACTGAACGTTGACTGCCGCCTCAAGGTACAGCGCCGCCCTTTCAATGCTTGCCAGTGCGTTCCCGGCCTCTGCCGCCTCGTAGGACGGCTCCTTCACCGACCGGTAATTCATCGGCACGCTTACGTCCGTCCCCATCGCGCGCTGGGCGTCCGTCAGGTTTGAACCCGCCAGGGCATCCGTCTTATAGTTTGCGTAAGCCTGCGCCGCGTCTCCGTAGAGCAGGATGTCCACAAGCAGTCTTCTAAGCTTCGCGTATTCCGCGCCCTGGTAAGCCTCCTTGTTCAGCATGTTGTAGCAGTATTCCGCAACGGAATACGTGAATTCAGCTCCCGTCACGTCCTCTCCGTTTGCGTTCAGCGCGTGCGGCACCGCCGTCACCGCGTCGCCCAGCTGGTGCGGCGCAATCCTGACGGTAAACACGTAATACGCGCCGTCAGCGCTTATCGAATAATCCGAAAGCTTGCTGCCCACTCCGTTTTGCGTCACCTCAAGGTACGGATCGCGATACGACGCGTCGACCGCCGCCTTTTCCACCTTAAACTCAATTGCGATCGTGTCATACAGCGTCAGGGACTTTTTCGCTATTTTCAGGTTTTCGTCCGTTACGGAAACCTGCGCTTCCTTCCAGACCGCCTTCACGTACCTGTCTTCCGAAATCGTGATCCTTGCGCCAGCTGGATAATTGACGCTTCCAATTCTCCAGCAGTCAAATTCTAAGCCTTCCGGCGCCGTGAATCCGCACGCGGGAAGCTCCAGTTGCTCTCCCTGACCCACCGTAACGACCTCCATGCTGCCGCTTCCGCCGTTTGCCTGGAACGTAACGCTTACCAGCTTTATTACCCTTGCATACAGCGCCAGGTTCTCCGTAACCGCCGCGTCGAAGTCATACAGGCCGCCCTGCGTTGCGTTCGGTGCCCAGCCCGCAAACTTCCAGCCGGCGGCCGCCTGAGGATCCGCAGGCCTTTCAACCTTCTCGCCCGTCTTTACGTACCGCGTTTCCGGCGCGCTTCCCGTGCAGCGTTCGTTCAAAACAAATTTAACGGTCCGAACGTCCAGCCCGTCGATGGTCATCGTCTCACTCGTCAGCGACTTTTGACCGTACGTCATCACGACGTACAGGCTCTTCCCCGCGTCTTCCGGCCCAAAGCGAACCTCATGCCGCTTCCCCTGGCCGGCGTTGTAAGTCGTGGTCGCGTAAAGCTTTCCGTCCGCGTACCACTTGCACTGAATGGACGAACGGTCTGACTCAAACGCGTTCACGTAATCCAGATCATTGCACAGCCTGTCGGCCGCCTTCCGGTACGTGCCTTCATCGTCCACGGCGTAAATCACTTCAAGGGCATCGTCGTCGTGCGTCACGTTGATGATCATTTCCAGGTCCCTTTGCTCCACGACGTAGTAAATCTCCAAAATGACGTTGCTGTTGCCGTATTCCGTCCACTGCCTTACCACCTCAAACCGAATGGGGTTGACCGCCCATGCGCCGCAGGGCAGAATCTGGCCGCCGTAAATCCTGGTGATCTGCACGTACTGCTCCCAGTCCTGAT
Organism: Acetatifactor sp.; assembly: GCA_024693365.1. Lineage (GTDB taxonomy): Bacteria > Bacillota > Clostridia > Lachnospirales > Lachnospiraceae > Acetatifactor. The sequence goes on along the minus strand of JAILLF010000031.1, from coordinate 62,886 downwards.
TTCCGCTCGTTCTCCTAAATTGGAATCCCGGCTTTGCCGTGAGAAGCAGCGTTCCCACGTAAGTCCTTCCCTTGACAAAAGTAGTTTCGCCGTTCTGGCCGCCTTCCGGCTTCCAGCCTCCCTGATAAACCGTAACGCCAAACGGCGCATTCTCATCCACCGCACATTCAATCGCGTTGTATCCGTTAGGATTAAATGCCTGCCCTGCCAGGGGCTCCCTAAAGCCAAACGACACCCTGTTTATGGTCAGCACGCGAGGCACGTATGTCACCGTGACCGTCAGCTCCGTGTGCGCAATCCGGGGATCTTCGTCCTCGTTCAGTTCCAGGTCGAGGTACGCGTCTCCCGTCATCGCCCCGTTTTCCGGATAAGTGACCACAAGTCCTGCAAACTCGCCCTCCATGCTTAGGAACGCAGCCTTCTGCGCATCCGTCGCAAGCTCCGGGAAAACGTATCCGGGATTTGCCCTCAGCGTAAAACTGGCCGCGTAGGGGTGTCCTTCCACCACCTGCGAGTTGTTTACCGTTTCCTCGGTGCCGTCCTTCTGCCAGCTGACTGTTTTGGAAGGAAGCGCATAGTGCTCCGAATCCTTTTTGCCAAGGACCAGCCTCGCGTAGTTGTTATTGTCCAGTCCAAAATAGCTTCCGACCTTTAGTTCCTCAAAGCCCAGGGAAACGCTTTCGATCTCGCTTGCCCACGCGGCATAAAGCGTTACCCCTTCGCAAACGGGCATTGTAAAGTCAAAAGGCACGCTTCCGTCCGCATCCAGATACCAGCCGATAAAACGATAACCTTCGTCCCGCGGCCTAAGCTCCTCCGCCAGGTCTCCGGGGTTCAGCGTCCTCGTCACGTTCTCCCCGTGACCGCCCGCGTCGTAAACCACCTGCGGCAGCCACTTTGCATAAAGCGTAACGTGGGACGTGATCGGCGTGCCAAAGTCAAATGCCTCATTATTGTTAAGGTTCTCATACCAGCCCCCAAAGACGTGAAGCGCCTTCGTCGGATCGATGGGCCGGGATACCGCATGCCCCTTCAGCACGTCCACCGAGATAAAGCCGGGGGTACCGCCCTCCGCGTAAAAATCCACGAAGTAGCCTTCCACCCACTTTGCGTAAACGGTCGTGTTCTTCGTAATGGGCGAATTGAAGTTAAACTTGGTCGTGCACGCCTCGTCCTTATACCAGTCAACAAACAGCCATCCGTCTTTTTTCGGAACTCCGGCCGGCCTTTCCGCCTTTTCGCGGTATTTCACCGATTGTGAGTCAATTGCCGTGCCTCCCTTTGTGTCAAAGCTTACCGCATAGGTTTTCTTTTCCCACTTTGCGATCAGCGTGGCGTTGCCTGTGTAAACGCGATCCAACCCGACTTGCTTGCCCGTCGTCGCGTCGGTCCAGTACAGGAAATCGCGTCCCTCCAACGTCGGCGTCGGGAGAGAGGAAAGCTTTCCGTCCTTGCCCGTCGTCATGCTCTTTGGCGTCACCTCGCCGCCGTTCGCGTTAAACGTTACCGTGTAGGTTTTTCTTTCCCACAGGGCAACCAGCGTCGTGCTCACGGCATAGACGTGATCCGCGTCGACTGTGACTCCTGCACCCGCGTCATACCAGGCTTTGAAATCATACTGATCGCGCGTTGGCGTGGGAAGACTTTCAAGCCTTCCGTCCGCATTCGTCTCCATGCTTGTCGGACTCACGGTTCCGCCGTTCGGGTCCAGCGTGACCCTATAGATTTTGGTGACCTTAAACTCGTCACTGTCCACGTACTCATCGTCGCCGGTGCCGTACCATGCACGGTACTTAAAAACGCCAGCCTCATAAATGTTTTCCGACGTAATTGTGGGGTCGCTAAAGACTTTATCCGTTACGCCGTCTTTAAATCTATGAAGACTGACGGGGGTGAAGTTCGTCGCCCAAGCGACGGTATGCTGCTCGCCTGAACGAATCACTCCGCCCTGTGGTTGGGTGGTGAATTGCCCCAACTTTTCTAACTGAAACTTTACCAAAAGTTCAATTTTGCGAATCGGAATACTATTTACGCCTGCATGACCTATATTTATTTCCGGTATAATCTCAGTACAATTTGCTCTATATCCAGGAATGTTTAGCGAGCAATCCTCGACTGTAACCTTTCCAAAATCAATATAATCGTATGAATACTTTCCAATGATTCTTACGACAATCAAAAGATGGCATTTTCTGCCAACAGCCAAATCATTGGTTAAAGGATTATCTTCGCCATCGGTCAATGGGGCATAATTTACATAACCCAAGGTGGATTCGCTCGGATTCCAGTTTAAATATTTGTGTGGTTCCTCTAATATGTAACCATTTTGTTTGTCGTCGAAAACAATTCGAGGCGAACTAATATCCAATGAAATTAGCTGGAAAGTCCCTTCCGTCAATTGATTACTCTCTTTTGCAACAAGAAACCTTACCAAGAGCGAATCTCCACCGTTCGCATTTGTCATGGCATTCACTTCCACGAGCCCAACGGCATAATCCGGTAAGGACAATGAACAGTCTTCGGAAGATAAATCGCTGAAATCAACATTATGATATCCAGGAGCCACATTAATCTGATAACTTACAACATATAAATCTCCCTTTTTAGGAACACCAATAATTGGATCACCATTTGCCAAACTTATTGAGAAGCCCATACTCTGATACCAATCAGATGGCCTCTGCCTGTTTAACCAAGTAGTACTCTCGCTATTATTTGATAAAGAATACGAATCGTCTGAGTATATCAAGCCATCAGACTTTAGTGAAATTCCCTGAAGTTTATATGTCGTTGAATCATCTTCACTTATCTTGGTAAGCTTGAAAGTAAAATCACAGTACTCTAGAATATCTAGTCCATATTCGTAAGAAATATCTATACACTCAATTGAATATCCGGGAATAGTTAAAACGCAGTTTGATGGAGTAAGTTGTGAATATTCGTAATAAGTCGCACCGAGTTGATTGATCTTAACCCCACACTTAACATAATACACGCCGCCTTGAGTCGGCACAGTCGAGATTTTTTCGGTGCAAGCCGAATTAATGCACAGATCATCTGTCCATTCTGTCAAAAACTCTTTGGGGTCTGCCGGGATTCTGGCCCACTCATAAGAGAATGTTGCGTTTTTCAATGAAAACACCCCATTCTCGCCATTCCAGCACACACCATTTGTAGAGATATTTAATTTCAGCAGTGCAGCACCGTATTGGCCGGCATGCACCACCTGTCCAAATGCAAGTAATCCCAGCACCGTCGCAAGCGCGAAAATAAAACTAAGCCAAACATTTTGCTTTATTGTCCTATGCCTCATATTAGATAATTCCCTGCGCATTATTTTTAACATATTTCTCCTCCTCTCACACGGAACCTCGCAGCCATTCATGACATCGTTTAAGTCTGCAGTAAGTTCCAGAAGATCTTCTGCCTAACACACCCATTCTAACATTTTATTCGCCGCTTGTATATCACCCATTTGTACCATTTTCCATCTATATTAATCTATAAAAAACTAAGCCTCTTTTATATTTTCAAATAACAAACCTGATTTAGAGTAATTTCTTTAGTCTCCCCCTGACCGCCTCTGGTATCAGTAATGCGTTCATTGCCTGCTCGAGAGAAAAATTTGTTGTCTTCATCAAATTACGCAGTACCACAATAATCGTCTGCTCACTGCCTTCCTTTATTCCTTCCTTTATTCCTTCCGCTCTTCCTTCCGCTCTTCCTTCCGCTCTTCCTTCTCTCCTAAACTCCGCTCTCAATTCATCCATCGCCTGGCACATGTTATATCCCTCCCTTTCCTGATTTTTATACCTTTCCTCGTTTTCCAAAAACTCAGGCACGTTCGCCACGACGGCTATGATCCTCGCCGTCTCGTGGCTTAAATTCTCGTACGCCCTGTCCTGCAACAGTCGGTTTAACTTTTCCCGGTCCCTTCTCCTCTCTTGTTTTTGCAACCAAAAGATCAGAGAATGCAAGCTTTAAAATCCATTCAATTCCCCTCAAAAAATCCTTCAGTTGTTTGGTTTGTTGGAAAGCATGGATTTTCTGAAAAAAAGAATTGAACCAGAATAAATAGAATAATACAAGAAAATCTGCTTTGAGGATACTATAGCATAATCCCAAAGCAGATTCAAAATTTTTTTACGTTCTTAGTTTTCCTTCCCTTTTGCCTCTGTCTTAATCTTTTTCATATGCTCCTTGATCTTCACCTCATAACCATTTCCAGTGGGTTTATAAAACTCCTTCCCATTTAATTCGTAGGGCAGATACTGCTGCTCCACGTAATGATTCGGATAATCATGTGCATATTTGTAACCTGTTCCGTGTCCCAATTTTGCCGCTCCTTTGTAATGTGCATCCTGCAGATGTGTTGGAATGGGAAGGTTTCCCGTCCGCTCCACCTCCTGCATCGCTTCAAAAATCCCACAACATGCATTGCTCTTAGGCGCACAAGCCACGTAGGAAACCGCCTGCGCCAAGATCAGCTGAGCCTCCGGCATACCGATTCGCTCCACTGCCAGGGAAGCATTCACTGCCACCACCAGTGCCTGCGGATCTGCATTTCCCACGTCCTCCGACGCACAGATCATGATCCTTCTGGCGATAAACTTCATGTCCTCGCCCGAAACAAGCATTCTCGCGAGATAATAAAGCGCAGCGTCAGGGTCTGATCCGCGCATGCTCTTGATGAACGCAGAGATCACGTCATAATGGTTATCCCCGTTCTTATCATAACGCATTACGCGCTTTTGGATGCATTCCTGCGCGACCTCGATCGTCAGGTGAATCTTTCCGTCCTCTGCGCGCGGCGTTGTCATAATGCCAAGCTCCACGGCATTCAACGCATGCCTTGCGTCACCGCCGGAAAGCTCGGCAAGGAACTCTTTTGCGTCATCATCAATGACGGCATCATAAACCCCCATGCCGCGTTCCTTGTCATAAACGGCCTTTTCGATCAAGGCCATTACGTTTTCTTTTGAGAGTGGCTTCAACTCAAAGATAATTGACCTCGATAGCAGTGCCCCGTTCACTTCAAAATAAGGATTCTCCGTCGTGGCGCCGATCAGAATGATGGTTCCGTCCTCCACAAAAGGAAGAAGATAATCCTGCTGCCCCTTATTAAATCTGTGAATCTCATCGATAAAAAGAATCGTGCGGCGACCAAACATTCCCTGTTCCTGCTTCGCCTTTTCCACGACCTCTTCCATGTCCTTCTTTCCGGCAACCGTCGCATTAATCTGCGTGAACGTCGCACTTGTCGTATTGGCAATCACCTTCGCCAACGTCGTCTTCCCCGTACCGGGTGGCCCATAAAAAATGACGGAACTAATCTTATCCGCCTTGATGGCCCTGTACAGCAGCTTTTCCTTACCAATCACGTGTTCCTGCCCAACCACCTCATCCAAGGTCTTCGGCCGCATCCGCGCTGCCAACGGCGATTCCTTCTCCATCTTAGTACTCCGCATATACTCAAACAAATCCATGTTGTCCATACGTTATCCTCTTCGGCTCCTTCTCCACGCCGCCAATCCCTGCCGCCGTATTCTTCCCTTGACCTGCCCCGCGTGACTGCTGCCGCATTCTCTCTTAACTCGCCCCGCGTGCCTTCTGTCATGTTCTCCCACGACCCGCCCCGCGTGCCTTCTCCGCATTCTCCCACGACCTGCCCCGCGTGCCTTCCGTCATGTTCTCCTACGACCAGCCCCGCGTGCCTTCTGTCATGTTCTCCTACGACCTGCCCCGCGTGCCTTCTCCGCATTCTCCCACGACCAGCCCCGCGTGACTGCCGCCGTATTCTTCCCTTGTCCTGCCCCGCGTGCCTTCTACCATATTCTCCCACGACCAGCCCCGCGTGACTGCTGCCGTATTCTTCCCTTGTCCCGCCCAGCGCCTTCTGCTGCTTCCCTCATACCTCAATAAGCCCCCACGTCTGCCATGGCTTCCTTTCGGAACAATTAGCCGGCAGCACTTAGCGAACCGATGACCTCAAAAGACACCTCCTGAGGTTTATAACCGAAGGAGTGTCTTTGACTGAGGGCAGAAGGTGAGCTTAGTGCAGTCCGAGCCGTTCCGAAAGAAAGCCATGGCAGATGCGGGGCGGGCCGTAACTGACGGAAGCGGCAGAAGGCTCGCGGGGCGGGCCGTAACTGACGGAAGCGGCAGAAGGCACGCGGCGCGCGGAAGCGACGACCGGCACGCGGCGCGCCGTGACTGACGGAAGTGGCAGAAGGCACGCGGGCTACGATTAGTAGTCTACCTTAAGAAGACAAAGACCCTTGGCGGGAGCGGTGGGTCCTGCCAGGGAACGATTCTTCGCTTCAATGAGATCCGGGATCGATTTGGGATCACGCTTCCCAAAGCCAACCTCCAGAAGCGTCCCCGTCAGAATGCGTACCATGTACTGCAAAAAGCCGGAACCGTGATACGTGAGGCGAAGATAATCGCCTGAACGCTCGATATCAATCTTGTCCACCATACGCACGGTGGACTTCTTCATCTTCGGATTACCGCAAAAGCTTGCAAAGTCATGGGAGCCAAGAAGATAAGAAGCCGCTTCCTTCATGGCGTCCAAATTAGGCATTCCCTCCAACACGTGGACATACTTACGGTCAAATACCGGTTTTGTCTCCCCGACGTAACAAGTATACTGATAAGTCTTTCCCTGCGCCTTGTAGCGGCTGTGGAAGCCGTCAGCGGCAATCCGCACCTCGCGTACGCATATGTCATCCGGCAGATATTGATTTAGATAATCGCGGATCTCATCGACGGACTTCCCCGTTTCAAATTTCGCGTTGGCCACCATGCCTCTCGCATGCACGCCCGCATCCGTCCGCCCCGCTCCAATGACCTCCACGGATTCACCAACCATCGCGGACAGAACGGATTCCAACTTTCCCTGAATCGTCATTTCCTGCCCCGGCTGATGCTCCCAGCCATAAAACCTGGAGCCGTCATATTGTATCACCATCTTATAATTCACGGAACGTTCTCCTTTATCAAACCATGTCACAAATCTACAAAAAACACGCCAAATTGTGCAAACTAAAATCAGTCCTGACCGGCTGCCGCGTGTTCTCCGGGATTGTCATCTATGTTTGCACCGAGACACCGGCAATGCGCCAGGCGCACTCCTCCCAGAACCAGCCAAGACCGACGTATTTATTATATCCAATCCCTTTATAAAAAGCAAGGAGAGGCTTCCTTTGCCTCTCCTGCCTGCATAAATCATCTTCCTGAAGAACTCATAAAGTCACACCCTGCTTAAAGATTGCCATGTCATGGAATCCTGCCACCTCACTTCGGACTTTCTTTCCGGAAGCCACTTCCAACACGTATGTCATGAGCTTCTCCCCCTGCTCTGCAAGTCCGGCATCCTCCAAGAGCACGCCCGCGTCAAAATCAATCCAGTTTTTCTTTCTCTCCGCAAGACCGGAATTGCTGGAAATCTTTACGGTTGGCACCGGAGAGGCAAAGGGCGTTCCCCTGCCCGTCGTGAATAAGACAATCTGCGCGCCGCTGGCGGCAAGGGCCGTCGCCGCCACAAGATCATTTCCGGGCGCCGAAAGAAGGTTTAATCCAGGCGTCTCCACACGTTTTCCATAGGGCAGCACTCCCGTCACGGCAGCTCTTCCGGATTTTTGGGTGCATCCAAGGGATTTGTCCTCCAGCGTGGAAATTCCGCCTTTTTTATTCCCAGGTGAAGGATTTTCGTAAATCGTCTGATGATTCTCTTTATAATAATTCTTAAAATCATTGATCAGGCATACCGTCTGGTCAAAGAGCTCGCGATTTTCACAGCGGTTCATCAAAATCGTCTCCGCGCCGAACATTTCCGGAACCTCCGTCAAAATCGTCGTTCCTCCCTGGGCGATCAAAAGGTCTGAAAACCTTCCCACGAGCGGATTCGCCGTAATGCCGGAAAAGCCATCGCTTCCACCGCATTTCATGCCAACGATGAGTTTGGATGCCGGCACGGTTTCACGGCGCATTTCCGCCGCCTGATCGATGAGCTCCCGGAGAAGTTTTTCTCCCTCCTCCATTTCATCCTCCACTTCCTGACAGGTCAGAAAACGAACCCTGCTCTCATCATAAGCGCCCAGATACGGCTTTAGGACGGGAATGCTGCTGTTCTCGCAGCCAAGCCCCAATACAAGCACGCCGCCGGCGTTAGGGTGCCGGATCAGGTCCGCCAGGATCTCCCTGCTGTGCTCCTGATCCTCTCCCATCTGGGAACATCCATAGGGATGCGGAAACGCGATAACCTCCTCTACGCTTCCGTGAACGTAAGCATTTGCCTTTCTGGCAAGCGCAGTCGCCACGTTGTTCACGCAGCCCACCGTCGGAATGATCCAAATCTCGTTGCGTACGCCAACGCTTCCGTCTGCGCGGACATAGCCTTGAAACGTGGCTCCTTCGAATGCTTCCGTTTGATTCTTGCAATCTTTCGCCGCATGAAAGGTGCTTTCAACGGGTTCATAATCATACTCCAAAAGATCCCCCAGAGCCGTCTTTAGATTGTGAACGTGCACCCACTCCCCTTCGCGAATGGGCTCCTTTGCGATTCCGATCCGGTAACCGTACTTGATGACCTCACCGCCCTCTTTCACGTCACAAATGGCCATCTTATGTCCGGCAGGAACGTCCTGCGCCGCCATAACCTTCCTGTCCCCAAGGTCGATCACCTTCCCTGCCGGGAAGTTCTTTAAGGCCACAATCACGTTGTCTTTCTCATGGATTTTGATAAAATCCTTCATTCTGCCACTCTCCTTAACTTAGCCAAGTGCTTCCACGGCCTTACGCATGCCATTTTCCCGGATCTGCCTCAGATAACCGGCAACTGCCTCCAACGCCCCCGGGACTTCGCAAAGATCCTGCCCCCAGAAGCTTTCGTTGGACAGTACCGCCTTTGCATATTCGTACGCTTCCTTTCCGCTGTTTGCAGCAAAGAATTCCAAAACGAAGGCGTCATCCATAATCTTATATTCCTGAGCCCCGCGATGACCGATCAGTGCCTTGTCACGGATCTCCGAACCCGTATAGAATGCCAGAAGCGCTGCCAGTGAGAACGTCAGGTGCTTCGGAAGCTTTCCTTCCTGCTTCGCATATGCAAGGAAGCTCGGCATGCATCTCGCGCGCCATTTGGACACGGAATTCAGCGAAATGGCCAGAAGCGCGTGTTTTACGTAAGGGTTGTTAAATCTGTTGAGCACCGCCTGTGCAAAATCTTCCAGATCAGCCTTTGGCAGCGTCAGGGTCGGGATCACCTCGTCATAGATGGTTTCTTTTACGTAATTCAAAATCACCTCATCCTGCATGGACTCCAACACTATGTCATTCCCGCAAAGATAAGATGCAAGCACAAAGGAAGTGTGCGCCCCGTTCAAAATCCTCACTTTTCTTTGTTTATAAGGCTTTTGATTCTCCACAAAAAGTACGGGCAACCCTGCCTTCGGAAGGGGAAATTCCTCGCTGACGTCCTTGTTGCTTTCGATTACCCATAACGCAAAAGGTTCTCCCGTTACGATCAGGTCATCCTGGTACCCAAACTCCTCGCAAAGCTGCGCAGCCTCGTCTGCCGGATATCCGGTGACAATACGGTCCACCAGCGTTGAAGTAAAGATACAGGCTTCCTCCACCCAATCCAGAAAACCATCTTCCAAATGCCAATTGTCTGCCTGCCTTAGAACGCATTCCTTTAGGCGAATGCCATTGTCGTCGATCAGTTCCACGGGAAGCATGATCAGGCCTTTTTCCCTGTCGCCGTCAAAAGCCTTGTAACGCTCGTACAGGAACTTGCAAAGCTTTCCCGGAAAGGACTCCGGCGGACAGTCCTCAAATCTGTCGGACGCATCATAAACAATGCCGGCCTCCGTAGTATTGGAAACTACAAATCTCAAAGCATCAATCCTCGCCAGTCCCATAAACTTCTCGTATTCCCCATATGCTTCCACGGCATCCGCAACACTCGTTATAATCCGGTTAATCTTCTTTGCCTCTCCGCCGTCAATGCCGCGAAGCTGAACGGTATATTGACAATCCTGCTTGTGGAAGCTCTCAAGGCTTCCGGAGTCTCTGGGTTTTACGATCACGACGTCGCCGTCAAAGCACCCCTTTTCATTTGCCAAGTCGATCATATCATCCACAAACGCCCGAAGGAAATTGCCCTCTCCAAATTGTACGACCTTGACCGGTCTCGTCTTTTTCCCCGTCATTTTTTTGTTGATTCGTTCCATTTTCTTATGCCTTTCTGCCACGTTAGGTTTTTGAAACGCGCATCCCAGTTCGGATTATATTTCCGTTTTTCAATGTAAGCGTTTACATCATCTATTTTTGCACCGCTTAGTCAATAAGTCAATAGATAAATTTATGTTTTTTGAATTTCCTTTCTTGCTTTTTCTAATTTCATGCGTTATAATGAAACCATGTTTTTTGTAACTGCTTACAGCACTGCATAAACAAGAAGAAAATTCTACGTAAGGAGATTTCTAATTCCATGGCACTTACCATCTACGACATCTCAAAAAAAGCCGGCGTATCCATCGCCACGGTCTCCCGCGTCTTAAACGGAAGCGATAGCGTGAAGGCTTCTACCCGGGAAAAAGTCTTAAGCGTCATTGAGAAATATGATTATACGCCAAATGCTTACGCACGCGGCATGGGCCTCCACTCCCTGCGAACGGTCGGACTTCTTTGTGCTGATTCCTCCGACCTTTATCTGGCAAAGGCAGTCTACTGCCTTGAGCAGGAGCTTCATGCCAACGGCTATGAATCACTCCTTTGCTGTACGGGCTATGAATTGGAGGACCGTCAAAGCTACATCAAGCTGATCCTCTCCAAAAAGGTTGACAGCTTGATTTTGGTTGGCTCCCATTACGTATCAAACGTTGAGAAAGAAAATAATTATATCCGGGATGCCGCCAAACAGGTTCCCGTCATGCTTCTGAATGCTTCTTACAACTGTCCCAACGTCTATTGCACGCTGTGTAATGACTATGCTTCCACGTTCGAAGCAACGTCCAGCCTCATCCGTGCCGGGATTGACGACATTCTCTATCTATACGATTCCAACTCCTACAGCGGAACCAAAAAGCTCAGCGGCTACAAAGCTGCCATGAAGAGCTACAAGCTGTCGGACTATGCTCCTTACGTTCACTTCTATGACGGACGCACGGATCAGATCTTATCCATTACAAACTTTATCCAGGACATTGCCGATCGCGGAATAACTTTCCACGGCGTGGTTGCGTCCGATGACCAGCTCGCAGTCGGTGCCATCAAATACGCGCAAAAAAACGGCCTTCGCATTCCTGAGGATCTGTCCATCATTGGTTACAATAATTCCATGCTGACCGCGTGCTGTCAGCCGGAACTCACCAGCGTAGACAACCGCATGGAGGCCTTGACGCATCAGCTGGTGCAAACGCTTCTTCGCGTCCTTTCCGGCGAGGAAATGCCTGCGGAATCCGTATTTTCCGGCAAGCTGATCAAGCGCTCCACGACGCCTTAACGTAAGTCTTCACGCGTGTCTTTTACGTTAAAAACATAAATCATAACAACCCATGCAAGGAGGATTTAGCATTGAAAGCTTTTATGGACAAGGATTTTATCCTTTCAAACGACGTGGCAAAGAAATTATATTTTGACTACGCGGCAAGCATGCCCGTTCTGGATTATCACTGCCACATCAACCAAAAAGAAATCTGGGAGGATCGTAAGTTTGACAACATTACGCAGGTTTGGCTCGGTGGCGACCATTACAAATGGCGCTTTATGCGTTCCTGCGGCGTGGAGGAAAAATATATTACGGGCGATGCGTCAGACAAGGAAAAATTCCTGAAATGGGCCGAATGCCTTGGGAAGGCCATTGGCAATCCCCTCTTTCACTGGAGTCACTTGGAGCTTCGCAAATATTTTGATTATCATGGCGTTCTGAACAAGAACACCGCTGAGGAAGTATGGGAGCTTTGCAACAAGAAACTCGCCGAGCCTTCCATGAGCGTTCGCAACATTATTAAGAATTCCGGCGTCACCTTGATTTGTACGACCGATGATCCCGTGGACGATCTGGAGTGCCATAAGAAGATCGCAGAGGACGAGACCTTTGACGTGCAGGTTCTTCCCGCATGGAGACCTGACAAGGCCATGAATCTAGAGAAGCCGAACTATCTCGATTACCTTGCCACTCTTGAAAAGGTATCCGGAATTACGATCGACAGCTTTGCATCCCTTTGCAAGGCATTGTCCGCAAGAATGGATTTCTTCCAGGAACGGGGCTGCCGCGTTTCCGATCACGGTCTCAATTACGTTTACTACGCTCCCTCTTCAGAGGAAGAAGTGGAAGCCATCTTCCAGAAACGCAAGAACGGCCAGACGGTGAATTGTCAGGAAGAGGTCCGCTTCAAGACGGCATTCCTTCTCTTTATGGGCCGCGAATATGCCAAGAGAAATTGGGTGATGCAGCTCCACTACGGATGCAAACGTGACAATAATACGCTTCGCTTTGAGCAGCTTGGTCCCGATACTGGTTTTGACTGTATCAACAATTACGCTCCCGCTGCCGAAATCACGGATTATTTAAATGCACTGAACCGCACAAATGAGCTTCCGAAGACCATTCTCTACAGCCTGAATCCCAATGACAACCAGACCATTGGCTCCATCCTTGGTTGCTTTCAGGACAGCACGGCGGTTGCAAAGATTCAGCAAGGCAGCGCTTGGTGGTTCAATGATCACAAGACGGGCATGCAGGATCAGATGATTTCTCTTGCGAACCTTGGAAATCTCTCCGGCTTTGTCGGCATGTTGACTGACTCAAGAAGCTTCCTCTCCTACACGCGCCATGATTATTTCCGCAGAATTCTTTGCAATCTGCTCGGAACTTGGGTAGAGAATGGTGAATTCCCCGAGGATTATGAGATTCTTGGCGAGATCGTCAGAGGCATCAGTTATAACAACGCCGTAAAGTATTTCGGATTTGATCTCAAGACATTATAAAGTTCATAAAAAAGCGGGTTAGGGAATGTCTCCCTAACCCGTTTCTTGTTTTTACCAAAATCCCTTTAACCGGTTTTCCGGTGCCACGTAATACGGGCTCTCCGAATCTACGTCATAAGTATCATAGAACTCATCAAATTGCGCCAGAGTATAATTAATCCGTTCTTTGTTCGGCAAATGAGTATCTTTTACGACTTCCTGCATTACGCTCTTCGTGTAATTTGAGGCCTCCAATTTTGCGTAGGATCGGAAAAACAGGTCAAAATCCGGATCATCTCTCTGCTCCAGCATCCGCAGGCAACATCCCATGGCCATCAAATCAGCAAATGTCTCGTCACTGACTAATTCACCATCCAGCTTGCATCCATATTCCACTTCCATGCCGTCAAAAAACTGAATGATTCCATCTACAAATGCATCATATTGCTCACCTTCCCGGTCTGACATCCACCCTCCGTTAATGCCTCTATAATTATAATAGTGTCCAGAATCCGGTGAATATGCGTGACCAATCTCATGTGCAATCATTTCTCCAAGCCATGCCAATGTCTCCTCATATTGCAGGCCGTCTCCTTGAAGCTCTTTTTCCTTCAAATCCGAATACATGCTAAGCCAAGCACTGTTTACCATGACAGCATTTAATCTCGCGACGTAATAAGCATTGGCTTCAAACATGTTTAGTCCCGTCATCGTCCTGTCATCCAGAGTCTTTTTCATCTGTTTTTTTTCAAATCTCTCCATACTAATCAACAAAGCTGCCATGTTATCAATGGGATCTTCCGTGAGCACAACGTCGGAGAGATCATTATAATCCCCATTATGCCCCACAAAAACATTAATATAATCCAGTTTCTTTTCCATAAAATCCTTACCTTTATAAGGATAATCCCATTTGACGTTGTCAAAGCTTTCCCTCATGGAAACCTTGATTTCACCCAATAACTCTTCGGCCTCTGCGTATATGTTCTTATCCGATACAAACCTCCGGTCATATTCCATGGCGAGCAAATCCGCAGCACAATATAATAACATACCTTTTAGATTTTTCTCATAAGCGTCTTTCGCCGTCTCCTCCCACATAACTGTCACGATTGATTTTACGATTTCAGGATCAGCCCATGCTCCTAATCTGTACAAAGCCGTGACAATCATGTGATCCTTTAGGGCCTCCAAATTCTCAGGCTGATACAATTCCCGATACAACCCAAAAGCCTCTTCATCCCCTACGTACTCTCCGCTTGCATTGATCGCATCTAATTTCTTTAAAATGTCCACGATTGGGATCGAAATCTCTTTTCGCTCCAATGTCTTTTGGGATACGTATGCTTCCGAGTATTTTTCCAGCTTACGATACTCTTCGATCTTTTTCTCGATCGTCATGGCGCCATCCACAATTTCCTTCGCCCTTTTTTTGCTAAATCCAATCTGCAAAAGGCAGGTTTTCATACACACTTCTTGTATTTTATTCATCGCGGTTTCTTCGTACGTAACCGTTGCCGGTTCCACGTAAGTCGCATACGTGCCGCTCCCCGTCAAGAATACAGTCGTGGTTAAAAGCCGATTGTATCCGGAAAATTCCTCATCCGAATAGAGCTCATACAACTCTTCCAGCGATTGAACGGAGTCAATCTTGTCCAATCTGGATTTGATGGATGCATCCGTACTATTTCCCCGATGCTTATAATCCTTTAACTGACGATATACGTAAAGAATCTTATATAATCCATCCTCCTTTGAAAGCTCGTCAAGATTCGTATTGTCAACGATGTCGTTAAAATAATCCTCCATCGCTTTCGAATAGTTTCCCACAAAAGTGCTTCCCTTCGGATGCTCTTTCTTCTCTTGCTCCTTCCACTGGGCATTCACCAGCTCATCAAAATCCCAGACGTATTCTTTAGGATCGCCCGGCTCCTTCACCGATTTTCTCGTTTTTATGCTCTCAGCCGGCGTGCTCTCTCCGCCATCGGAGGACATGCTCTCCAAACTCTCCTCAGCAGAGGTTGACTCGCTTACCTCCGTGCTCTCCTCCGAGGAGGATTCCCCGCCATCTTCCGGCGCCGCCGCCATTTCCGTAACAACCGATTCGTCTGGCTTCATGGAACTCTCATTTTCACTTGGCATCCCACAGCCAAGGGTTCCAATGACCAGCGTCATCGCCAAAGCCCCCGCCAATGAACGATAAATCCTGCGTGTTCGTCCGTCTCCCATAAAAGAATACCCCTCCTTTTTCTTTTGATAACCCCGTGCGCGCTTACGCGCTGCTACTTGAAAACCTAATTTTATTGTAACGCAGCGGCCGCATTTACGCCATTTGGAATCTGACGTCATATTCCCGTTATCGTGCATTTTTACGCACGATAAAAAGGTCCTATCGTTCATTCCGTCAAAATCTCATCAACCGTCACAAACTTATAACTTTCTGCCTGCAGTTCATCGACGATCCTAAGCGCCGCCTCAACGCTGGTCGGATAATAATCATGAAGCAGTATGATTGCGTTTTCCTTGGCCTTCTTAACAACCCTTCGCGTCACGGTTTCCGCATTTAAGCAGCTCCAATCCGTGGGATCAATGGTCCAAAACACCGGAAACATATTTAACTCCTTTTCCAGCGTACGGTCCCAGCTGCCGTATGGCGGCCTCACGTAAAGCACTTCCTGCCCCGTAATGTCATAGAGAATGCCGTTTGTTTTTTTGAGTTCTTCCTTAAAGCTCTTCTTGTTACTGCTTCGGAGCTGCACGTGACTGTAGGTGTGATTTCCGATCAAATGACCTTCCTCCTGCATTCTTTTGATCACGTCAGGATGAAGCTCCGCATGTTCTCCCGTAACAAAAAACGTGGCTTGTACGCCACGTTCTTTTAGTCCATCCAATAATTCACTTGTATATGTCGGATGCGGCCCGTCATCAAAGGTCAAGGCAATTTTTTTCGG
This sequence comes from Acetatifactor sp., assembly GCA_024693365.1. Lineage (GTDB taxonomy): Bacteria > Bacillota > Clostridia > Lachnospirales > Lachnospiraceae > Acetatifactor. The sequence continues at coordinate 46,960 of JAILLF010000031.1, read as the reverse complement.
CCCGTCTTCGTTATATTGGTTCTTAGCCGCATCTTCCCGTACGTTTCTACCTGCGTTATTGCCCTTAGCCGCATCTTCCCGCACAATACTTCCGGATGCTTCGAGAAATGCCTCCCTGACCATCCCGGAAGTCTCCGCGCGCTTCACCCAAAGCATTGCAAATACTAGTACAAGGCAAAAATCCAAGACTGCCATGCCGCGCAAACACTTTTTCATAGGCAGCTCCATCCATTCCCTTATCCCATGTCTATGAAGCGAAGCCTGGCCCATATGCCTTGCCTTCTATACAAATTGATTGCGCGTTGCGTCGTAATGATAATCAATCGCCGCCAGCGTCTTTTCCACTTCCGTCTGCTCTGCCTCAAGGTCTTCGCACAGATCCGCAAGATTTTTCCCATAGTCTCTCAGTTTCAAATTCATAAAGCTTAAAAGCATCACCGGATCCTTTGGAATCATGTCATTTCCTCCCCTGTTTCTTCGCCATTTTGTCCGCATACATGTTGACGTCAGCCCTGCGAATGCAATTGGAGATTTCCTCACCTTTCTTGTACGTGGAATATCCGACGCTTCCGGCAAGCTTATACGGCTTATCCGTCTTCTGATTGAATGCCTCAATGCCCTCCTCGATCCGTCTTGCGATCATTCCTGCCCCATTTTCGCCCTCCGCGTATGCCAGGATCATAAATTCATCCCCGCCCACCCGGAAGCAAATGCCACTGTCGTTGACTGCTTTTGAGATTACGGCCGCAAACGCGCAAAGAGCCACGTCACCTTCCATGTGACCATAAGTGTCATTGATCATCTTCAGGCCATCCATGTCGAGACTATATACGTAAAAACTAGTGCTTTTAGCCTTAATGGCCACGAGCATTTTACTGAGTTCCTGCTCAAATTTCCTTCGGTTATACAATCCCGTAAGCTCATCAATCGTGGAAAGCAAACGAAATTCCTGCAGCGTCTTATTCTCCTCATAGAGAAGCACTTTGTCAAGGCAGCTGCACAGCTCGGCCGTCCAACAGTTAAAAAATTCCTTGAGTCCCTGGGTTTTCTTTGTTTTCAACGCCAGATATCCCAGACATCTGTTCTTATGATGCATCGGATAAAAAGACAGTGGTTCCGATGCCTGACGATACTTTTCAGGAAGAAGCTCGCGCCTTGCGAATCGTTCCTGCGTCACCTGAATGCCCTCTCCCTTTTTCATGATGGCCCGCAAGACCATGTACTCCGTATATTGCTGCGGCTGTAGCAAACGATCTTCCGAATCATCCGTTGACTCACACAGGCACACGAACATTTCGTCATATACAAAATTACCGGAATACTGATAAGCGACGTTAAATAATTCCTCAATGGTGTCGCAACTCTCGTAATCCGCGTTCAGAAAACTATTTTGCAGGATCGCAGAACTTAAATAGTTTCTCTGCGAATACAATTGCTCCGCCCAATGACCATGTTCCGTCACTTTGCATCCGCAGCTCTTACGTCGGATAAAATCTGCGGGTAACTGAATGATCTGCTTCGACTTTCCGCCGTGATTCAGCGTATCGATCAGGCATAATGCCTGTCTGCCGATTTCATAACACGGCATGTGTATGCTGGTAATGGCCGGCTCCAAATAGCGGACCTCCTCAAGGTCGTCAAAACCCGCAAGAGCCACGTCCTCCGGCACGCGCAGATTTCGTTCCTTTAATGCCACCAACACGGAAATGGCCATGAAGTCATTGGCACAAATGATCGCCTCCGGCATTTCCGGTCCCGACAAGAACCAGTCAACTGCCTCTTCACCGCGGTCTCTCCAATAATTTCCCTGGAACAGCATGTGTTCCGTCACCGCCAGACCATATTCATTCATGACGTCCAAGTAACCCTGCAGACGCTCTTCGGCATCCTTCAGGTCAGCACGGCCTTTCATAAAGCAAATCCTTCGATAGCCGTGATCCTTTACAAAATGCTCGGTCAGCCTTCTCATCGCCAGGTAATTATTGATCTGAACACTGTAAAAGCAATCCTTCTCCTGACGCAGACTGACTATGGGCTTGGTTTGGGCCTTCTGCAACAGCAGAATGTCCAATTGTTTTTCCATCTCGGGAACGCCAAAGGTATCCGGACCAATGATCACCCCGTCATAATCCCCTAAAAAAGGGAGATGAATGATATTCCTCTCCCCGTCCGCGTGGAGATAGTTTTGTCCATAGGAACCAAATTCCGAAAAAACGTCGACAACATACCCAAGCTCCCTCGCAGTATCTACGACGGCGCCGGCCATCTCATTCGTATAATCTTGATTAATTTGTCCGATAAAAACAGCAACCCTTTTTGTCATAAACCCTCCAGACGTCTTTGAGTTTATCTAACAACGGTTCCCTTTAAGGATACAACTTTTCACTCAAAAATGCTAGAGGGTTCTCTAAAAAAATCCAATTTATCCTTTTCTTACTACAGCTTTAAGCGCATCGCCATCCGTCTCGATCCGTATACAATCGTCCACTCCCACCTGACCTGAAAGGATCATCTTTGCAGCCAGCGTCTCCACGTTCTTTTGGAGATAACGCTTTAATGGTCTTGCTCCGTAAACGGGATCATATGCATCCCTGGCAATCAGTGCCTTCGCATCATCGCTTAATTCAATGGAAACCTCTTTCTCCAGGAGCCTTGCGTTTACGTCCTTCATGAGCAGATCGATAATTCCGCCAATATTCTCTCTGTTCAGCGGTTTAAAGAGGATCGTTTCATCCAATCTGTTCAGGAATTCCGGCCTAAAATGCGCCCGCAAGTCCTCCATCACTGCTTTTTCAGCTTCGGGGCGAATGCTTCCGTCTTCACTGATGCCATCCAGCAAGTACTGCGCGCCGATGTTGGAGGTCATGATCAGGATCGTGTTCTTGAAGTCCACGGTGCGTCCCTGGGAATCCGTGATGCGCCCGTCGTCAAGCACCTGCAACAGGACGTTAAACACGTCGGGATGCGCCTTTTCGATCTCATCGAACAAAACCACGCTGTACGGCTTTCTGCGAACCGCCTCAGTGAGCTGGCCGCCCTCCTCGTATCCCACGTATCCGGGAGGTGCTCCGATGAGTCTTGACACGGAGAACTTCTCCATGTACTCACTCATGTCAAGTCTTACCATGTTGCTCTCATCATCAAACAAACTTGCCGCCAAAGCCTTGGCAAGCTCAGTTTTACCAACGCCGGTAGGTCCTAAGAACAGGAAGGAGCCGATGGGCTTGGAGGGATCCTTGATGCCCGCCTTGGAACGGATGATGGCTTCCGTAACCTTCTCCACGCCCTCATCCTGGCCAACCACTCTCTTATGCAATTCCTCATCCAAATGCAGAGTCTTATTTCTCTCGCTCTCCGTCAATTTAGACACGGGAATGCCGGTCCAACGACTGACGATCTTCGAAATCTCTTCTTCGGAAACCTTCTCATGCACCAGCGACAACTCACCGTTACCAACCTTCTCCTCTTCTTGCTGCAACTGTTTTTTCAGTGCCGGAAGCTTACCGTAGGTCAGTTCTGCCGTCTTATTCAAGTCGCCCTGTCTCTGTGCGATCTCAATCTCCGAGTTCACCTGGTCAATCTCCTCACGAAGCTTGCTGAGGCGCTCCACGGAAGCCTTTTCATTATCCCACTGCGCCTTTTTCTCCGCGAAGTCGGACTTGAGTTCCGCCAATTCCTTTTGAAGCTCTTCCAGGCGCTCCTGGCTCAGACGGTCATCTTCTTTCTTCAGCGCTGCCTCCTCGATCTCCATCTGCATGATCTTGCGGGAGGTCTCATCCAGCTCAGCCGGCATGCTGTCAAGCTCCGTCTTGATCAGTGCGCACGCCTCATCCACAAGGTCAATGGCCTTGTCCGGAAGGAATCTGTCGGTGATGTATCTGTGAGAAAGCGTAGCCGCGCTTACCAGCGCATTGTCCATGATCTTCACGCCGTGATAAACCTCATAACGCTCCTTGATGCCTCTAAGGATCGATATGGTATCCTCCACCGTGGGTTCATCGACCATGACGGGCTGGAACCTTCTCTCCAGTGCAGCGTCCTTCTCAATATACTGTCTGTATTCGTCCAACGTCGTGGCACCAATACAGTGAAGCTCACCCCTAGCCAGCATTGGCTTTAGCATGTTGCCGGCATCCAGGGCGCCGTCCGTCTTACCTGCGCCGACAATGGTATGAAGCTCATCAATAAAGAGAATGATCTGACCGTCGCTGTTTTTTACGTCCTCTAGAACGGCCTTCAGTCTCTCCTCAAACTCGCCCCGGTATTTTGCGCCGGCGACAAGCGCACCCATGTCGAGTGCAAAGATCCTCTTATCCTTTAAGCCCTGCGGTACGTCGCCGCGAACAATCCTCTGCGCCAGCCCTTCGACAACTGCCGTTTTACCAACGCCGGGCTCACCGATGAGTACGGGATTGTTCTTTGTCTTTCTGGACAAAATGCGGATCACGTTACGGATCTCATTGTCCCTGCCAATCACGGGATCCAGCTTTTGATTCTTTGCCTTCTCCACAAGATCCTGGCCATACTTTTCCAACGTGTCATAGGTTGCCTCAGGGTTATCGCTGGTAACCCTTTGGTTTCCGCGCACGGTTGAGAGCGCTTTTAGGAATCTCTCCTGCGTAATGCCGTATTCCTTAAGGATTGCGGCGATCTCCTTGTTCGGATTCTTCATCATGGCAAGGAAGAGATGCTCTACGGAAACATACTCGTCTCCCATGCGTTTTGCCTCGTCCTCCGCCGTGATCAGCGCCTTATTGAGATACTGACCCACGTAAGGATTTCCACCCTGTACCTTGACGCGCTTCTCCACTGCCTGCTGCGCTCGATTTACAAAATGCTCCTTTTGGATCTCCATTTTTTCAATGAGCTTCAGGATCAGGCTGTCCTCCAGGTGAAGAAGACTAAGCAAAAGATGCTCCTGCTCAATCTCCTGGTTGCCGTATTCCACGGCCAGCTTTTCGCATCCGTCCACTGCCTGAAGGGATTTCTGCGTAAACTTTTGAATGTTCATACTGTTTTACCCCCTTCTTCTTTTTTCTTTGTTCTATAACATATATAACATAAACATGGTGATAAAGCAATAAAAATTTTCTAAACAATTTCAAAAATTTAATTGGGCCAGTTGAGTCACGTCCCCGTGACCCAACCGGCCCCTGTGACAAGTCAGTCTGCCGAAATTTCGTACGCGCTATGGCAGATACAAACACAGGATCTCGTGTTCCTTCGTGCGCTCTGCCACGTAGACGTACTCGCCGTGCTCCGTCCAGACAACCTGTTCAAAGTGATCTTGGTCCTTAACCACTTTATGAAGCTTTTGGCCGTAAGCATTTTGGGCGGTGATCTCAGTATCGCTTCGATTAATCACGTTGCCACCCGTAATGATGATGCGATCTTCTTCGTTACCGAAGGGCTGTCCGACTCCAGACAATACTTTTACGTCCAAAATGCCGCCCGTAATCTCCGTCGTCCATTGCCCCATGGAACTGCCAACGCCCGTGACTACGGAGCCTTCGCCGTAAACGGTAACGTCGCTGTCCTTAAATACCGTCGTACCGGAACCCGAATAAGATCCGACGGTGGCACCCGTGTCACAGTGCACCACGGCCGAAACCTTTCCCTTTTCAAAAAGCATGGCACAATTTGTTCCAAACATGCTGCCAATGCCTACCGACCGCTCACCGTCCGAGATGACGTTGATGCAACCCGAACAGCCTAGCTTTAATTTGCCCTTTACGGTTCCAATGCCAACGGCCTGATTGCCGGATTCCTTCACCGCAATCTCCGCATTTCCCACTTCAATGAATGCATCTCCCGATGCACTTCCGATTCCAAGAACGGAAATGCCGGAACCTGCCACCTCCAAATGACCGCTGCGGATGCTGATCGGCGCACTGCTATATCCTCCCCCGACGCCAACGATCCTGTCTCCGGAGGAAATAACCTTGATCCTTCCGGTTTGTTCCATGATGATCTCCCCGTAAGGCTCGTCGTACTTTGATCCAATGCCAACCGTATAGCTGTCATTCGCGTTGATCAACATATTGCCGGTACCCGATATGCGGAGCCGGGCATTTGTCGGTACCCAAATTCCATTCTTGTTAATGGAATTGTATCCCATGAGCTTAAGCTCCACGTTGCTTCCCTTGCCAAGTTGAATTGCCGGCTCATCAATCGCCGCCAGATTCGCGTCAGAAATCGTGATCTTTACGTCAGCATTATCCGCAATCCTTACCATAAGATTCAGGGTGCTGTCCTTACGCCCCTGCAGCTTCACTTTTCCGGACACCACGTGAACTAACGTGAACTTATTTAGTGCAAGATCAACCAGATTGATTTCTTCGCCGTCGCTTGCGGCATAAACCTTCTGCGTGCCCTTATTGTATACGGAATGGGACAGATTCTCATTGATGATCTCATCCCGCATCGCCTCATCCAGATCCGCGAGAGGCATTTCTTCCGGTCTGCCAAGGTAAAAGCCCTGCACCAGATCAACGCCAAATTCAATGACAGTGCGGAGCTCTGCCGCAGTCTCCACGCCCTCCGCAAGCACCTTGATCCCGTTCATTGATGCAAAATCGATTGTATTCTTAACAAACATCTGCTTATTCTGATCATCCTCGATCCCACTGATCAGGTAGCGGTCTATCTTGATGATCTGCGGCGTGTAACGCAAAAGATTGACTATGTTGGAATGACCTGTTCCATAATCATCAATGGCGATCTGGACGGTGCCCGTTCCCTCTCCAAAACGTTTAAGCGCTTCCACTTCTTCATCCGTACTGGAATCCTGCTCCGTCACTTCAAACACAACGTGATCCAGGTAAGAACCATAGGTTTCCCGCAGCTGTGTGCATTCCTCCTCAGACAGGAAATGATTCGGGATCGTATTGATAAATACCTTCCTGCCATAGAATTTTTCATTCTCCTCCGCATACTGCTTTAGGATGTTGAACATAGTCGCATGCTCAATCTTGTCCAGGCACTTGTATTCTCTCGCCGCGTCAAGGATCTGCAACGGCGAGAGGTTGATCCCGCCCACCGTTCTCATGAGAGCCTCATAGGCATAAATCTCGCCATTTTTTGCATCTATGATGGGCTGATAATGATAACGGAACAGATTATGCTCCAATAACAAATTGAACACGCCGTAATAATCCACGTGGGAATCCTTCACCAAAACGTTTTCCACTCGGTTTCCCCGCATCCTATTCAGGAACATTTCATTGGAAGCATATTTTACAAAAGCTCCCAAGGATCCCGTCCAGCCGGGATCTGCGATGGTGCAACCCATTCCGATCTCCACGTCATACGCATTATCGTTTGCACGATTGTAAGCCTCTACGGTGGCCTGAATGGTTGCATTGATTTTTGCATTGGCAGATTTGATCTGACTCTGATTCTCAAAAGCCTGAACCAGTAAGAACTCGCTTTCCGAGTTTTTGGCCAAAAAGCTGTGCCGTCCTCTTGTCTCCTTTAATTTCTCCGCGATCATCCCCACAATCTCTTCCGCAACGTGGATACCGTAATTTTCATAAATCAAGGCATACTGCGGCAGCGCATAAATGGAAACGGAAAGACTCTTTTGATGGTTCTCCTCTCTGGAGGCAAACTCCTGAAACCATTTTGTAGCGCCTTTCAGGTTTGGAAGGCCCGTCACGGGATCACGGTAAATGGCACTCTCCATGCTCCTGAGCGTGTCCCTTTGCTTAAACTGATTAATCAGGGAGTTACTGATGATGTTTGCAAGATGAGCGATCTTGTTCATCTTATAATTAATGCCGCCCACGTAGGAAGTCTTTACGGCATAATATCCGCAATACGAATCCCTGGAATAGACGGACGTGATCAGGTAACAGGAATCATCCTCGATCCATTCCCTGGTCTCCGGCAACATGTCACTGTCATTCAAATACTTGATCGCCACGTCCACGTCATATGCGCACGGAATTACAACGGTCCGGCCTTCGTCCCATCGTCCCATGGACGCGATTCTCATAAACTGACTCCCGACGCAGAGATAGGAATTCTGCAGGATAAATCTGGAAAGTGGCTGCAACAATTCCTCTACGTCTTCCACGTTCATCATTTTCTCGGTCTCGGAGGTTACGTAATTCTCATGTGCCTCCATGGATTCAAGCAATCCAAAGAGTTCCGCAGCCGCCTCATCCCTCTCCTTGGGTTTCGGCTGCTCACATCCACAGCTCTCCGAAATCAAAGTGTTATAAGGAATCTTGTACTCATTTTCCACGCTTTCACCCGCAAAGAGCTTCCGGAGAATTTCAACGCAAGTCTTCGCCTGCTCCTGCCAGTTTTCACGGCAGGTGGTCAGTTTGGGAAAATAATAATCTATCGCAGGCACGCCGTCAAACCCCGTCACGATTACGTCCTGCGGAACGGAATATCCCAGCATCTTTAGTTTGCGGCAAACGCCAAACGCCATGCTGTCATTGGCGCAGATGATCGCCTGCGGAAGCCTGCCGCTGACGGCAAGTTCCTCCGTGATTCTCATGGCCGGCTCATCCCAATAGTCCCCGTAAGCCATCTTTGACTCGCTAAATGGGATCTCTTGCTCCGCCAGAACCTCTTTATAAAACTTCAGACGCTGTTCGGAATTAGGATCATCCTTCCTGCCAGCCATAAAAAACGGATCCGTCACGTGATGCACCGTAAGGATGTGCCGCACCAGTTCCTTAAAGGATTCCTCGCAATCATTCAACACTTTAACGCAGCCGTCGGCATCACCGTTTAATATCACTGCCGGAACATTCTTTTCTTTCGCGCGGGTGATCACGTCGTCCACAATCTCCCGATTGCAAAAATGCTCCGCACATATGATCACGCCGTCCAAAATGTCGTAATCCATGCGGTCATAGACCGTCTTGGCGCCTTTTTCATAGGCATCATCCCTGAAAAAATCTTCCAGGCTGTTAAAGCAGACAAGCTTAAATCCAGCCTCAACCGCTGCCAGATTGATCTCATCCACCAAGGCGCCGCGCACCCTGTCATGAACCTTCGTAACACAAAGTCCTATTACTTTTTTATCTCCCAGCATACGTACCTCCGCCAGGGCCACTCTATGCCCTGGGTTCCACTTAAGCCCACTCGTCAAGCAATGAAAAAAGCAAAATACTGCTAGTTATATTTTACTAAAAAAAATCCATTTCGGCAACCTTTTCAGTGAAATCACACAAAGATCTTTTGAATTTGTTACTCTTTCTTTTCGTTAACCCAAAACAGCGCATCGCCAGCCTTCACCTGTCCTCCCCCCACCAACTCCATGCCAGTGCAATCCTCGCCTTTTGCAGTCAAATACGTCGCCGTATCCTCACATTCCTTGCTCAGCTTTTCCCTGTCATATTCCAACAGAAGCCTTCCCCTGCGTATGATCTCACCGCGGATCACTCTCGGGCGGAAATACCGGTCTAAAAGATCATCCTCGCTTGTGCAGGCCCGCACCTCCACCTCCGCTCCAAAATCCGTCAAGATCAAAAAAGCGTTTCCTCTGGGTGCAATGGACAGAACACGCCCTGCGCTCGGTGAAAACAGCTTAGAATCAGTCGTCAGGATTCTAGCGCCCCGGCTTCCCTCGTCGCTCAGTTCCTCCACCGTGCCACTTGCCGGACTTGCCAAATATTTTGCCCGCGAAAGTGTCTTTTCGGAAACTCCAGTCTTTTTGTGACGGTTTTCACCTGTTTCTTCAGCCTCTTTTGTCCCTCCCAAAATCCCCCAGTTTCTGCTTCTTCCGTACCAAAATCCGAAATACGCCGCCGCAAGGGCGCAAACCCCTCCGTACCAAAGCGGAATTGTCATACGCATCCTCCTTCCGTTTTTACGTCTTTTTTCCACGTTTTTTCCCATGTCACCCGTGCTCATCGTTTCTATTTTGGACATAATTTGTGAAAATATACCAAATAAACGCGAGAAATCAAAAAATTGATTGACATTTTCCGTAGAGGATACTATACTTTAAAAGGATTCTAAAAGCAAGCCATTGAACTCACATATTTTTGTAAGTCATCATTCGCTACTGCGAACTTGGGACTACGAAGTGCAGAGTGAAGATGAACCGCGGAAGAAACTCCATGGTGCATTGAAATGATGGTTGACAAAAATATGTGATTTTTTTGTCCTACGTTTTAGAATTACTAAACCTAAAACGGGCTAAGCCCCAAATAAGAAGGAGGTACCAAAATGAACAACGGTACAGTTAAGTGGTTTAACGCACAGAAGGGTTATGGTTTCATCACCAACGAAGCTACTGGCGAGGAAGTATTCGTACATTTCTCCGCTATCAACGCAGAAGGCTTCAAGTCCCTTGAGGAAGGTCAGAAGGTTACTTTTGACACCGAGTGCGATCCTCAGAACAGCAGCAAGATCCGCGCTACCAACGTTACCGTAGTAGCTTAACATTGATCTAAATCTGCAAAAGAAGTGCCGGACGTTACGTCCGGCACTTTTCTTTATCTCATCCGCTTCTATTTGCTAAACATTACTTTCTCACTGCTGAACATCTTCGTCAGCACGCCCACCAATAAGCAGGTGAATGCAAGATTCACGCCAATGGTCAGGAATGCAGCCGTAACGTCAGTCTTGAACTCGAAGATTCCGCTCATCACCTTTACGGAGTTGAACAGCGGGATCAGGGATGCATAAACCCCGCCAAACTGCACGCCGATCAGCGGCAACAAGCTGGTTATCATGACAATGATCATAAACGGCGCCATCATGGTTGTCGCCTCCTTCACGCTGTTTGCCATAGCGGAAATGATGGAAATTACGGAAACCAATACCAGCACGGTGGAAATGATCACGAAAAAGAGCAATGCATAGTTGGAATATCCATAAGCCGACATGTCAAAGTCCACCTGATCTCCCATCATCTTGGGCATGGAAAGGATTGTTCCCAAAAAGCTCGAAATGCCAGACATCAAAGCGACAATGCTAAGGCTGATAACCTTTCCAAAGGCAAGCGCGCCTCTCTTGAGCGGAGTAACCAGCAGCGTTGCCATGGTTCCGCGCTCCTTTTCGCCGGCAATGGATTCCGGTGCCACGCCCTGTACGCCGCTAAAGATGAAGGTCATGATCAGCATCGGCAACAAGCCTGCCAGCATCTTTCCAACCGCGCCGTTCTGCGGTGCCTGATCATAAGTTCCAAGGCTTCCGGTTTCTTTTCCAGCGTTTACGTCATACTTATTCACCATGGACTCCTCCAAGTGATCCAGATAATCCCTTAAGCTGTCATAGGAAGTATAAGAATTGCTCTTCGCCGAATTGTAATAAATCTCAACCTGAGGAGCCGCGCCTGAGCCGATCTCATACGTTGCAACGTCCGCCATGAAATTCTCCGGGAAGCATACTACAAGGTCGATCTCCCCTTCCTCCAGTTCATGGAACACGCGATCAACGTCATCAGGATTTCCGTCCCAATCTTCCCATTGTACGGGTGACTTTGCCGTTCCTTCGCGGATCTCCTTGGGGAGGTTCACTACGTAGGCCTTCGTCACGTAATCCTCTGCCGTAGACATTTCCTTTACCATTCTCTGCCCCAAGAGGCTGTACATCAAATAAATCAACATACCTGGCATGAGAACGGTAGTAAACACCAGTCTTCTGTCCCCAAAGAAACGGGACAATTCCTTTTTTATGATCGTCATTACGTTATTCATCAATCTTCCCTACCTTTTCCTCATAGATTTCAAAGAAGCGATCCTCCAAAGGCTTTCCTTCGCATATAGCTTCCAACGTGTCACAAGCCACCATTTTTCCCGCGATCACAATTCCAACCCTGTCGCAGATCTTCTCGATCAAGCTGAAAATATGTGTCGATACGATGATGGTCTTTCCCTGTGCCTTCAGATCCAAAAGGAAATCCGTCACAACCTTTGCAGTTAATACGTCAAGTCCGTTTGTCGGTTCGTCAAAGATCACGACGTCGGGATCATGTACCAGGCTGATCACTAGGCTTACCTTCTGCTTCATGCCCGTAGAAAGATTTCCGACTTTGACCTCTGCAAAGCGATCGATCCCGAAGCGTTCAAACAACGCCTTTTTCCTCTTCTCGATGGTCGTGGGATCCACGCCGTACAGTCTCGAAAAGAAATCGAACTGATAATTCGGCGTAAAGAAATCCTCCAGTTTTAGTTCGCTTGTGAGAAATCCGATCTTGCTCCGAACCTTTTCCGGCTGGGATACAATGCTTGCGCCGTCCAGGATGGCATCTCCCGCGTCCGGCTTGATCAGCGTGGCAAGCATGCGGAGCGTCGTCGTCTTTCCTGCACCATTGGGACCAAGGAGTCCGAATACCTCTCCCTTATATGCCGTAAACGACAAGCCGTCAACGGCCACCTTCACCTTTTCCCTTGTCTTCTCCAGTTTCTGCTGTTTTGCGGTAAGCCGGAATGTTTTTCGTAATCCATTTACTTGTAATAATTCTTCCATAGTTCCTCCATCAAAACTCGTATTGGATTTGTCATCCTCTGAAAATCATAATAATATTAAATTGACAATTTGTCAAGTTTATTTTACTTTTTTATTTCAAAAAGAGGCTCCCCGTGGTCGGGAAGCCTCTCATTTTACTTTCGTTTTAGATTACTGAACAATGTCCTCGTCGCCGAAGGGATCGCCGCACTCAGGGCAGAACTTCGGAGGATTCTTGGGATCCTCAGGCATCCAGCCGCACTTGTCGCACTTGTACTGAGGTGCGCCGGCAGGCTTCTTCGCGCCACAGTTCGGGCAGAACTTACCCTGATTTACCGCGCCGCAGGAGCAAGTCCATCCAGCGGGCTCTTCGGGCTTCTTGGAACCACACTCAGGGCAGAAGTTTCCGGTTACGGTTGCGCCGCAAGAGCAAGTCCATGCGTTTGCGGGCTTCTGTGCTGCGGGTACCATCTGAGGTGCCTGCTGAGCCTGCTGCTGACGCATTGCCTGGCCCTGTGCCATCAAGCCGTTGATGTCCAGTCCGCCGCCTGCGTTCTGTGCTGCGTTCATGCCCATAAATGCCATCATGGGACCAGCGGAAGTATTGGAAGCTGCCATCTTCATAGCATCTGCCTGCGCAATGCCCGCATATGCCGCAAGACGGGTAGGATCCATGAATGCTGCATTCTTCTGAAGCTCTTTGATGGTCTTCTCATCTTCTTCGTCAGCTGATACGGACTCAACTGCGAACATGTAGATCTCAAGACCTCTCTTCTCTTTCCACTTCTCAGTCAGAACTTCGTTCATTGCGTCTGCAATGACTTCCGTCTGGCCGGGGAGCTGGGAATAACGGATTCCCATTGCGGAAACCTTTGCGAAAGCGGGCTGGATTGCGGAAAGCACTTCTGCCTTCAGCTGTCCGTCGATCTCGCTTCTGCGGAAATCGTTCTTTGTATTACCTGCAACGTAGGTATAGAACGTAATGGGATCTGCGATGCGGTAGCTGTACTTACCGAAAGCGCCGATGGATACGTCCATGTCGATGCCTGCGCGCTCGTCAACCACGCGGAAAGGAACCTTCTTGGGAGTCCCAAAGGTATTACCACTGATTTCCTTTGTGTTGATGTAGTAAACTCTCTGCTCCTTGCCGCTGTCACCGCCGAAGGTGAAACGCTTTCCAATGTTCTTAAAGGTTTCCTTAATGGAATCACCAAGGTTACCGGAGAAAATGGAAGGCTCGGAAGACTGATCATATACGTATTCGCCGGGAACCGCACAAAGATCAACCACGCGTCCCTGATCAACGATCAGCATACACTGTCCGTCAGCAACTGCGATAACGGAACCGTTGGTAATGATATTGTCATCACCCTTGTTTGCAGATCTTCCCTCTGCCCTTCTGTGACCGCGAACCATCAGAGTGTCCTTATCGATCGCGTTACAATAAAAGAATTCCTTATACTGATTTGCCAAGGTGCCAGCTACTGCTCCCACGCCAGCGCTAACTACGTTAGAAGCCGCGCCCTTAAGGCCGTCAACTGCACCGCCAACAAGTGCTCTTAAACCCATTTCTGCTACCTCCTAAGTTTATTGTGGAATCATGGTAATCGAGCGTTTCTTCCGAAACCTCACGGATTAATTATATAATTTTTCAGACTTTTCGTCAATCTTTATTATGTTATTTCACAATACTTTTTGGATTTGGGCTTGTCGCAGTGCGCGTAAACCTTAGCCAACCATGTATCCCGTACCCCAAATCACCTTCAAATACCTGGGTTTCCTGGGATTTAACTCTATCTTTTCTCGGATGTGACGCACGTGTACTGCCACGGTATTATCCACGTCAACCGCCTGCATTTTCCAGATGTCCTCGTAGATCTGATGAATGGAAAGAACCTTGCCCTTCTCCATGACCAGAAGCTTTAAGATCTCATATTCCGTAGGGGTCAGGCGCACTTCCCTGCCGTCCACGGTGACCTTTCTCTGTTCGTCGTCAATCTCAAGCCCGTCCACCTTGTAGATCTTGCTCAGGTTCTTGCAGATTGCCGTGAGCTGCGTGTATCTTCTGAGCTGGGACTTGATTCTCGCCAGAATCACCAGCGGATTGTCGTCAGCAGGCACGTAATCATCCGCGCCAATGCTCAGCGCCGCCACCTTAATCGTCTCATTGATCTGCCTTGCAATGACCATGATCGGAATCCGGCTCTGCTTGCGAAGATTTGCAATCATCACAAGCCCCTCGCTCCATCCCTTTAAGTCGCCCGCTCCGTCCAAAAGTACCATCTGTACCTCTCGATTGCGGATATCCTCCAAAAGTGCCTTCTCCGAGCGCTCCTTTACAATGGAAATCTGTTCTCCCCTGCACAAAAGCTCCAACTTTTCCGCCACTCCCGTTTTGTTCTGATAAACCGCTATCCTTTGCATACTTTCCACCTCGTCCTCTCTCTTCTAATCGTCTAAAAAAACACCATAAAAAATTGCCTTCTACAACATAAGACGATTTGTAGAAGGCATCCGTTACCATTTTTTATGAATCTTTAGAAATTCTTTAGTTTTTTAGTTTTTCTTCGATGATTTTCTCTTCTGCTTCCTCCTCTTTTTGGATCTCTTCGAGATCCTTCGGCGTAAGACGGCGGAACTGATTAATGCCAGAGATTAAAAGCTTTACCGAATTGATTGTCACGTCAAACACACCACCCTCATACAGTGAGAACAGGATCAGTCCGACGGGGACTGCAATGATCATTCCGATCACGCTTCCAAACTGGAAGCCTATGTACAAAAGAAACAGCGTGGGCAAGGGTGCAACGCCGATGGAATCTCCCACGATCTTCGGCTGGATGATCTGGCGAAGAAGCTGTCCAAGCCCCCAGATAATCAGCAGTCCAATTGCCATTTGGTAATCGCCGCCAACAATCTTTACGATAGCCCACGGAACCATGACGGCTCCGGCTCCAAAGAACGGCAGAAAATCCAAAAAGGCAACACCCAAAGCGATCAACAGCAGATACTTTACCTTAAGGATCCAAAAGCCAATCACCAGAACAAGATACACCCAAATCTCGATCTTAAACTGCGCCTTTACGTAACCGCCCACCGCCTGAACCAGGCTTTGACGGATCAGCTGGTAGCGGTCCTGCACCACCTTCGGTACGTGCTGACTGCACCACTCGTTGATCTTCTTGCGGTCTGCAACAAACAAATAGGAAGAAAGCAATGCCATAATCACGCCGATCAAAAGCGTCGGCAGATACTTCGCAAAGTTGCCAACCGCGGTAAGCGTAGGCGTGCCCATCTTTCCAAGGAATTCCGCGGCATGCGCTTTCAGCTGCTCCGCAGAGCCGTCCAGATTCTCACGCACGTTGGACGGAAGGGACAAATAGACCTTTTCCAGGCGATCGCCCAGCTCATATGCGGCCTTCTTGATCTCTTCCCAGATTTCCGGGAAGGATTGCACAAGTCCCGTTCCCTCACGGACCAGGATGGATCCCAATCCATAGAAGGCAAAGACAATCAACGCGATTACGGCGACAATCACGACGGCGGAACCTGCACGCCGCTTGATCTTCATCTTTTCCTCAAAGAATTTCACCGGCGGGCCGGCCAGCCAGGCGATCACCCAGCCAACAACAAATGGCGCAAAGAAAGCCAAAAGCCAGGGAAGCACAAAAACAACTAGCAACAGGACCGCAATGGTGATCATGATATTTACAATGGCCTTGCAATACTTTTTCATGCCTCTCCCCCAAAAATCGTCTGGTCCAAAAGCGCGTAGATTTCATCCCGTCCCTGCTTTGTCTCAGCGGAAAAGGGAATAATCAGCGTCTCCTTGGATGCCCGCAGGCCCTCCCGGATCAGCTTCACTTGTTTCTGTGTCTGACTGCGGTTGATCTTATCAAGCTTCGTCGCGATGACCACGGGCTGGAATCCCATGTTCAGAACCCAGTCATACATGGTGCGGTCATTCTCCGAAGGCGCGTGCCGGATGTCTACAAGCAAAAACACAAGCTTGAGTTGTTTGCTCCGCCTAAGATAATTCTCAATCATCTTGCCCCATTTTGCCTTGAGTTCCTGGCTGACCTTTGCATATCCATAGCCGGGAAGATCAACAAAATAAAGGGCATCGTTTACGTTATAAAAATTTATAGTCTGGGTTTTTCCGGGCTGGGAACTCGTCCGCGCAAGGGATTTCCTGTTCATCAACGCATTAATCAGGGAACTCTTCCCCACGTTGCTCTTCCCGGAAAATGCCACCTCAGGATAAGGATTGTCCGGAATCTTACTCGTGATGCCGCAAACCGTCTCCAGACTCACGTTCTTTATTACCATAGAATAAATCCTTTCCGGCTTCCTAATGGCTCGGGGCAGGACTTAAAAATGCCTTTCCCCGGAATACCAAAAGCATCATTTAGATGGCCTTGCCGGTCACTTTCTTCTCCCTGCGGATGATTGTCGGCTCCGCGGTACCCTCGACTGCATCCTTCGTGATCACGCATCGTCCGATGGTGTCGTCCGAAGGGATCTCATACATGGTATCCATCATGACGTTCTCCAAAATAGAACGAAGTCCCCTGGCTCCCGTCTTTCTGTCAAATGCCTTCTGGGCGATTAAGTCAACTGCATCATCGTCGAAGGTAAGCTTTACGGCATCCATCTCAAAGAGCTTCTGATACTGCTTGATCAATGCATTCTTCGGCTCCGTAAGGATCCGGATCAAAGCCTCCTTGTCCAGTCCGCGCAGGGATACGTTGATGGGCACGCGTCCCACAAACTCAGGGATCAGTCCGTATTTCGTCAGATCCTGCGGCACCACTTCCGCCAGCAGGTCGCTGATCTCCTTGTTGGATTTCTGCGTTCCTTCCGTGTTAAAGCCGATGGACTTGCGGTCCAGTCTGGCTTCCACGATCTTCTCAAGGCCGTCAAACGCGCCGCCGCAAATGAAGAGGATGTTCGTCGTATCGATCTGGATCAGCTCCTGATGAGGATGCTTTCTTCCTCCCTGAGGCGGAACGCTGGCTACCGTTCCCTCAATGATCTTAAGAAGTGCCTGCTGCACGCCCTCACCAGATACGTCACGCGTGATGGACACGTTCTCACTCTTCTTCGTGATCTTGTCAATCTCGTCAATGTAGACAATGCCGTACTGTGCGCGCTCCACGTCGTAATCTGCCGCCTGGATGAGCTTAAGGAGAATGTTCTCCACGTCCTCACCCACGTAGCCCGCCTCCGTCAAAGTCGTCGCGTCAGCGATCGCAAACGGAACGTTGATAATCTTCGCAAGAGTCTGCGCGAGATACGTCTTGCCGGAACCAGTCGGTCCGATCATGATAATGTTACTCTTTTGGAGCTCCACGTCCCCAACCGTCTTGGGTGCCGTCACTCTCTTGTAATGATTGTAAACGGCCACGGAGAGCACCTTCTTGGCCTCCTCCTGCCCAATTACGTAATCGTCAAGGAATTGCTTGATCTCCTTGGGTTTCAACAAATTAATGTCGAGAGGACCTTCTTCAGTTACGTCATCGTCCTCCAATTCCTCTTCCAGGATGTCCGCACAGATGTCCACGCATTCATCGCAGATGTAAACGCCGGTAGGGCCCGCGATCAGCTTGCGGACCTGTCCCTGGTGCTTTCCGCAAAAGGAACACTTTACGTCGTCATCAGAAAATTTTCCTGCCATTCCTAAACTCCTTATTATGCGTTATCGTGGGAGGTGATCACCTTGTCCACAAGGCCATACTCCATAGCCTCCTGCGCGCTCTTCCAGTTGTCTCTGTCCGTGTCTGCGCAGATGGTCTCATAATCCTGGCCAGTCATCTCTGCCAGCATGCGGTTCATCTTTTCTTTCGTCTTCAGGATGTGCTTAGCAGCGATCTCGATCTCCGTTGCCTGACCCTGGGTTCCGCCGAGAGGCTGATGGATCATGATCTCAGCGTTCGGAAGCGCGAAACGCTTGCCCTTTGCGCCGCTCGCGAGAAGGAATGCGCCCATGCTGGCTGCCATTCCAATGCAGACGGTGGAAACGTCACACTTTACGTACTGCATGGTGTCATAGATGGCCATGCCTGCGGAAATGCTGCCCCCGGGGCTGTTGATGTAAAGATGAATGTCCTTGTCGGGATCCTCTGCCTCAAGGAAAAGAAGCTGTGCCACAACGATGCTTGCGGACACGTCATTCACTTCCTCTCCGAGGAAAACGATTCTATCCTTCAAAAGTCTGGAGTAGATGTCATAAGATCTCTCTCCCTTGCTGGTCTGTTCAATGACGTAAGGTACTAAACTCATATGTTTATCCTGCCTTTCTTTCTAAAAAATCATACCATTATCTAGCATATCCCATCTTGGCTTTTTTTTCAACGAAAATCACGGAAATTTAAGAAAGTTTAAGTTTTCGAAGAAAAGGGCTGCGCCGGAAACTGACGCAGCCCTCTATGCTTTCATGACTCATGAAAATTCAAGTAGTTTATGCCTCCTTGGCATTCTCCACGATAAACTCCTGTGCCTTCTTGATGCAAACGTCCTCCATAACGGACTTCTTGCCCTTCTCGCCAAGGAGCTCTTTTGCCTTGTCAGCCTCAATGCCATAAGCCTCAGCCATGGTCTTGATCTCAGCCTCGAAGTCTTCCTCGGTGGCAACAATGTTCTCAGCCTTTGCAACTGCCTCAAGTACCAAACGGCCCTTGATGCGGCTCTCAGCCTGGGGCTTGAGCTGATCCATCATCGTGTCGGCGTCAATGCCGGTGTACTGCATGTACTGCTCAAGGTTCAGGCCCTGTGCCTGCATGTTCTGAGCATACTCGTCAAGGATCTGTCTCTGCATCGTGGTAACCATTGCCTCAGGGATGTCCATGGTGGCATTGTTTACTACGGCGTCGATCACGGCATCGATCTTTTCTCTCTTTGCGTTGGAAATCTTCTTCTCCTCAAGGTTCTTCTTTACGTCAGCCTTGTACTCCTCAAGGGTATCAAACTCGGAAACCTCTGTAGCGAACTCGTCGTCCAGCTCAGGAAGCTCCTTCTCCTTGATCTCCTTCACGGTGCACTTAAATACTGCTGCCTTGCCTGCAAGCTCGGATGCCTGATAATCCTCAGGGAAGGTTACGTTCACGTCAACTTCCTCGTTCAGGTTTGCGCCAACCAGTCCCTCCTCGAAGCCAGGGATGAACGCGCCGGAGCCGATGGTCAAAGGATAATTCTCGCCCTTTCCGCCGTCAAACGCAACGCCGTCAACAAATCCCTCGAAGTCGATGATGGTCTCGTCGCCAGGCTTTACGGGTCTGTCGGTGATCACGATCGCTCTTGCGTTGCTCTCGCGCTCCTTGTCAATGGCAGCCATCACCTCGTCGTCGGTAACATCGGTATCTGCTTTTGCAACTTCAACGCCCTTGTACTCACCAAGCGTTACTTCAGGCTTAAGTGCCACCTCTGCGGTAAAGGTCATGCCCTTTCCTGCCTCGATGGAAGTCACCTCAATCTTAGGAGAGGAAACAATATCTTCCTCGCACTCCTCCAAAGCCTTGTCATACGCTTCAGGAATCAGCGCATTGGCTGCATCCTCATAAAATACGGCTTCGCCGTACATCTTCTCGATCAGCTTGCGGGGCACCTTGCCCTTGCGGAATCCGGGAACGCTGATCTTACCCTTATTCTTCTGGTAAGCCTTTTCGATCGCCTTCTCCAACTCATCCGCACCAACCTCGATGGTCAGCTTCGCCATGTTGTGCTCTAACTTCTCAACTTGTAAACTCATGACAACTTCTTCCTCCTTAAAATCCCTTACGTATCTTTATTTCCTTCGCTTTTCCATTGATTTTTTGTCCTTGCGACCTGGAAAACAGACACAATAACAGTCAATTAAGGATTATAACATAAGTGCAAGAAAAAGACAAATATTTTTTTTATTTTTCCAGCGCTTCAAACGCAGCCCTCGTCTCTTCCTCCGTAGCCGCGTTAACGTAATAGGTTCTGTCCGCCGTTACGATCTTAATATAGCATTCGCTCTGCAGGGAAAGAAACACCTTGCATTTCCCGCTGGTCTTCTCGGTAAAGTCCCCTTTCAGGAGGGACGGCATGCCCACGCCGGCAATTCTGGAGAGCTGCAATTCCGAAAGCTTCTCTCCAAACGTACAATCCTGGATTGCATCAACGTCGATGACATATTCATCCCAGATCTGATGACACGTCAACTGCCCATTTTCCACGCGAAGCTGCGTCGGCGTATTCTCCATCATGCCAAGGAATATGACCGCCACGAACGTTGCAACGATGGACAGTCCTCCAATAGCCAGGAAAACCTTTCCCATCGGATGCGCGTAATTGATCGTCCCGCCCACGCCGGCGCGCTTTTCCACGTTGAGCCTCTTGTCCTTGGGATTGTAATAAAGCATGCCCAAGATCCATTGATCATCATCGTCCTCTAAAAGCGTCATCTCCTTTTCGTAGCGCGCTTCGATCTTCTTACTGCGAGCAACGAACAGCAGGATTCCAATCATGATAAGCGCCATGTAAACCGCGAAGGAAATGATTATCAGCAGGTCGGAATACAGGAAGAGAAACGAGCCACACCAAAGGATCATAAAAACAAAATTTACCCAGCAAAACAGCACCATCAGATCCGTCATGTTTTTCTTCTTCGCTCGGTTATAATTTGCGTTTACGGTACTGTCAGTCGAAATAACTTCGTTCTTCAGTCTGTCCATGACGTATCCAAGCACAAGCATCAGAAATCCCGTTGCCGCAAACGTCATGGCCATGGCCGTCATCAAAAACGTGCCAACGTACCAGCCTTCTCCCAGGGGAAGAACCTTCAGATCGGCCAGAAGTGCCACAATGGCAACGGCAAGTCCCAAAAGGCACGGAGTCCAAATGCTCACGGGATTTAATGAGTGCACGCTTCCGGCGTTGCTCAGGTCGGTTAATGACACACCCTCTTCGCTCTTGATCCCCAGGCTTCTTTTCAAGGCCTTCATCTCATGGTTTCCAACGGCATAAGGGATCATGATCGCCACGATCGCCACCATGACAAATCCCGTCCAGACCGCCGTCTGCGCCGTCAGTCCCTTCAGGAGCAGAAAAGCGGCGGAAAGCGCGGTGGTCGCAACGCAGATCACAAGCGCCTGGCCGCGATATTTTTTTACGAACTGATCCACGGTTCCTGCCGTCTCCCCCTCCTGAAACTCCTGACGATTCTTCACGCCAAAGATCAGCTTTTTATTCTTCCACTGCTTCGGATAAATATGCAGGAAATAAATCCAAACCGTGGGCACCAAACAAATAAACATTAGAAGTCCAAAAATCATCGACATCGTCAACACCTCCATTATTTTCCGTAATACTCATCCACAAGCGCCATGATTTCCGTCTTTTTCACGCCGGAGATCCGGGCTTCCGACACGATGCGCTTCAGCTCCGCCTTGTTGGCCTCCGGTATGCTGGCCTGCTTCTGTATTTCCATGCGCACCCGCGCACCGTTTTTCCGGTCCGTCATGATATAGCCTTCCGTCTTCAAAAGCTGGTAGGCCTTACTCACCGTCATGGTGTTGATCCCCATTTCCAGCGCCAGAGCCCGTACCGTTGGGAGCTGCTCTCCCGCCGCAAGTTCACCGCTGGAGATCCCCATAACAATCTGGTTTCGTATCTGCATGTAAATCGGTACGTCCGATAATTCATTGATTTTTATGATCATATCCGCCATCCTTTCCCTCAAACCTTGGTTGGATCATAGTACTTTTTATAGATTCCGTTATAGACGACCGGCAGCATCGGAATTCCAATGACAAAGCTTGCAATGAGGCAAATCCCGCCAATCATGCCACCCAGAAACGTTCCCAAAAAGGTGTCAATCCACATCAGAACGGAAAAGGCGATCCACATCGTTCCCAATTCCCTGTTGTACGCCTTCACGTCCTTAATCTCCCCAGGCTTAAACTCCTGTCCCGTCCAGAAATTCCCCGGCTCCTTCTTTCGCTTTACGTAAATTCCAAGCCCCGTAAATACGGCTGAACAAGGTCCCATGATGATTCCGTAAATAATACTCATCGCTTGTTACCTCCCTGCACTTCAAACTACGGCTACAATGCTCTCCTGTCAAAAACAACCATACTTATCATACCACAACCCACGGTCACCGCGCCAGCAATGATCATGGCAGCGTAAAATTCTTTTACTTCCATGGCACCCACTGCCGTCTGCAGCCCGTTCATCAACTGAAGCGGTAAGTATTTTTGAAGCTTTGGAACGTAATTTGCAAAAAACAGTACTGCCATCACGCTGCCGGTTCCCAACAGAACCTGACCGCCCGAATTCGCTGCCGCGGAAAAAGCCATCAGCACTGCCAGGACCACCATGCCGAACAACCAGTAGGCGAACACGCCAAACAGCAGGTGCGGCACTTCATCACCGCCCCAAAAATAAGCGGTATAACCGTACGTAATGCCAAAATACAGAAGATACAGTGCCGTCCAGCATCCATACGTCACGATCATTTTTGACAGCATGATCTTCTTCCTGGATAATCCCTTCGTGACCACTTGTACCAACGTTCCCTTTTGATACTCATTCGTCAGGATGCCGCTGCTCATCAGGACAATCACGATTAGCGCCATCGGCGCATTCTTATAGAACTGCGTCCAGCTCGTCAGGGCATTTACCGTTACCACGCCAATCTGAAGCCCGGACTGGGCGATGCTGTCCTCAAGCATTTCCATCATCCACGGCGTCAGCTTTGCTATGGCAGGATTCATAATGCCAAAAATCGTAAAGATAATGACCAAAATGAGCAGTCTTCCCGTCCGCGTCATCTCCATCCATTCCTTTTTCAAAAATGCCTTCATTATTTCCCTTCTTTCCCGTTTCCGCTCCCGCTCTTCAACACTTCCATGAACACGTCCTCCAGCGTTGCCTCCTGCTTTTCCATGCGCACGAAAGGCATGTCATGATCTGCCATAAACCGCAAAACGTCCGATACCACTGCGGCATCCTTCAAAAGCAGTACCTCTGGCTTTATCACCTGAAAACCGCCAAACGTTCCCGCAAGCGTTTTTGCGTCTGCCTCCCGCTCTAACTGAATCTCCACGGCGTTGCTCCGCCGCTTACTTTTCACTTCTTCGATACTCCCCTGCATCACAATCTTTCCGTCATTTAAGAGAGCCATTTCGTCACAGATATGCTCCACGTCGGAAAGCACGTGCGTCGAAAACAGTATCGTCGTCTCCTCCTTTGCCGCCACAAGGACGTCCAGGATCTCCTTGCGTCCCAAGGGATCCAGGGCAGAGGTCGGCTCATCGCAGATGAGGAGCTTCGGCCTTCCAAGGAGCGCCTGGGCGATGCCCAGCCTTTGCTTCATGCCCCGGGAATATCCCTTAATCCTGTGCTTCTCATCCGCAAGTCCCACGAGCCTTAGCATCTCCTCGCATCTCCCCTTACTCTCATTGGAAGGCAATCCCGTGATCTCACCGCAGAATTTCAAATATTCCATCGCCGTCATAAAAGAATAATACTCCGGCACGTCCGGCAAATAGCCGATAAAACGGTTCGTCTTTGTATTTCCGTAGTGCACGGTCTCCCCGCAGACACTGACCTCTCCGGCGTCCGCCGCAAGGAGTCCCAGCGTCACCTTCATGGTCGTCGTCTTTCCGGCCCCGTTTCTTCCTACAAAGCCGAAAACCTTCTTCTCCGGCACCGTAAGGTCCACGCCCTGCAGCACCTTCTTTTCACCAAAACTTTTTTTCAATCCGGATATTTCCAAAACGCTCGTCATCACGCATCTTCCTTTCCAAGAAGAAAATACAAAATCGGTCCAATAAACTCCATTCCCACAATGCAGACAATCACCCACAGCATGCGGTTACCACGCTTGTAATTCTCATGCGTCAGCACGTGCCTCAGCGTATACGCCAGCAAAGCAATCTCTGCAATGATAACTGGAATCAAAAACGGTAACATCTCTTTTACTTCAGGCATATGATTCTCCTTTCCCGGATCTTGGTCCTCCGACCGTCTCCCTTACAATTTTCATCATTTATTTATATATGTTGCATTATTTGTATTGCACCTTGTAATACACATAATACATCTAACCTTACGTTTTGTCAATAGATTTTGCAATAATATTTTCCCTCCATGCATGAATAAAAAAGAGAGAGGGGCTTAACGCCTCTCTCCCTTATCAAACGGCCTCTTCGTTTTCACTTTCTCTCCCTTATCAATCGGCCCCTTTGGCTTTACTCTCTTCTACGGCTGCCTTTGCCTCCTCAGCCCTTCGCTCCTCCTCGGCCTGCTTTTCCTGCTTATTCAGCACTTCAGGCGACACGCCGATCTTTCCGATGTCATGCAAGAGGGCAATGTTGCGGTATTTCTCCACCGTCTCCTCGTCATATCCCAGTTCCCTCGCCAGCATTGCCGTATATTCTGCCACTCTCGTGGAATGACCTCGCGTATAACGATCCTTCATGTCGATTGTCATTGCGAAGGCTTCCGTGATCTCGCGGATCAGCTGCTTGTTTTCCGCTTGCTTTTTCAAGAGGGCCTTTGTTTTTTTACGCACGTAATGCATCACGACGTTCGCGATCATTGCAAGGATCAGGATCACGCACGTGATCTGAAACCAGAGCTGCTCAATCAGTGCCTTCTGCTTTATGATGGTAACGACAATCTCTTTGCTTCCGCTGCCGGAAAAATCATTCAGCCTCATCACAAATTGATAAGTGCCGCCGTTCAGATTAGTATTAAAGGATCGCGGCAAACCCTTCACTGTGCCCCGCATCATCCACGGTAATTTTCTTACCTGCATTGCTCCCCGCGGCATGCAGAAACACGGGCGTGCATAAAGCCATGACAAACCAGGCTGCCAACATGCCTCCGCAGATTCGCGTTATCCATTGCATTTTCCGACGTTTCTTTTTCATTTGCCCGTTCCTCAAATCTCTTTCGGTTTTAGGCGACGTCATTCGGAGTCCGCTTTCCTTCCTTTGCGTCCATCAGATTCTGAAGCGTTGTCTCTGCTATGGCTGCAAGCGCCTCCAGCGTATAGAATCCTTGATGCGAGGTGATCATCACGTTGGGGAAGGCAAGGAGTCTTGCCGTAACGGAATGCTCCATAATGTCATCCGAGCGGTCCTCGTAAACGTTGCCCGTCTCCTCCTCATATACGTCAAGTCCAACGCCCAGGAACTTATTCAAGCGGATGCCTTCGATCAGCTCCTGTGTATTCACCAGCGCACCTCTCGAAGTATTCACCAGAATCACGCCATCCTTCATTTTCTTGATGGATTCGATGTTGATCATGTGATACGTGCTGTCCATCAACGGACAATGCAGGGAAATTAAGTCACTCTGCGCAAGAAGCTCGTCCATGGTAACATACTCAACAAAATCCGAGAGCGCGGGATTCTGATACACGTCATACGCGATCACGCGCATGCCAAAGCCGCGGCAGATCCTGCACATTGCCGCTCCAATCTTTCCCGTTCCAACAATTCCTGCAGTCTTGCCGTAAAAATTCACGCCGCGCAGTCCCTTCAGCGTATAGTCGTTTTCACGCACCTTATTATAAGCCTTGTAGAGTCTTCTGTTCACGGCGAGCGCCAGCGCCATGGCAAGCTCCGCCACGGATTCCGGAGAGTATCCCGGAACGCGCTTTACAATAATGCCCAGTTCCTTCGCCTTATCCACGTCCACGTTGTTAAATCCCGCACACCTCATCAGCACTGCCATCACGCCGCAGTCCTTCAAAATGGCCAGCGTCTCCGCGCCAACGTCAGCACTCACAAATGCGCAAACGGCGTCATAGCCCTTTGCCAGCACTGCCGTTCTCGGCTCCAACTCCGGGTCAATATAATCGATCGTGATCTCCGGGAACTGTTCCAGCACGTTTCCAAAAGACTTTTTATCATATACCTTGGCTGCATAAAATAATACCTTCATTGCCACCCCTCTCTTTCTTAAAAAACTATGTTTATTTTACCACTTTTTCCCATAATTCGCAATGCATGATCCCCAGATCCATCCCACTTCCTAATGATAATTTTTGCATGAGGAATGAAATCTATGCTTTTACGTTAAAAAACTTGAGCAGGCATGACTTTTGCCTCTGGCATGGTTTTTCCATGATGCATTGCTTTTGCCTCTGGCATGGCTTTTGCTTGCGGCATGAAATTATGGAAAAATATGCATGAAGGCGAGTAACAAACTTTCTTGTCACTCGCCCTCTTCATTTGGATTTATCATTTGAATTCTTTATTTGGGTTTAATGTTTTGATGCGTCATTCTGATTTGACGTGTAGACTTAATTATTTTCACTTCGACAGTCTTTGCAATTCCCGGAAATACCGTTCCGTTGCCCGCGCCAGCTTCCGCATGGTCCGGAGCTCCTTTCTGTCGATCTTTCCATTATCCCGCAGCGCGGCCCTCTTAACCGAACGGATAAAATTCCGGCAATTCAACATTTGATTCGTGATCTCCAACTTTACAAGACTGTTCATTTATTCTTCCTTTGCGAAACTGAACCTCTAAGCTACGAAACCATTGTATCACGTATGAAGAATTTTGTCGATTTCTTTACGCCTATGCTTTTCTGCTTGCCTGGATTCCTTTTTTCCCTTCCAAGCAAGTATTTTCCGCCCCTTTTACTTGCCTGCATTCCATTTTCCCTTCCAGGCAAGTACTCTTCGTTCCTTTTACTTGCCTGCATTCCTTTTTTCCTTTGCAGGCAAGTACTCTTCGTTCCTTTTACTTGCCTGCACTCCATTTTTCCCTTCTAGGCAAGTACTCTTCGTTCCTTTTACTTGCCTGCATTCCTTTTTTCCTTTGCAGGCAAGTATTCTCCGCCCCTTTTACTTGCCTGCACTCCTTTTTTGCTTCTCAGGCAAGTACTCTTCGTTCCTTTTACTTGCCTGGATTCCATTTTTCCTTTGCAGGCAAGTACTCTTCGTTCCTTTTACTTGCCTGCATTCCTTTTTTCCTTTGCAGGCAAGTACTCTTCGTTCCTTTTACTTGCCTGCATTCCTTTTTTGCTTCTCAGGCAAGTACTCTTCGTTCCTTTTACTTGCCTGCATTCCTTTTTTGCTTCTCAGGCAAGTACTCTTCGTTCCTTTTACTTGCCTGCATTCCTTTTTTGCTTCTTAGGCAAGTACTCTTCGTTCCTTTTACTTGCCTGCACTCCATTTTTCCCTTCCAGGCAAGCAGTGATTTTGAGAGACTACGGCCGTTTCCGTCATTTTCTGCTCCTCAGGGGTAGCTTCTTCCAAGGGACTACGGCTAATTTCGTCATTTCCTGCTCCTGAGGGGTATCTTCTTCCAAGAGACTACGGCTGAATCCTATGATTTCCGATTCTAAGCGGTAAGTCTTACAAACGCACTCTGCCAATGCCAATGATTTAAGTAATTTGATCTCGACAAACTCTGATTCTTCAAGGAATGCCTCACTAAAAGGGACAGCGCCCTCACGGGAGGTAAAGTGAACAAAAATCTTCCGAGGAATGCCTCGCCAGAAAGGTCAGTACGGCGATATGAAAAAGCAACACACATGCAGTAAACGGGGAATGATGTTGCGCTGTCGCGATATAAGTCTGCACGCGAATTTGGCTGCCCGTGAGCAAGCTCCGGCAGCCAATTCGGTGCATCCTTGCACCGCTTGCAGAAACACCCAAATTCAGTTTAAAGAGATGCCCATCAGTCTAATGCATGGCATTTGGCTGATGGGCACCGTCATCTCAACCGCCGGAGGAAGCGCTACCGCCGGAGGAGCCGCTGGAAGAAGAATTCTCCCTGTCACGGATCATGTGCTGCAGCGTAATCAGAATGGTAACGGCGATTTCCTCGAATTCCCTCTGATACACGTCAATGCAATACTTGTCGTGAATCGACAGCATCTTTTGGCCGATCACTGCCACAATGTTACCCACGCTGTCATATAATTCAAAGTTCAAAGCAAGTATGTTGCCCCGAAGCTGCCAGCCAAGACCTTCAATATTGGTGACGTCCTTGATAATATGGAACAACTCGTTTGAAATCTGAAACTCCATGCCGCTCTCCATGGTAACAAAGTGTCTCTCATGGAGCGTAAAAATCTTCCTCTGAACGTGTGCCACGTGCTCACCGGAGGCCTTGTAAATCTCAGTCTTGTCATGAAGCGACGGGAACTTCGTCCTCGCCACGTAAACCTCTCTTCCGTTTTCATCCGTCACGGAAATATGATGATGTAAGGTAAAAACCTTCGTGCTGGTATACAGAGAGTATGCAGGGGTTCCGAAACGATCCACGTTATTAACGTTTGCCCCTTCTCCAGCGCTGTGAAATCTATGAACCTTCGAAAAAGCTCCCATATGTTTCCCTCCTTTTCCACGTTATACTTAAATCTGATTCTTGAGGACCTTCCTTAAACACTTTCCTTAAGTCCGCTTCCGAATCATTCGTCTTATCATTAACCTCTAGCCTTTGCCTTTAGCCTTTGCTTTAAGTCAGTTACCAGTTGTCAGGTCCTCTTGTCTAAGTCTTTCTATTTGCCATATCTCTTTGTTTTCTTTCACAGATTATCTTACCGCAAAGACACCTCTCAAAAAAGGCAAAAAAACTGCACGTTAAATCCATTAACGTGCAGTCCATCATACGTTTCCTTAGCTTGTTTCGCCTTACAGGTTTCTCTCTCTCTTAATGTCAAGTCTTTCCTTTGCAAGCGTGATTGCAGCGTTTACCATTACGCCAACCACTGCGACGAGCAGGATCGTTCCAATGTCGATCCAGTCCACCTTCGCAAGCTTTAAGAGCGTTCTAAGGGGTGCAATGACGAGAACGCCGATCTGCAACAGAATCCCGATCAAGGTGATCACGTTCAGAGCCTTGTTGTTCCACGATTCCTTCGTGGCAAAAGCAAGGCTGCCCTTGGTCTTGCAGACGTAAGCCATCAGCATCTCGTTGATCGCCAGCGTGCTAAAGCAGTAGGTTCTGCAAAGCTTTAGAAGCTCATCATTACCGCTCAGATGCCCCAGAATGTCCCCCGTTCCATACTGCGAGATCACGGGAAGCAGGAAGGCAAGCAACGCAACCGCACCGCTGATCACGCCCTGAAGAATGATATTCAAGTAGTCGCCCTTATTCAAAATACCGGACTTTACGTCTCTCGGCTTTTCATTCATTACGGCGTCAGAGCCCACGTCCATGCCCAGCGCCAGCGAGGGCGCCGTGTCAGTTAGCAGGTTCACCCAAAGGATCTGGATGGTGGAAAGGGGTGAGGACAGTCCCGCAAAGATGGAGGATGCCATCAGCACCACCTCGCCAAAGTTCGATCTCAGCAAATAAACAACGGATTTCTTGATGTTATTAAACAGGTTGCGGCCTTCCATCACGGCATTTTTGATGGTGATGAAATTGTCATCCACGAGGATCACCTCAGCGGCATCCTTCGCCACTTCCGTTCCGCCAATGCCCATGGCCACGCCGATGTCTGCTGCCTTCAGGGAAGGAGCGTCATTCACGCCGTCACCCGTCATGGAACAAATCTTCCCGTGAGACTGGAATGCCTGCACGATCTGCACCTTATTTTCAGGAGACACGCGCGCAAACACGCGGTAATTCAAAACATTCTTGCGGAACTCTTCAGGATCCATCGCGTCGATTTCCGCGCCGGAGATGCTCTGGGAGACGTCCGTGGCGATGTCCAGTTCCTTTGCAATCGCAAATGCAGTAATCTTATGGTCACCCGTAATCATTGCAACCTCGATGCCCGCATGATGACACTCATCCACGGTCTCCTTAACGCCGGGCTTCGGAGGATCGATCATTGCTGCAAGTCCAACGAAGATCATATCCTTCTCCTGCGGCGCCGCATCGCCCTCACGATAAGCCAGGGCAAGCACGCGAAGCGCGTCAGAGCTCATCTTTTCGGCGGATCTCGTAGCGAGAAGCACGTCTTCGTTCGTGATCTCCCTCACGCCGTTTTCGTCAAGAATGCGGTTACACCTTACGATGACGGAGTCGATTGCACCCTTTGTATAAGAAACGTCCGTGGTGACGCCATTCCTGACCACGTGGCCAAGGGTCGTCATCATCTTTCTGTCGGAATCAAAAGGAATCTCGTCAAAACGGGTAATGTCGGACATGATCAGGTCATATCCAAGCTGATTATCCTTTGCGTACTTGATGAACGCGGTCTCCGTGGGATCGCCGATCTCCTCGCCGGTCTCTACGGAATACTTTGCGTCATTACATGCAAGGAAGCCTTCGAGCATCTTTGCAAACACAGGGTGATCATGCTGAACGTTCTTTGCATCGATCTCTCCGCCGAGCATATACCATTTTACGACGGTCATTTTATTCTGAGTCAGCGTACCCGTCTTGTCGGAACAAATGACGTTCACGGCTCCGAGCGTTTCCACTGCATGAATCTGCTTTACGATGGCGTTGCGCTTACTCATCTTCTGGATTCCGGCGGAGAGCACCAGCGTTACCACGGTGGCAAGCCCTTCCGGAATTACGGCTACCGCAAACGCGATCGAGATCATCAAGGTCTCAACGATTTCAGTGTTGTATACAAAGAGCTGGCACACAAACATCAGAATGCAGAGAACGACGCCTGCAATGCCGAGCACCATGGAGATGCTGTTCAGGTTCTTCTGAAGCGGCGTCTCCTGCTTCGTGATCTTGTGAAGCATGCTGGAAATCTTACCGATCTCAGTGTTGTCGCCAATCTTCTCAACGATGCCGTCGCCGCGGCCATATTCCACAAGCGTTGACATGAATGCCTTATCCTTGCGGTCACCCAGCGGTGTCTTCTCGTCACTCTTCTCATTGCAATCCTTTTCCACTGCAAGGCTCTCGCCCGTCAGTGCGGATTCATTCAGTTTCAGGGAGCTCGTCTGTACCAGCTGAAGATCAGCCGGCACCACGCGTCCTGCCTCCAGTACCACGTAATCGCCAACCACCAGATCAGCTGCAGGGATCTCCTTCTGCTCACCGTCACGGATGACAACTGCCGTGGACGCATTGATCTGCTTGAGCGCTTCCACGGACTTCTCCGCGGACACCTCCTGAACGGTGCCAATGATCACGTTTGCAAGCACAACCACGATAATAATGATACCGTCAATGATCTCGCCCGTCGCGATGGAAATGACGCTTGCAGCGATCAGCAGCAGCAAGAGCGGTGATGCAAACTGCCCCAAGATCATGGAAAAGAGACTTTTCTTCTTTCCCTGGGTGAGGACGTTTCTCCCTTCCTTCGCTCGCTCTGCCACCTCG
The DNA here is from genome assembly GCA_024693365.1 of Acetatifactor sp. Lineage (GTDB taxonomy): Bacteria > Bacillota > Clostridia > Lachnospirales > Lachnospiraceae > Acetatifactor. Next base: position 15,313 of record JAILLF010000031.1, on the reverse strand, counting down.
GCTGACGTTAAACCTTTGTTTTCCATTTTGTTTTTCCTCTCCTATTTTTTTGTAATAATAAAAGACTCAAAGAACAGTATACCAAACCTCTCCGCCTTCGTCAATTTCCGTTTTTACACAAAAAAGCATGCAGCAGACTTTATCTACTGCATGCCTTCATATGCGATCTTCGCCGCCTCAAGATCCATGTTGCATCCAAGGCGATATAGCTTTACGCGTTCCGAGAGCGCGTCCAACAGCGTTAGCACCTTGCGCATTCCCGCTTCGTCTTCAGGACGGTATGACTGCTGTAAGAGCATGGCATATGCCTGTCCCTTCGTGATCTGCTCCACGTGATTCTCCGCAGCCCGCGTCAAAATACAGATTGCCTTCAGCGGAACCGCGATATTGGCTCCCAAGCGGTGCTTGCCATTATATGGCGTACCGTAGGCAATGACGTGGTCGCCCTGAATCCCCAAAAGCGGCTTGTCATCATTGACCATGACGGCCCGCTCTCCGAAATATTTTCTCCAAAGCCTTGCGTGCGTTGACTTTCCCGTGCCGCTCTTTGCCGTAAAGAGATAAGCTTTCCCGTCCACGGCGATCACGGAGCCATGAAACAAAAGCACGTCATATTCCAGCATCTTTTTCGCAATCTTGCGGTAAACGGCCAATTCTTCCAGATAATCATCCGGATATTCCACTGGCTGACCGCCCTCGAACTCCGTCTCGCTCTTGCTCTTGGCACGTTCGTATTCGACGTCGGCTTGCGTTGTCACCACGGAATAATCTGCCGGATCCTCCGTAACGTAATCCGCACAATATTCATGAACTTTATCATGCATGGAATTCACTTCCACGACCTTACCTGCGATCCTATACCTTCTTGTCATTTTGTTTTTTATTCAGTGCCCTCAAAACACGCGACACGATGCCCTTTCTTTTAATCAATATCCGTCCCCACCGGAAGACCACGCCCGCCGGATAGAGCCAGGGCCATTTATCCACAAAAGGCACTGACCTTTTCATGTATTCCATTTTAGGGAAAAAGCATTCCAGCACAAACCGGGGCTTAGACATTTTTTCCAGTTTCTTTTGAATCAGCAAATCCATGTTTCCGTTTGCCCCAGCCCCAAGATACTCCGTAAGAATGATCTCATCTTCCGCCGCAAGTTCCGGAACCGTCTCACCAGAGAAAAGGTTCATGGCCAGTTTGCGGCGCTCGATTTCAAACTCCTTTATCTCCAACAAGCTCTCTTGCTCTTCTACGTAGTTCCAGTCAAGGGAGTCCCCCTTCTCCTTCAAGAACACGTATCTGTCCAAGAGAGTTCTGATGCCAATCCCGCTAAAGTCCTTATGCTTTCGTTCGTGCACCGTAAAATAAACGTAAAAATCCTCGTCTGACAGGCGATATTCATAACCTCGGTTTTCGTCTTTGATCATTAAACGTTTTACGTCGGCGTAATAATCCCGGAAAACCTTGGCATGCCTAGTGGCGAACAAGGATCTGTGCATCTCAAAATTCAGCATCGGAGCCTTTAAATACACGTCATGATTTCCTTTTCCGGCACCCTTCTTCGTATATCCGCGTGCCAGCATGATCTTCCTGACTTCCTCCATCTTGTCGGCATCGCAGAGCACGTCATTATCTGACATCTGCCTCATGCCGTTTTCAGGATAAAGCTCCTTTAGTATGATCCCCTTCATCGGCAAATACCATATTCCCCACTCCTCAAAAGCATCAAAAATGGCTTGCCTCTCAAGATCAAAGCATATGTTTTTGCGAACGGCCTTACTAAGCGCCTCATGAAACTCCTTGCGCTTCACGCCGGCGCGTTCCAATGCAATGCACGTTGCCCCCGTCACCATGTGGAATTTCGCAAATTCCCAAACCTTCTCCAGATCCATTGCCTGAACTCTTGCGGCATCCGGAGTCACTTCATTGACGGCGCATGACAGAAGATAGATCAAATCCCTTGAAATATCATTCATTCCACAATTGCTCCAATACTCCGGAGTTTCCCAATGACGTTCCCCACGTCGCGTCTTACGATCTCGGGATCAGCCTCGGAATATTCCTCCATTAACCTTTTAACAATGGCCTCTTCCGTCACGTCCTGCTTCAGACATTCCACAATAAAGGCAGCCGTCTTATTATTTTTCACAATGCCCTTGAATTTCACGTCACCCATGGCGATCAAATAATGCTCTCCCTTGGTCACGTGGGTAAGAAAGCTGGGATTCAGTTTCATTTTGCCCCCTCCTCAGATCAATTTAGCGGTATCAATGGCATCTCGATGAACACACCTGACTCCTCAGACACTTCCTCCGCAGACTCGGCTGAAGACTCCTCCGCATTTCCGGAAGGCGTTTCTTCCGAGCTTAACGATCCACTTTCCGATTCCGAAGAAACCGTCGCGGAACTCTCCATGGCAGCTGAACTCTCCTCCGAAGACTCTGGTTGAGATGCTTCCGACGTTTTTGTCTCATTAGCCTCCGCCCCTGAAGCTTCCGACTGCTTTGTCTCCTTAGCCTCCGCCCCTGAAGCTTCCGACTGCTTCGTCTCCTTAGCTTCCGCCCCTGAAGCTTCCGACTGCTTTGTCTCCTTAGCTTCCGCCTTCGAAGCTTCCGATTGCTTAGTCTCCTGCGATGCCGCCTCAGAGCTCTCGGTAACCGCCTCCGGCGTCTCCGTTTGCGTGCTCTCAGATTCCTGAAGTGCTTGCGAGGATTCCTCCGTAGGCTTTGTCTCTTCTCCAACCGTCTCCTTCTGACCCTCATCCGCTCCGGAGAGGCTTCCAACTGACGATTCCATGACCGATATCAGTTCTTCGGTGTCCACTTCTTTTCCTGAATGATTTTCACAGGCCGCCAACAGACACAAGCTTGCCATCAAGGCAAAAAACAAACGACTTTTCATAATTTCCCTCTTTTCTTGAATAAGGCTGCGATCTACCTTATCGGACAAAAACCGCAGCCTGCGTAGCAATAATTATATCGGAATTAACGGCTACGGATTTGAGTCCTCACTGCGAGTCGAAGCAGTGATCACGTCTTAAAGCCATATTTTATCAATATTCCGCCACTTCCACTTCGAATGGCAGACGCTTTACAATATCCCTCTGCGCGTCAATGCCTGGATACACCTCAACGAGCCTCAACCCCTTTTCTCCCAGCTCGAACACGCATCGTTCCGTCACGTAGATGACTCTCTGGCCATTCTCCCGGGCGCGCTTTGCGGAGAAGCTCACGCTCTTTACGCGGTCCACAAACTTCGCGATCTCGCCCTCCTGCCGAATTGTGACCTTACCGTCCTTCTCTTCCACCGCAAGTCCCTTGGTGTTAAAGGTGAGACAGAACACCACCGTCGCCGTCTTTGCAGTGATGTTGGCAAAACCGCCCACGCCGGCAAACGCTCCCGGGCCCTTGTGTGCATTGACGTTGCCAAAGCGGTCCACCTCAATGCCGCCCATGAAGCAGACGTCGAGACCGCCATTGTCATACAGGTCAAACTGATTTGCCATGTCATAGATGGAGTCTGCACCGATCACGGCCCCAAACACCTTGCCGGATGCCGGGAAGCCTCCCACGCCGCCGGATTCGACGGTCAGCGTGATCTTATCAAGGATCCCGTTCTCCCGCGCATATTTCGTCACGGTCTCCGGGATGCCCACGCCGATGTTCACAATGTCATCCGGCTTCAGCTCCAAAGCCGCCCTCTTTCCAATAATTTCAGCGCTTGCATTCACGACGCTCTTCGTCATCGTGCGCTTTTCCAGCATTTCTGCCCAATCCTGCCACTGCGTATACGGAATCTCAAAGCTTCCGGTTAGTGACTCATAGGCCGCGTGCCGGGGCTCAGGAGGAATCTCCACGATCGCGTCGACAAGGCATCCGGGAATGATGGTACTGTGGGGTCTCGAGGTCTTCACCACAAGCCGGTCCACCTGAACGATGACCTTTCCGCCGTTGGCCTTGACCGCCTGGCTGATGGACAAAGCATCCCCCGCCGTAAACATGTCGTCAAAGGAAATGTTACCCTTCCGGTCGGCGCACGTGCCCTTTATGATGGCAACGGTAATGCGAGGCAGCTTATAATACAGGAACTCCTCCCCGTCCAGCTCCACGTATTTCACCAGGGAATCATCCTTGGAAATTCCGTTGATTCCGGGTCCCTCCATTCTTGGATCCACGAAAATATCCAAGCCTACCTTTGAGAGTGCGCCCGGAAGACCGCCTGCCTGCGCCCGGATCGCGTGGGAAATGCATCCCAGCGGCAGGTTATATGCCTCAAACCGATCCTCCAGCACAAGCTTTTTCGTGCTGTACATCGCGCCAAAGTGTCCGCAGATGATCTTGTCCACCGCGCCCTCCCGGATGTATCCTTCTGCCGCGCGGTTCTCGTCCCAGACGCCAAAGCCCGCGCTCGAGATCGCGGTCAGGTGCTTCGGGCTCCCAGTTGCGTGATAGCGCTTATACAACGCTTCATGCAGCTCCACGGGATTGTCGATTCCCAGAAAGGAATTCAGCGCGATCACGTCCCCGTCCTTTATCAGATCCATTGCCTCATCGGCCGTCATAATCTTGTACATGTTCCTCTCCTGTCTCTTTCGTAAATAACTGTCTGCATTCATATGTATAGAAGTATATCAAAGCTCCCCTTTCCCGTCAATTCCAACTCCCTTTTCCAATTGAAATCTCGCCTTGGATAAGCTATAATGAATCAGAAATCTTTAAGATACGAGGTTTAACGCATGCTCCGCATAGCAATTTGTGATGATGAACAATCCATGATCGATTTCCACGCACGGACGGTGAAAGCCTGTCTTTCCGAGACTGGGGTCGTCGGCGAAATCCAAACCTACGTCAATGGCAAAAATCTGTTGTGCGACGTTTCTGAGGATCATTTTCATTATGACCTGATCCTTCTGGACATTGAAATGCCTGAGATCTCCGGCATGGACCTGGCACGGCAGCTCCGGCCCTTTCTTCCAGGCGTAAAGATGATCTTTATCACCTCCCACGTAGAATTTGCAATCGATGCCTATGAGCTGTCCATTTTCCGCTACGTGCCAAAAAGCGACCTCGAAAAGCGCCTTCCCGGCGCCATTACCGATGCGATCAAGCTCTTGTCACTCGAGGCAGACAAGTTCTACACCATCCAGACGAACAGCCGCTTAGAGCGCATCCCCTACCGTGAGATCCTCTATGTATCCAAGGACGGAAAGAATGCCATGATCACCACTGCCGACGGCACCTCTCAGGTCCGGAAAACCCTGCAGCAGGTCTTCGATGAGCTAAACGCCGAGGAATTCCTGTTTATTGACAGAGGCTGCATCGTAAACCTCATTCACGTCATGCAGATCAAGGACGGCTGCGCCATCTTAAAGGACGGCACTTCCCTTCCCGTCAGCAGGTCTCACTTGCCAGGCGTCAAGGAAAAAATTAACGCGTACTGGGGGGCTCATCTATGAATCAACTCTTACCGCACCTTCTGCAGGCCCTGGCAAGCGCCATGCGAACTGCCACTTGCCTGCTTTTGTTATCCCGCCTGGTTGGCAACCAGAGCTTGGAAGTGAATTCCCTGCTCCAGTCTAGCGTTTCCCCTTCCGGCGGTCAAAACCCGAAATATCCCGTGACAATTCCGGTATTTCTTGGCGCCGGCGCCGCTTTTCTCCTTCGCATGCTCCTTGGCTGCTTTCCTCTTTCGGAGTTTGCGCTTGCGGGAGCGGAGGTTACCTGCGTCGTGCCTTATGCCGTGCTCCTTTGGAAAAAGAACCTGCGGCTTTCTTTATTTATTGCGATCTTTGGCGAGATCGCCTTTTGGCTCTGGAACGTTCTTTCGTCCTGCGGACTTGGCTCACTTACCGGCGACGCCCGTTTTCTGGAGACTGCTTCCCTTCAGGGCAGCATCGCCGCGCTGGTGCCCGCATTTCTTATGCTCTCAGGCACCATCCTGCTTCCGCTCCGATGGCCGGCCTGCAACAAGCACGCCTACCGCATTTTCACGGTTCTCCTCATGCTCACCATGTTCGGCGTCATAGGTCTGCAAAGTCTGGAGCCCTACCGGCCGGACGACGACCAATACTACACCTGCATCTCCCTCTCCGCCCTACTCCTTCTTTCCCTCCTCATCTACCAGCTCCGGAACCTCTACGAGACGGAGCACGAGCTTGCGGAGCTTAAGGACCAGCAGGCCGAGATGATCACCCGCGAATACAACACGCTTCAGAATGCCTATTCCATGAACGCGCGCCTGTTTCACGACTTCCGGAATCACTTAGGAGCCCTGCGCCGCCTTTTGCAGACGGAGCAATACGAAGAAGCCATGCGTTACGTGGATGATCTTGCGGGCCCGGATACCCTGTCCAAAACCTCCTGGACCGGCGATGACGTGATCGATTACCTGATCGGCAGCAAGGCTGACGTTGCCAAAGGCCTCGAGATCCCATTCACCGCACAGGTTGAATTTCCTAAGAATACCATGCTTCGGAGCGCTGACCTTTGCTCCATCCTTGGCAACCTCCTGGACAATGCGATCGAAGCCGCCCAGAAGGTTCCAAACCCTTCCGAACGCTTTATCAGCCTGACCATCCGCAGGATTAATCACATGATCCTGATCCGCGTGGAAAACAGTTTTGAAAAAGCACCCGTGAGCGTAGGGGGGACGCTTCGCACCACAAAGACGGAGGCTGGCCTTCACGGCTTTGGCGTAAAGAGTGCCCGCGCCGCGGCGGAGAAGTACGACGGAACCCTCCAGACCTCCTTTGAAGGAAACGTGTTCCGCGCCGTCGCCACCCTCTCCCTACCTTAAAATTTGCAATTCGAGGACAAAAACCTCCCATTGGAGGACGTTTCCGCACAACTCCTTTTTCGGTGATATGCTTACCTCATCAACGAGAACAACAAAGCATTCACCCAGAAAGGAGTTTTTTTATGAGACACGCATATTTTAGAATCATTATGGGAATCGTTTTCATCGCAATTTCCGTCATCGCCTACTTCCAAGGTCAGGACATGGCTCTGATGACCACCGCATTCGGCGCACTCTTCCTGCTCTCAGGAATTTCTCAATACAAAAAAGCGACAAAAGAAGGAGCATCAAAGAAATGAAAGAATTATTGAAGATAGAAGATCTAAACGTATGGTATCTGCCGGAGAAAAAAGTTCTGAAGAACTTTTCCTTAAGCCTTCGCAATCACGAGGTGGTCGGCCTGATCGGCTTAAACGGCGCCGGAAAGACAACGCTCTTAAAGGTTCTCACCGGGCTTCTTACAACCTATGACGCAAAAAAACTGGAATACAACGGCGGTACCCTGAAACCCCGCGACGCTTCCTTCCAGTACGAACGCTACACCGTATTTGCAGAGGATGATTCCTTCCGCTATTTTACCTTCCGCGAATATCTCTCCTACGCCTGCAAGGCCTACAAAAAGCCCGTTCCTGACGTATCCGGGATGATGGAAGGCTTTAACTTTGAGAGCTTTGCCGACGTGATGCTAAAGGATCTCTCGACGGGCAATCGCAAGAAAGCCTATCTGATCACGGCCTTCGCATTAAAGCTTCCGCTTTTGTTCCTTGACGAGCCCGTGAACGGATTGGATTTCACCTCAACGGAGTTCCTCTACAAGCTGATCGCAGGCTATAAGGAATACGGAACCGTTCTCTTTTCCTCACACGTACTCGAAAGCATTACCCTGACTTCGGACCGCGTTTTCGTCTTGGAAAACGGCGCGATCCAAAAGACGTTTGAAGGTGATCAGATTCAGCCTGACACCATTCGGGAGGCACTTAATTATGACGACAATGACCCTGTTTAAGTATTTCATGCGCAAATATACCGGAGGCAATTTCAAGAAGCTCTATATGACGCCGATGACGTTCGTGATTGCCGCATGCGGCCTCTACTCCGCGGAAGTAAAGCTCGCGATCGCTCCGTTTGTCCTGTATCTCATGACGTCCTGCTTCATGGTGAGCATTATGCTTCTCTCACTCTCCTCCACGGAGAATGCGGCAGACCTAAAGAACCTGTTCATGATGCCGCTGGATCGCAAGGCGTTCCTGATCAGTCACGTAAGCTCCATTAGCATCACTGCGTTTCTTACGCGCGCATTTGCCATCATAGCACTTTGCTTGACCGTCGCCCGCCCGGCAAGCTACGTGATTGCGTGCATGCTTCTTTGTGACCTGAACGCGCTCCTTATAAGCGTCTGCGCATTCGCCTTCCGGAAGCGCCCTTACGTTGGCATCCTCTGGTTTGCCGCTGGCATCGCAACCATGTATTTCCTCCAGGATGCGCCCTATTTCCTGCCCGTGCTTTTGGGCAACGCAGTTCTTTGCATTCTAGCCTTAAGCTTTGCAGACAAATATGCTTTCTTTGTGGAGGAGGCAAGCTCCGCACGCACCATGAAAATTCATCATCGTCACAGCGTGATCCGTTATCTGGCGCGCTACCTGCTCCTTCACAAGAATTATCTCGTAAACAGCGGGATCATGATCGTCTGCGCATGCATTTTCCCGCCTTACTTCAAGCAGTTTGGCATGGAATTCGCGTATCCCCTGGGCTTCGCGGTTGTTCTCGTGAACACCCCCCTTGGCATTCTGCTCTCCTGCTCACCCGCAACTGAGCAGACCGTGCATGCACTGCCTGGCCAGAAGCGCACCTTCTGCGTGCCCTACTGCATGTTTTTGTTCTTTAGCAACCTGATTCCGACCATGCTTTACGCGGCCGTAAGCTGCATCACCTGCGGCTGTTCTCCCGCGATCATGTTCCCTGCTGCCGCGTTCTTTTCCATGCAGGGCGCCATCCTTTCCGTAATTCTGGAATGGTTCTTCCCGATCCGCGGCTGGAAGCAGGAAACGGATCTCTGGCATCATCCGAGAAAGTACGTAATGCCTGCATCCATGGCAATCGTTGCAGGTCTTGTGGCAACCTTTCCCCTTGCCGTTTACGGGCTCCTCGCATTTCTCGCCGCAGAGATCATCGCGCTCCTTGTCATGATCAGGAAGTAGCATCCTCCCAGATCACAATGTTCTTACCGTGTTGCTTGCCGTAATACATTCTCTCGTCGGCAACCTTTATGATTTCTTCCGGCTCGCAATAGTCGTCCTTATTCTCCTCAACTCCGATGGTCAAGGTAACCGAAACGTGTTTGTTAAAGAAGACTGTCGGAGTTGTTTCTATGGTTTTCCGAATATATTCCATCTTCTCCTTCGCCACGGCCAGATCATAGTCCTTCATGAGGATGATAAACTCTTCTCCGCCCCATCTGCACACGTCGCAGCCATGCATTTCCCTCTTCAGCAGCCGCGTTACGTTCTTCAAGACCTCATCTCCGCAGTCATGCCCATAGGAATCATTGATCCTCTTGAAGTTATCCAGATCGCAAAAGGCGATGCAAAAATGCTTTGTGCGCTCATCGCTCATGTAAGACTTTATGACTGGCAGGAAACCCCTGCGGTTAAGCAAATTGGTCAGATCATCTTCCGTGGCATCCAGCGATAACTGCTTGTTCTTTCGTTCCAGGCTGCCTCTCTCGGATTCACTGGAATAAATATAAATCGCATTATAAAAGATCACTGCAAAAACCATGGCAAACGACGAAAAAACCACCAGGAATTTTCTTGTCGCATCAGGCAAGAGCTGGATCGGCGCCGCGTCAGCAAATAGGAGGTACAATGCCACGAAGGTCGCAAAATTGATCACAAGCATCCCAAACACGATCCACCGTTTTGAGCCCTTGAACAGAACGCATCCGAAATAAATGATAATCGGCACTATGGAAAACAGAAAAAAGTACGAGCCGCTCCTCCAGCCGGCAATGCTCGTGGCCACGCTGGAATAGACGGTAACTTCCAGAAAAACACTGACGTAAACCGGCATGATGTGCCCCAGTCTACATAAGATAAAACAAAACAGATACACGACGACGCTCAGAACATTAAACCAAGCCAGTTCCGCCACGCCGGAAATCCACATGGTCACCAACAAAACCGCATGCACCAGTCCCATGATCGCAACGGTAAACATAAAACTGTTGTGCACCAAGACGTGCATGGTCTTATCAAGAATTCCTTTTTTATTCACCCAGTCTTTGCCCCCTTTTTACAAGCCCCCGTTGATGATGGACTTGATGACGTAGCCATAGAGCACGTCAGCGCCAACCACGACCGCCAGGATGATTGAGAAAATCACCAGCGGACGCGCTTTTACCTTCCCAATAAAGCGCATAAACCTCGGAACGACGATCGCGCCGTATATGGATCCAAAAAATCCAAAGATCAAGACGGACCTAGCGCAAACATATCCGTCAATATTCCCCCAATTCCATTTCTCGACGTTGTAGTCCCACAGCCTGACCCCCATCAGGTTATAAAGCACCCAGCCCGTCACGTACTCAATAATGCCAGAGCCGATCACGGAGACAATAAACAGGATTGCCGGATGGATCTTTCGCTTATACGTAATCAGAACCAGTCCCAGCGCGCCAAAGGCATAGATCGGAAGCCACGGTCCAAAGCCATGCCCGCGCTTGATAAAATACCCGAGATCGATCCTGTAAAAGATCATCTCATAGATCCAGCCTACGACCGCCCCCATGACCGTCAGAAGGAAAATACCAATGACCGCCCTCTGTTTCTCCGTCAATTCCTTCCCCATCCGTCATCCTCCCTATCCCATTTCCAGATTTTCTTTTGCGTGGCGCAGACAACGTTATAACGAATAAAAACTATAAAATTGAATCAGACAGTCGTCCAGCAGAACGTATTCCCTCCAGGTGCCGCCCCATTCTTCTCCTTCTTCCGTGAAGGTGGTGACTATCGGTATGCCACAAGAAGTATCGTACAGTTTCCACGTCACCTTATGTCCACATATGGTTCCCGTTCCTTCCTTCGCCAGCTTACGTCCGTTCAAAAGATCTTTGCCATCTGCCGTTTTCAGACTCTTTATGCTTAAGCCTCCGTCATTGCTTTCGTAGGCTTCTTTATACCCGATCAGGATAGGTGTCTTATCATCGTTCAGGTAATAGGCCGTAATCATCTCAGCAAAGCTAGCCCCATACTCCGTGACAGGACGCCGGGTCGTCGCACTGGAAACCACGCAATCCTTTTGTTTCCCTGGAATTCCGATCATCTTGCGAAGCTCGTTTTCTTCCACGTCATCAGATTTAATCCACCAGAATCCTCCACTAACCCAGTCTGAAGAATAATCGTATGCCCGACCTTCTTCCGATTCATCCTCGAGATAATAATAGTCAATAACCTGCCCGTCCGACAAAAGACGAAGCTTGATGGTATATCCGTAGAGCTCCTTTGACTTGTCTATGCCGTTAATCTCATATCCACTTCCTTGGGGATCCAATATCTTTTTTTCATAAGTTGGCGGGCATCCGTAGTATGCCATCTCATAAACTTCAACCACGTTATGCTCATCCGCCTGGATCGCCGTGAGAAGATTGTATTTAAATACCGGTTCATTCTGATAAGCTTCCCGAAGCTCCCCGCGCAGCTGCTCCCTGTGCTCGGTAAACAAAAGCTTCTTATTCTCGTCCAGATACTTTTTTACGGGTTTTCTTAAAACGTAAGCTTCCGGATCGACGTGACTCCCCGGAAAATAATCATAAACCATCACGACGTCTGCGGGAACGTCATTCTGAATCGGAGACTTCTTCCAAGTAAAATAATAGATAACGTAATAATATTCTCCATATGCAGAGTACTGCGTTCCATCCTCATTAGCCACTGGCCCGTGAAGATTGTCACCGAAGACGCTTTTGATCTCCGAATACTTCATTTTCGCGTTGAGGCCTTTTCCGATTCCTGCATCGAGTTTCTTCGCCCCATCGTTGTAAATGATAAATGAACGAACGTCATTTGAAGGCTCTAAGTTCCTGTCACTATTTTGGAATCCAAAATAAACCTTATCGTCAAAGGTAAACCCACCTTCCGCTCCGGTTTCATGGCCCGGTCCCCAATAATCGTACCTGTATGGACGATCAAATGCCGTTATCGCCTCGGATGCCGGCTTATATAAATACTCCGTCAGATCTCCGTACTCGATTGGATCCTTAGATAACTCAGGCGTCGGCGTCGCTTCAGGCGTCGGCGTCACTTCAGGCGACGCTTCGGGCGTCGGCGTCGCTTCAGGCGTTGCATCAGGCATCTTTGCAGGCTCGGCAGTTGCCTCTGCAATCTCCGAGGAGGTCTCCACCGTTCCTTCGGCGTCCTCTTTCTTGTCACTTAGGCCATCACATCCACAAAGCGTTACCATTAACGTCAATATGCACATAAAAATAACTGTTTTCTTCATTTTCCCCTCCATTATGAGCGTTTCCCTCTTTGCAAATTATACCAGAAATTCACGGCATGAGCAAGCAACAATGCGAACCAAAAAAAGAGAGCCTCGCCGGCTCTCTTTTCGTTCCCCTTTACAAGATAATCTTATCAAGGATCATATGGATCTGCTCATCACTTAACTCTCTAAAACTAATAATGATATTTGTATTTCCATAGGAAATAATCGTTTGTGTCATAACAGGAATATATTCGAGTTCACCCGAGGATAATTCATTTCCCCAACTGAAATCCCACAAGTCAAATTCCAAGCCGGATTCCGATACGTAGGATCTTTTATTCTCATATTTCACTTCACCCGCTGACGCCATCGAAAAGCCTTCACTGTCATTCACAAAATACTGGATATCGAACATTCCTCCCTTATATCCCATCATACTAAATAACATTTTTCCATCCGGATCGATCGTGTTATCTTCAGACTTAAAAATCTGGCAATAGGTTTCATAAGCTCCCATTCCCCTTTGCAGGAATCCTTCCGTATCCTTAAAAAGAGGTACAAATCCTTCCGCCTCTTCCGCTTTCATATAATCATCATAAAAATATCTTTCAACCGTATATTCACGGGAGCCAACCTTGTTCACAATCTCTTGTTTCTTAATCCACGGATCACCCTCGCCCGGTTTTTCTTCCTTTACTACTTCTTCTGAGAATTCAAGAAACTCTTCTCCGAATTCTTCTTTTGCCTTGTCCACCGTCATGGCCTTGACCTTATCCTGACTGATATTGTCCGTAGTAACCACAAAATCAGACACGTTTACTTTTCTGAATAAATGCGTTGCCGCATAGACCGTAATTGCTCCGCCCAGAGAAACGATCAACAGAAACGCGGCAACTCTAGGAAGAAATCTCATCGTCTTTATCTTCTTTCCGTAACGTTTGACTGCCTTCCCATTATTCTCACATGCTTTCAAAATGCTCTGATTTAACTGATGCGATGCCGTTGCAGATGGATCTAATGCACTTTTTAACAATTCGTCAAATTCTTTACTTTCCATGATTTAATCTCTCCTTTAACACGCTCTTAGCACTACTCATTCTGCTTTTCACTGTTCCTGCCGGGATTTTCAAAGCAGCTGCAATTTCTTCGATGGACATGTTTTCCATGTAAAACATGAGGATCACAACCCGTTGCTTTTCAGGGAGATTCAAAACCTCTCTCCTGACGTTTTCCTCTTCCTGCCTTTTTACCACTTCCTCTTCCACAGACATTCCGCCGACCGCTATCCGTAACAGTTCTTCCTCTTCCACAAAAGACACGTCAGCAATCTTTTTTCTCCAGAGGATCTTCCTGACACGGTTTTTCCAAATATTCATGGCAACCGTGATCAGATAGGCCTTCGGATTTTCATCAATCCGCATGTCCTCCTTCTCCATCACGGTCAAAAACGTCTGCTGGTACAGATCGTCTGCAGTCTCCCGATCTTTTGTGGTATACAGGCAAAAAGAATACAGGTTTCTACCATATTCCGATACCAATTTCCCCACTTTTACCTTATCCATCTTTTTCTCCGCACTAAATACTTTTTCTGCAAAGCCTCTAAATTATGACGTCATATTTTGTTGCTTTCACTTATATAATTTCATGAGCGTGAAAAAGGTTCAAAATTATTTTTTCGTTAAATCCCTCCGATCAATCAAGGAACCCATATCTGCGAACGTTAGTTGCGCCTTCTTTTTCCAAGTCGTCACGCATGATGCCCTTTACGCTTTCCATAAACCCTTGATCCCATGGGTCCGAAGACAGTCCTATGTCCGCTGGGCCCAAGCTAAACTCTTGCCCGTATAGCTTAAAAGTCGTTTCCACGCATTTTGCCGGCCAGCGGGGATCCTGGTCCCATTCCTTCTTTTTTGCCGCAAACTGGCTCTTCCACTTCACGCACAAGTCCCTAACTACCAGTTCCGCCTTCTGCCGTGCGTCCCCGCCTTCACCGTTTTCTACAAACCCGTTTTCTCCGTCTGCCATGATGCATTCCTCCTTTGTCTTTACTTGTCATCTCTTACAAGTCCATCATAAAGCAAAGTACGCATAAACAACAGCAACCATACATTGAAGCTTTCACTTTTAATTCAAGCCAGACTTGAATTCGAGGCATCTGACGTCACAATCCCGCATAAAGAAAACCAACTCTAGAACAGTCCATCATAGTCATCCGGATCAAGCCCGGCCCTTTCAATGACGCGGTTCCTCTCCGCCCTGCTCATCCTTTCCAGTTCAAATATGCTGTATCCGGTTCTTTCCTCAAGTTCATCCTCCAGTTCCTCGTCTGCTTCATCGTCAAAAAATCCCATAATCCTTACCTTCCTTTCCCGCCAATGCCTTCACTCCGATCAAAGCTCCAAATCTCTAATCCGATACCTTCTCATATCTTTTTCTTGATCTCCGTCAGCCTCCAACCATCAAACCATCCTCTTCCATAATCACAAGATATTTCTCCGCCACGTAACTTTTCGCGCTTGTCAGGTGATATCCCCCGCAATATACGCACCAATAATAATCCAGCTGCTTTCCCCGTTCCCGTTCGAACATCTTTCTGTAATGGTTTGCCGTATGTTCATCCTTATATCTTCTTTTGCTAGTACATTGCCTCCATATGCTTTTCTTCATGATCAGCCCTCCGTTTCTTCTTACAAATAGACATTGGTTTACTGTTCTGTTTAAAAGCTACCACTTTGGCTGTCCTATAAGAATACCTCAATTATTTCTGCGAATATCTAAAAATATATTTTTCTGCAAGGGCGTCCTTCCCCCAAAAAAGCCTCCATGGATTGCTCCATGGAGGCCTTTTCATCTGTCTGCGACGGAATCCCTGATGATGATCTCACCGCTGATCACGCGTCTTCCGCTGACCTTGTGGGGCGTCTTAAGCCTGTCGACCATAAGTTGTACTGCGACCCTGCTCATTTCCTCCATGTCTACGCGAAAGGTGGTGAGCTGCGGCGTACACAGCGTTGCGAAGATATAGTCGTCAAACCCTACCAG
>JAILLF010000049.1 GCA_024693365.1 Acetatifactor sp. | reverse complement strand
CAGAAGGAGACATTTGAATTGGTGGATGCATGCCTTAGTGAATCCGAAAAGGATGCGGTGTATTATGGCAATGCTCTGCGCCTGTTGGGAATGTCGGATACGATCTTTGAACAGAGATGATGGAGGAAAAATGATTACAGTAAACTTATATTATAAGGGCATTAACGGCAATGCAAGAAAATTTGCAGAGGAAATGGAGTCTTCCGGGATAGCTGACGCTATCCGTGCGGAGAAAGGCAATCTCAGGTATGAGTATTTCCAGCCTATGTGTGATCCTGAGACAGTCCTGCTAATAGATTCATGGACAGACCAGGCGGCTATTGATGAGCATCATGCTTCGCCTATGATGAAGGAACTCGCAGCATTAAGGGAAAAGTACGATCTGCATATGAATGTGGAGCGGTATGTCAGCGATGTGTACGAAGAAGATGATAAATTCCTAAGAAAATAAGGTTGACTCAAAGCAACTTGAAAACCAGACAGAAAGACAATAAAGAACCGGGCTGATAGCGGAGACAGATACGGATAAATATTTTAAGATTTTTCTTGACAATAATTTTTAATTCAATTAGCCTTTTCTTAGGACGTCCGAATCTTTCCTAAGAGGAGGCTTTTTATTATGAATAAAGAACAACTACACAGGTACATTTCTGAGAGCACCGGTAATGAGAGCAATATATGCCAGATCTATGCCATCAAGGACAGTGAGGTGGCACTTGATGATTGCTGGCATGGGTTTCAGACTAAAGATGCGATGAATGTCAATTCAGTGACTAAAGGCGTTGTGGCATTACTTGCAGGGATTGCATTTGACAAGGGTTTTATCAAAAGCCCGGATCAAAAGGTAATGGATTTCTTCCCGGATTATACTGTAAAGCGTGGCGAGAAAACTATCTATGACGTTACGATCAGGCATCTGCTTACGATGACAGCTCCTTATAAAGGGAAGTCAGAGCCCTGGAAAAAGGTGTGTACTTCCAAAGACTTTACACTTTCGATCCTCGATTATCTCGGAGGCCGGAACGGGATTACCGGTGAATTCAGATATGCAACCCTTGGTATCCAGATCTTGGCGGGAATAATTGAGAGAGCAACGGGCGAAAAGTTGATTGATTTTTCCAACAAGAATCTGTTTGGACCGCTTGGGCTTCCGGAGCGTATACCCCACGGGGACAGTTCTAAAGAGGATCAGTTTGATTTCTTTATGAACAAGAATCCCAGAAAATACGAGTGGTACACTGATCCCAAAGGCAGTGTTACCGCCGGCTGGGGATTATGTATGTCGGCAAGAGATATGGCTGTGATCGGTGCGATGGTGCTGGGCGGTGGCTTGTATAGTGGGAAAAGAATCATATCAGAAGAATACCTGAAAGACATGCTGGCACCGCATCTTAAGCTGGGAGAGCGTTTTGGGTTCATGAACTATGGATATTTATGGTACAAACCCTATGATGAAAGAGACGTATTTGCTGCGATCGGAGACAGCGGAAATATTATCTATATAAACAAAGAAGTAAACGTATCTGTGGGAATTACAGGTACATTCAAGCCAAGGATTTTTGACAGAGTTGATTTTATCGAGCAAAAAGTATTGGCTG
The DNA here is from genome assembly GCA_024693365.1 of Acetatifactor sp. Classification (GTDB taxonomy): domain Bacteria; phylum Bacillota; class Clostridia; order Lachnospirales; family Lachnospiraceae; genus Acetatifactor. The sequence continues at coordinate 608 of JAILLF010000049.1, read as the reverse complement.
TGTAAAAAAAATGGAACCACCCCTTCCCGGCTTTCGTCTAATGACTGTTAAACGAAAGCAGAAACTTTAAAATGGAGAGGAAGGTATTTTATGAAGAAAGCATTGTCATTAATTATCATTTTGTGCGTGGTTGTCAGTATACTCACAGTTCCTGCGGACGCAAAATCAAAATCAGGTGCTAAGACGAAAACTATAACAATGTATCTCGAGGGGGAGATCAGAGGGATACAGGTAAACTGCGAGGTTCCTTACTATAGCAAATGGAAGGTACCTAAGGAGACAGTTACCGGCAGGGATATGGAATTTACAACTTCCAAGGATGAAACCATAACTGCAGTAGTCCTTGATGCGGAATATGACGATACAGCAAAAAAGTTATGCAAATACCTTGCAAAGAAAAAGTACAAGAAACAGCTGTTTGCCTACATGTGCGACGGATTCTCGATTGATATAAAGGATGCCGATAAATACTTTAAACTGAAAAAGGACGGAAACGGAAAATACATGATCATAATTGACTTAGGTGACCAGTATGGAGTGCTCAGGGCCATAGATGGATCAAATGTATTCATGTATTTTACGGAAACCGATAAAGGATCAGTTTCCGC
>JAILLF010000035.1 GCA_024693365.1 Acetatifactor sp. | reverse complement strand
GGCATCCATTCCTTCCGCTTCTGCCGCGGGCACATTGTCCTTCGTTCCTTCCGCTTCTGCCGCGGGCACGGCGCTGCGCGTGCCTTCCGTCAAGGGCGCAGCCGCTTCATCCGCCTTCACTGCAGGTGCAGATGATTGACGATCCGTGTAAAGCACGTGCTCCTCGCCCTGGGCGTCATCATATACCAAATATGCCTTTGCGTATGCGGTCAGCGCGCCACTGATCTCACCGAGGGTCAGGTGATGGATAAAGGTGCCGCTCTGGTTGTCAACGCCTGCGGAACGCTTCTTTACCTCTTCATTGTCAATGGTCAGCTCCGCTTCCTCATCCGTGGTGCGCACAAGGCCCACGTCCTTCACGCTCATGCCGTCCGAGAGATACCAGGTCACGGTCATGTCCAGCTTTTGATTGCCTGCCTCGTCAAAGACGCGCTCTGACAGGTCGAAGTTCAGGATGGGCTCTTCAGGCTCCACGTACTGCGCCGCGTCCACGTAAACCGTGTGCAGGGCAACGTTGCGGCTAACCAGGAAGTCGATCTCCAAGGAGTTGCAAACCAGCGCATCACCCTCGTACCAGCCGGCAAATGCCATGCCCTCCGGAGGCGCCGCGGCCCAGGCCGTCACCCGGTCGCCAAAGGCATGGGTGGACGATGTTCCGTCTATGGTTACGTAATACTCGTTCTTGATCTCCCGCGTCATGGAAACCTGCGTTCCATCTAGGGTCGCCGTGGCAACGTAAGTCACGCCGGCCGCGCCTTCCGTCTTTACCACCGTTGCGGAAACACTTTCTTCAAAAGTGCCGCAGCGCATGCACTTAAGGCATGCAGTCACTGCGAAGTCCTCTCCGGCCTTCTCCCAGCGCCAGATCAGGGAATCCTCCGTATGAAGGTGGCCAGTTGCCGGAAGAATCACGTCAAACTGGTTCACGATGCCGTCTCCGTTTTGATCCGTAAGCTGCACTCCGTCTTCGTTTAAGTAGTAGTGTCCGTCAGATCCAAGGAAACATGCCATGGTTCCGTCTTCCGTGCAGCTTGCGTCCTTCGCCTTGATTTCTTCAAACGTAAGGTCTCGCAGCTCCGGATCAAGGTCACCCACAAACGTCACGTTCACGTGACCAAATTTTTCCAGGTAACCGTTTAGGTAGTTCGACGGCACGTGACAGACGGTCTTTGGCGTGCTGGTCTTAAAGTCTTTGTCACGAGAGTTGGTCATCCAGGTAAGCACCGCCGGATCGGCGCGGCACGTAAACTCGTCGATGCCGGTGCAACCGTAAAAGCAAGCCTCGCCGATCTCCTGCACGCCGTGCGGAACGTCAATGGTTTTTAGCGCCGAACAGTACTCGAACGTGCAAGCTTCCAGTTTTTTGAGACCCTCCGGAAGATTGATCTTCCGTAGTCCCCTCATGAGAATCAAAGCGTTATGCCCAATCGTTTCCAGGCTTTCGGGTAGGCATATCTCCGTAATGGAAGACATGCCATAGAATGATCCCTCGCCAATCTCCGTGATCCCTTCCTCAACGATAACCTTTTGGATCCCGCTAAAGGAAACCACGTCCTGACCGCCCTTGAGCGTCCAATCGAAGCTAAAGATGCCGACCATCTGGCCGCTTCCCGTAACGGTCAGCGTGTTTTCCTCGTCAATCACGTAATACGCGTCTATGCCGCAGCGGCCCTTCCGGTAATCATAAGCTTCCACGGGTGTCTCCAGGTCTCCGATGAACGCCACCGGCGCCTGGATTCCCCCATGACTTGTCCAGTCGCCCATGTCCTGCCCGTAGACGTGAACATGCACCTCATTTCCCTCAAAAGCGTCCCAGCCCTCAAACCAATCCACGTCCGCATGGCAGTTCACGTCCGCCAGCTCCGTGCATCCCGTGAACGCGCCTGCGCCTACGTGCGCCATGGAATCCGGCAGCGTCACGGTCTGAACGTAGCTGCATCCGTAAAAGGCCTCGTCTCCAATGCCATTAATCTTGTCCTTGATCACGATCGTCTTGACGGCCTGCCACATGGGATTGGTGCGCGCGTCAAAGCTGTTTGCGTCAATCTCGCCAAAGCCCTCGATGATCAGCGTGCCGTCGTATTTCAGGTCATAAAATGCGAAATATCCGCACTGTCCCTTTAGGAGAACGGCATTGGGATCAATTTCGTCACCCAAGTCGTCACCGTAAAACGTAACGTTTTGTCCCTCGTCAAATCTCGCTTTATAAAATTCCAGATACCCAGTCGGAACGTAAAACCTGGTCCATCCATACTCCTTAAATGTTTCCCCTGGATGTATGGGGCTCTCCCATTCCAGCGTAAACGGAGAAGCGTGACAATACACGTAGCCTAAGGACTGGCAGTAATAAAACGTCTCCGCTCCCAGGAAGCAAACGCTTTGGGGAATTTCAATTTCAAAAAGGGTGGAACAATATCCAAACGCGTGATCCCCAAGTTTCGTAATGCCTTCCCCTACGTACGCTCTATATATGTTTCTATTCCCCCAAAATGCATATTCATACACGTCGCCGGTTCCGCTGATCCGCAGTTCGTCACCGTTGATCTCGTAGCGGGCGTGATTTCCGCAGAATCCATAGCATCCCTCAAAGATCCGCTCTCCCTCTTTTTCCAAACTTGTGGGAAGCTCCACCTGCGCCAACGAGCAATTTGAAAATGCCTGATCACCAATCTCCTTAAGAGACTCAGGAAGATTCACGCTCCCCAGGTAATTGCAATTGTAAAAACACTGATCCCCCAGTTTCTGGATTCCCTCAGGCAGCGTCACGGCCGTCACTCCGCTGTTCATAAATGCTCCTTTGCGTATCTCCAACAAAGAATCCGGGATTGTCACCTTCTGCAAATTGCTACAGCCTTCAAACACGTTGTTTTCTATGACCTGGATGCCCTCTCCGATCACCAGCTCGTTAAAATCCGTTTGATCCTTAAATAAGTTTTTGTAAATCTCGCCTTGCCCCGTGATCCGCATCACGCCATTTTGGACGTCATAATGGCTCCTGTTACCGGAAAAGCTCGGGCAACCCAAAAATACGTAAGTTCCTATCGTTTCCAGTCCCTGGGGCAAATCAAAGGTCGATATGCCACAATTATAAAAGGCTTTCGTTCCTAAATATTTTAAGTTGGCCGGCACGTTGATCTTTTTAAGAGCCGTGGATTCATAGAAAGATCTGTCATAAATGTTTTGCAATCCGTTATGCAGCGTTACCTCTTCCAGATTGGGACAATTGGCAAAAGACTGTAATCCAATTGTGGTGATTCCGCTCTCGATCACTACTTTCTTGATTTCTTCGTTATTCTCAAAAAACCGGTCGTAAATTCCTCCAGTACCTCTGATGATCAGCGTGCCGTCCTCTTGAAGCACGTAAGTGGCGTTGATTCCGCAATACCCCTCTTGATAAGGCAATGCCATCGGAGCACTATAGCAAGAATTTATTGCAAACACGTAATTGCCTGTATTTATTCCGGTATTCACCATATCCCTGGAAAATTTCCTGTTCCAACGAATGACGCACCAATCATTCCTATCGCCATTACAGTCAACCACGTAAATATCATCCCCGCTGACACCAAGAACCATCGCGGTATGCCCGGGAATAGGCCCGTGAACCCCCGATAAATACCCAAACTGCAATACGTCACCGGGCTTAATGAGTTCCACGTCATCGTAATCTGAATCATAGCCCCAGTTTTCAAACGACTGGCCATAAAGCTTTTGCGAAAGCACAATGGCAAATCCCCAACATTGATAACAATAGCCTCTCGAACCCAAAACGTAATTACATGGGAGTTCTCCGGCACCACCGTGATAATGGCAGGGCTTATCCGTCGTTCCTTCCGGATTGTTCTCACTGCTGCCTTCATGATTCCAGTACCTGCCATCCGGGAACTGCACCTGCAACGCTTCCAGGCGCTCCTTTAAGATCTCCTGCGTCAGTTCTCCTGACGACGCCTTCGCCTGTATCGGATAAAGTGCCAGCACAAAGAGCATGGCAAATACTGCCATGCTCCATAAATACTTTTTCATCCATGATAATCTTGCCTGTAACTTTTTCATCCCCTTGCTTCCTTTCCCCGAGGCGCACGGCCCCTTAAGCTTTTGCCCTCTTAACTTACTTCCCTGTACTGCCTTTGCCAAAATTCCTACGGCATCCGATTCCCGTTCTCAATTGTCTGCCGCGTTTCCCGTTTTTCTCCGTCATCAGTCTCTTCGCCTGCTCAAGTTTCTTCCGCAGGTGCATTGTCATCTGCGTCTTCCGCTTCTGCCGCGGGTGCGTTGTCATCCGAACTTTCCGTTTCTGCCGCGGGCGCGTTATCATCCGCACTTTCCGCTGCTTCAGTAGGCGCATCGCTCCGCGTGCCCTCCGTCAACGGTGTAGCCGCTTCATCTGCCCTCACTGCAGGTGCAGATGATTGACGCTCCGTATAGAGCACGTGCTCCTCGCCCTGGGCGTCATCATATACCAAGTATGCCTTTGCATATGCAGTCAGCGCGCCACTGATCTCACCGAGTGTCAGGTGATGGATAAAGGTGCCGCTTGTATTGTCAACGCCTGCAGAGCGCTTCTTTACCTCTTCGTTATCTATGCTCAGCTCCGCTTCCTCGTCTGTGGTGCGCACAAGGCCAACGTCCTTCACGCTCATGCCGTTCGAGAGATACCAGGTCACGGTCATGTCCAGCTTCTGATTGCCGTTTTCGTCAAAGACGCGCTCTGAAAGGTCAAAGTTCAGGATGGGCTCTGCCGGTTCCACGTACTGCGCCGCGTCCACGTAAACCGTGTGCAGCGCTATGTTCCTGTATACCAGGAAATCAATGTCGGTCGAAGTGCAAACTAAGGTTTCTCCCTCGTACCAGCCCGCAAAGGCCATGCCCTCCGAAGGTGCCGCCGCGAAGGCCTGAACGCGGTCGCCGTAAGCGTGCGTGGAGGACGTGCCGTCAAGCGTTACGTAATACTCGTTTTTGATCTCGCGGGTCATCGAAACTTCCGTATCCCCGACGGTTGCCGTGGCCACGTAGGTCACGCCGCCTTCGCCATCCGTCTTTGTGACCGTTGCGGAAACACTTTCTTCAAAAGTGCCGCAGCGCATGCACTTAAGGCATGCAGTCACTGCGAAGTCCTCTCCGGCCTTCTCCCAGCGCCAGATCAGGGAATCTTCCGTATGAATGTGTCCTGCAGGCAGGATTACGTCCAGCAAGTCAACGACGCCGTCCCCATTTTGATCCGTGAGAAGCGCGCCCTCTTGGGTTACGTAAATCTGTTCGTCAGATCCAAGATAAAACGCAATATTCCCATCCGCCGTGCAGGTCTCCTCTAGGGCCTCAACCGCTTCCAACGTGATTCCTTCCATGTTTGGCGCAAGGTCCCCCTTAAAGATTGCATTTACCTTACTGTCAAATTTCTCCTTATAACCTTTTAGGTAATTGGAAGGCACGTGACAGATCGTCTGCTTTCCGCTCCAGCTTACGATGAAATCAATGTCTGCCGTTCCCCAGGTCAGTTCCCTGGGATTCGCAAGACACTGAAGCTCCGTGATTTTCGTGCACCCGTAGAAAACGTCTGTTCCCAGCTCTTTCAGGCCATGCGGAAGCGTTATCGTACTTAGTGACTCGCATTTTTCAAAGGCTTCCAATCCGATACTTTCCACGCCGTCTGGAATTGTCACGGATTTTAAGGACTTACAATTAGAAAACGCATCTGCTCCGATTGTTTCCAGACTGTCTGGGAGCATGGCTTCCGTAACTCCAAGCCATGCAAATTCCGATTTCCCGATCTCCGTGATTCCTTCTTCAATCACGATCTTTTTAAGGTTTAACTGATGAAAGGAAACCTTCTTTGTGTAATTCTCATATTCCCAAGTCTTGCTGAAAAAGTTATCATAGATCTTTCCCTCGCCATAAATGCGAAGGCATCCGTTCTCATCAACTTCATAGTATGCATCTACGCCACACCGGCCCTGCGTCAGGTCTAACGGTTCCGCTTCCGCTGTCAGATCCCCTGCAAAAGCGCCTTCCGGCGCAATGCCTTTCAGGGACTCCCATGCCTCCAGATCCTCTTCCCGCACGTGAATGGTTATGTTTTCCGGGAAAGAATAATCCTGCCCGGAATCCAGCATTGCCCAGGCGTACCTTACGTCTGCGTGGCAGTATACGTCCGTCAGGCTCGTGCATCCGTCAAAAGGCGTGCCTATCGCAGATATCGTTTGGGGGATCGTTATCGTTTTAAGAAGATCGCATCCCTTAAACGTATCCGTGGGAATCGAGCTTATGCCTTCCTTGATCGTAATGTTTTTGATGATCCTGAAGTTGGGGTTTACCTCTGTCGAGCATGCTTCTCTCCCCAATTCCCCCATTCCTTCAATGATCAGCGTTCCGTCAGTCCATAGCGTATAAAAAACTTGAGATTCCGCATTTCCGCAATATCCAGTCTCCACAATTTCCGAAAGCAGTCCACCGTCTGGCAAGTCTCCCACAAACGTGACGCTCATTTGATCCTCAAACAGAATCTGCCAGTATTCTACGGAGCCCTCTGGAACGTGGAACAATGTAGTCTTCTCTGGATACGTGATAAAGGACGTATTTATGTTAGTATACGCAACCTTCGGATAGGAAAACTGAAACGGCGACGCATAACAGTCTACGTTTGCCAGTTTCTGACATTCATAAAAGGCATTGAAATAAACCGACGTGACGGTAGACGGAAGCGATGCGTAAATAAGATTGTTACAATTGCTAAAAGCGGTGGCGCCAATCAACATGATCCCTTCGCCCACGTAAATCTCCCGAATACTGGAAGCATTAACGTAAGGCGATTTGGTAACAAAGTCATCGTAAACATCTCCCGTACCAGTAATCCTCAGGATCCCGTCCTCTAACGTGTACCTGGCGTAATTACCGCAATACCCAGGACAGTTTCGGAATGCTTCCGCTCCAACGCTTTCCACGCCTTCTGGAATCGCAAATTCCGTCAGGGACGTATTCATAAATGCCTTGGGACCAATCTTTTTCAAGTTAGGAGTTTCATTTGTTTTTGCAAGGGCGGAGCTACTACAAAAAGCTTCCTCACCAATGGTCTCCATGCTACCTGCGAACTCAACTTCCTCCAAGGCAGTACATGATGCAAACGTGCGCCTTCCGATACCCGTAATGCCTTCCTCAAAAATCACCTTGCGAATGTCCGTATTGGATGAGAAAAACAAATCATAGACGCTGCCGCTTCCCCATATGCGGAGATTTCCGTCTTCCAGCGTATAATGGCAGGCATTTCCGCAAAAGCCCGGACACCCACGGAAAATGTTACTTCCGACGGTCCGAATGCCATCCGGAAGCAAAAACTCCGTGATCATGGTATCCCGGAAGGCTTCGTTGCCAAGATAGCTTAATTTGGCCGGAACATTACTCTCCGCCAAGGCGCCGCACCCGTAAAAGCATTTGTCGTAGATGGATTCCACGGAGTCCGCAAATACAACTTCTTCCAGGTTTGGACAGTTCCCGAACGCAAGCAGACCCACTCCCGTAATCCCGTCCTCGATCACGATCTTCCTGATTGCCTCATTATTTTCAAAGAAATGATTGTCGACCCATCCGGTGCCGCTGATTGTCAAAGTTCCGTCATCCCCCAGTTCATAGGTCGCGTTTTCTCCGCAATAACCATCCTTATACGCGATGGGAATAGGAGCTTTAAAAATCACGTTGCCGCGCCCCCCATACAATCCGAGGTTTAATCTTTCATTTATATAGGACATGCCATATTCTCTGCCCCACTTAATAATGCAATGATAATCTCCGTTGCAATCCACAACGCGAATTGTACTTCCATGGACTCCCAGCACGGTTACCACGTGTCCAGGTTGCATGCGAAGCATTCCATAAAGAATAACGTCGCCTGGCTGGAGCTCATCCAAATTGCTGCTGGTATTCCGCTCAGTATAATGCTGTCCATATAATTTCATGGACAGAATGCTGGCGAACCCGGAACAGGCATGATATTGCGTTCCTTCATAGGTAAAATAATTACACGTACTTCCATGCCCATTGTGAAATGGACAGGGCGTGTCCGTCGTCCCTTCCAGATTCAGTTCGTCACTTCCCACGTGATTCCAGTATTTTCCGTCTTGATACTGAATCTTCAGTGCTTCCAGGCGCTCTCTTAAAAGTTCTGGCGTCAGCTCCCCCGACGAAGCTTTCGCCTGCATAGGGCAAAGCACCAGCACAAAGAGCATGGCCAATGCCGCCACGCTCCATAAATGCTTTGCCATCCACGATAACCATGCTTGTATCTTTTTCATCCCCCTCGATTCCTTCCCCCCTGTTTCCCCTTAGTCTCTTTCCCTTGCATGCTTACGACAGCTTTCGTAATAACTGATTACGGCTCGTACTCCCATTCCTCAACCAGTCCCCTGGAAGCTGTAATGACGTCCTCGCTGTCAAACAGAATGATCTCCATCACTGCCTTCTTCACTTTGTTATTCCCCCTGTTCTGCGGTTTTCTCTTCGTTATCAGGCTCATCACCCGCTTCTCCTGCGTTATTTTCTTCTCCGTCGTTCGACTCCTCACTGTCATTCGCTTCTTCAGCTACTTCTTCCTGCGAATCAGCTGCCTGGCCGCGCGTTGTCTCCGTCAGCGCCACGGGTGCGGAGGCTGCCACATCCGTATATAGCACGTGTTCCTCACCCTGAGCGTCATCATATACCAGATAAGCCTTTGCATATGCGGTCAGCGCACTGCTGATCTCACCGAGGGTCAGGTGGTGGATAAAGGTGCCGCTTGTATTGTCAACGCCTGCGGAGCGCTTCTTTACCTCTTCGTTTTCAATGCTAAGCTCCGCTTCCTCGTCCGTGGTGCGCACTAATCCTACATCCTTCACGCTCATGCCGTCCGAGAGATACCAGGTCACGGTCATGTCCAGCTTTTGATTGCCCGCCTCATCGAAGACGCGCTCGGACAGGTCAAAGTTCAGGATGGGCTCCGCCGGCTCCACGTACTGCGCCGCGTCCACGTAAACCGTGTGCAGCGCTACGTTTCTGTATACCAGGAAATCAATGTCGGTCGAAGTACAAACTAAGGTTTCTCCCTCGTACCAGCCGGCAAATGCCATGCCCTCCGACGGCGCGGCGGCATAGGCCTGAACGCGGTCGCCGTAAGCGTGCGTGGAGGACGTGCCGTCAAGCGTTACGTAATACTCGTTTTTGATCTCGCGGGTCATCGAAACTTCTGTGTCCCCAATGGTTGCCGTCGCCACGTAAGTCACGCCGTTTTCGCCTTCCGTCTTTACGACCTCAGCCGGAACGCTTTCTTCGAAAGCACCGCAGCGCATGCACTTCAGGCACGCCGTCACCGCGAAGTCTTCACCGGCTTTCTCCCAGCGCCAGCTCAGGGAATTCTCGCCGTCATGAGAGTGCCCCATGGCAGGAATGATTACGTCAAACACGTCCACGACACCATCTCCGTTTTGATCCTCAAGCAGGATTCCCGCCTTGCTTACGTAAATCTGATCATCGGATCCCAAATAGTATGCAATGCGACCATTCTCCGTACAGCTTGCAGGCTGCTCTTTCACCTCTCCGAAGGAAAGGCCAAGAAGTTCAGGATCTAGGTTGCCTACAAACGTCACGTTAATCTCAGCAAATTTTTCCTGATACTTTCTGACGTAATTAGATGGCACGTGACAGATGGTCTTTGCCCCGTCACGTCTGAAATCATCCGTGACGAAGGTCATGTTAGATTTCAGTTTAGGCCAGGTTAACGTATCTGGATTGGCCACGGATATAAATTCCACGACGCCGGTACACCCGATAAAAGCGCCTTCCCCAATCCTTTTTAATCCATTCGGTAACGCAAAGGTGGTCAGCAAGTTGCAACCATCAAACGCACTGTTCCCGATTGTCTTTAGGCTGTCAGGGAATACGACCTCCGTAACGGAAGTCAACCCTTTGAACGCTTCCTTGCCAATTCCCGTAATTCCGTCTCCGATCACTACTTTCTGAACGTCTTCAAACGAGAACTCATATTGGTATTTATTTAGTGTGGATGACCTATTTCCCTTATATTCCGTACTAAAAAATTTATCCGTAATCTGTCCGCTTCCGGTAACGTGCAAGGTATTCATTTCATCGATCTCATAGTAAGCATCGATTCCGCATCTTCCCCGATGGAAATCCATGCCTTCCTCCAAAGGCTCCAGGTCCCCGATGAATACTACCTGTTTCGTAATTCCTTTATGATTTTGCCATGCATCCAAATCCTTTGCCAAAACGTGAATCCTAAGTCCATCCTTGCCAAAATACTCGCCATTATTCAAATAGGCAGGATCGACGTAGGCATAAACGTCGGTGAGCGCTTCATTTTCTTCGAATAAGGCGTTATTAAGAAAACACCCTGCCGTCTCCGCCAAGGTCACCGTCTCAAGTTGCTCGAATCCGTAGAAACCCAGACATTCCGCGATACCATTGCAAATGATGATGTTTTTAACAGTTTTCCACGTCGGATCTGCATATGCGTCGAAAGCGTTGTATTCCAATCTTCCAAATCCTTCAACGATCAGCGTGCCGTCGCTCTTCAGATCATAATATGCCGTCTCACCGCATTCACCCTTCTTGACCGTGTAAACCGGCTCTTCGCTTCCTGGCAATGCGCCGCAAAACGTAACGTTTTGTACGTCACCAAACCTTACCTCATAATTGGTAAGCTGATCTGCCGCAACGTTAAAAACTGTTGACTTCTCTGGATTAGAGATAAAGGATTCGCGCGTCGGCTCCACCCAATCCAGCACCAACGCCTGTGCGTAACAGTCGACTTGACTTAAATAATCACAATAAGCAAATGCGTTATCCTCTATTTTTGTCAGGCTGTTAGGCAGCTCCACGTACTCCGCGTAGCTGTTGCCAAAAGCCCATTCGCCAATGGCGGTAATCCCTTCGCCAACGTAAACTTTGTCAAAATTCCTCTTGTAATAAAACGCGTCGTCATAAATGGCCCCGGTGCCACTAATGCGTAAAACTCTGCTTTCCAGGACGTAGCGGCTGTGATTCCCGCAAGCTCCCGGGCAACCCTGGAAGAGGAGCTCGCCTTCCTTATCCAAATTCTCAGGAAGCTCCGTCGACGTCAGCGCACAATTGTAAAACGCATAATCGCTGATTTCTGACATATATTCGGGAAGGTTCACCGTCTTTAATGAGCGGCAGTCACTAAAGCATTTCTTCCCTATGATCTTTAACCCTTCCGGAAGGATGACCTGCGTCAAACCGGTACATCCCTCAAACGTACTCGTCCCCAAATTTCGGATGCCATTTTCGACCACCAGCTTCTTAAGATCCGTCCGATTCTTAAACAGATTGGAATAGATTTCACCTCTCCCGCTGATGCACACAGTACCGTCTGCGAGAACATAATGGCTCTCATTCCCTGCAAATCCGGGACAACCATAGAAAACGTTAGTTCCAATGGTTTCCAGTCCCTTGGGAAGTTCATATTGTTCAATGGCACAGTTATTAAAGGCGGCCGACCCCAATTCCTTCAATCCGCTGGGAACGTTCACCTGCTTTAAGGAAGAACAGCTTTGAAAGCTTTTGGCATATATGATACTGAAATCCATCGGGAACTGGACGCTTTCCAGATTTTTGCAATTTCCAAACGTCTTTACTCCAAGTCCTGTGATCCCGTCCTGGATAATTACTTTTTTAACGTCCTCCCTGCCTTCGAAAAAATGATCATAGAGACTTCCAGTCCCTTGGATCACAAGCGTCCCGTTTTCATCCAGCGAATACGTGGCATCGCTTCCGCAATAACCTTCCTTCAGCGGCAACGCAACCGGTGCGTGATATACCCTATTAGTCGAATTCAAATAATCATCCGATCTCATTTTGGAGTCAATGAATTTCTTGGATACAATTCCGTTCCATCGAATGATGCAATGATCGTCTGAATTGCAATCTACTACGTAAACGTCGTCACCGCTGATGGCAAGAACCATAACCGTATGACCTGTCACTCCATAATCATATCCATATTGCAACACGTCTCCCGGCTTTACGTTTTCCAAATCCCTGTCATTCGTCCACGAATCAAAATAAGTACCATATAGCTTATCGGAAAGTAAATTAGCAAAGCCCCAACATTGATTGGTAGATCTCCCATGTACCATCACGTAGTTGCAGGTTTTGTTTTGTTCAGACACCTTACTGTGCCTACCACACGGCGTATCCGTCGTTCCTTCCGGATTATTCTCCTCACTTCCCACGTGATTCCAATATCTTCCGTTTGGGAACTGCACCTTCAGCGCTTCTAATCGTTCCCATAAAACCTCCGGCGTCAATTCCTCCGATGAAGCTTTCGCCTGCATCGGGCTTAGCATAACGACAAAAAGCATGACCAAGATCGTCATGCTCCATAAATACTTTCTCACCTGCGTGATTCCAGATTTTAACTTTTTCATCTCCCCAATCCCCCATATTAAGTAACACAAAGGAAACGCCCATCCTCTTATGGACGTTTATGCATACGAATCTTTTTTACGGAAGGTTATGCTTCCGTCTCCCATTGCTCCACGAGCGCGGGATCGGACGTCGTGATCACGTCTTCCTCCTCAAACCAAATGATCTCCATCACTGCCTCTTCATAGTTCTCGTTACCCTTCATCTCACTGCTCCTCCTCATTGTTTTCCACTCGCTTTACGTGTTTAAAGCTTTACAAAAGTAAATACCACATTGTATACATCGGCGTTTACTATAATATTTTTATGGTTTCCGGAAAATTTCGTAAAATAAATAAAGAAACGGGTTTTCATACGGTTCGTTTCCGTCTGAAAATCCGTTTCTTTATTGGATTTGTTCGTATTCTTGTTTTACAAAGCCTTATTTTATACGGTCATTTTCACCTGCTGCGCGTATTTTAAGATCTTCGGAGCGCCTACGTACTTGGTGAATTCGTCACCGTTTACTTCCACCAGGGTCGGTGCCTGCATGATGCCGTAACGGTTCGCAAGCTCCGTATTCTCCATGGCGTCGATCATCACGTAAGGAATGCCCTCCAGATAGCTCTTTGCAAGTGCACAATTCGGGCAGGTCTTCGTCGTAAAGAGGTATCTAACGCCTTCGGGCTTCTCTACCTTTACGTCAACGTCCTTGTCAAAATCAGAAAGCGTAACCACGCTGCTCACGGGGCGCTTTAACTCGGAATTGGCAATGTCATACTCGGTTCTGTTCGCATATTCCTGAAGCTTACCGTCATTCCAGTTCTGTACGGGACGATAGTATCCGGTAATGCGGCTGTAAACCTCGGTCTTTGCGCCGCAGTGAGGACAGATCTTTACCTCGCCTGCAAGATAACCGTGCTCCTTACAGATGGAGTAGGTCGGGGACATGGTGTAGTAAGGAAGCTTATAATTCTCGGCAATGGTGCGCACCAAGGATGCCGCTGCCTTCCAGTCAGGAAGCTTCTCACCGAGGAATGCGTGGAATACGGTTCCTGAGGTGTAGAGCGTCTGCAGGTCATCCTGGATGTCCAGTGCGTCAAAAATGTCGGTGGTGTAGTCCACGGGCAGATGGGAGGAGTTGGTGTAATAAGGGGTATCTCCCTCCTTGCCTGCGGTCTTGATCATGGGATAACGCTTCTTGTCATGCTTTGCAAGACGATAGGTCGTGCTCTCTGCGGGAGTTGCCTCCAGGTTGTACAGATCGCCGTACTGCTCCTGATAATCGGAAAGGCGCTCTCTCATGTGGTTCAGGACTTCCTTTGTGAACTCCTGGGTTCTGGGATCGCTCATGTCAGCGCGAAGCCAGTTGGCATTCAGGCCCACCTCGTTCATGCCGATGAGGCCGATGGTTGAAAAGTGATTGTCAAAGCTGCCAAGATATCTCTTGGTGTAAGGATACAGGCCCTCGTCAAGGAGCTTGCTGATGACGCCGCGCTTGATCTTTAAGGATCTTGCCGCGATGTCCATCATGCGGTCAAGTCTGGTATAGAACTCGCTCTTGTTCGCTGCCAGATAAGCGATTCTGGGCATGTTGATCGTAACAACGCCAACGCTTCCGGTGCTCTCTCCGGAGCCAAAGAAGCCGCCGGTCTTCTTGCGGAGCTCTCTCAGGTCCAGACGAAGTCTGCAGCACATGGAACGCACGTCAGAGGGCGCCATGTCGGAGTTGATGTAATTGGAAAAATAAGGGGTGCCGTACTTGGAGGTCATCTCGAACAGGAGACGATTGTTCTCGGTATCGGACCAGTCAAAATCCTTCGTGATGGAGTAAGTGGGAATGGGATACTGGAAGCCCCTGCCGTGGGAATCTCCCTCGATCATGGTCTCGATGAACGCCTTGTTCACCATGTCCATTTCCTTCTTACAATCCTTGTACTTGAAGTCCATCTCCTTGCCGCCGACGATGGCAGGAAGCTCTGCCAGATCCTCGGGAACGGTCCAGTCGAGGGTGATGTTGGAGAAAGGCGCCTGCGTGCCCCAACGGCTGGGAGTGTTTACGCCATAGATGAATGCCTCAATGCACTTCTTCACCTCGGGATAGCTTAAGTTGTCCACCTTTACAAAGGGAGCAAGATAAGTGTCAAAGGATGAGAATGCCTGCGCGCCGGCCCACTCGTTCTGCATAATGCCAAGGAAGTTTACCATCTGGTTGCAGAGTACGGAAAGGTGCTTTGCAGGTGCGGAAGAAATCTTGCCGGTGATGCCGCCAAGGCCTTCCTTGATCAGCTGCTTTAAGGACCAGCCCGCACAATATCCGGTCAACATGGAAAGGTCATGAATGTGAATGTCTGCATTTCTGTGTGCTTCCGCGATCTCATCGTCATAGATTTCGGAAAGCCAGTAGTTTGCGGTAACTGCGCCGGAGTTGGAAAGGATCAGTCCTCCCACGGAATACGTTACGGTGGAATTCTCCTTTACGCGCCAGTCCTCAACCTTTACGTAGCTGTTTACCACGTCCTTGTAGTCAAGGATGGTGGACTTCATGGCACGCATCTTCTCGCGCTGTCTGCGGTACAGGATGTACGCCTTTGCCACTTCCTCGTAGCCGGCCTGTCCCAAAACCTTCTCAACGCTGTCCTGCACGTCCTCGATCTGAACGGCATTGTCCTTGATCTTCGACTGGAAATCCGCCGTCACGCGAAGCGCAAGCAAGTCTACAATATCGTTATTGTAACTCATCTCCGTTGCGTTAAACGCCTTCATGATCGCGTCGTTAATCTTAGACAGCGTAAAATCTGCCTTGGTCCCGTCCCTCTTAATGATCTGTAACATTCTAAAACCCCTCCAATTAGCTTTCGCCCTTTGTTTTTTTCTTCGTTTTCCGCCATGTCGCATATTCCCGAAGAACAATACCATGATACCATTATTTAGTAGGGCCTGTCAATGCCAAAACACAATATATGGTGTAATTTTTTATTATGCATACAAATATGTTGTGGTTTGAATCGTATGAATAAATGCGACAATTCAAAAAACGGACACCCAATAATGAGCGTCCGTTTCGTGTATTTTTATGCGTTTCCTTAACGTGCGGTCCGTCGGCCGCCGTGTCTTCTGAGAATCAGTCTTCGGTGGAATCTCCCGCACTCGTTGTCTGGTTTCCCTGACGCGTTGACAGGAAAATCTGCTCCCTCAGGGCTTCCTCATCCGTGGGATAGAGACGCAGGTAAGCTTGCATGAGCTCCTCCGATTTCTGGAAGTTGCCCAGAAATTCATAAGCTGCAATCTCATTAAAGGAAAGGACCTGATGCATCTCCTTGTCATCCAGGTCAAGCCCCGATTGGAATGCGGAAAGCGCCACGGCATAATTGCCGCGCTTCATCTCGCAGATGCCCAGCTGATTGTACATTTCCGCGCTGTCCCCGTGCTTGTCCAGATAGGAACGATAGACGTTGCAGGCGTAATTGTAATCGCCGGTAGCCTCATAAGCCTTTCCCAGATACAGGCTGCTCTCCGCCTTTTCGTCCGTCTTCGCGTCCTCAAGCTCTACGTAAGCCTTCTGGTAGTCCTCCATGAAATAATAGAGCCGCCCCTTGTCAAAGGAGCTCAGCGTCTTTTCGCCATTGTCAAGCGCAGTCTGCAAGTATTCCTGCCCCGCCGCCTTGTAACCGAAATGCGCAAATTGTTCATAGATGGAAAAGAGTCTGTCATAGTTCTTGGCGTCCATGGACACGACCTTGTCAAAGTCCGCCTTCGCCTCATTGAACTGATCCAGCTGAAGCTCTACGCCGCCTCTCAGGTAATAAGCGTCTTCCTCCTGGGGCTTCAAGGCCAGAATGGAGGTATAGACCGCCTTTGCCTCCTCATATTTCCCTTCGCCCACGTATGCGGACGCAAGATAGAAATTCAAGTCGTAATCGACGTTTTCCAAAAGGCCGTTGCTGCAGGAGAGCGCTTCCAAAAAGCATTTCTCCGCCTCCTCGTAATTGGCCTGTCCCAAATAGGCAATTCCCATGCCCCTTGCGATCAGCCGCCGGTCTTCCTTATTTTCAGCTGCTTCCCCCAAGGCCCCGAGCGCACCCTGATAATCCATGTCCCCGATCAGTTTCATGGCCTCCTTGACCTTTTCAGTCTTGGTGCCACATCCCGTTACGAAGGCGGATGCCAAAAGCGCCAGGGCCAGGCAGATGCTCTTTTTCTTCCATCCGCGCATAGCCGTTGTACCTTTCCCCCTGGCAAGCAAAATGCTTGCAGATCTTGTCGTAAATATCCGTTACGTCACGTGTCTCTTGCTTCCCGAATCCTTATGCTTATTTCGTCTCCTCAAGAACGGAAGTGCAGTGAGGGCATCTGGTTGCGTCCAGAGCGATCTCAGACTTACAGAACGGGCACTTCTTCGTGGTCGGAGCCTTGGGTGCTTCAGGCTTCTTGCCGATGGTCATGGCCTTATTAACGGCCTTGATCATGCAGAACAGAATGAAGGCAATGATCAGGAAATTGATGATTGCGGAAATAAATGCGCCATAATCAAAAACAACGCCCTTGATCGTAAACTGTCCGCCGACCGTCACGCCGTCACCTTCGTTACCGCCGGTGAAAACCGCGATCAAAGGATTGATGAAGCTGGTGGTAAGCGCCGTCACGATCGAGCTGAATGCGCCGCCGATGATTACGCCGACTGCCATGTCCATTACGTTGCCACGTAAAATAAATTTCTTAAACTCTGCGATAAACCCCTTGTCCTTACTCATTTTGCTTCTCCTCCGTTGTTTCAAAAATTTTATGGAATATTGTTTTTGAAATGCGTTCTCTTCTCTTCGCATTTCCTGTTTTATCATATCACAATCTCACTTCCACCTCAATATTTTTTGTTTGGAAAATAACAAAAAATACTTAGGTTTCTTCTTTCCAAAAATGCATGCATCCTGTATACTGTAGAGTAAGACTTATGACTTCCGGGGCAATCACGCAAAGGACTTTCACCCACGGCAAGCGAAGAATGACTCGTCTGACGGCTTTGGACCGCACCAGGCGGGAAAGGATGGGATATGCAGCGCATTATTGCCGCCATCAAGGAAAATCAATTCAAAAACGTCTATCTGCTCTATGGCGAAGAGCGTTATCTGAAAAGACAATATACGGAGAAATTAAAAAACGCCCTGGCCGGGAGCGATGAAATGAACGTGCATTTTTATGAGGGTAAGGACGTTCCCGTGACGGAGATCATCGATCTCGCGGAGACCATGCCCTTTCTGGCCGATAGGCGCGTGATCTTTTTGTCGGACAGCGGACTGTTCAAGTCCGGCGGCGAGCAGATGGCGGAGTATCTCTCCGCTCCCAACGAGACCACGTTCTTTGTCTTCACCGAAAGTGAGGTGGACAAGCGCAGCAAGCTCTTTAAGACCGTTTCGTCAAAGGGCTGCGCCGTCGAATTTACCACGCAGGACGAAAACACGCTAAAACGCTGGGTGGCTTCCCTTCTTTCCAAGGAAGGAAAAAAGGTGACGGAATCCACCGTCGTGCTGTTCCTTAGCAAGACCGGCACAGACATGGAAAACATCCAGTCGGAGCTTGAAAAACTCATCTGCTACTGCATGGACCGCGACGTCGTGACGAGCGACGACGTGGAGGCTATCTGCACCACAAGGCTTCAGGACCGCATCTTTGACATGACGGAGGCCGTGGCAAGAAAGCAGACCTCAAAGGCACTCAGCCTCTATTATGACTTGCTGGCGCTGAAGGTTCAGCCCCTGCAGATCCTCGCCATGCTCTCGAGGCAATATAACCTGATCTACCAGGCCAAGGAACTGAAAAAGGGAGGCGTCCCCGATCGCGAGATTGCCTCTAAGATCGGGGTTCCCCCCTTTGTTGTCGGAAAATATCTTTCCCAGGCCAGCCTTTATAAGTCTTCAGAAATCCGCAAATCCCTGGAGCTGTGCGTCCAGTCCGACCAGGACGTCAAAACCGGCCTCATCAATGACAAAATGGCCGTTGAACTGATCATCCTGGGCCGGTGATCTTTGTGTCACGGGGACGTGTCTGCTGACACAAAAGCCTGCCCCACCGATGGTGCGTTATTCCATGCCCAGATACTCGAAGTCCTTGCTCACAATGGCATCCCTGATCGCGTCCTCGGGAATCTCCTTAGAGACCGTGATCACGGCGATGCCTTTATTGTGATCCGCCGCCGCGCTTTCAATGCCGTCAATGGCCTCCAGCGCCTTCTTGACCGTGGCCTCGCAGTGCCCGCACATCATGCCCTTTACCTTTACGGTGATCTCCTTCATTTCCTCCTTGCTCCTTTCTTTTTCTTCGCTTACGTTCATGATCTTTTCTTCAGCCTTTTCCTTGTTTTCCATGTCATTTACGGTCTTATCCAGCTTCCTTTCCTCCATGCTCCTGAATGCGTAGGGCTTTAGCAGATTCAGCCGCAGCGCGTTTGTCACCACGCAAAAGCTTGAAAGGCTCATGGCCGCAGCGCCAAACATGGGGTTCAGCGTCCATCCGAAAATAGGGATCCACAATCCCGCCGCCAGCGGAATTCCGATCGCATTATAACAAAACGCCCAAAACAGATTCTCTTTTACATTCCGCAGGGTTGCCCGGCTCAGCCGCATCGCCGCCGCTGCATCCAAAAGACTCCCCTTCATCAGCACCACGTCTGCCGCGTCGATTGCCACGTCCGTTCCCGCGCCAATAGCAATGCCAACGTCCGCCCGCACAAGCGCAGGGGCGTCATTGATGCCGTCACCCACCATGGCAACGCGACCCTTTTCCCGTAGCTTCCGTATCACCGTTTCCTTCCCGTCCGGCAAAACCCCCGCTACGATCTCATCCACGCCAACCCGGTCCCCGATGGCCCGCGCCGTTCTCTCATTGTCTCCGGTCAGCATCACGACGTGCATGCCAAGCGCCTTAAACGCCTGAATCCCGCGAATGCTGTCCTCCTTCAAGGCATCCGCCACGGCAATGATCCCAAGCAGTCTTCCATTCATTGCGAAAAACATGGGCGTCTTTCCTTGATCCGCAAGACTCTGTGCGGTTTCCTTAAGCGCTGGCTTGTCCGCCCCTCCAATGCTCTCAAGCACAAAACGCAGATTACCGCCGATCAGTCTGTCCGTGCCCATTCGCGCCGTCAACCCATTGCCTGCCACGGCCTGAAATTCTTCTACGCTCAGGTCCGTAAGAGCCCCCTTAGGATCTGCTGCGTTACTGCCGGACGTCACAGCCATATCCGACGCGTGCTCGCGGCCATATTGCACAATGGCCTTCGCCAGGGGATGCTCGCTCTTTTGCTCCAAGGCAAACGCTGCCCTCATCAGCTCTTCTTTCGTAACGCCTGCTGCCGGGATCACGTCCGTCACCGCGGGTTCGCCTTTCGTGATTGTTCCCGTTTTATCCAGCGCGACGATCTTTGTTTTCCCCGTTTCCTCCAAGGCGATCGCCGTCTTAAACAGAATGCCGTTACGCGCTCCAACGCCATTTCCCACCATAATGGCCACGGGCGTTGCAAGTCCCAGCGCGCACGGACAGCTGATCACCAGCACGGAGATGGCGCGCGCCAGTGCAAATCCAAAGCTTTGCCCCGCCAGTATCCATGCCAGCAGCGCTACCGCCGCGATGCCGATCACCACAGGCACAAACACGCCAGACACCCGGTCTGCAAGCTTAGCGATGGGGGCTTTTGTCGCCGCCGCGTCGCTCACCATCTGAATGATCTGCGAAAACGTCGTGTCCTCTCCCACGCGCCTTGCCTCGCAGGTCAAAAATCCGGATTGGTTTAAGGTGGCTGCAGACACGCCGTCGCCTGGCGCCTTGTCCACCGGCAGGCTCTCGCCCGTCAGGGCCGCCTCGTTTACCGCGCTCATTCCCTCCCGCACGATGCCGTCCACGGGAATGCTCTCGCCCGGCCTTACCACAAAAAGATCTCCCACCTTCACCTGCCGGATCGGAACTTCCTTTTCCTCTCCGTCCTTTAGGATCACCGCCGTCTTTGGCGCCAGCTTCATCAGGCTTTTTAGGGCGCTCGTCGTCTTTCCCTTGGAACGCGCCTCGAGCATTTTCCCCACCGTGATCAGCGCCAGGATCATGGCTGCGGAATCAAAATAGAGTTCGTGAAGCAACGCCATGCCTGCCTGCGCGTCACCCGTCATCAAAAACAGCATGACCGTACTGTAAAGAAACGATGCCGCGGATCCCATGGCAACCAGCGTGTCCATGTTCGGCGCGCCGTGAAGTGCACCTCGAAATCCATTCACAAAAAATTTCTGGTTGATCACCATGACGATGGCTGCAAGCAGCATCTGCAGCATTCCGATCGCCAACGGATTTCCTTCAAAGAATCCCGGCAAGGGCCAGTTCCACATGGCATGTCCCATGGCCACGTACGCTAACGGCAACGTAACGATCAAAGAAGCGATCAGTCGCCGTTTCATTTTCGGCGTCTCAAGGTCCTCTAAGTCATTTGCGCCGTCTGCGCTTTCCGCCATGCCCGCATTGCCTGCGGCCGGTTTCTTCAGTTTTGCCCCATATCCCGCCGCCGTCACGGCCTGTATGATCCTTTGCGGATCCGCCGTTCCTTCAACGCCCATGGAATTTGTAAGCAAGCTCACGGAGCAGTCCGTCACGCCCTCGACGGACTTCACCGCCTTCTCCACGCGCGCGCTGCACGCCGCGCAGCTCATTCCGGTTACTTGATATTGATCCATCCCTTCACCCCGCGCCAAATCACATTAGCTTGCGCATCAGCGCCGCAAACTCTTCAATCACCTCATCATTTCCCCGCCTTACGTTATCCGCAACGCAAGTCCTTAGATGATTCTCCAGCAGTACCTTCTGAAAACCATTTAACGCGGACGTCACGGCCGCCACCTGCATGATTAGATCCGTGCAGTATGCATCCTTCTCCAACATGTTCTCAAGGCCGCGAACCTGTCCCTCGATTCGTTTCAGGCGATTCATCAGATCCTTTTTTTCTTTCTCTCCGCGCTCCTTTTTCTTCTCGCCGCGCATATTGGCACAACATTCACGTTCCATCTTTGTAACCGTTCCCTTTCTAGGTTAGTTAATGCCGTTTTAGTGTTCTCGTTGCTTTCATTTTTCATGCGTTCCATATACCCCCTAGAGGTATTTAAACTATACTTCTTTCCCTGGAAATTGTCAACCTCAAACGCGCCGGCGTTATTGCATATTTTTATCAAAAAAGCTCATGGCAGGGCTTTCTCCCCGGCCGTGAGCTTTCTCTTTCAACCTGATATTCTTTTATTTGTCCGTCAAAATTACTGATTCATCAAAGCCAGCAGCCTCTCAAAATCATGGCTTTGGATCCATTCCTTCACAGTTTCCTCAGACGCGTCATCCTGCCTGCCGGCATTTGCCCGCTCCCAGATCTCCCTGTCATCGGTCACGATCACGTCAGCCTCAGCGGGATCCGTTACGAGTTCCGTCGCCATCCATTCAAAGAAACGATGCACGTTCATCTTCTGCGTAACGTCGAAGTAGTCCAGCAAAAATGCCAGGCTCGTGGCACCGGCCACGATGGTCTCTCCGCCTCTTGCCACATTCAGCCAAACGAACTCTCTGGTTTCCAGATCGATCCCAAACAGATAAGCAAAAGTGCTGGGACAATTCACGCGGAAGGAGGTTGCCACGGTCTTCGGCTCGTAAATCTCTCCGGAATCCAACAGATCGCGCATCATATATCCTGCCGTGCAATAACAGGTCTCAAAGTTTGACCCTGAGAAAACGTTATTGCAGAAGATCAAAGTCTTAATGCGGGGATAGAGCTTCTGAAACTCCTCCACGTCGACGTCAAAATATTCAGAACCGCCGTTGTATCCGCTGGTCTCATCCCCGGAATAAACCAGGGCGTCAGACTGACGATTTGCCATGGTACGCCAGGAGAACTCCGTTTGCTTGCCGTTTTCGTCGATGCCGATGACGGACAGGTCAATGTCATTCACCTTCTCCCAATAGGTAAAGGCGCGGATTTTCTTGCCCTCGGGAATGGCTAATCTTGAACCCTTCGCCAACACGCCAAAACCGCCCTGAGAAGTCGTCTCCTGCAAAGGCAGGGCCAAATTCTTCATGGTCTCGTCAACGTATACCTTGCCAAGCCTTCCCTTCAAATTCTGGCGAAGATTCTCCTCCACAAACTTAGAGATGGCCGCCGACTGTCCAAGGGATATCATGGATTTTCTGCGGGCTGCCTCCCCTGCGTCCTCCTGATGCACGCGCATGACATTGTGCTTGGTAAACCGGAAGGATCTAACCTGCTTCTCAAGCGGCCTGCGCAATTTGGTATAATGAAGGAGCAGCTGCATCAGCATGACATTGTTCTTCGTCCCAAGGTTTTCCAACACAAACTTAAGGTCTTCGGGCTCTTCGATCCTGCTGACAATATAATCCAGATTGCGGAGCAATGCACCGGAACCCTTGCCCTGCTTAAGGCTCATCACGGCGCCGCGGACGTTCCGCACGCTTAACAATCGTTCAAACTCCGAATAAACGGACCGGTTACCCTTGCCGCGCATGTCGGCCAGGAACTCCCGCGCCCTGTCACATTTCGGCTGATAATGCAGGTGATGAAGCAGTCCGCACCATACGTCCTTTTTCTCGAAGCAAGTCACTTCATCCACGTGTGAGATTGCAAACAGCTCGTCAATAACGCTCGTCAGGAACTTTCTGTCCTGATTGCGAAGATTCAGCTTTTTCAAATTTTCATTCAAATAGTTTGCATAACTGATCTCATCGAGCACCTTGATCACGTCAGACAGGTTCAAAAACCTTGCAAAACGCAGGTCGCGAAGCTTCACCATCAGTTTCACCGTCGTGTTCTTGGAGGCGCATTGCTGCACCTTGTAATGATACGTTTTGACGTATTCACAGACCATTTGAAACTGCCTGTCATTCAACGGCCGGCTGGACGCAAGCAAGTTTTCCACGTACTCTGCGAGCTGTTTCACGGCTTCCTCTTCCTGAAGGATCGTGAATTCCCTGATCACGCAGTTTTCCTTGAATGCGGTGCGCTCAAAATTCTTTTCAAACAGGGAATGCCCTGCCTCAGAAAAATTTCCAAACCCGTAGGTCATGGTATAGTGCACCATCTGATCAAACAACAGCTGATCCGGAGAAAGCTCCTTCACCGTCGCAGGAAAACCTTCATAAAAAGGCTTCGGCACGTTCACTCCAAGTAACCTCGATGCAAGCTCGATCATTTCCTTTTGGGCAAGCTCTTTCCCTTCCACAACGGAGATATTGAACAGATTCGCCAGGGAAAACAAGACTTCAAACACCTGGGTCTGATCATTCCCTGCCGCATTCGCTGCCCCATTGTCATTTACAAGAAAATGCTTTTCAAACAAATACTCCTTAAAAATTTTTTCCATCTTTTCTCCTTTTGGCCCGCGATATTGCAACACTAATCCTGGAGTGAAGTAAGCATCGCTAGCTGCGGGCAAAAAATCCGGCGAAATCGTCAAATTAATAAAAGCGCTCTACCCACTGAGCTACGCCTCCTTGCGGAGACGGCGGGAATCGAACCCGCGACACCTTTTGACCAAGAAGTAAACCTGACTAGCTGCCGGCTAAAACCCATTATACCCCCCTCCCCCTCCAACGTCAATTCTACCCGTAGTAGTACCCTAGTTTCATTCTACCCGTGGCAGTACCTTGGTTCCATTCTACCCGTGGCAGTACCTTGGTTCCATTCTACCCGTGGCAGTACCCTAGTTCCATTCTACCCGTGGCAGTACCCTAGTTCCATTCTACCCGTGGCAGTACCCTAGTTCCGTCAGTTTTCCAAGAAAATTTCCAAGATTACTCCGCTTGCCTGAGAGGAAAAAGCGGCTTCCAGGCAAGTAAAAAGGCGAGATACTACTTGCCTGTGAGGGAAAAATGGCTTCCAGGCAAGTAGAAAAGCGAGATACTACTTGCCTGAGAGGGAAAAGCGGCTTCCAGGCAAGCGGAAAAGCAAGAAGCTACTTGCCTGTGAAAGAAAAATGGCTTCCAGGCAAGCGGAAAAGCAAGAAACTACTTGCCTGTGAGGGAAAAGTGGCTTCCAGGCAAGCGGAAAAGCGAGAAACTACTTGCCTGTGAGGGAAAAGAAGCTTCCAGGCAAGTAAAAAGGCGAGATACTACTTGCCTGTGAGGGAAAAGAAGCTTCTGCCGTCCCGCTGACATGTTTATTTCACGTATACCATGGGCGCTTTGTTGATCCGTAAGGTGATGGCGCCGAGTCTGTCGGTGCGAAGGACGGTGGTGCCGTCATCAAAAAGGCGCCGCAACAATTCTTCGTGGGGATGGCCATAGACGTTTTTTCTTCCGCAGGAGATAACCGTGATGCTTGCATTCATTTGGTTTAAGAATTCCGGCGAAGTTGCATTTTGTGAACCATGATGCGCACACTTAAGTACCGTGACTTCGCGGATGTCGCGCGCACGAAGTTCCTCCAACAATTCCTTCTCTCCCGCGCCTTGAACGTCGCCCGTCAAAAGCGCCGTCATCGCCTCTTGACGGCGCTTTAGGCAAACCCACAGACAAAGCGAATCCTCATTGCCGTCAGTTCCCATACTCCCGCTTTGCGGGTGCAATGCAAGGAATGAAACATTTTTTCCTGTCAAGGCATCTCCTGCAGATAAATATTGTATCTGCGTGCCCGGAGGCTGCTTAGCCGCCTGAAGCACCTCCGAAAAGCTATCTTCAGCCCGCTCCCAGTTCGGAAGATACAATTGATCGATCCGGATTCCTTCCTGGCGCGCGCTTTCCAAAAGCTCCGTGATGCCGCTCACGTGATCCCTGTCGCCGTGGGAGAGAAAAATGCCATCCAGATGATGAATCCCCTCATGCTTTAAGAAGGGAATCAGCACCTTCTCCCCCACGTCCTTTCTGCTGGTGCTGCCGCAATCATACAGCCACGTCTGACCATTTTCCAATCGGATGAAAACGCAATCCCCCTGACCAACGTCCAGGAACGTCATGCCCGTCATGCGTCTGGCCGGAATAACAAAAATCAGGGGTGCTGCCACGATGAGGAGCCACGCAAACTTGAACGTCCAACGCCCTAGCCTTTTTTTGCAGACTTCTGCCTTAACCTTTCTTCCCTCTCGTTTCTCCCATGCTTCCTCCTTACCACTCCTTGCCGCCTGTTTCTCCCATGCTTCCTCCTTGCCACTCCTGCCCGCCTGTTTCTCCCATGCTTCCTCCTTGCCACGCCTGCCCGTCTGCTTCTCACGTGCTTCCTCCTTGCCACGCCTTGCCGCCTGCTTCTCCCATGCTACCTCCTTACCACTCCTTGCCGCCCGCTTTTCACGTGCTTCCTTTTTGCTTCGCATCCACAGGCACCACAATCCAAGGCTCAGCATCGCGTAGTAGGTGATCATCTGCCAGACCCTTGGGCAACCTGGATTCCAGGAGGAAAAAGGCAGCTCCCTTGCCCATAGGCAGAGTTTTTCAAACAGGCGCAGTCCCAATACGTCGACCGTTCCCAAAATTCCAAGCCCTGGAATCAGCATGGCGAGCATGCCAAACAATAAGAGCGGCCCCATGAGCGGGATGACGATCAGATTTAACAGCGTGGAATACGTGGGAACTTCATAGTAAAACCATAAGGACAGGGGAAGCGTCGTCAAAAAGATGGCCAAACCTGCACGAAGGGCGCGAAGTACTCCTTCTCCAACGACTGCCATCCCCGCCATAACCCTATCCACCCAAGTATCTTGCGGCCGTTCCCTCCATATGTCACGCAGACTTTTCTTCCCTGCGTCACATGGCCTTGCATTCCACGGGTAACGCAATTTCTCCACCCAGGTATCACTTGGTTGCTTCTTCCAGTCGTCACGCGATCTTTCTCTCCACGTATCACGCGCCTTTTCGAGCACCGGAAGCGTGACGCCTACGCCCAATATGGAACCAAAGGATAGCCAGAAGCCAGAATTTAGTGCATTCACGGGTTCCGTGCAAAGCATGCCGCAGGCCATGACGGCAACGGCCGTAGGCAGGTCGTAGGTCCGCCCGGCGGTAAGCGCCAGCATGCGCAAAAGAAACATGCCAATGGCGCGACATGCCGAGACGCTCATGCCCGTCATGATACCGTAAAGAACCAATATGCCTCCGGAAAGCACAGCCGCAAAATTCATTCGCATGCCCAGCCTTCTTAGCAGCGAATACAACCCCATGCCGAGAAGCGTTACGTGAAGCCCGGAAATGCTTAGAATATGCACAATTCCGCCTTCTTGATACAGTTTCCGAAGTGCCGGATCCAGCTGCGTGCGATCTCCCAAAAGCATGGTGCGCATAACACCCGCCTCCCTGACGGGAAAAACGTAATCCAGACGCTTTCCAAAGTATATTTTTAACTCATGCAAAAATTCTCTCACGCGGTCGTAGGACGCACTCTGCCAAAGGATCCTCGTCTCCGTAAATTTACCCCCGATCCGCTTTCCCTGATAATACTTTGCATAATCAAATTCGCCTGGATTTGTCGCCGTCTCGAAGAAGGAAAATAGCCCTTCCACCTGTATTCTGCTGCCGATTTTTGGCAATGTTTCGCCTGGCTCCGTTGCCAAAAAGCACTGGATCCGATCCGTTTTCAATGTTTGTAAAATGGAAATGATCTGCCGCGACGCTGCGGCGTCTTGATTTGATGAAAGATCTGATAACAGAAAATATTCTTGGTCTCCCTGGACTCCTTTTTCAACAACCTTGCCTTGGAAAGTAATCCTTTCCTCTTCCCAGGGCGGATCCTCGGGATATGTTTGTCTAAGCTTGACCGTCTCATTCGCCATGCCGCCCAACAAGACCTTTAGCACGGCTACGACCGCCAACGTTATACAGACCCAAAACAAGGGTCTTTTCATTCCATTTTCTCCTTTCTTACAAAATTACGCGTCACGGGGACATGTCTACTGACACAAATTAACAAACTACACGTTTCAATCAACTCGAGGGGATGGCTTGGATAGTGTCCCTCAGGCATATGTGCCAAGCCTCAGCCCCGAGTTCTGCAAACCATTACACGGTTTGTGTCAGTAGACACGTCCCCGCGTCACGTTATTCCAAGGTTGTGACGAGGTCGAGGTTACGGTCGAAGATGGCGCTGCCGAAGACATCGGGGACCTCGCCGTTGACGAGGATCTGCACGCGGTTCACGCTCTGTAACTCCGTCAGGGTGTTGACGAGGGAATAGATTTCTGCCTCCAAGGTGACGTTGCCCACAGCCTCTAAAAAGTTGGAATCAAAGTTCAGATAACAAATGCCATCCTTCGTCATAACGCTAAGGATTTTGACGTCAGGATTGACGGTAGGATAAAGCCCGGCGATCTTTCCGCTGGGACCGGCTAAGATCTCGTCCACGACGAATCGCTCCAGAGGCGTGTTGGTAGAATAGAACTTCTCGCGATAGGCCGCAATCAGCCTGTCCCCCGCCTCATTTGCAAAATAAAGCTTTACGCGGATCTGATCATAGGAGTTGATTTCGCTTCCGTCATTGTGGATGAACTGGTCCGCCGTCATCCAGCCCACGGGATCTCCTGCCGCATCCACAAGAGGCGATCCGTTCACCTGTATCTGCACTCGTTTCACGCCGTCCGCCTGCACAAGCGTGCGAACGATTGCCGCCCGCACCAGCACCTCCGTCGTCGGACTGAGATCCATGTATTTCTCATCTACGTTCAGCACAAAGCTACCTTCCGAGTAATCAATGTTCAGCACGCTAAATCCCATGGCCAAGGGCGATTTATACGCCGGCTTCTCCGGAATGGCAGACAGGTATGACATCAAGAGATTGATCTGCTCCTCCGTCGCTCCCGTTGGCCTGTCAAACTCATGAACCTCCACCTTTGTCTCGGAGTTCGAAAGATAGTACACCTGTACCTTCCGCCCGTCTGTTTGCTTGATTTCCTCGCAGGAAGAAAGCATGCCAAGAAAACCTGCCAAAAACAGCAGGGTACAAAGCATTCTTCGCAAGTTTCCTTTCCTCCGGCGTTTCATCCGTTCCTCCTCCGGTTCCAATGTTTCCAAGCCCGGTTCAGCTTCCGCTCCGGCAATTTATCCCAAGCCCGGTTCAGCTTCCGCTTCGGCAGTTTATCCCAAGCCCGGTTCAGCTTCCGTTCCGTCCCTTTCCCGTCACGTGATTCAGCGGGATCTTTACCGTAAAGGTACTGCCTTCTCCAAGCTTGCTTGATACGGTGATCGATCCCCTGTGCATCAGCACGGCGCTCTTTGTGATCGCAAGTCCTAGTCCCGTTCCGCCCATTTCGCGGGAGTGGGATTTGTCCGCGCGGTAAAATCTCTCGTAAACGTGGGGCAGATCCTCCTCCGGAATCCCCACGCCCGTATCAGTCACTTGTAGCGTAAAATACTGGTGATCTGCATCCAGCACGACCTTTACCTGGCCATGCTCATGATTATATTTAATGGCATTTTCCATGAGGTTCGTCATGATCAGCGTCATCTTCACCTCGTCCACCTCGGCGATCACGGGGCGCATGCTCTCGAAGATGACCTCGACGTCCTTCTTGCGTGCAATGGGACGAAGACGCTTTAACGTAAGCTCCGCCAAGTCATTGACGTTCAGTGCCACAATGTTCAGATCCTGCGTGGTCTTGTCAAGCTTTACCAAGGTCAATAGATCCGTGATGATCCGGTTCTCCCTGTCGATCTCGGAGACCATGTCGGTCATAAATTCCCGGTAGAGCTCCGCCGGCACGTCCGGCTGGGTGAGCAGCGAATCCGCGAGCACCTTCAGGGATGCCATGGGCGTGCGAAGCTCATGCGACACGTTCGCCACGAATTCCTGCCTGGAATCATTCAGGGCATTCATCCTGCCCAGCAGGTCATTAAATGCGTCTATGATATGTACCGTCTCCACGTAATCCGGCACGGAGATGGCCTTCTCGCTCGTGCCCTCCTTCACCTTGCGGATCTCTGCCGTAACCTTGCCAAACGGCTTCGTGAGCACGCCGGAGAGCATGACGGAGAGAATGACGATCCCCATGATCATCAGGATCTCAAGCGTCAATGCGTTTTGGTTCATCTGATCGATCATCTCTACAATCGTCTCGTCAGACACGCTGGTCAGCATGACGCCGACAATGCTGGACTTTCCGTCAGTGCCCGTGGAGGCAATGGGAATGGTCATCTCTATGTAGCCATGCTCCGCGTCATAATGCGACACGTTCTCCCCGCGAAAGCACTTGATCACCTCCTCGGAGATAATTGTCTTGCCCTCACTGATGCCATACGTGTCCTTGAGCACCTTACAGCTTTTGCCAATGATCATGACGCGCCCGCCATACAGATTGGATATGGTCTCGAGCTCTGCGTTGATTCCCTGGCGGGATGCGATCATTCCAGGCTCCTGCAGACGGTAAGTCGCAAAATAATTGTTACTGATCAGATGCTTTGCAACGATCAGCAGTTGGTTTTGCACCGTCTCCGTTCTCTGCTGCACCGCGCGGTGCTTATAAGTCTCCATGATGGCGTGCCGCATCAGCGCGCTGGCCACAATGCCGACCACGAGCGTCAGAAGGCAGATTCTCGCACGGAAGCTGCGCAGCATAACAAACTGTTTTAAGTTTTCCTTTGCGTTATCCGGCAACCTCACGATCCTTCCTCGCTCCCAACAACCTTTCTAATTATGCTTGAAAATAATACCCAACGCCCCATTTTGTCCTTACGTAATGCGGCTCGCTGGGATTCGGTTCAATCTTCTCGCGAAGCCTTCTCACGTGAACGTCCACGGTTCTGACGTCACCGGGATAATCCGCTCCCCAGATAATCTTCAGCAGATTCTCCCTGTCATACACCTTCCCGGGATTCAGCATCAAGAGCTCGAGCACCTCAAACTCCTTCGCTGTAAGCCCGATCTCCTGCCCTGCCACGTAAGCGCGGCGGCCTTCGCAGTCCAAACGCACGTCGCCGCCTTCCAGAACGCGGTTTGCGTTTGCTTCCACGTTACGCCCGTCCATGCGGCGCATGATCGCCTTGATTCTCGCCTTCACCTCCAGAATGTTAAAAGGCTTGGTTATGTAATCGTCCGCACCGTATTCCAGTCCCAGAATCTTGTCCATGTCCTCGCCGCGCGCCGTCAGCATGATCACCGGCACGTCCGAAAACTCGCGGATCTGCTGGCATACTTCAAAACCGCCCACCTTCGGCAGCATCACGTCGAGCAGAATAATGTCATACTGGTTTTCCCGCGCGAGGTTCAACGCTTCCTCCCCGTCATACGCGCAGTCCACCGTCATTCCGTCCTGCTCTAAGCTAAATTTAATCCCCTTTACGATCAGTTTCTCGTCATCTACCACCAGTACCCTTCTGTCTGCCATCTCTTTCTCCTCATCCTTCCCTGCTCTTGTCTGATTCACCTCGAAACCGTAACCAAGTCCTGAATTTGCTGATACAGTGCGTCCCCTATCCCAGGGACTTGTAATAATTCTTCCACTTCCGAAAACCTTCCGTGCTCCTTGCGGTACTTAAGGATCGCTTTGGCGCGGCTCTCGCCGATCCCCGGAATCGATTGCAGCGCCGTCTCGTCCGCCGAATTGAGATCCACCGGACCGCCTTCCGTCGTGCCTTCGCGCGGCTTCTCTCCCTTTTCCGGAAAGTAGAGCTGCTGCCCGTCCTCCACAAAGGCCGCCAGATTCACGTAGGACTGATCTGCTGCCTCCGTAAAGCCTCCAGCCATCTCCAGGGCGTCTGCAGCCCTGCTGCCTGCCGGAAGCCTCTTGACGCCAGGATCCCTTACGGCTCCGCAGACGTGAACGATCAGCACCGGCAAGGGCGTCGCTTCGCCCTCCCCAGCTCTCTTCATCCCATCGCTTCCCTCGTTTCCTTTTTCCTGCACTTCCGCCTTCGGATTTCCCTCTGCCCCCGTCATTTGACCAGATTCGTCAACCTGCAGGGTCAAAGCCTGATCCGACTGACAACCGGCCGCCATCCATGCAAAAAACACGCACGCAAACAGCACGACTGCGCTTTTTCCCGTAAGCCAAAGCGCGTCCCGCTGTCCCTTGCATTTCTTGATCTTATTCCATTTTCCCATAAATTAACCCATTCCCGTCCGTGCCTTCCAAACGCCGTTTAATCCATGGGAGGATTCTTTGTCGATAAAATTATTGTAAGCGAAAACGAAGCCCTTTACAAGACCTATTTCCAATGAAACGTGATAATCCCCAGAACGGCTATCACCATGCCGATGGCCTTTCGCCATTCAAACGGCTGGCGCTCCACCCCAAAGACCCCGAACAATTCCATGCCATAGGCCACGGCCAGCTGCGAAACCACGATCAGCAGCACGGCCTTTGCCGGCCCAAGCGAATCCATGCTCTTAATGACGGTGTAGGTGATCAGTGCGCCGATCACGCCCCCAAGGAGCATATACTTGGGTTCCACGGAAAATACTCTTAAAAAGCTTTTCCGCTCCATTCCAAACCAAGCGCCCAGACAGACCACAAAAGCCGTCAGCTGCACAAACGCGCTGGCGGACCAAATGCCGGAAGCCTTGGTCACCTGTGTGTTGAAAACGCCCTGTATGCTCATCAGGGCACCTGACAAAATTGCAATAAAAAAACCGGCCATGACGTACCTCCTTTTAAGGATCAGTATGTCCCGTCCGGTTAGTTTTATGCCATTATTCCTCGCCAATCTGCGTTGAGATCTGGGCTTCCAGCTCCTGCACCAGCGGCAGGATCTCTTCTCCATTCCAAACCTTTGCAAACAGTGCTTCCAGCTGGAGCCAAAGATTTCCGATCTCCATCATCTTCGGCAGGGAAATGCTTGCAGCATATTGTTCCATGAAAGTTGTAAGGAGCTCGTCTCCCCTGCATGCCTGCAGAGCAGTAGCCATCTTGCCTGATTTCGAGTAAAATTCCGGCGTATTGGCTCTCGTCAAATACTCAGCAAAGCGGTTTGCCAGATCTTTATGCTCGGAAAAGCCATTAATTGCAAGCGCGTTTGTCACGGAAAGCGTTCTGCTCTCAAGCGCGTCACTGACGTCAGGAAGCTTTGCCACGCCGTAATCATAGACAAAAACCCCTTCCTGCTTGGCCTGTTCAAGCTTCTTCACCACGTCCGTCGTGCCAATCGTGAAAACCAGCCTTCCTTCCATGAAATCCTGCAACACGGTCTCACTGTCCGAGTTCTCCGGCTCAATAAAGAAGAACTGACTGAGTTCCTGATACGTCTTCAGGCAATCTACGGTCTCATTGTTGTAAATGTCAACGTTCAGATTGTCGTCCCCGCATTCGCCGCCGACAATCAGATAATTTCCTACAATCCAATAGTTATAAAAAATGTCCGACACGTCCCATTTCATGACGCCGTCCACGCCCTCAGGCGCGTCAAAGGTGTCCGCGAACTTCAGCAAACCTTCCACCGTGAGGGGAACGCCGTCCTCACCGACGCAATTCTCTGACCATCCGCCGCCCTCATTCTCCTCCTCGTAGCCCTCAGCCGCAAGTGCCGCGCGGTCCGCCTGCTGCCGCAGCCACATTTCGATGTAATCCTTGTTATAGACAAGAATGCTTGTCTCATAATAAAACGGATAGGCCACCATCTTCATGTGATAGGTTACGGCAGACAAAGCCGTGAGAGGATACCAGGCTTCATTTACCATGCCTGACGCATTCTGGATCTCCGTAGCAAGCCCGGAGAGATATGCCTGTTCCAATTCATCATTGTTGATGACGTAGGCATCCGGCGTCTTCTGCTCCGGATCCATCGTTGCCTCGTATATGTCTGACAGCAACGTAGAGGTCGTCTTTAACACGGGAATCACGCGGACACCCTCCGCCTCGCCGAAGCTGACGGCAGCACTGTTTACGTAGCTCTCCAGAGCCGGATCCGAATACCAGACGTAAATGGTTTCCTTCTGACTGGTCCAAGTCGTCTCCTCCTCCGGATTCTCCGGTTCCTTCACCGTAAGCTTCCCATTGTTTCCAAAGATGATCAACGCCACCATAATGACTGTCAGAAGAACGGAAATCAATCTTCTTTGACTATGCATGCATTACTCCTCAATACATTCTTCCAAGATTTCGATCATTTGATCCACGTCCTTCTCCGTGATCACGAGAGCAGGCACAAAGCGGATAATGTTGGGACCAGCGTTGATGAGAAGGAGCCCTTTCTCGATGGCGCGATTGATGATGGGACCAACGGGCTGTTCGAACAGAAGTCCCTGCATCAGCCCCACGCCGCGGTGCTCCTTGATGCAGGAGTGACGGCTCATAACCTCCATAAGCTTCTTCTCAAGATAAGGCGCCACGCGGTTTACGTTGTCCAGAACGCCAAGCTTCTCGTATTGGTCAAATACGGCAACGGCTGCCGCGCACGCCAGCGGATTGCCGCCGTAGGTCGTGCCGTGATCGCCTGCCACGAGGGAGTTCTGACCAACCTTCTCCGTCATCATAAAGGCCCCCATGGGAACGCCGCAGGACAATGCCTTTGCACTGGTCATCACGTCCGGCTTGATCCCGTAGCGCTGCCATGCAAACATGGTTCCGGTACGTCCCATGCCACACTGGATCTCGTCCAGCATCATGAGAATGTCCTTCTCGTCACAGATCTTGCGGATTCCCTCCAGGAATTCCTTCGTCGCGGGCGTAAGTCCCCCTTCACCCTGCACGGTCTCCAGCAATATCGCACAGGTCTTGTCATTTACCTGATCCAATACGCTCTGCAGATCGTTCATCTGCGCAAAGCGGATGTTGCCGATCATGGGCTCAAAGGCATCACGATAATGGCGATTGCCCGTCACGGAGAGCGCACCCATGGTGCGTCCGTGGAAGGAATGCTCTAACGCGATGATCTGATGATCCGTTCTTCCGTCCTTTAAGAAAGCGTACTTGCGCGCCGTCTTAATGGCGCCCTCAATGGCCTCGGCACCGGAGTTGGTGAAGAACACGCGGTCCATGCCGGAAGCTGCCTTCAGCTTCTTTGCCGCCTCGATTGCAGGCACGTTGTAATAGTAATTGGAGGTGTGGATCAGCTTGTCAATCTGATTCTTCAAGGCGTCATTGTAAGCCTTGTTCCCATAGCCCAGCGCAAACACGGCAATGCCTGCCACAAAGTCCAAATATTCCTTACCGTTAATATCATAGAGATGCACGCCCTCGCCCTTGTCGAGAACGATCTGAAAACGATTATAGGTATGAAGGAGGGCGCTCTCCGCCTCCTCAATATATGCTTTCATATCCATGTTATTTCTCCTTTCGCTAAAAATGCCGGTTCAAAAAAGCATTTGCTCCATACGTCGCCGATCCGTCAGGAAAGAACCAGCCCCTTCTTCTCGTCGCAGCCAAGCTTTACGTTCAGGCATTGCATGGCAGCACCGGAAGCACCCTTTCCAAGATTGTCAAATACCGCGCTGACAAGAAGCCTGTCGTCATTTCCGGTCACGTAAATCTTTGCGTCGTCCTTGCCGGACATGACATTTGCCGCAAAGAAACCATTTCCCTCTGCCTCACTGCCAAAGGGCATCACCTTGATAAACGGCTCGCCGTCATAGTAGGCCGCATATCTCTTCTGCAGCTCCAAAGGCGTTACCTTCTCCTTCAGGAGATGCGCATAAATGGGAAGCGAAACGATCATTCCGCTGTAATAGTCATCCACCACGGGCGTAAACAAAGGCTCTCTGTCCAGACCTGAGATCGCCTTCATCTCCTTTAAGTGCTTATGTTGCTGACTGAGCGCATACTCTCTGGGAGCAAACAGATCTTCCGTCTTGTCCGGGGATTCATATACCGTGATTGCCTTCTTTCCCGCTCCGCTGTAGCCGGAAAGCGCCGTAACGCAAACGGGATAATCCGTTCCCATGATTCCCATTTTCACGATAGGGTATACCATCATCATGAAGCCGGAAGCATAGCATCCGGGAACGGCAATTCTCTTGCTGTTTTTGATCTTGTCACGGAACTCTTTTCCAAGCTCCGGGAAGCCATAGGCCCACTCCGGATTGGTTCTGTGTGCCGTGGAAGTATCGATGACGCAAACGTGATCATTGTCCGGGTCGATCAGGCTCACTGCCTCGATGGCTGCCGCGTCAGGCAGGCAAAGAAAGGCAACGTCTGCGGAATTGATCAGCTTTCTTCTCTCCTCAGGGTCCTTACGGAGCTCCGGATCGATCGACAGCAATTCCACGTCATCCCTGACGGCCATGCGTTCGTTGATGCGAAGTCCCGTCGTTCCTTCCCTTCCGTCTATAAAAACCTTAATGCTCATGGTTATGTCCTCCTAACGTCATTTTGCACGGAATATGCCGTGTATCCGATCCCAGGCTTTCCCGCGATTACGGCTCCACGTTCTCGTCATCCGAGATGATTGCAGTGCCAACGCCCTTGCGGGTAAAGATCTCCAAAAGCAGGCAGTGCGGGATTCTTCCGTCGAGAATGTGCACGCGGTTAACGCCATTCTTGATGGCGGAGGTGCAGTTTGCAAGCTTCGGAAGCATGCCGCCGCCAATGTATCCGCCGTTAATGAGCTCGTCCGCCTCCGTTGCGGTCAGTCTTCCGATAAAGGATGACTTGTCGTTAAAGTCACGGTACAAGCCCTCAACATCCGTCAGGAACACAAGCTTATCCGCGCCAACTGCCTTTGCGATCGCGCAGGCTGCGTCATCTGCGTTGATGTTATAAGTCTGGAACTGATTGTCAAGACCAATGGGGGCCACAATGGGAAGGAAATCCTTCTCAAGCATGTCATAGAGCACCTTGGGATCCACCTTCGTAATGTCACCTACAAAGCCGATGTCCTGACCGTCAGAATATTTCTTTTCTACCTGAAGCAGGCCGCCGTCCTTGCCGCTGATGCCGACTGCCTTTACGCCAAGCTCCTGCACCATGGTCACAAGCTGCTTGTTCACCTTGCCCAGCACCATCTCGGCAATCTCCATGGTCTCTGCGTCAGTCACGCGAAGGCCGTTCACAAACTTTGCCTCCTTGCCGACCTTGCCGACCCATCTGCTGATCTCCTTGCCGCCGCCGTGCACGATGATGGGCTTAAATCCAACGAGCTTAAGGAGCGTTACGTCCTTGATCACGTTCTTCTGCAATTCCTCATTGCTCATGGCGCTTCCGCCGTATTTTACCACAATGATCTTTCTGTTAAACTTCTGAATGTACGGCAGCGCCTCGATTAACACTTCCGCCTTCTGCATTACCTTCTCCATGTCCTTTTCCATGACAATCTCCTCTCTTAACTCCGGTAATCCGCGTTAATTTTCACGTAATCATAGCTCAGGTCACATCCCCATGCAGTGGCCTCCGCATCACCTGCATGCATGTCAACGTACACCGTAACCTCCGGTGCGGAAAGAAGCTCCGTGGCCTCCTCCTCGCTATAGCTCTTGGGAGCGCCGTCTCCAAAGACCTGAATGCGCTTGCCATTGCCTTCAAAGAACAGATCCACCTTGTCGGGATCAAACTGCACGCCGCTGTATCCAAGCGCGCAAAGGAAACGTCCAAAATTACAGTCATGTCCAAAGATCGCTGCCTTGCTAAGGGACGAACAGATCACGGATTTCGCAAGGATTCTGGCGTTTTGCTTCGTGTCAGCGTTTACGACCTTCGTCTCGAACAGACAGGTTGCACCCTCGCCGTCGCCGGCCATCTTTCTTGCAAGGTACTTCGTCACGTAATTCAATGCCTCGCAGAAAGCATCGTAATCCGCGCCCTCCGAAGCGATCTCTTCATTTCCGGCTAGTCCGTTTGCCAGAACAAGCAGCGTGTCATTCGTGGAGGTATCGCCGTCCACGCTGATCATGTTGAAGGAATCCACCACTGCAGCGCTCACGGCCTTCTGGAGCAGTGCCTTGGAAATACTCACGTCCGTGGATACGTAGCCAAGCATCGTGCACATATTGGGATGGATCATGCCGGAGCCCTTGCACATTGCGCCCATCACGGCCTTCTTTCCGCCAACCTCAAATTCCACTGCGATCTGCTTGTGTACCGTGTCCGTGGTCATAATGGCCTTGGCCGCCTCAAGTCCTGCCTCGAGCGTGCCGGCCTTAGCTGCCACCAGCTTGTCAATGCCGGCCTCCAAGCGGTCCACGGGCATCTGCATGCCGATCACGCCGGTAGAACCGATCAGAACGGCAGTCTCGGGAATGCCCAGAAGCTTTCCCGCATGCCTTGCCTCCGCCTCGCAGGCATCCATGCCCTGCTTGCCGGTGCACGCGTTTGCAATGCCGGAATTGACTACGACTGCCTGTACAAAAGGCGCCGTCTCCACAAGCTTCTTATCCCAAAGCACGGGAGCTGCCTTCACCACGTTGCTGGTAAAGGTTCCCGCCACCTTGCAGGGTGCCGTCGAATAAACCAGTGCCATGTCTTTTCTGTTTTTATACTTTACGCCAGCCTCAACGCCAGCTGCCTCAAAACCCAAAGCCGCGGTAATGCCACCTTCGATTTCCTTGATACTCATATTCTTTTCCTCCTGTCATCTAATTGCTGCTCATTGATTCCGTCACTCCATCGCATTAAGGGAAATCCGTATCCCCCTTAATGCTCCCGTCTTCGTCTCCAGTGCTGGGCCGTCATCACCAGCTCCTCCTGTGCGTCAGGATATTTCTTGAAGATCTCAAGGAATTCATCAAAGTGAGCCACAAAAATGTCCACAAGCTCCGGATCAAACTGCCTGCCCTTCTGGGAAATGATCTGGCGCTTCGCTTCCTCAGGCGTCCATGCCCGCTTGTAGGATCTCGATGACACAAGCGCGTCAAACACGTCCGCAATGGCCACGCATCTCGCGTTGAAATCGATCTCCTCGCCCTTAATGCCAAGGTAGCCCTTGCCGTCATAGCGCTCGTGATGCTGAAGGGCGATGATCTTCGCGATCTCCATCAGCTCGCCGGTAGAATTCTCAAACATTTTCTCGCCATAATAAACGTGGCGCTTCATGATCTCATATTCATCGTCCGTCAGCCTTGCCGGCTTCTCCGTCACCTCTGCAGGAACGTACAGCTTACCCACGTCATGCATCATTGCCGCCGTGGATACCATCCATACCATTTCAGGGCTCATGCCCCATGCCGTGCAAAGGATCCTCGTATATTCAGACACTCTTCGTACGTGCCCGCCCGTCTCCTGGGACTGTAGCTCGATAACCTTCGTCAGGGACTCGATCAGCATCTGCTCGTTGGAAACCAGCTCATTGTTCTTCTTTATCAGACTCTTGATCAGCTTTTGGATCCGCTCCGTGATCCCATAGCACAAAACGGCAATGCTGACAAACTCGATCAGCCTCGGGAACATGCCATAAAACACAACGCGGTACAATGTCTGCAGCGGCTCATCTGCAAGATATTTCACGTAATAAGCCCCCAAGTGGGCAATAATGATCACCGGCACGGAAATGGCTTCCGTAAAGATTACGTCGCGCTTATCGCAATAAAGACAGGACATCACGGTGGGAAAAACCAACATGATCACGACGTGATAAGAGAACATAACGTATAGAATGCCGGAAAGCAAGACTGTCACGGTCAAAAAGATGTAATGCATGCCCGGACTGTCAAGATGCAATATCTCATAATACAGCGTCGGAAAAAGCATAACGACCACGCAGGCAATCAGTGACGGATATGCGCGGAAATCCAGGGCAAACACGCCCAAGGCATTCAGCGAAATCACAAGAATCATTAACAAAGATGCGATTCTGCAAACCGACGCCATGGTCTTATTTACGTCACTTTGGAAATCATCCATTAAATACTTGGAAAAATTCATAAAATCTCCCGTCAATCAATTGACTTGTTGACTTATCTACAGTGTCTATTTGTTGAATGCGGTGATGTTCGCCTCATTCAGGGTGAAATCGTAATAATTTAAGTCCAGACGCTTCGTCCAGCCAATACAGTTCCAAAAGGCATTTCCCACGTCATTCTTCGTGAAGGCGATCAGACTGACCTTGTTGATCTGCTCTGCTTTCAAGGCATTCATGCAATACACCACCATGGCCTTGCCAATGCCCATCCGGCGATAATCCTCGCGCACGCACACGTGATACAGGCATCCGCGCCTTCCGTCATGTCCGCAAAGAATGCCGCCCACGATGGACCCATCCTCTGCCACTGCCACGACGCTCGTGGAAGGATTTCTTTTTAAGAACCGCTCAACGCCGATTCGTGAATCGTCAATGCTCCTGATGCCAAATCCGTGAATCGTCATCCACAGCGCATGCAGGCCCTCGTAGTGATCAATTGTCATTGTCTGAATCTCGTACTTTTTCATTTTTACCTCATTTTTAAAATACAAAAGTAAGGCATCCGAAACGGCGCCTAGAGAATACTATAACACTTTTTGCATAAAAGTCCAGTACTTTTTATTGTTTATGCGAAATATTCTTGCATTTATGTATATTTATACATCTATTTGTGCATAGAATAGGGGAATACGTATAATTTTACGTTTCCCCCCGGTACGTCCGCTTCCACTATTCTTCCATATCCTTCTCCAGTCTTCTAAAATATCCCAGATCCTCATTCTCATATACAAGAACGTACCGCTCTGGATGACTGTTTAGATATACGTAGAGCGGCCTGGTCTTAAGGATCGCGAACGCGTCAAAGTCGTATTTTGCAATCAACTTATCCGGATCAAACGGAGCAGCAGCACCGTCCGTCTCTCCGCTTACGGCCTGAAGCATCATCATGCTTATGCCATCCGCCAAAATGCCCGGCTTGGAGAACAGATCCGCCCGCGCGTCAAAAAATACCGGCACGTCATGATAGATCAAAGCTTCCGCAATGTTATAATCATTATAGATTCTCTTGGGTGCATCAGCCTTGATGGCTTCCACGGCCTTTTCATCCAATACCTTCGTGACCACCGTTCCGTTTTGCATCGTCAAGCCAATCTTCCAGAGACCATATCCTGCAAAGATGATCAAAAGAACCATAATCAATGCCGACAGACCAAGTTCCATCTTTCCCTTGATCTTCTTAATGCGACAGCATGGTAAATATCGGAAGGCATAAAACGGAGCCGCAATAAACCAAAATACGACGAAGCGCGTACTTCTAAAAAACAGGAACACAAACACCAGCATGATCAGCCAGTCAATCAACCGGCTTTTTGTTTCTCCCACGATCAATCCCATGCTGGTCACGGCAATGGGCAGAAAAAAAAGAACCAAATGACCTATCTTCTTTGCATCCGGAGCCTGCCATTCGCTAATTGCCGACATGCTGAGTTTATCGGACAGATTAGCATATGGGTACGTAAATACCCGATAGCCAATCGGATTGATAAATATGGCTCCCATCGTGCACAGCAGGACAAGGAATAGTATCTGTCTTGATCTTTTACTAAGTTTTTTTCCCTCGATTCTTTCAAAATGAAAATCAAAACTTCCAGCGAACAGGAAAAGACCGCACAATAGGTACGACAGGTTTGCCGAGCCACCGTGAAGATTACTCCAAAGCATGGACAATAACGGCAAAAACCAAATACTTTTCCCTCCGTCTTTCTCGTAAAAAGCGTATAAAATCTTCAATTCCAAAAATACCAGAAAGAAGCTAAAGATCTGAGGGCGTCCATAGAAAAAAACGCTGGTCTGAACAGCGAGGAGACAATAGTACAAGCCGCTAATCATGACATTGTTGGCGGAATAATTTTTCCCCTGCGTCCAAAGACATGCCATCATGCCAATCGCCGCTGCAAAAGAAAAAAGAAAAACGCCTGTTTCTCCAGACATGGAGAGAATCCAATAAAAGATCACGTCCGATAACCATTCATGCGCCGTCCAGGGGATCTCTCTATCAAATCTCAGCCAGGAAAAAATATCGTTCACCGGTACGACGTGATTTTGGCATACATACTCTCCCACCTTTACGTGCCACCAAAAGTCGTTACCCTCAATTCCTTGGGAAAAGCAAAAAATCAGGATTCCTATGGCTGCAATAAGAATAATTCCATCCAAGATCCATTCTTCAATTTCAATTCGTCTTTTCGCAAACGTCAAATCCCGACACCCCATCTACTTTTTATTTCGAAATAACCTGAAACAAAGCCGCGCCATCTATTTCACAGAGCAATTCGTATTTCTCAAAATGGCTTTTTAAATAAATATAAATTGGCGTTGCATCATTCACAATAAAATAATCAAACTGATATTTCCCTATCAGCCCCTCAATATCCAAGCTTTCATCAGAATTCACGTTTTGTAATTTAGTCAAACTAAATCCATCCGCAAGTATCCCCGCAGCAGAAAACAAATCTGCCCTGGAATCAAAAAAAACGGGAATGTCGTGGAAAATCAACGCTTCTCCGTAATCATAGTCATTGAACGGACGTTGCGGGGATACTTCCTTTATCTTCTGGATCATCCTATCATCCAGCACCGTTTTAATGATCTTACCGTTCCGTATGGTTCCCGCTGAGATCACTGCTCCGCTGATCCCCTGAAGCAATCCCAGCGTCAGCATGACGCCCCCAACAATGGTACGAAGCTTTTGCTTTTCCCATTTTCCTTCAAAGGGCGGAAGATATGAAAAAGAATAGAAAGATGCTGCGATAAACCAAAGAATAATAAATCTTACGCTTCTCATGAAGAGAAAAACAAAAAATAGCATCACAATCAGATCGATCAGACGTATCTTTTTTTCTTCAACGATAATTCCCATGCTCGTAAGCAGAATGGGCAAAAACAGAAGTATCAATTGTCCAAGATTTTTGGCATCCGGGCTCTGCCACTCTTTAATCAACGTCATGCTAAGCTTGTCACTCAGATTAACGTAAGGATAGGTTAGAACCCTTAGTCCGATCGGATTGACCAGAATAGCCCCTATCGTACACAATGTCGCCAATGCCAATTGCCCCTGTGCTTTTTTACTGAGCTTATGCCCCTCAACTCTTCCGAAAGAGATCGTAACGCTACCGCAAATCAGAAACATCAGACAAAGCAAATAAGACAGATTGGAAGAACCACCATATAGGTTGCTCCATGCCATAGCCAGTGGTGGAATCAGCCAGATGATTTTTCCTCCGTCCCTTTCATAAAAGGAATATAGTATTTTTAGTTCAAAGAAGAGCAGAAAGAATCCAAAGACCTGAGGCCTGCCAAAGAAAAACATGGGGATGATGACCGTAAATAAATACAGATAAATGCCGCTAATCGCATAATTCTTCTCCATAAATTTCCGGATCTGACCATAAACCAACGCATAACATACGCAGGCAAGCACAAAAAAAATCAGAAAGACTCCCAGTTCTCCCACACAGTGGTAAAGGAGATAAAGTATTACTTCTGATAACCATTCATGTGCCGTCCACGGAATGTCGACCATGTTGCGTACCCACGAGAAAATGTCCGACATAGGGATTTTTCCATTTTGGCAGATATATTCACCAACTTTAACGTGCCACCAAAAATCATTGCCGTTGATGCCATTGGCATACCAAAAAATCATGGAGCCAACGCCAGCAACGACAAAGATAACGTCCAAAATATTAATTTTCTTTCTTAAGTCCATCTCCTCATCCTTCAGATTTGAGTTTTTGATATACCTTGAAATTCTTTCCGTCAACCATACCATGAAGGGCAATTGCAAAATACGTCACGGAAATGATGGGAAACATGATCTTCGTGGGAATAAACGTTTTTATTAGGTCTGCAATGGATAGAATGATTCCCGTGCCAATGATAAAATAAATTACAAGCTTCCACGGCTCTTTGGAGAACGTGAACATGCCCGGGCGCGTAGGTCTCTTCATCTTTTTTGAAGAATATACCTTGGCTCTGGCCCGTCTCATCTTGCCGTTCATCACGCCAACCATGATCAATCCAAGGATCAATCCAAGCCAAAAAATACTGGCTATGCAATATCCCAAATTGGTCTCCACGTTTTCCGGAAAACGATTGATCCACGGAATAAATGACAGAGAGAAGGCAGAACAAAAAAACACGCTTAAAATAATCCCAAAATAAATCTGATACTGCTTTACGTAATTTCTCATGTCTGCTCCTTATGCGATCACTTCATCCGTATGAATGTAGGTGATCTCATATTCAATGACAAACTGGCTGTTCAAATCAGGCATACTTACGGGCGGTTGCATCTGGGCCTGATTTAACGATGCAGTCTGACCCACGCCCGCATTGAAGTAATTTCCTGCCGTGGACGGATTTTCGAAGGGGCTGAGAACGGTGGTTTCCTGCGAAGTTCCGCCGTTGCTAAGTACTGTCGTCTCATTGCTCTGGGGCGATAATACCGTTGTCTCATTACTATCTGGCGTTAACACCGTCGTCTCATTGCTCTCTGGCGCTAACAGCGTTGTCTCATAAGATTCCTTAGCCTCCGCCGCCAACGCATTCGTGTCAAACTTGGCAGTGTTAACTATAAATCCCATACCGTCCGTATTTCCGCGCACCTTACTAAGATCCCGGACTTTTCCTGACAGGTTACTGCTGTTTCCAATATCAAGCATGCCTGCGCCAAAACCATTTGCTCCGCTTTCATTCCTGTTACGGATGTTGGCGATCGCCTTACGTTCCGTGCTTCCGGAGAGATCGCCGATCACGGCGGGAATGTTCAAAAAG
This sequence comes from Acetatifactor sp., assembly GCA_024693365.1. Classification (GTDB taxonomy): domain Bacteria; phylum Bacillota; class Clostridia; order Lachnospirales; family Lachnospiraceae; genus Acetatifactor. The sequence continues at coordinate 26,619 of JAILLF010000035.1, read as the reverse complement.
AAAAACAACGCTATGGCCAGCAGGAGACAAAAAACCGCCAGTGCTATGCTCGCATAAAAGATTAGCCGATAAGTATCGTACGTCACGTTGCCACCTCCAGTCGATTATTTTTTTACTGAATTAACCTTTGTGATCGTGTTATCAACATTCTTCAACAATACTTCTATCGTGTTTTGAAGGAAGGTATTTGTGATCTTGGAACAGTTCTGCTTGATGTCGTTGATCATTTTTAGAACATCTTCCTTGGGCGTCACGTCACAAAACTCTGAGGCATTGTTATTGAGCATTTTAATGATCTCATTCCACACGCGAACCTGCACGTCCTCATCAAAATTGGTTGCTTCGGAATTCAGTTTATTCAATTGCCCCCAAAGATTTTTATACTCGTCAGATAACTTTGAGAACTGCTCCGCCTTTTTGTAGGCATTGATCTTTTGAATGCAGTCATTGATGTCACAATAAATCTTCGCTACGGGATAAGACTCCTTTGCATTTTGGAACCAGTACGCCGCTGCTGCATATTTGTCCTTCTCAACGTTAACGTTATAGTAAAACAGAACGGCTTCGCCCATCTCATAGCAGACCTGCTCACATCCTGCCGGATTCTCTTTTTTCATCACGTCCATAGCATTGACCGTGACGGAATATCCACTGATATTCGTGTACTCGACACCGGTCTTGAATTTCGTGAAATAACCGTTCTCTTCTACTGTAAGTTCTCCGTCCCCGATCAAGAAATTAATCAATCCCTTGTAATCATCACTTCCGAGAAAGGCCTCCGTCCTTGTGGGATCCGTGGCAATTGCCTCAAAATAATCCGCCACCTTATCCGCGTGTAATAAGATGTAATCGTAATTGTCTTTCTTCTTCTGCTCTGCGGAAAAATAGCCCCAGATGCCGGTAATTGCAAAGATTACTGAAAAAGCCAATGCCGTAATAAAACCTGCCAGTTTCTTCTTTTGCTTTTTTCTGTGAAGGTCATCAATCTCGTCATAATGCTCAAGAGCGTACATTAGCTCTTCGGCTGACTGATAACGGTCATTCGGGTCACGCTGCGTACACTTTAAAATAATCTTTTCGAGACCGCCGGAAAGAGCCGGATTAATCTCACGAATTGGCTTGATCTCATAAGGCGGCTCGCACGGATTCATGCCTGTCACAAGATGATATAGAGTCGCACCAAGGCAATAGATGTCCGTTCTGCCGTCCGTCTGCCCCATGCCGCCAAACTGCTCCGGCGCAGCATAACCAATGGTACCAAGGCACGTGGTATCTGCAAGGTTTTTCTCCTTGAATTCACGAGCCGTACCAAAATCGACCAACGTAATGTTGCCGTCAGGCTTTAACATAACGTTCGCCGGCTTCATGTCCCTGTAAATAATGGGCGGCTTACGACTGTGCAGGTAACCAAGCACGTCGCAGAGCTGTTTTGCCCATGCAATGACCTTATCCTGCGGCAGCGCGCCATATTCGTTCAGTGCCTTTGCAAGAGAGTTTCCCTGGATGTAATCCATGATGATGATGAAGGAATCCTCTTGGTCAATAACGTCAATAATGCTGGGAAGATTGGGATGATTTAATTTCTTCAGAATGTCCGTTTCCGCAACAAGTCCCTGCTTCACGGCCTCGAAATCCAAGACGCCGTCCTTACGGACCTCCTTGATTGCCCATTGTTTATTTGCCTTTTCATTCATGGCAAGATAAACAACGCTCATGCCGCCTTGTCCCACTTTATTTAAGATTTTATATTTTCCATCTACAAGCGAGCCAATCTCGAGCATAACTGCTCCTCCTTACTTAGAACGTACGAACTAGCGCAACAGTGATGTTATCTCTCTCATGGCGCTGCTTGTTCACTTCGATCAAATATTGCGAGTTCTGGCTCATGCCATTCTCATCAAATAGCACGTCCGGTTGCAGGTACTGGTACATTTCATCTGGCGTGATCTCATGCCGGAAACCGTCACAGCAAAGCATGTAAACGGCATTCACCTTCGTGTCTCCATAGAACATGTCAGGATACACCTCCGCTGACGCGCCAACGCATTGGAGCAGAATACTTCTGCGCTCGTCATAATGGGCCTGCTCCTCGGTAATCAGGCCCATGGCAACCTCTCTCGCCACAACAGTCTGATCCTTTGTCAGCTGACGGATTCCCTGATAAAGCTCGTAAGCTCTGGAATCTCCCACGTTGATGACGTAATATCTGGTCTGTGTGATCAGCATCGCCGTCACGGTCGTTCCCAGCTTGATTCCAAGCTGCGCGCCGTATGCCTGAATGCTTCTGTTCTGGCTCTGGATAATCGCGTTCCACTCATCGCGGATTACATTCTCTTCCAAAGGCGCATTACAAAGCATGGGAAGTCTCGTTCTTGCCCACTCGTCAAACGCACGGATTACGGATGCACTGGCAACTTCGCCCTTTGCGAGCCCTCCCATTCCATCACAAAGCACCGCAAGGACCATTCGTCCCTGCGGTGTGCTGATAACTTTCATCGATAAACTGTCCTGATTGGTTGACTTTGTCAACCCAATGTCTGTATTACCGGTAACTATAAAATTCATAAACTGACTCCACGCATTTTTTTAGTGTATGGAAACCTGATCAATAAAAGTCGGAACGTACTCCTGGAGAATCGGTGCAACGTAATAAACAAAAACAGCTGCCGCCGCCAATTCCGCAAAACAGAATGCATAATAAATCACACCCTTCTTGTTCGCAGCCACAATTCTTCTGAGAATCGCAAACAAAATCACGACACAAAAGATAATGGCACAAAATCGAATGGATGGATCATTTATTAACTGGTCAATTATCTCTTGCAGCATTTAGTTTCCCCCTCGCAAATGTCTATGTCTGCTGTTCTCACCAATCTGGCTTATACTAGTTTGAATTCAAACTCCTCATTAGCGAGGCGGATCTTTGCACCCTGATCCAATTTTGTTTCTACGTTACCTGCAAGCTTTTCGCCATTGACGTAAGTATGGTTCGTGGAATTCAAGTCTGTAATGTAATATACTCCTGCCCTGCAGATAATGCTTGCGTGATTTCGGCTGATCGCAGGATTGTCTCCGATAAAGTAATCTACGGCACTCTTCTCTTTTCCAATGCGGAAAATCGACTTGTCAACGTAAATCTTTTCGCCATTCTTAACACGCAACAGATAAGGCTTGTCGATCTTTGCAGGAGGCGTCATGTCCAAAACCGTCGTCTCACCGATGGAACCGCCGCCAAGTACCGTCGTTTCTCCAAAATTCACGGGAACGCCCTGAGGCATTGCCTGAGGCATCGGAGTCATGACAGGCGGAACGGGTTGCACTCCTACAACCTGAGGCTGAACGGGACGAACCTGTGGTTGTGCCATTGCAGGAGCTGCCTGCGGTGCGCCACTCATGGGCGTAACGGGAGCTGCCATTCCAGGAATGGCCACGCCGGCAGGTTTCGCACCACCCACGGGAGCGATTGGCTGTGCCTGTCCGGGAATTGCCACGCCGCCAGGCATCGGTGCCCCCTTCTTGGGCGCTGGCTGCGCTTTCTTAGATTTTGACTTGGATGAAGAGGAAGAAGCACCGGCAGAGGCTGCCTTGATCTGTTTCTTAATCTCCTGCTGTGCCTTATACTTTGCAGCATTTTCCTTATTGTAGTGCTGCAGCAAATAAAACATGGAAATTTCATCTTTTTTGTCAAGCTTCGGAATCGGCTGCGCTGGAGTTGCCGGCTGCTGGGCAGGTACACCCGGCACGCGCGCGCCAGGAACTGCCACGTTGCCGCCAGGCATCTTAGGCGCTTGTGGCTGAACTGGAGCCTGTGGCTGAACCGGAGCCTGTGGCTGAACCGGAGTCTGAGGCATGGGAGCACTGACAGGTCTCACGGGAGCCACTGCAGGCTGAACCGCCTGAACGGGTTGCTGCATCTGCGGCTGAACGGGCTGAACCGGAGTCTGAGGCTGCGAAGGTCTGTAAGCCGGTTCTGGTGCCTGCGCGGGTCTGGCGCTAACCGCCTGAATGCCTTCAATTTCATCCAACACTTTTTTAAACTCTCCAGCTTTAAAAACAGGACTAGAGTTTAAACAGCTAATGATCTTCGCCACGTATCCGGAATTCTCATTCGGATCAAACTGCGTTCCGAAAAGAACCGTTTTGAAAAACTGGCCAAGATCAGTTTTGGAAGTCTTATTAGTGATGGGTAAACATACCACCACTGTTTCGTAGGAAGCGAGGTCAACAAACAAATAATCCAGATCACAGACTATCGTGTCCGGGTCGATCATGTAGTCCTCCGCTGAAATGAAGGCGTTCACGATCCCCCGGAATACTGAGATCAATTGTTTCTTGTTCACCTTCCCCTCAAAGAATTGCCTTACGGCAACCTTTGAGGTAATGTTATACTTTAGTAATTCCGCGCTGTCCATCTGCGTGAACATCAATGACGCGAATCCTGAAATTTTGTTGTTGGACAGCATGCCCAAACTCATGCTGTCCACTTCGTCTTCAGGCTTGATCTGATACACCAAATAAGTATTGGAACCTTGATTCTCGTAAGTAAATTCTTTCATGTCAACCTCATTCCCAAATTCTTGAGCAAGCTGCCTGTTCAAATTTTAAGCCGATCTGATTAAAAACCTTGTATTCATATTCCACGGTATAATCCAAAACTATGTACAGTTTGTTATTCTCAACCTTGGATTTACTGAAATCTAATCCATCCTTGCCGCCCTGAATATGATATTTTTCAAGTATCTTCTCTGCTCTGGATTCATCACCACCAGCCAAGTATGCACAGAATCTAGTTTTTAATTCATCCTCCAGATCGGCTCCCGTTTCATACCAGCGGTCAGTAGTTGCAAATCCATTGGAACTGTCCTCCAGATCACCATACACCATGTGGAAAATCGGTTTTACAATGGTATCTGCATCACCCAGTTCCGTATTCTGGACCTTGTCCATTGCCAGGCTGTTTGCCGTAGAAAGCACTGCATGCCCCATCGCATTACGCACTTCAAAAACAACAAACAACCCGTAAAAGAATAACATGAACAGCATGAAAATCGTAAGTGACACACACGCTTCGATAGATAGTAATCCATCATCCTTATACATTATCTTCTTCATAATCAATATCCCCTGTAAAGAATTCTCTCATCCGACTTAAAGATCCTGTCTACAAGTGTCCTTGGCGAGCCACCATCTCCTATCTTGTAGGAGTAGTCTTCGTTCATTCCAGACATTCTGACAAACTCATTTGTTTCGAACTCTCCAGATACTCTTAGATAAGTATACGCATCACCGATGTCAAACTTATAACCAGCATTTTTCGAACTGTAGAAATTCGCTTCCAATTGTATGATGTCCGCCAGGCGAACCATCATTACTTCATTTGGAATTGTTAGCAATACCATTAATAGCATGTGTTTGGTATAATCTAGCTCTATCAATCCCGACAGGAAATTCAACGCTCCCGTGGCTGATCCCGAACCAAAGGAATCCACTTGATCCTGTGTAAGCTTCACGTTTTTGGTACAACCTGACTTCAGTGCATTTGAAATACCAGCTTTTTCAGGATCACTTAAGGATAAGTGCGTGAGCTTCGTGATCAGATTCGGTATACCCTTAATGGTAAGGAACAAAGGTCTCTTTATTACGGGAACTGCTCCGCCGCCGCACAGGATTACCATGTCAACAAAGGATTCAGCTATAATGTAAAGGATCCAGCACACAACCGCACCAATACCAAACGTTTCAGGTCCAACCGCGGTACACAGGGTATCAACCTCTTCATCCGTGAAGATGAAAGGAACGTTGTTTGCTACCCTCAACAAATACATCGTACCCCAAACAGCCGTCTGATTCAAGACCTCACTAGGTGTTCCGGCAAAAATATACTCGAATTCCGCTCCTGAGAAGGTCGTCGCACAGTAAGCAGTATCGTCAAACAAGTCAGGAACCGCATAAGAGGAACCCATCAAACTGGTGCCGGTAAACGTAGTTCTGTTTGCTAAGTTATAAGCACAATATCCGGTAACCAAAAGCCTCGTTTTTATGGATGCTATAATATATTCTTTTAGACATTTTAACAGTTCCGTAAACAGGTCAAACAACAAACTGCAAATATTTACTATGGCACTTATAATTGTACAAATCTGTGAGAAGAAATTGTACCAATGCATGTCGTTGATAGCCGTATCAATCCTGTCAATTTCATTCATGATGGATTCAATGATCTGACCAATGGTCACAACCTCATCCACCGGTTCCGTTCCGTCTCCGTACGCTCCAAGCTTCTCTTTGTTTTCAATGTAGCGCGCCTGGTCCTCAGCATCATAAGGATTCTTAGCATCGCCCCAAGTTGTGGGATGCAAAGACGGGAACGTCGTAAAGTCAGCCACGCCAATTAATCGGTAATCGAAGAAATTGAAAGCTGACAATAAAGCTAACACAAACTTAGCAATCATCTTCAATGAATCAATTGCAGAACTGCCATTAAGGTCATCTTCCAATCTCTGCAGTATGTCAGTAAGAATTGCTTCACTTATAATAGCCAACAAATCATCAAAACTAATTACCCAGTTGGTAATCGAGGAACCCGGGCGTCCCGTCTCAGAGTATTTTGAGGAAGTATCCGTAGGAATCGGATAACTCTCCAAATCTGAGCTTAAGATTGACAAATTAGCCTTAACTGCATCAAATAAACTTTCAAAATCCTGCGTGGCAATTTCTCTCAGCTGATCTGTAGCTTCCGTTGTATTGTCAATTTGATCCTCGACAGCCTTATCAACGTTATCATACATGTTTTGCTCAATTTTGATTTCGTCAATTTTCTTCTGACGCTCTGCGGCCATTTCAGGCTGACCCTCGTCCAAAAGGTTCTTACGTTCCGTTTCCAACCGATCAAGCTCATCTTCATAAGAATCCTTTGCATAATTAAATCCGATGGTCAATGAATTCTTCGTCAGCTCACCGCAGGAATCGTTAAACTCCTTGACTGCTTCTTTTAAGGCTTCAACTGCCGCCTTGGCATCATCAATCGCGCTTATAACGTCATCTACGGCTTGCTTATATGCATCACGCTTCGAAGTAAGGGTTGCTCTCGGTCCAGACAAAGTATCTTGTGCGCTACTAACCGCATCCTGGTAATCGCTATATGCATCGTCCCGCGCGGTTGCGGCTGCATCTCTTTCAGATACTGCATCCAACCAAGGCTGAATCTCAGAACCGTGCTCGTCCATAAATGCTGCCAGATCATCCGCATTGTTTTTTACGGAATTATACTGGGAAATTAGGGATTCCCTTCCGTGCTCCGCAGATATTACGGCACTGTTTTTAGAAGAATAGTTAGATTGAGCCGTCTGATAATCGCCATATGCAGCCTCAACGGCAGCCTTAACGGTATCTACGGTCGCATTATACGTCTTAACGGCGCTGTCCGAATTAGACAGGAACTCACCGTAAGCAGTCTGATACGTACCTATCTTCTCTTCCAAAGTATGCATGGCAGCGCATGCTTCTTCAATCCTAGTATTAAGCGTATCCGCATCCATCGCCACCTGTCCGGCGCTAGATATTTCGTCCATCCACTGAGCTGCTCCGTCAAGCGGTCCGAAAAGCTTGCTTAAAAGGTCTTCGATAAAAAGTCCATCCATGGCAAACTTCGTAGGTACTGAATACTTAGAAGCCTCAAAAACTGCGCTCTGCAACACGTTCATGTTACTCAAAGGCAGAATTCCCGTTGCGTTAAACATACTCGTATCATAAGTATTGCTCAAGGATTTCATATTTTCATTCATGTACATTTGGAACGTATCATTGATGAATTCTGCTTGAGTATATCCGGCACTCTTACCACTTTGGCTGATTGCCATCAATCCAAATCTTTCGCGCAGAAACGTATCATACGTGCCAAGCGTAGAATCAGAAGCATTACACAGCGCTTCATCGAAAACGGCAACGGCACTGTTAACCCTTGCTGCATTGATCAAAATGCCTGCAATGGATATGAACGGTAACATCAACAAGCACATAAGAATGGAGATGATTCCCTTCGTACCGTTTACGTATTTTTTCAAAAATCTTCTAACTTTTATTCTCTGCGTAATAAATAGCTTTTTCATTTAGTATACTCTCCCCTTAATCAAGAATATATGAGAAAACACTATGTGAACCGAATTCTTTAGCTTTCATCACCGCTGCCGCCCCAATCGTGATTGTACATTTCGACAAAGGTGTTTAGCATGTTAACTAGTGACGATAAGAAATCACCGCATCCGTCTACAAGATGTGAAAGATTCTTTGCATACTGGGTTGTTGTCATGTATTCGTAATAATCTGCGACTTCAGCGTACGAAGTGATCTCGAACTCTTTCGTCCTTCCCATTCCAAAGAAATCAAACACGCCGCCCATGGGCGTCCAGAATTCACACGTCGTCTTTAACGTTATGTGTTTTCGAAGGCACGTATCAGCCGTCGTGTCCAAAGTGACTTCAACGTTTTCTATCGATCCCGGGAAGTTCGTTACGTCAAGCATGTATTTTACGTAACTTTCCACCTTGTTGTCATTGACCGTATTAAGTTTGTTTGTCCTTCCTGTTTCGCCAATAAAGAAGTGTCTGTACGTATCCCTGGTAGTTACCGTGTAGGGAGTAACGTACCCCATAATAATGTCACTGGTTGGATAATTATACGTGGCAGCAACTTTTTTTGCGGCATCATTTGAGATGATTGTCAAAATATACCTCTCATAGTACATAAAAGCCAATCCTATGAGCCAGAAAAGGATAAACATGGTCACTGTCAGGATAATAATACCTTCCAGCATGATCTCGCCCTTTTCTCCTGCAATTTTTCTTTTTTTTGAAATAATCATTTTACCCCTCCGTACTCTATCGTACTGACAATTCTCTTATTTCCCATACTCAAATCTCAGTGCCAACACGTGCCATGACTGAGGCTCTCCGCTTGCAACCATGGCAATGCCTTCACCTGAAACATACCTGGCCCCCGAATACTTATTCTCGATCACCATCACGTTGTCATGATTCACGTATCCCCAGTTGCCATCCTTTTTTACTGCCGCCAATCCGTTGGAAAAGCTTAAAGCCTCTTCATATCCTGGCTTAATCTGTACTTCACCGGCCAAATCTACGAATCCCCATTTGCCTGAGCCATCTTGGAATGCAAGCCAGTCATTCATGCAAAAGTCAATCTTAGGAGCACTAAACTCATTTTTGGGGTTTCCCTTGGCATCGTAAATTCCGTAATATTTTCCATCGGACGCGACCATAACGTCCTTCATTACGTATTCACCATTATCCAAGAGTACTACGTCCTTGAAGCTACCCGCGCCGACTTCGTCACCTTTTTTATTAATTATGATCCAATTGTCTCCCTTTTTCACGGCTGCCAAGCCATTATAAAACGTTGACGCGTCATCATACGGGCCCAAAATTTTCTGTCCCTGCACGTAATCAAAATAGTACCACTTTCCTTGCTCCAAATAAGGAATTATACCATCCCCAATTGCTTTTGTGTCTTCAAACGCAGGCTTAATAATAGCCTGCACCACGTCCGCATCGTCTACCACTCTCATCTCTTCTTCGCTAACGCCAAGAAGATAAACCTTTTCTTTTCCGATCGGACCTATGTAGAGATAAGTATTGTAATGCTTAACTTTTCCTAATGAATCGAGAGATCCGTAGCCCCTGTCGTCACGCACGCGATTCCTTCCTGACGTAGAGCCAGTCACTTCAGGCATTCCCTGACCCCATTCGCGATAGGAATAATAAATCGCGTTCTTATACTCTTCGAGTTTGTCACTTGTCACTCCAGCCTTCGCAGATCTCAGATACGAAATTCTGGCGCCGTCATAATTACGCGTCTCCAACTGATAACTGATTAACTTCTCCCACATGTCTATACGCTGTGGAAAGTTAACGCAAAAGGTCGTCAAGGCATCCGTGTATTTTTTTTCTTCAATCACGCCATCCTCGAACGCACTCCAATAAGCTGCCAGCCAGGCTTCACGTTGTTTCTCATCGTTGTTGATCTTAAACGCCTTCTCATACTCTGCTATGGCTTTTTGATACAAATGCTTTTCCGCATAAGCTTCGGCATTAGAAATATGAATGGCATATTCCTCATCGCGGCCGCTCATTTTATTACCATAGGAGATCCAACATGCAATTGCAACAACAACCAATCCAACGGACAACAAAATTCTCGCTTTGTTCATAACACACTCTCGCTCAAAATATTAGTAAATACCCATGAGAACTGAAATCACAAATCCCAGAAAAATAAACGGCCCGAACGGTAACGTGTCCTTAAAGCCTTTTTTCTTTATGATCAACAGTACCACGGACAACACCGCGCACGAAACAATGCCAAAGAAAATAGTTCCACAAGTGGCATATACTCCCATCGCCAAAGCGAGCGCACATAAAATCTTGATGTCTCCCATGCCAATGCCATGCTTGGAAATAAAGAAAGCGAATCCGAAGCACAACGCCGTGGCAACCGTCGCGATCGTACAGCTGGCAATGTAAGCCATCCACCCTTGTTGACTTGTCAAATAACCAAGCACCAAACACAAGATCCCCCCCAAAGCCAAAACAGCCGGGAAAATATTGGGTATTCTGTGTTCCCTGACGTCATTGGCAGCCGCGCCCGTCAAGCAGATCAAAGTAATGCAAAGTCTGGCAAAATCAAGCACTACCGTAGTTCTTGTAGCTATATAGTAGCATGTTGCAAGGACAGCCAGCGAAGCAAAAATCAACAAGGTCCAATATGTTTTTTTGCTGAAGGTTACCTTCTCGTACGCCTCACCATGACCCATTTTGTGAAGGATCTTAATCTTAGCCGCCTTTTCTTCATCTAAAATGAAATATGCCATCACAACACAAATCACCGCCGTAATGACAGAAACTGCATACATCACTACTTGTGTCTCCATTCTCGGTTACCCCCAACTGTATTACTACATTCCAAAACTCTGCATGGCAGCTGCAATAACGATCAACATAACGCCGCCAAACATCAAACAAATCGGTAAGAGCAACGCGCCGGCAGCCTTCTCTCCTTTTTGAAGCAAAACCTGTCTTCTGTTCGCCCAAAGTTCGCTTGACTGATTAACCAAAAACTGTGGAAGATCCGCGCCGCCCTTTTCAATACTTTGAATCAATGCAGTCGTAAACTTCTTTACGTTGTCAGAGCCCGTCTTTTCTCCAAATCCTCTTATTGCCTCGATCGAAGACACGCCATTGTCCATCTGCACGCAGGATTCCTTCATGAGTTCATAGTAAACGCCTTCTTTACCATTTGCCACCATCTTCCACGCATCATTCAGGATAACGCCGGAATTAACGATAAGCGCAAGCTTGGAAATGGAATTAGGGAATTCGGTATCGCACTCAGCAGTTCTCGTCTGCAACTTATTACCAAAATACGTCAAGAAATAATATCCGGTAAAGACAGCGAAGAAAATCCCAACTGCCAGATAAAAAACACTCGTGCTCCCCAAGGCTCCGCCCGCAAGCAAAAAAGTAATGGCAAGGATCAAATGCACAAAGGAAAGAACTTGAGCCCAGTTTATCTGAGCGTAAAACGTGCTGTAATTCTCCGAATAATACAGAGTACAGTTATTCTTCAGATTGTTTTCTATCTTTCCCTTCATTTTGCCGATCTTCGTTTCCTGCCACATAAGACCGACAACGTAAATAGTCTTTAACGGAAAGTCATCCCCATCAAGGGCTTCCAACCACTGATCATACTTTGAACCTTTTAACAGGAATATGATAAAAAGGATGCTTAGTATCGTACCAAGGATTAATAACGCGATGTTCATGAATCAATACAGCTCCTATTTAATATCGATAATTTTCTGTCCCCAAAAATAAGATCCAACAAAGAGCCCAACGGCGATCGTTGTAACAAGCACGCCAACCATTGTAGAAAGATTTCTTGAAAAACTGTCGTTTGTGATTTTCAGCATTGCCACCAAGGCGATTGGCATGAGACACATCGCATGATGCTGAAGCTTGTTGGACGCTAATTTTGTCTGAATCTCGTCTTCGATCGCGATTTTGTCTCCCAATATGGCTCTCGTACGAACAATTACGTCTTTGAAATCACCGCCCAGACGGTAACAGTTGCTAATCACGTTTCCGAAGTTTTCGATATCCTCGTTATCGCTGCGCTTTCCAAAGCTAACAACCATCTCCTCAAGGGACTTACCGTTAGTGATGCCTGATGCGATCTCATCCAGCTCCCGGATAATGTACTCCGTCTCCGCATATTGGTTTCTCATATCGGTCTTTGCACTGATAAAAGCATCGTTTACGGTATTTCCTGCCGAAAGGGCCGCCGCCAAAATCTCGAGCATGTCCATGAACTGCTTTCTAAGGGCTTTCTTTCTTTTTGTATGTAAGCTGTTTTTGATCGCCGGAACAAATAACTTGGCAGCTAATGCCCCGACTCCAAAAAACACCACTAAATTACTGATTGTAGTTGCCTTTGTGGCTTCGCCTCCAACCTTAAACAAGCCACCGTAGAAAACAAGTCCGGTCAATCCGCCTAAGATCAAGGTAAGCAGTACCGCTCCCAGTTTTTCGGTAGCCGACATGTAATAAACCTTATAATTTAACATGTCATTATTAAGCGGGGAGGGTAAAAACTGTGGTTCCGTTTCGCTGTTCTTTTTTGCCATTTCACACCTCAAATTTCAACGCGGATTCCGGAAAGCTTTAACTTAAAGTCTTTCACCAGCGGATTCTTCGTACGCTTCAGTTCTCCAACCACTTTATCGACCGTACTCTTCTCGGGATCCTCTTCAAATTTGTACAAGGGATTCAATATGATCTGACCATCCTTGTACCCGACCACTTCCGTGATCTCCATGGTCTTTCTTGATTTATCACGAAGTCTCGAGAGATGAACGATAATGTCGATTGCGGATCCTATCTGCTGTCTGATTGCCTCCAAGGGCAAGCCGTCTGCACCTTGCAGCACCATGGTTTCCAAACGGCTCAGCATATCCTGCGTGGAGTTTGCGTGGCCCGTAGAAAGGGAACCGTCATGGCCCGTATTCATGGCCTGCAGCATGTCCAGTGCCTCGCCTCCACGAACCTCACCTACTACGATTCGCTCAGGTCTCATACGGAGCGAAGACTTGATCAGATCGCGGATCGTAATCTGTCCGACGCCGGATACGTTTGCATTTCTCGTTTCCAGCCTTACTAGGTTCTCAACTCCAACGATCTGCAACTCTGCGGAGTCCTCAATCGTAATAACACGCTCGTCCTTCGGAATGTAGTTAGACATCGCGTTCAGGAACGTCGTCTTTCCGGAGCCGGTACCGCCGCAGATGAACATGTTATACTTCGCTTTGACCAACAGTTCCAGCTTATCCGCGATCTCTTGAGTTATGGATCCATATCTGATCAGCTTTTCCACCGTCATGGGATCCTTGGAGAATTTACGAATAGTGATTGTCGGTCCGCAGAGTGCTATGGGCGGAAGCACCACGTTTACGCGGGAACCATCCGGAAGTCTGGTATCACAGATGGGATTCGCCTGGTTTACTTCCCTTCCGGCAAGTCCCACGATTCTCTGAACCACGTCCTCCAGTCTCCTCTGGCTTTCGAAATGCTTGTCCAGTTTGAATAACCGTCCGCTCTGCTCTATAAATATATTGTCCGGGCCATTAATCATGACCTCGGTGATGGTGTCATCATTGATAATGGTATCCAAAAGGCCAAAGCCTCGAATCGAGCTGTATACCTGCTGTACGATGGATACCTTCTGGTGAATGGGGCAATAGATGCCGGCGATCTTCTGCGAGACGATCTCCTCCACCTTCTCTTCAAGTTCCTCGTCTTCCATCTTGCTCAACGGAAGCGTGTTGGAAACGTAAGTCCTAATCTCTTCAATCAGTTGTTTTTCTTGTTCTGCAGTCATCTCTTCTCAGCCTCACGCTTGTATCAATGAATCAAACATTCCAAGGGGTGCCAGTTGTCCAACGATCATCTCCGTCGTTGCATGCTCGAAGCGCTGCGCCCCGCCCAACACGGGAATCTCAACCTCGCCCAGCATTTCACTCGTCTTGTTGCTGAACTTGTTGTAGATTATGTGAAGTCGTTTGTATATCGGCATCTCTACGTTTTCTTCCAAAATCTTCAGCGTCTCGATCTCTCGATACAACTTCATATTTGAAAGTTTTGATCCATCGCCAACCCAGACAATGGAATTTGCACGGTTCAAAACCGCCATTGCATTCTTTGTGAGGGAGAAATCCATGTCCAATACGATAATGTCATATGCGCCTGAAAGTTTCAGCTCAGAAATGAGAAGAAGGATCTCGTCCTTTCCAAGCTCCGCCTTATCCAAAGCCACCTTGCAGTCCGAATAGAAAAACACGCCTCTGGGATCCTGTTTCACGCAACTTTCCAGCTTTAAAGTTAAATTCGATTTCTTGCTCTTTAGGTAGAAAATAATGTCGCTAATGCTAAACTGACCTTCTCCGCTAAAGAAAGAATCCGAAGACCCATAGGCTTCCAGGTTCAAATAAAGAGTTCTTTTCCCCTTTGCCGCAAAATGAAGGGCACTTGCTGCCGCCATTGTAGACGCGCCGCTGCCGCCGCTGGCCGGCTGGAAAGCGATCACCTTCGTCTTGTCATCTCCCAAGACCGCAAAGGAAATATTCTTTGCATTTTCAGAATAAATGCTTAGAATCTGTTTATAGATCAGATCGATCCTCTGAAACTTACCAATGGCCCTGTGATCATTATAACTTTCAATGTCCGTGGAATCCACCAGATAGGCCAAGGCACATCTCTTCGGAATGTCGCTGCTTTCAATTTCAAAATTATCACTCGCCAAAAGAACGTCAATTTTGCGTTCTTCCAAAACCGCAACGGCGTTCTCCTTTTCCGTAAAGGAATATAGTTCAAATGCCTCCGCATATTTAGAACCGAACACCCCTACGATACGATTTAAGTAAACCAAATCTTTTTCCAAAATCGCTAACTTGATTTTCATGTCAAACATCCCCAATCGCATATTTTTCCTAGTACCGTTTATATACAAATACTAACATTTTTTGATGTCTCTTGTCAATGCCGCGCGTTGAAATTCTGCAAAAAATATAAAATAATTATTAAAAAATAATAAATTCTTGCGCGTAAGAATTGAAGATGCTCAGCGATTTATGCTACTTTTTTGAAAAAATCTGCCGAACCAGATCCGGCTCGGCAGATATTTTTTTAATATTCTCGTCAAACCTTCGATTATTAGTGAATCGAGAAGTTGTCCATAAGCTCCTGAACCTGATTTACGATCGTATCCTTGAAGCCCATGAATACGCCTGCAAGAACTACTACGATACCAAGGATGATCAGTACGGAGATAAAGTTGGTGTCACCCTTCTCATCATTCATCATTTCCTGAAGACGGCACATAGCCTTAACATACATTCTGTTGAGCATTTTTCGCTCCTCCTTTTTTCATATTGTTTATTTGTTAATTAAGTTACCCTAAAGTTTCCGGTTGGAATTAGTGGATCGAGAAGTTGTCCATAAGCTCCTGAACCTGATTTACGATCGTATCCTTGAAGCCCATGAATACGCCCGCAAGTACTACAACGATACCAAGAATGATCAGAACGGAGATGAAGTTGGTGTCTCCCTGTTCATTATCTAACATTTCCTGAATACGGCACATAGCCTTAACGTACATTCTGTTGAGCATTATCCCCCAACCTCCTTTCCTCTGAATTTTTATTATCACCCTAACTTAGTTCTATCCGTAAGTCTTCGCCGTGATAATGAATTTAGGTGTTTTGCTTTGTTATTTTCTAACCCGCAACTACCTTACAAGCTGATATTAGCATCTTTACGTTGACTTGTCAATAGAAAAATTAAAAAAATATAAAATTATTAAATAAAAATAAATTTTCCGTAAATCTATCTTTATAAAACCGATCAAATTATTAAAAAAATAGAAATGAATTTATAGATATTTATGAACAAGCGCCCGATTTACCAAAGTCATTTTCCCCTTTTTCCCAACTCTTTCTTGCGCATATTCCTTGGTTTCCATCCGTTCTCATGTCTGCAACCGCCAAAAAGTCTTGATTTTTTTCGTTCACTATGTTATTTATATATAGGAAAAGACATTTTCAGTTTCCAATTTAATCTTATGTCATTCTGGCGCATATGCCTGGAACGTCATTAAGAAGAAAGGACATTATATGAAAGCAAAAAAATTACTTATTCCCGCCACTGCAGTTCTCCTGTCTCTTTGCGTAACCGCATGTGGCCCTGGCAAAAAAGATGGATCCGAGGGTTCCGGTTCCCCCGAGAGCAAAACCGAGTCTGGAAACTCGATTTCGGATGGCAATGGTCAAAAGGACGATCCCCAAAAAGATTCCTCTGGTTCAAACGTGAACAGTTCCTCCGATTACAAGTACAAAGTCGCTGCAGACGATCCGAAAAATCTCACGGTCGAGTTATTAAATAAAGACGCCATTCGCTGTAGCACCAAGAACCCACAGTCAAAAATGGCATTAACCAGTTTGTCCCAAAAAGCTGAAGAGTTCAAGGAGCATCAGGCAAAATTCCCTGCCCTGGATCTTTCCTTTACTTATGATAATTTCGAAGAAGATTGGGAATATGACTTGAAGAGCGGTCGTTTTGCCGCCATTTTTGTAAGGAAAAAGGGAGATGATTTCAATCCCGAGACCAGAGACATACGTGAGACCACTCGCGTAAAGACGGACGGAACAACCAGTGACGTGATCACTCCCATTATTACCGACAAAGCCTATTGTGAAATCCAATCCTATTTGGACGCAAACGGTGCCGGTGAATATGAAATACGTATCTACGTACGTGATCCAAATGCCGACAGTGTTACCACTTTCCATCTTCACTCCGTCATTCCCTTTACCGTAAAGGAAGCTGACTAATCATCAGATCAACAGGCAAACTAAAAGCCATTGCAGATTTCTGCAATGGCTTTTTTGAAATCTTAATTCAAATACGCGTCAACTGTTTACGATCTCAGAAAACGCATTGTTTAATTCCTTCAGATCATCCACGGATTCCGGAACAACCTCTTCATATCCTTCCGGCAACAGCGTCAACACGTCAGGATTTACCAATTTCCAAATCGTAAGGCCAGCCAATTCCTGCTGCAACTCCTGCGCAGCCGAACCCTGTCCCTGAAATACGCCAGAAATGGCACGGGATTCCAAGTCCAAAATCTGAGAAAAATAATTCCAATTGATCAAGCATGCCGCCGCAAGTGCCACCACGCTATACTTTGCCATTTTTTTCATGTTTCCGTCCTCCCATTTCAATTCTTAGATTTATATTACTACGAATTAATTATTTTTTCAATTCTGAATTTTACGTGGCCTCAGCCTCAGTTTGGACATACTCAGAAAAATCTTGCGCCGCCTCTCTCACTTCTTCATTACTTGAATGGATTCCACGCTCAACAATATCAGGAATCAATTGAGGCACGGTAAGTTGCGCTAATTCCAACAGTCTCCTGTACTCCCAATCATCAGAATAATCTATACTCAAATCTGCCACTTCAAGAAAATGACATTTAAGCCAATCTTTATTAATTTTTTTGGCTTCCTTACGCGCAAGGCTCATCGGCCAGTCATTTGTAACCGAACAGGCATATTCTATTAAAACTCGCAATACTTTTCTTGCCACGTGCAGAGGATAATGATGCAAATTCTCTATTTCTTCATATTGAAAGCCTTCGATATGATTTAGTTCCTCACATATTGCTTCCATAAAAGGATCATCTATTCTATTCATCTTTTTACTTCTTTTTCACCTCGGACGACCACGGCAAATTCTTGTATATTTCATTAAACTCTTGAAAAGTCATTTCCTTTGTCGGATAAATTGTATGATGTCCTTCATAGTGCTCTGAATCTGGATAAACGTCTTTTCCATCTGCCTTGACGGCTAATCCTTCCGGCAACACGGTACCCGCAGGAAGCGTTCTATACTTTCCTGACAATGGTGCTTTATCTACATCTGCGGCGCAAGATGCGCCCATCGGGAATTTCTTCCCGCTTTGCGATTTTACAGAAAAATCATCCGACGTCTCTCCAAAATCTTTAGGTCTTGTCTTAGGGTTCGCGGAAAAAGTGTTTAAGTCAACGGGTATTAATCTAATATCCTCACTATTTGTCTCTTCCGTTGGCGTCGTTCGCTCCAACAGTACCTTCTCCTCAAGCGTCCAAGGATCGATTAAGGTAATCTTCGTCACTTCAGGATTTGCAAGCAGCGTAACGTATTCCAGGTTTTCCCAAATGTTATTTGCCCGGAGGTCCTGTCCGATCACGCCCCATACTTCCCCTGAGGCCTGCTCTGCATACGCTTTGGAAATATCCTTCCAGTTTTTCTCGCTCACCGGGTCATTGGGATCCCACGCCGGAGGATCAATGCCCTTTTCCTCCATTACCATTTCCATGGTAACGCCGCCCCTGCTTTCCGCAATGTCTCTGGCCCGGTCAGCGCCTCCCCATTCTTTCCCGTCTTTATCCGTTGTTGTTCCCGACCAGAAGAACGCAGTATTGGGATCCGTCTTCAACAGATCATAGATGTCATCAATGTCGAATTCATCGGATGGCGGCGTGGCCGTAGGACGAATGATCGGCTCCGGCAATTCAGGCATGTCGTCACCAGGAAGAATCGCAACCAGTTTGGGATTGATAAATTTCCAAACCGTCATTTCTTCCAGTTCTTTGTTCAATTCCTTGGATGCAGTAGTTTTTCCCGCAAATATTTCCGTAATGGACCTGCTTTCCAAGTTTACCAGATTATAAATGTATTCCCAGTTGATCAAACAAACGATAACCACGACGATCACGCCTATGATTACGTATCCTCTAAATTTTTTCATGCTACGACTCCTTTCGCAGGAATAAGTTCCATTCTATTTCTTTGCACGCTTATTTGTCGGCATACTTCACGTCTGCTTCCTTGGTGATCGTGTTTTTCTCCACTATGTTACCGTTCACAATGGCAAATACGTTCCAATAGTTTCCGGCATCGTCTCCAGCAGGAACGGTAAACGTCTTAATCAGCGCGTCATCCTTGTAAACCTCAACGGTCGCACTGGAAGACTGCAGCTTACCTGCGCCTCTGTATCGATAAACGTAATAATAGTAAGGCGTTTCCGACTTCACGTCCAAAACAATCTCTTCCGGTCCGTGGCGCATCATGTCATCGGCGCTCAAATGACAGATTGCCTGTCCTTCATCAAAGGCATTTTTATTGTGGAAATCCACGCTAAAGGAATCACCATTTGAAAGTTTGCCTTCCAAGTGGGAATCCAGGTCGCTGGGATCCTCTCCCCATTTAAGAACAATGCGATAATTACCTTCTACCGCCTTTTTCTCTTCCGAGTCCTTAATGGCCAAATTTACAAGCCTTGCATACTCGGCAACACCTTTATCATTGGGATGCATGGAATATGCACTAACCACGTCCAGCAAACCATCCTTCGGGATGTCATCATCATGTCTCGTACTGATTTTATTAATCCAGTTATCACTTGTATACGCTTCGTGCCCCTTAAACGAAGCTGCCACGTCAACGAATTTAATGTTCATCCCTTCGCCCTGGCATTCCACGACAAGATCCGCCAGCAGATCATTAAAAGCAAGAACCTTTTCGTTGATCAGCTGTGCATGTTTTTCATGGATTACCAAGCAACCGCTTGACTTAACCAACGTTGGATAACCAGCTACCAAAATCGTTGCCTGCGTTCCTGCCGCCTGCTCAATTTTCTTATAAGTTGCCTTGATGTTGGCCAAGGTATCAAATCTCGTAGCCCAGATGCCCTCGAGATATTTTTCAAACTTTTTGTAGCCGCCTATCGTATAGCTGTATTTAACGGCATTTGTGATGACGTCGGCAAACTTAACGTCGTTTCCTCCGATCGTCAGCGTCACGTAATCCACCGGATCGGTAATTTGATTAAAAACGTTCAACTGCGGCGTCATCATTTTAACGGGATTTTTTGCCGGCTTAGGTTGCTCATGATCAAAGTGAATCGTTTCAGCACCGGACACGGCAACAAAATACCACTTTGAAGTCGTAGTTGCAGTTCCGCCAAATGGCACGTGATAGTTGCTCATGGTTCCGTCAATCCCAGGAACTTCCAAGCGAGAAGGCCAACTGATCTTAGACCGGTGTGACAACCAGTCTTCATTATAAACACCCGTATTTTTATATTCATCATAGCCATAGAAATTACTAAGTCCTTCGCCCGAAGAATAGGAATCACCCATGGAAACAATGACAACGGATTCCCTTCCCGC
Organism: Acetatifactor sp.; assembly: GCA_024693365.1. Classification (GTDB taxonomy): domain Bacteria; phylum Bacillota; class Clostridia; order Lachnospirales; family Lachnospiraceae; genus Acetatifactor. The sequence continues at coordinate 6,278 of JAILLF010000035.1, read as the reverse complement.
TGCCTTCGCGGTCATGCCGCACTCGCCGACTGCGGCTACAACCGTCAAAGATAATGCCAACAGTTTGGCAATGGATTTACGAAATCTCTTTACTTCCATAACTTATCCAGCTCCTCACTCGTCAATTTATTTAACGTTTCCGCGTCTACCTTCGGAACGGTAACCACAAAATACTCCCACTTGTCAGGAACAACCTCAAAAAACTGATTGCTTTCCGGATCGTAGCTTACGAGCTTATCCGATTCAGACAGGATAATGCGAAGATTCACCTCATTATCAATCAGATACGAAATCGGTATTGCCGTAATGCATCCATTGGCCACGTCAAGCATCCACGTTATTCCGCTTTCCGCCTCAAAGACCGACGTATATTCAGGATATTTTTCAGCCGTGTTCGAAGTAACTTCCACTTCATCTACGTAATTGCCGTCCATGGAAAAATCACTGGTGATGGAGGCGTCGCCAAATCCCCTGTCACCAAAAAATCCCGTCACCTCAGCTCCCGTCATCACGTTTGCCGATTCAATGACGCTAACCTTACTCACAATCTTGGCCGTTCTCTCAAGATAATCCTCGACGCTTTCTTCCACGTAGGTTTCTTCCTCTTTCGATATGACCATGTCTCCGTCCCTTGTCTTCTTCTCGTTGCTCCCGCTTTCAGACGATGCAACGACTTCCATCGTTTCCTCCGACGGTTCCTTCGGAGAATGATCTACCTTTGAACGAATCACTACAAACAGCACTACCCCTCCGAGAATGATCAGCAGTGCCGTAATAATCACAATGCGTCCCGGAAGAGACGTTATAAAATCTTTCATGCCAATTTCCTAACCTTCTGCGCGTAATTGTTGGATTTTAAAATGCGGACATAGTAACCCCGATCATATTTTCTTTAATATATCACACATTTTTTAATAAGTAAATATTTTCTTTATAAAAATTTAATATAATTTATTATTTAATTATTTTTTGGTCTCATTCATTTCAGCACGTCTCTAATCTTCTTCCCGAACCCAAGAGAATCGCTACTAAAATTATAAAGAATACGATGGCCGCAATGACTCCCAAGGTTATCAGAACGGCTTTTACGTAATTACTTCCGTTATCTTGTCCTTTTCCAAACTTCGTGCAGTTGTTACTCGGATCCTCAGGATCATAAAAAACCATGACCGTTTGATTATTAAACGGCAGCCCAAATATTTCATCAACGCCAACATATTTGATGCCATTCACGAAAAACTCATAATATGCCTGAGTTTTTTCCCCTCGTTCGGTGTCTTGGTTTATTACTCCGGCATCACAGGTCTCCGTAATCGTTGCCGTTATTTTTTTCGTGCACTCTTTCTTGCTTTTAATTCTCCCGGTTGATACCATGTACCAGTTCGTCATTTTCATGATAAAAGCTGGAAACGCCAGCATCCCTGCAATGAAAACAAAAAAAATAGTATCTTCATATTTTCCCCTCAAGATACGTCAATCGAGTTCAAAACACACCTATAGGTTCATGCCATTTTAATATACGTCAAAATATAAGTTGTCTTCATCAAAAGCCCCAAAACTGCTTTCTACCTGTTTTTTTAACTCTTCGTCACGCAAAAGAAAACACAAATATTTTTTTAATCGACTGATTCTTAGCTTTTGTGAATTATTATCGTATGCCACCATGCAACGCTTTTGTCTTTGCATTACTTCATTTGGCACGTCATTCAAGTTTTTCTTTCCAGTTAACTTTAGGATATATTCCTCAAAACCTTCTTGAGAATCATTCCATATCTTCAGCTCATACTCATATAATTCCAATCTTTTTCCGGCAGAAACGTAATAAGGCGTTATGACGTTATCATCCACCTCAACAAAGCGATCGCTTATGGCATTTAGCGCGTTATTCAAATCCTTTAATTTATAATACTTTTCATTAGACACCACCCTAGTGTCTAACATGTGCACAATATCCATTAAATTACGCATTTACGGATTACCTCTCTTTGGGACGTATGGATCAACTATGCACGGATCAGGTGCCCAAGTTTCTGGATTGACGTTATCACTTACTTGCACAATTTCGTAGGTAACGTCATCCACTATCACGTATGAGCCTCTTTCAGTATAAAACACGGTTGCGTCATTGCCTGTCGCTTTATTCAGACTCGCACGCGTGGTATACGGCGCATCTACCGTCTGCTTCACCAGATCCTCCGTCCATCCTCTTCTAGACATTTGATTGGCTAATTTTTGAGCTGATTTTGTATTGCTTCCAAATATAAGATCCTCACTCTTTATATTAGTAGCTTTGACTGATCCGCTCCCCTCATCCGCGCTCCACGGCTCACTTGTGGGAAGCGCATAACCAACTCCGTCCCCGGGCAAATCAATAACAGGCATGGTCACCGTGCCATCCCCCGAATCAACAAACGGCAATTTCTGAATGACCTGCATGTTAAAGATGTCTCTTGCCTGGAAATCCTTCAATTCCTCCAAGAGCATCTGACTGGTCGTGCCATTACCGCTGGCAACTTCCGTCGCTGCTTGAATCAGCTGTTTGGACAACAGACCTACGTATCCCCAATTGATCGTTACCGCAAACACAATAAACGTCAAAGTTGGCGCTAATATCTTGATTACTTTTTTCATGCTTTTCTCTCCAATTAATAAAATCGCAGTTTATAAAGTTTATAAAAATTTTATATTTCTATCGTATCACGTTTTTTTTCACACGTAAATCCTTTTATAAAAAAATCCTTGGCAAATAAAGAAAAGCCATCACGGTAGTTTTACCGTAATGGCTTTTAAGTATTTAATCCTTATTCCCAAAGCGTATATCACAGATTCTTTGGATCGTAAAATTCAATGGATTTTATAAACTCATCCTTAGTCACGTCTACTCTTTCAACTTTAGGTTCAAGATATTTCACGCCCTTTCTGGCATATACGTATTTTTCCACGTATTGTCCGCTGGCATCCCTAAAATCAAATTCCTTAGAGCTCAAACCTCTCTCCAAATAAGTCCAGCCATCATAATTTCCGCCAGTCAGCACCAATTTATTCCGTGCAAGATCTTTCGCCAAATCTTTGCTTCTACCGTCAATCCTCCATACGCCAGGTGCGCCCGGAATCCCAACGTCAAAAATGACGTTCCATCCGATTTCATAATACTCCTCAACGTCCCTTCCATACGGATCTATCTTTTTTCTGTACGTACAACCTTTTACCCATTGAAAACCCGGCATCATTCTATCCCGTTTTCTTGCATATATAAAGAAATCATCACAGCTGCGAAAGACGGCATAAATCTTTCCGTTACTCATTTTTACGTACATGCGCAAGCTCCTTCTCAGAGTTATTTATCAGCTGACTTAAATACTTTTTTAACGCTTCCGTCTTCAGCGATTTCGTCAACCATATATGCAAATAACATTTCATTTCCATCTTTATCAATACAGAAAATGGCTCCATCATATATTTGTACGCGATTAGGCACAAAATACTCTGGAATCAAATATTGATCCCCGCCAAGAAAGCCCGTTTCTGTACAAGGCGGGATAAATTTTTTAGCCAAGTCAGGATATGACCTTGAAAGATTTGTAGAATCACCAAGGTATCTCAATACGTAAATATCCTTTTTCTCGTCCTTAAGTTTAGGATATGGATTATCATTTTTCCCTGTTTTTTCGTTTTCCTGAAAATAATCCAAGCGTAAATTATCGTAGGCAGATTCCACGTTATATACGAACGGGGCTGCGTCGCAGGCTTTCGAAACGCAACCGCCCACCGTATCATAGGATTCTTTTACGAACGCCATTGCCGTATCTTTCGTGATCACTTTTTGCATGATCGTATCATTTTTCACCACTAAATCATTGTCAGTGTCTCTAAGATTTTTTAAGTCTGACCAAAGCTGTGGTTCATCAATGTCTTCATTCTTAACAAGCGTGGCAAACGCAGCTTTGTTATCTTTATATTTTCCCTCTAAATTATCATTCAGCTTAACCGTACTTTTGTTATTAACTCTTACGTACTCCTTCAGCAGAGCTCCATCCTTCCTCTCCATCTTTGCATGGTATGTCCCTGACTGCGGGTATATGTCCCCTCTATACTTATTGTTTGCTTTTTTCGCCTGCTTATCGAGAACGTGTCCGCCGACAGTCATCTCCAAATTATGTATTTTCGAATCTGGCGCAATCTCAGGTCTGTCCGAATCCTCTTCTTCGCCAGTACCATCCCCCGAATCAACAAACGGCAATTTCTGAATGACCTGCATGTTAAAGATGTCTCTCGCTTGGAAATCCTTTAATTCCTCCAAGAGCATCTGACTGGTCGTGCCATTACCGCTGGCAACTTCCGTCGCCGCCTGAATCAGCTGCTTGGACAACAGACCTACGTATCCCCAATTGATCGTTACCGCAAACACGATAAACGTTAAAGTCGGCGCTAATATTTTAATTACTTTCTTTATGCTTTTCTCTCAATTAATAAAATCGCAGTTTACAACTTACCTATTTTGTAAAAAAATTTCGTATTTCCTTCGGAAATCTTTAAACATTTTGTCATCAGCGTTGTGAGCAATAAGAAATTTCAAGTATTCTCCTGCCTTGTCGCAGAGTTCCTTCTTAAATTCAGAATAACTAACCGCTTGGTCTGCCCATTCACTGACTACCGGGTCCTCCAACGACAATTCAATGTCCTGCGTGCCATTCTTTTTAGCCGCCCTCACAATGCTTATCAGCACATTTTGAGCCATTCTCTTAAACTCAATCCATCCATTATAAGAATCCACGTCGCTGAGGGCAACGTAATCATATGTTTCCAGGTACTTACATACCCTAATCAATCTCTCCATCCAATCACATAATGAAACCGTTGGCATAATGTCATATAATTCTTCCGGGTATATTTCTCCAAATTGATAATTGTTTATCTTAATTTGCAAATAGCCATCTTCGCCCGTGAAATCATCATATTCGTTTTGTACGATTGCATAGTTTATTTCAAACATGCGTCATCTCCCTGTTATGAAGTGACCTTTAATCATTTTGCTTTTGGGGATATATATGCCAAGAAGGATGACAATAACCAACGACAAAGTCCATCAAATCCTTCACGGCGTCCTCTTGCTCTTCCGTGTCAACTTTACTTCTCATTGCATCCAGATTGTCATACATTTCCTGCTGATCCATGCCCATATCCTTAAATCTGAGCATACACTCTTTTAGGCAATGATAGTCTACACGCTCTTTTTTTATTCCCTGAAATATTTCCTCTTGAAACCATTTATTTATCATCTTTTTTCTGAAGTTTCCACGAATCTGCCGTTTCTTCCAACGCTTTTTTATATTCATCATACGTCATCTCATATGCTGGTTGAATTGTGCCATGGTGAACCAAACCGTCTTTTCCCGGTTCATCCGGTACGTAAATCAATTTGTCGCTCAAATCATCTTCATTTATCATCCATACTGAAATGTTTTTATCTGTTCCTCCGAATTTAGGGGGTCTTCTGTACGGTTGTAAATCATTTATCATAGGAGTTACGGACATGCCACCTTCTCCAGATTTAACCATGCCAGACTTAATAATTATATCAATGTCAGGTCTTGCTCCTAAAGTTTTTGCGCTCTCTCCCAGCTTAGGTTTTCCTGTTACTGGCTCTTTCGTCATGCCTCTATATAAATCTCGTCCTTCATTACTTCCACCGTCAGCCGGTTCCATCGTCGGCAAGACGTAATCCTCTCCGTCCCCGGGCAACTCAACGACAGGCACGGTCACCGTCCCATCTCCCGAATCAATGAACGGCAGCTTCTGAATGACCTCCATGTTAAAGACGTCTCTCGCCTGGAAATCCCTCAATTCTTCCAAGAGCATCTGGCTCGTCGTGCCTTCGCCCCTGGCAACTTCCGTCGCCGCCTGAATCAGCTGCTTGGACAACAGACCCACGTATCCCCAATTGATCGTTACCGCGAACACGATAAACGTTAAAGTCGGCGCTAGAATTTTAATAACCTTCTTCATGCTTTTCTCTCCATTAATAAAATTACAGTTTATAAAATTTATAGAAATTTTATATTTTTAATCATAACACGTTTTATTTCGCACGTAAATCCTTTTATACAAATTTCCTCTAGGCATTAAAAAAATCCCCAGGCGTGAGTCACCTCCGCCCGGGGATCCTTGCTTGTTATTTCTTAACTTCGCGTTTTGCCACTTCTTCCGGAGCCCTTATCTCTTCTGCTCCTTCTTTCTCTTCCACGCGATCAGGAAGATAAACAGCGCGATGAACGCCG
>JAILLF010000019.1 GCA_024693365.1 Acetatifactor sp. | reverse complement strand
TGCGAAATATCTGCGAACGTCTCTGTCATGAAGAGCCATCTCTGCTCTCTCATAGCAGTACTTGTCATGCATGTAGTGGATGATGTTCAGGGTGTTAACGTAAACGTCTGCCTGCCACTCGATCATATCCATGAACTTGTCGTAAACGTCCTGATACTCAAGAACGTCACCGGTTACAGGACGATACTTAGGACCTACCTGCTTCTTGGTTACTTCATCGATACCACCGTTCAGAGCGTACAGTAAGCACTTAGCCAGGTTAGCACGAGCGCCGAAGAACTGCATTTCCTTACCGATTCTCATGGAGGATACGCAGCAAGCGATGCCGTAGTCATCACCGTGAGTTACTCTCATCAGGTCGTCGTTCTCGTACTGGATGGAAGAGGTCTGGATGGACATCTTCGCGCAGTATCTCTTCCAAGCTTCAGGAAGTCTGGTGGACCAAAGAACGGTCAGGTTGGGCTCGGGTGAAGCGCCCAGGTTGGTCAGGGTGTTCAGGTAACGGAAGCTCATCTTGGTTACCATGTGTCTGCCGTCAACGCCAACGCCGCCGAGGGACTCGGTTACCCAAACGGGATCGCCTGCGAAGATCTGATTGTACTCAGGAGTACGAGCAAACTTGATGCAACGAAGCTTCATGATGAAGTGGTCAACGAACTCCTGGATCTGCTCCTCGGTGAAGGTGCCGTTAGCCAGGTCGCGCTCAGCGTAAACATCAAGGAAGGTGGAGGTACGTCCAAGGGACATTGCAGCACCGTTCTGCTCCTTAACTGCGCACAGATATCCGAAGTAAGTAGCCTGAATTGCTTCCTGAACGTTGGTTGCAGGACCACTGATGTCACAGCCATAGGATGCAGCCATTTCCTTCATCATCTTCAGGGCAGTGATCTGCTCGGAGATCTCCTCGCGAAGACGGATCACGTCATCGGTCATTACACGGCCGGTGGAATCCTTCTGTGCCTGCTTGTCCTCGATCAGTCTGTCAATACCGTACAGAGCAACACGTCTGTAGTCGCCAATGATACGGCCGCGGCCATATGCATCAGGAAGACCGGTAATGATGTGGGAAGAACGGCAAGCTCTCATCTCTGCGTTGTAAGCATCGAAACAACCAGCGTTGTGAGTCTTTCTGTGAACGGAGAAGAACTCGGAGATCTCAGGATCTACTTCGTAGCCGTTGTCGGAGCAAGCCTTCTCTGCCATACGGATACCGCCGTAAGGCTGAAGGGAACGCTTGAAGGGCTTGTCAGTCTGGAAACCTACGATGGTCTCCTTGCTCTTGTCAAGATATCCGGGGCCGTGGGAAGTGATGGTGGAGATTACCTTGGTGTCCATGTCAAGAACGCCGCCGGCTTCTCTTTCCTTCTTCTGAAGGTCAAGCACCATAGCCCAAAGGTCCTTGGTGTTCTGGGTAGGACCAGCCAGGAAGGACTCATCTCCGTCATAGGGATGATAGTTTCTCTGGATGAAGTCACGAACGTTAACTTCCTTGTCCCACTTGCCACGTACAAAATCTGTTTCAATTGGTTTCATTTTGAAATGCCTCCTCTTAAATTTTTTTGAATGTTAAGAATGGTTAAAATTGTCAGATTTTATCGACAATTTTGCGCTTCTAATTCTACAAACATTATATTGAAAATAGGGATTTGCGTCAAGGTGACGTAGTGTACTTTTTAAAGAACATTATGGGACTCGTCGAGGGGAGGCGGAAACGCACAAACGCAGCCACGCCGAGCTCGCTCGGGCGTGGCTGTGTTTGTGCGGAGACGAGTCCTGCGAAGCAGGACTTTCAACGATATGAGCAAAACGAAGAGCGCCGCAGGCGCGGGTTTTGCGAATAGGGTTGAATCCTCCCCGTGCCATGCGGAGACGAGGCCTGCGAAGCATTCCCTCGGGGCGGAGCTTGCATCTTTACCGTTTGCCATATCTTTTGGATTTTGATATAATGATTACAATCTTATGGAGGAGGATTAGACATGGGAAAGGAAAACGAGAAGCGACAAGGAAAGGGAATCGTGCTGATGATTTTGGGCATTCTGATTTCCGTGCTTGCCTTTATTTGGTATGCAATAACCAGCTTCCACACCGAAGGGAATTTTTTCGAATCATCTAGGTTAGATAAGGACTTGCAGGGCATTAGTTTTTTGGTGACTGATGCAATGGCTGCATATTCTAAATCGCAGGAATATGATGCGTCGGAAGTCTACGTCATTGAATTTACGGAAGACGGATTTGAGATTTACGGAAAAAACAACGGAAGGAATGCAAAGGGAATCTCAAAGCTCAAGAACGAATTCAATGATTATGCGAATGGACAGTATGAATCAATAAGCCTGGCGGGCATAAGGGAAGAAGCATTGAGCGTGCGATTTTCCAAGCTGGATACCATGGTTATCACAATTGATGAATCTCACAAATTTGTGAGCGTAAGATGCTCGTTTAAGGGAAAGAAATTCGAGGATATTTACTATGAGACGGAAATGAACAAACAATAGTACCCTTGCAAACATAAGAAAATCATGCTATGATAGCTTACGCAAACTTAAAAACTTTTTGAAAAATTATGGAAAGGAGAAATAAATCATGAGCGGTATCACGAAAGAGATGACGATTGGCGAGATTCTTCGCAAGAGCCCCGAAGTGGCTCCCATTTTATTAGAGGCAGGCATGCATTGCCTTGGATGCCCTTCCGCGCAGGGAGAGTCTCTTGAGGAGGCTGCGCTGGTTCACGGCATCGACGTGGACGAGCTGATGGCTGCCATCGAGAACGCGTAAGCCTAACGCAAAACGAAAAGAAAACTCCGCGACGCCAGATGCGCTGTGGAGTTTTTTTGCGCTATTCAGTTTTTCAAACGTTTACGTCGTTAGAACGCAAGATTCTTCAGCGCATCCGTTGCGATGATGGCTTCGTAATGCTCCTTGATGAAGCTTTCACTCAGCGTGCCGCGGCTCACCTTGCCATACTCGGAGAGTACGTTGCAAAGCCTTGCGTAGTCTTCGGGATTGGAATCTCCCTTGCTGACGGTGAGAAGGTAGCCGTCATTTTGGGAATCCTTGTACAATGCCGTGGGGCAGGAGCAGGTGCTCCCCACCTGGGCGGCTGCATTCATGACCTCGGAGAGCGTACGGAAGAGGAAGATGCGAGAGGTCCGTCCCGTTTCCTCAGGCGCGGGCACGTCTTTTTGCTGAGGGTCCGTGAAGGGACGAAGGGCATCCATCATGTCGTCGGAATAGCCCTCAAAGGGTTCCTCGTTCTCCTCGTCATACGAATCTTCGCTTGGAGAAAACCGCGCGAACCGGGTGTCCAGTTCCTCGGGATCCTCCACCTTCGTGATCAGGAGTACGACGCATTCCGAATTCATGGGAATGGCCTCTATCATCAGGGGAATGTCTTCCGCCTCAAAACCGAATTCAAAATTTGCCTGCTGCATCATTTCCCGGAAGAGGCGCTTTGCCTTCTCCGTGCCGTAGGCGAGCTCGCTAAGCTTTAGCTGGCGGCTGGCCAGGTCTTCTTTGGTCAAGGTGCAGCGAATCTGGTTCTCATTAATCTTTTCTATTTTCATAAGCATCGCCTTCCTTTCTTATATCTTATACTTTTGCCATATTTTCGTCAATACTGCCAATTTTAGTTTTAAAAAAATTAAGAAAAAGCCATCTTGAAATTCTGCAGAGCTTTCGTTATAATCATTCTATCAGGCGCCTCCGGTACTCTGGTGCGGAGAGGAGGCCGGCAACTTTCGTCAAGGTATTTTAGAACGTCAAATGATCCGGGCAGTTCGCCCATCTTTTCACATTGAATGATCTGACATGAATACTATATGGGGTAATGATATTATTTTGCCTATTTATAACTAAAAATTCTATTCAGTCTTATAAGTCTGTCATGACCGCGTTCACGGATGCCTTCTTTAGTTTTCACAATTATAATTCAAATTAATCATGTTGCACTGCCGGAAGCGCTTGTAATTTTTATAAGAAAGGAGAGGCGATTTGTAGGAAATTAGTATGTCACGAATGCCTTTTGGCCTGGGAATCGCCAAGTCCGGAGAATGAAAGAAGAATCTGTAATTCCCGTATACGCGAAACTGTTGTTTGAAGAGGACGTGCAGTTTTACGTGGACGGAAAGCCCGCCACTCCGGGGCAGATCCTGGCATTGGCGGAGGAAAGTGATTACATGGCAGATTACGTGCCTGGAAAGGAGGGGAAAATTGCGGAGGTCCGCTTTGACCGGATCCATCAGACTTAATGAAAGTGGGACGATCGCTTGTCGAAATAAAACAGTCGTCCGTGCCTAAAAAAATATCATCAAACGTTTCAAATTTGTAATGACGCGAAAGCGTTTTTGTGTTACACTATATTGAGAGCGCAAGAGGAAACGAAGCTTTGGCTACGGGCTCTTGCGCCCTTCCCATGAGATGGGAAAACGAAAGCGTAAATGGAAAGGCATGGGCATGAAAAGACGAATTATCCCGGTGTTGATTGCAGTTCTTCTGATGATAGTGATCGCAGGAGGTGCCATCGGCATCTGGTGGAAGGATAAATACTCCTATGGTACGGAGATTATGGATTTAAAGGCGTATTTTGAGGTTGAGGACGGGAAATTACCCATCTTTAATCAAAATGAGAAAATGGCGGACAAGGCTCTTTTGAAGGACGGCGCTTGCTATTTGAATCTGAATTTCGTTAAGATTTACGTGAACGATCAGTTCTATTATGACAGAAAAGAAAAGAAGCTATTATTCACGGATGCGTTGGGCAGTTTTGTAGCCGTTCCGGATGAGGACGGATATCTTCAGTATGGCGAGAAGAAGACCATCGAGGGCAAGCCCTGCATCCTGGAGGGAGATGAATTGTATCTGTCGCTCCCCTTTTTGGGGCTGATGACGGAATTGGAATATAAGGTGAACGAGTATCGCCTGCAGCTTGTTACAGCCTGGGATCCTTACGAGTCATCCGTTGTGATGAAGGAGACGAAGATCCGTTATGAAGCGGACATTAAGAGCGCGATCCTCTGTGACGCGGCCCAGGGCGAGGACCTGATGATTCTGGAGAACTTGGATAAGTGGTGCAGGGTAAAGAATGAGGAAGGAATCATCGGATACGTGGAGAATAAGTGCCTCTCAGGTTCCATGATGATCACGCCTGAAAAGAAGACGTCAAAAACCTCTTACGTGGCACCGAAGCATACGGTGCTCAAATTAGACGAGAAGGTTTGCCTTGGGTGGCATGCCATCGGCGGCGTTGGCGGTAATTCCACGTTGGATGAAATGCTGGATGGCGCGGAAGGAATGAACGTGATCTCACCCACGTGGTTTAGCCTGAATGACAACGAAGGAGGATTCCGCAACTTTGGGGAGGCTTCCTACGTGCAGAAGGCACATCAGAGAGGACTGAAGGTTTGGCCCGCATGGGATGATTTCAATTATGAGAATGAGACGGGAGAAAACATTGACGATACGGAGATTTTCTCCTCTACGTCCACCCGCGAGAAGCTGATCGGACAGATGATGGAAACGTCCCTAAGCCTGGGCGTTGACGGTATTAATCTCGACTTTGAGAAGCTTGGCGCGGATTGTCATGAGCACTTTGGACAGTTTCTCCGCGAGTTGTCGGTTGAATGTCAGAAGAATGCGTTGACGCTTTCCGTTGACAACTACATGCCGAATGAGGGCAACAAGCAGTACCGCCTCGACGTACAGGGACAAATGGCAGACTACGTGATCCTCATGGGATATGACGAGCACTGGCATGGAAGCGGTAAGCCCGGCAGCGTGGCAAGCATTGATTTTATCACGGCCGGCATTGAGAAAACAATGGAGTACGTGCCTGCGGACAGGCTGGTGAATGCAGTGCCGTTCTATACGATTCTGTGGAAGATCGATGGTTCGGAAGTAACGGATGAATATCTGACGCTCGTGAACGAGCCGGACTTTATTCAGAGAATGGGCGTAGAGCCCGTTTGGGATGAGACGACCTGTCAGAATTACATGGAATGGTCCTCCAACGGGAAAACCTATAAGGTTTGGCTGGAGGACCTGGATTCCTTAAGTGTTAAGTTAAACGTCATGAGCGCCAAGGAGCTTGGGGGCGTGGCCGCTTGGAGACTTGGTTACGGCACGCGGGAGATATGGATGCTGCTCAGCGCGTTTAAGCAAATGTAAGAGATTTAAGCGAATTTCTTTTTGGATGCGAAAGCACCTGCAAGACAGATAACGGCGATTACAAATAACCAGATGGCGTGACTGCTTTCACCGGTTTTCGGGGAAACGGCTGCGCCATTTGTCGTTTGCGCCTTTCCGGAGGAGGTAGTTGCCGTGCCGGTGGTGGAATAATTGGCAGCCGCAGTTTTTAATTCACCCTTCTCAACGCGGAACGTATCTTTCCCAAAGGAGTAAAGATCTTTGGTTACGTTACCGTTATCAACGAACTGGCAACGTGCAACGGTGCCGTTTGCAAGCACGTTCATTTCCATGCTGCTGACCTTTACGAGCTGGATCAGGTCGGCATTCTGGCGAACGTTGCAAACACTGTTGTCGTAAACGTAAACGTTTTTGCACTTGCTCTTAACGTCAACAACGCTTCCCTTTAAAACATAGGCGTCCGTGATCTCACCGCTTTCGATCGTAACGTAGTTGGTTGCGGAAACAACGGTAAAGTTGGAGAGGCTGGCGGAAAACTGTAAATTTAATGCTGGATCGCCGGCGCTGCCCTGTACGACAACCACGTCCCCGTCCTTTACGTTAACTTTTAGATATTCAACGTCGCCGTGGCCTGCACCTTCATCCCAAGTGGACAAGGGCTGGGCGCGCCATTCGGAGTAAGCAGGTACGTATTTCACGGTGTACGTCGTTGGTGCGGCCTTTGCGGTCATGGTAAATCCAGGCAGGAAAGCCATTCCGGCAATGGCGGCAACCGTTACAAGAAGCTTCTTGAGTGCTTTCATTCTTTGAAATCCTCCTTTAATGTATGTTGTATCGTATTAGAGCATAAAAACTTACTTTGAATTATACGACAAATCAAGGCAAGATGCAATAATCATTCAGAAAACTTAAGAATTATATAGGTAATTGCTTCTTTTGGATAAGCATTTTGACATAGAATGATGCTGAAAAGGTTGCTGGAGTAAAGCATGAAAAAAACATTGCGTAAAATAGTCGTCGTCTCGTTGATCGCGGCAATGGTGGCAATCGTCATGGCCGGAAACAGAAACAACACCGGAAGCAAAGGACGGCAGGGAAACGAAATACCTGGGGGCGTTACGGAGGAAGAGGGGCAGGAGGCGGTGCCGGAGGAGGAACTGGCAAGTCGGAGAATAGCGAAGGAAGGAAAGCTGTTGGAAGGCTGGACGGAGTCGCCGCGCGTCGTGATCGACCCGGGGCACGGCGGATATGATCCTGGAAAGATTGGCATTAACCAGTTGCCGGAAAAAGACGTGAACCTTGTGATCGCAAAGAAGCTCCGGGACAACTTGGAGGCGGCGGGCGTTAAGGTCACGCTTACCAGGGAACGTGACGAAGCGCTGAGCGAGGACGGCGAGGAGCATGCAAAGGTGCGGGACTTAAAGCGCAGGAGCGAGATCATGGAGGAAGTGGATCCCGCGGCGGTGATCAGCATTCACCAAAACAGTTACCCGGAAGAGTCCATCCGCGGGGCGCAGACGTTTTATTATCCTACCAGCATTGCCGGAAAAAAACTGGCGCAGGCACTCCAGAACAGACTGGTCCGGGAAGTGGATCCCGACAACAAAAGACAGATTAAGGAGAATGACAGTTATTTTCTCTTAAAGAAAACATCCGTCCCCGTGGTGATCGCGGAATGCGGGTTCCTCTCCAACTGGGAGGAAGCAGAAAAACTAAATACGCCGGAGTATCAGGATGACCTTGCATGGGCTCTGTATCTCGGAGTGATGGATTACCTTCAGGAAAATAAGTAGCATATTTTAAAAATACGTGTTATACTATATGTTGCGAAAATTTGAGATTGCGTGAAGAAGGCGTAAAAGAACCATATGGATACAAAAATCGTCAGATTAGGTGAAGGGAATACGGATGAGGAAGCGTTGCGGGAAGCCGGGAAAATTTTGAAGGCCGGCGGGCTGGTGGCTTTTCCCACGGAGACTGTGTACGGGTTGGGTGGAGATGCCTTGAATCCGGATTCTTCGAGGAAGATTTATGCCGCAAAGGGCAGACCATCCGACAATCCTTTGATCGTACACCTGTGGCGGACGGAGGACCTGTATCTCGTGGCACGGGAGGTCCCGGAGAGTGCGATCCGCCTTGCGGAAGCCTTTTGGCCAGGCCCTCTGACCATGATCCTGCCGAAGAGCGATCTGGTGCCGAAGGAGACCACGGGCGGTCTTGACACCGTGGCAGTACGCCTGCCGTCCCATCCCGGTGCGAGAAAAATGATCGAGTTCGCCGGCGGGTTTGTGGCGGCGCCCAGTGCAAATCTTTCGGGGCGTCCCAGTCCCACTTCGGCAAAGTACGTGATGGAAGACATGAACGGACGGATTGAAATGATCCTGGACGGCGGAGAGGTGGGGATCGGTTTGGAGTCCACCATCATTGACCTGACGGTGGAGCCGCCGCAGATCCTGCGCCCAGGCTTTATCACGGGAGAGATGCTTTCGGAAGTTCTTGGCAAGGTGGAGAACGACGCAACGCTCTTTTCCGTTGCCGGAGGACAAGCACCAAGGGCTCCGGGCATGAAATACCGGCATTACGCGCCGAAGGGGAACCTGGTGATCGTACAGGGCGAAAAAGAGAACGTGGTCGCCTACGTCAATGAAAAGCTTCGCAAAGCCAGGGAAAATGGCGTCAGATCGGGAGTCATCGCGGCATCCGACACGGCGGCGGAATATGAAGGTGACGTCGTAAAGACCATCGGCGATCGCCGGGATGAAGAGGTGATTGCGCGCAGGCTGTACGGAATCCTTAGAGAGTTCGATGACGAGAACGTGGAAGAGATGTACTCGGAGAGCTTTGGGGATGAGTCAAGAGCCCGGGGCGGTCTTGGACAGGCCATCATGAACCGCCTGCTGAAGGCAGCCGGACATCAGGTCATACACGTCTAGCAGACGGCGGGAGATTTTGACGGGGCAGACGATGCGCGTGAGCTCCGGATGAGGCAGATAATGCGGCGGTAACGTGGACGCACAAACAAAAGGACGTAATGCGACTTGCTTTGATGCAAGGGACGTTTTAAGTCAACATACAACGTAAACGGGAGGCAAAAGCTATGATAGCGATCGGAAGTGATCACGGCGGTTTTGAACTGAAGGAGCTGATCCAAAAGCACCTTCAGGAGAGGGGATTTGAGGTAAAGGACTTTGGGTGTTTTGACAAATCCAGCGTGGATTATCCGGATTTTGGAGTGGCTGCGGCGAGGGCCGTGGCGTCGGGGGAATGCGAGCGGGGCATCGTGGTATGCACCACGGGCATCGGCATCAGCATTGCCGCAAATAAGGTGAAGGGAATCCGCTGCGCGCTTTGCAGTGACACCCTGTCCGCAAAGATGACGAGACTACACAACGATGCAAACATGCTGGCCTTGGGAGGCGGCATGCTTGGTCCAAACCTTGCAATGGACATCGTGGACACGTTTTTGGACACGCCCTTTTCCGGCGAGGAAAAGCATGCAAGAAGAATCCGCAAGATCGCGCAGATTGAAGAATAAAGTGTATTGGAAGGAGGTTTGGAATTATGGGTAAGGTAGTGATCATGGATCATCCGCTGATCCAGCATAAGATTGGTTTTATCAGGAGATTGGATACGGGTACCAAGGATTTCCGGCAGACAATCAGTGAGATTGCCATGTTGATCTGTTATGAGGCAACGCGTGATTTAAAGCTGGATGAGGTAGAGATCGAGACGCCTATCTGCAAGACGACCGTAAAGGAACTGAAGGGCAAGAAGATGGCGATCATTCCCATTCTTCGCGCGGGACTTGGCATGGTGGACGGCATGTTAAACCTGATTCCTGCCGCAAAGGTTGGTCACATCGGACTGTACAGGGATCCTTCGACTCTTGCGCCCGTGGAATATTATTGTAAGTTGCCTGCGGACTGCGCGGAGAGAGAGGTTTTCGTCGTAGATCCCATGTTGGCAACCGGCGGATCTTCCGTTGCTGCCATTCAGATGTTGAAGGATAAGGGTTGTAAGAGCATTCACTTTATGTGCATCATCGCGGCACCCGAAGGCATCAAGAAAATGCAGGAGGCGCATCCGGACGTGGATCTTTACGTCGGTGCATTGGACGAGAAGCTGAACGATCACGGTTATATCGTTCCCGGTCTGGGGGATGCCGGCGACCGTATCTTCGGCACCAAATAGTGTGACCACCGCCGCGACCGCCGTCGATTCCGCCGCGACCGCTGCCGTTTTTTCTTCGGGAACGGCTCGGACTGCACTAAGCTCATCGATCGTCTTCACGGCGTGGCCGATTTCCCGGCAAACTCGGAGCTGAAGCTCCTCAGACATGCCGGGAAATTGGCCGTGAAGCCAACCGATTCGCTAAGTGCTGCCGGCTAATTGTTCCCGAAGAAAAAACAGCAGCGGACGCGGCGGGGCAGAGGAGAACGGAAGGGATCGGACGCGGCGGGGCATAGGAGAACGGAAGGGATTGGACGCGGCGGGGTAGAGGAGAATGGAAGGGATCGGACGCGGCGGGGCATAGGAGAACGGAAGGGATTGGACGCGGCGGGGCAGAGGTGAATGTAAGGCAGTGGATGCGGCGGGACTGAGGAGAACGGAAGGAATCGGACGCAGCGGGGCAGAGAAAGTCGGAAGGCAGCAGTATTTTTAGTGGTAAATGATTGGGGGGATTTAGGTGTCAGAGAAGAGGAAGGATTATATTAGCTGGGATGAGTATTTTATGGGCGTGGCGCATTTGTCGGGGCTGCGTTCGAAGGATCCCAACACGCAGGTTGGGGCCTGCATTGTTAGTGACCGGAATAAGATTTTGTCTATGGGATATAATGGATTTCCCTGTGGTTGTTCGGATGAGGTGTTTCCGTGGGCGAGGGAAGGTGAGGAACTGGAGACGAAGTATCCGTTCGTGACGCATGCGGAATTAAACGCGATTTTGAATTATAGGGGAGGTTCACTGGACGGAACCAAGCTTTACGTAAGTCTGTTTCCTTGTAATGAATGCGCGAAGGCCATCATTCAGGCGGGGATCAAGACGGTGGTTTATGACTGTGATAAGTATAACGGAACGACTTCTAACAAGGCGGCAAAAAAGATGTTTGAGTCGGCTGGCGTGACCTGCATTCCTTACAGCCGCACGGGACGACAGGTACACATTGAATTGTAAGAAGGTTATGAGATTTGGAGAGTAAGAAAGCATGAAAAAGGGAAAAGCAGTTATTGTGATTATAATGATCGCGCTACTTATGGGGGTGTTGCCCCCTTCCTTTGGCGTGCTGAAAGTTTGGGCGGAGAAATCAACCCGCGAGCAGATCAAGGATAAGGAAAAAGAAACGAAGGACATCCAAGATAAGCTGAATAATAAAAAGGGTGACCTCAAGAATCTGAAGGGAGCCAAGAGGAACCTGCAGGATGATCTGGCAGAGGCGAACGATGAGATGATCGAAGCCTGCAATCACCTGGCTGACATAGAAGAACAGATTCGCGTGAAGAATGATCAGATCGAGCAAAATCAAGAGGATCTTGCGGAATGTATCGAGAGGGAAGAAAAGCAGAAAAATGACATGGAGATCCGCGTCCGTAAGATGTATGAGCGAAAAAACTCGGATTACGTGTCCTCTCTGTTGCAGGCAAAGGACATGGGGGATCTGCTGAATCTGGCGACATGGTTTGAACGCGTTGAGACCTATGACAAGGACAGGTTGGCGGAGTTTGAGGACGCGCACGCGAACATAGAGTATCTCCAGGCGACGCTGGAGCAACAAAAGATAGAATTGGACGGCCTTTTGGCGGAAGCTGAGACTGAAAAGGCCAGGATGGCGGAAATTCTTAACGGGATTGTGGCAAAGATCGAAGCTACTTCGGATCAGATCAGTGACGCCGAGAAGAAGGCTCTGGAATATGAAGCGGAATTAAAGAAGAGCGAGGAAGATCTGAAGGTCTTAAAGAAAAAGCTCGAGGAAGAACTTCGATTGTCCCGCGAGGCGGCACAGGGAAAATGGCGTTCCATTTCAGAAGTTACGTTTGAGGAAGGCGACAGAAAGCTTCTGGCAAACATTATCTACTGTGAAGCCGGCGGCGAGCCCTACGAAGGAAAGCTTGCAGTTGGAGCGGTCGTGATTAATCGCGTGCTCAGCGGAAGATTTCCTGATACCGTAAAGGGCGTAATCTATCAGAAGAGCCAGTTTTCGCCCGTGGCGAGCGGACGATATGCGTTGGCGCTTGCGTCAGACAAGGCGAATGCTGCATGTTATCAGGCGGCGGACGAGGCAATGCTGGGCGTGACGAACGTGGGTGCCTGCGTGTTCTTTAGAACGCCGATTCCGGGACTGACCGGCATTAACATCGGAGGCCACGTGTTCTACTAAGCGTTTAACAAGCAATTGGGTAATGGGGGGAAGAATATGGGAGCTTATGATTTTGTGATTATAGCGACTGCAGTCGTGTTTGTGATGGTGTCTTTGATCATAGTTGCCACCAAAGGGAAACGCCGGAAAAGGTATTTGAAATGTACCCAAATGGTGGTTGGCAGGATTGTCGCCAGAGACCCCGCGAATGATAATGACACAACTCCCAGATGCGACTATGAATATAACTTGAACGGTCAAAGGTATTCCGGTCGCGGCGGGATATACGTCATGCATTTCAACAACAGCGTAAAGATCAGGTATAATCCTAACGACCCCAGGGAAAGCTGTACGAACTATGACTACTTTTGGGAAACGGGTTTTGGAGAGATGATCGCCTTTGCCATTATTTTTGTTGTCATTGCTTTTCCCAGAATTTTTGTACGTTGAAACACTTAAGGCGACTCGCGAGAGCCGCCTTTTCCTTTTCTATTTTATTTTATAATCCCAGTTGTTCCAGCGGAGTTTGCAGGCGTTCAAATTTGTCACGATAGATCAGGGTGAGAAGGTCATGGAGCCTGCGCAGGGCTTTTGACAATAGTTCGGGAGTGATGGATCCGCTGTCAAGAGCGTCCGCCATCTCATCCAGATCAACGACCTTCATGTGACCGTCGGGGAAGATAACGACGTCTGCCAGAAGATCCGTGACCGTCAGGGAGTTTTCGGCCTCGTTGAATTCATAATCAACGATGTCACAATACCAATACAGAAGCGAGCCGTCATGGCGGTAGAATTTGCTGACTTTGATGCCCTGCTTTAGGTAATAACAGGAAACGCCGTGAGAAAATTCCGTCTTCGGATTGATGGTGTTCCAGGTGGTGACGATGACCTCGTCGTCGCAGCGGACGATCTTATCGTCCTTGAGCAACAAACATTCTTCCGGGATGATCCGTTTCCGGTAAAGCTTTAAGGTGTTTTCAGAATTCATGCATGCCTCCAGTCCCGCGTTTCCGCAGATTTCTCATTTGTTCTTTCCGTTTTCGGGCATTTCTTTTTTTTAGTTTACGTCGCAGTTTTCCCTCCGTCAATCGGGTAATCCAAATAATGATAATTTTTCTATTTTTTTAGATTGTTTTCCTAGACATTTTGAGGAAATTCACGTATAATGCTATTTGGTGTTTTTTGTCTTTCACGTCTGCCGAGTTGTTTTCGGCAGAAGAAATGCCTGGTGGCGGGAGGCCGTAATGAAGCATGACAAGCCCTATGACAAGAGTGTTTGGCGGTCGCTGACGATGATCACGCAGTTCGGGATCAACATGCTGGTCCCCATTGGTCTTATGACGGCGCTTGGTATTTTTTTGGATCAGAAATTTGAGACGGGATGGATTACGATCGTCTTGTTTTTTGTGGGTGCCATTGCGGGCGGACAGAACGTCTGGCGCATGGCGAAGAGGATTTTTGCGGAGCATGAGCATTCTGGAGAGACTAAAGGCAAATAATAGAACGGTTCTCGAGATGCAGCTGGGAATCCTCGGCATTGGCATTTTATTTCAACTGGGATCGCTTCCGTGGCCTGGAGACCGGCTTGCGCGGGCTGCCAGCCTGTTCTTGGGATGCGCTCTGGCATTTGCTGCGGTGCGGCACATGTTCGTCACCCTGGACAGAGCCCTGGACCTCGATGAAAAAAGTGCCCAGAAGGCCATCTATCAGGGCTATCTTTTCCGCTACGTGACGGCCATTCTGGTTTTGATTTTAGTAGCATTGACAAAATGGCTGAGTCCGCTTTTGACGTTTTTGGGCTACATGAGTCTGAAAGCCACGGCGTATCTTCAGCCATTGACGCATAAACTTTGTAATGCAATCTTCCATGAGACGGATCCCGAGCCGGAGCCAGAGCCTTCGGAACCTTCGCAGGCAGAAAACTCCGAAGAACGGACGGAATCTGAGTAATGAAATGGAAGATGACGCAAGGGAGGTGATAATGAAATGCAACATATCCTGTTGACGGCAGGCAGTAACGTCGACGTTATGGTTCACGGACTCTTTAAGTATTCCTATTTTGGACATGAGGTGTGGATCACGACGACGCACGTGAGTCTCCTGTTTGTCATGCTGATCCTGATCGCATTTTCCATTATTGCGGGGCAGGCAATCAAAAAGGGTGCCGAGGTGCCAGGCAATTTTCAGAACGTCGTTGAGCTGATCGTTGAGAAGCTGGACGGCATGGTGGAAGGCACCATGGGAAGAAATGCGGTAAAGTACAGAAACTATATCGGGACGATCTTTATTTTCATCCTGTTTAGCAATATCTCCGGACTTTTGGGACTGCGTCCGCCGACGGCGGATTATGGCGTGACCTTCCCGCTGGGCGTGATCACGTTCACCCTTGTCAGGTTTAACCAGTTCAAGTACCATAAGCCGAAGGAGATCTGGGCTGACATGTGTTCGCCCCTGCCGCCCTGGCTTCCGATCTGGTTCCCCATCAATGTGATCAGTGAGCTGGCAGTGCCGATTTCTTTGTCGCTCCGTCTTTTTGCGAACATCCTGTCCGGCACAATCATGATGACGCTGGTTTACGGTCTTCTGAAGTGGGTTGCCGCCATATGGCCCGCCGCGCTTCACGTTTACTTTGACTTGTTCTCCGGCGCGATACAGACCTACGTGTTCTGTATGCTGACCATGACCTACGTCTCCAACGCCATCGGCGAGGAAGAATAAATTGCGATGCCAGGGTCAAAAGGTCAAAAATCGAGCCGTGCTTGCACGGACGAGATTTTGAACTTGGGACCCGCCCTAACATATAATAATTTTTTTAGGAGGAAAACAAAATGGAATTTAACAGAGAGTTTATCTTGGGATGCTCTGCAATCGGTGCAGGACTTGCGGTTATCGCAGGTATCGGACCTGGTGTCGGCCAGGGTATCGCGGCAGGTCATGCTGCATCAGCCGTTGGACGTAATCCCGGCGCAAAGTCATCCATTACTTCTACCATGCTTCTTGGTCAGGCCGTAGCAGAGACCACCGGTCTGTACGGACTTTTGGTTGCAATCCTTTTGCTCTTTGTAAAGCCGTTGCTTTGGGGCCTCAACTAGAAAGGAGCCTGAACAATGATTCTATTAACTGCAGGAGAGACCTATGAAAGAATGTTCGGCATTGACTGGCAGCTCTTGGCAGATTCCACTCTGACACTGATCGCCGTCTTTGCCCTCTTCGCCGTCATGAGTTACTTCCTGTTCAACCCGGCTCGCAAGATGCTGAATGACCGTAAGGAAAAGATCCGCGCGGAGCTAGAGGATGCCAAGACCAACATGGACGAGGCAAGAAGCCTTCGCGAGGAATACGAAGGAAAGCTGAAGGTCATCGACAAGGAAGCGGAAGTGATCTTGAGCGAGGCCCGAAGCAAAGGCCTTGCCAATCAGGCTACGATCATTGCGGAAGCGAAGGAAGAGGCTGCCAGGATCATGGACAGAGCCCGCGTGGAAGCACTGCTTGAGAAGCAGAAGATGTCTGATGACGTAAAGAAAGAGATCATTACCGTGGCGTCCGCAATGGCTGGAAAGGTAGTTTCCGCCAACATTGACGAGAAGGTGCAGGATCAGTTGCTTGACGAGACGTTAAAGGAAATGGGTGAGAACACATGGCTAAGCTAGTATCCAAAACCTATGGAGAAGCGCTTTGGCAGATCGCCATGGATAAGGAGAAGGAGCGCGAGGGAGCCGGTGAGGAATTTTTTTCCGAACTGCGGGAGCTTACAAGCGTTCTGGATGCCAACCCGAAGTTTGACGATCTGATGATGCATCCCGGAATTGCAAAGACGGAAAAGCTTTCCGTCGTGCAAAAGGTGTTTCAGAACCGCACTTCACCGGAGGTTTACGAATTTCTCCGCCTGATCGTGGAGAAGGACCGTTATAAGGATCTTTACGACGTCGTGGAATACGTGTCCGGCAAGGTGAAGGAATGGAAGAAGATCGGCGTGACGTACGTGACGACGGCGATTGATTTAAGTGACGCGCAGAAGGAACAGATTCAAAAGAGAATTTTGGAGACTGCCCCTTATGAACGACTTGAGATGCACTACGACGTGGATCCCCGACTGATCGGCGGTGCAAGGATCCGCATCGGCGACCGGGTCGTGGACAGTAGCGTAAAGCGCAAATTAGATGATTTGACGAGGCAATTATTACAGATTCAGCTTGGCTAACGGCCTGGCTGATGGAAAGGCGTGAGATTCATGAATTTGAGACCGGAAGAGATTAGCTCCGTGATCAAGGAGCAGATTCAAAGATATTCGTCCCAATTGGAAGTGTCTGACGTAGGCACCGTTATCCAGGTGGCGGATGGCATTGCCCGCGTACATGGTCTTGAGAACGCCATGCAGGGAGAGCTGCTGGAATTCCCCGGCGGCGTTTACGGCATGGTGCTGAACCTTGAGGAGGACAACGTCGGCGTTGTTCTTCTTGGTAGCACGAAGGACCTGGGCGAAGGCGACGTCGTAAAGACGACCGGCCGCGTGGTAGAGGTTCCCGTTGGCGACGCCATGATGGGCCGCGTGGTGAATTCCCTGGGCCAGCCCATCGACGGAAAAGGACCCATTCAGACGACGAAATACCGCAAGATCGAGCGCGTGGCAAGCGGCGTTATCACCCGTAAGAGCGTGGATACCCCGCTGCAGACCGGCATTAAGGCCATTGACTCCATGGTGCCCATCGGAAGAGGACAGCGTGAGCTCATCATTGGCGACCGTCAGACCGGTAAGACCGCAATCGCGATCGATACCATTATCAACCAAAAGGGACAGGGCGTGAAGTGTATCTACGTGGCCATTGGCCAGAAGGCTTCCACCGTTGCCAACATTGTGAAAACCCTGGAGGAGTTTGGTGCGCTGGCATATACGACCGTTGTCGTTTCCACTGCGAGTGACCTTGCTCCCCTGCAATATATCGCTCCTTACTCCGGATGCGCCATCGGCGAGGAGTGGATGGAGAATGGCGAGGACGTTCTGGTGGTGTATGACGACTTGAGTAAGCATGCTGCCGCATACCGTACGCTCTCCTTGCTTCTTCATCGTCCACCCGGACGTGAGGCATATCCCGGAGACGTATTCTATCTGCACTCCAGACTTTTGGAGCGTGCTGCCAGAATGAGCGAGGAATACGGCGGAGGTTCCCTTACCGCACTTCCCATCATTGAGACTCAGGCAGGCGACGTGTCCGCGTACATTCCGACCAACGTAATCTCCATCACGGACGGTCAGATTTATCTTGAAACCGAGATGTTTAACTCTGGTTTCAGACCGGCAGTTAACGCAGGTCTTTCCGTATCCCGCGTGGGCGGTGCGGCACAGATCAAGGCAATGAAGAAGATTGCGGCTCCCATCCGCGTGGAGCTTGCACAGTACAGAGAATTGGCATCCTTTGCACAGTTCGGTTCCGAGTTGGACGACGACACGAAGGAGAAGCTGGCACAGGGCGAACGCATCAAGGAAGTGCTCAAGCAGCCTCAGTTCCAGCCCATGCCCGTAGAGTATCAGGTTATCATCATTTTCGCGGTGACGAACAAGTACCTTCTGGACGTTCCCGTGGCAGAGGTCACAAGATTTGAGAAGGAATTCTTTGAGTTCCTCGACACCAAGTATCACACGATCCCTGACAACATTGCGTCGGAAAAGGTGATCTCCGAGAAGACGGAAGCAGAACTTCGCAAGGCCATCGAAGAATTCAAGAAAGTTTTCCTGGCTGAGCCGACGGAATAAAGGACTCGGGGCTGAGCTTGGGACACATGTCTGGAAACGACTATCCCAGGCATCCCCTCGAGGTAGTGGATTGCGTAGTTTAGGTAGTAGCCTAGGCATACGTTCGAGGGCATTAACCTCAAGTGATGAAGTTATGGAGGAGAAGCGGTATGGCTTCGATGAGGGACATTAAGCGCCGGCGGAGCAGCATCCAGAGCACGCAGCAGATCACGAAAGCGATGAAGCTGGTGTCTACGGTAAAGCTGCAGAGAGCAAGAGCCGGTGCGGAACGAACAAAATCCTATTTTAATTGCATGTATGATACCATGAACAGCATCCTGAAAAGGGTTGGGGCAGTTGAGCACAAGTACTTAAATTCGGGAACGGCAGGGAAAAAGGCCGTGATCCTGATCTCTTCCAACCGCGGACTGGCCGGTGGATACAATAACAACGTAGCGAAGCTCATCACGCGCCACGAAACATGGAAGAAAGAGGAGCTTCTGATCTACGCCATCGGCAATAAGGGTCGAGAGATCCTTTCCAGGGCTGGCTATGAGATCAAGGAAGAACTGCCGGAGGTCATGGAGGCGCCTGCCTATGCAGATGCCATGTTCCTGACGGAGCGGCTTTTGCAGGCGTACGAGGCTGGGGAGATCAATGAGATCTGGCTGGCATACACGGCATTTAAGAATACCGTAAGCCATATTCCGATGCTGATCAAACTCCTTCCCGTAGACAGACCTGAGGCAGTGGATTTGGATGGAGACGGAAAACCAGACCAGGTCATTGAAGGTGGTGCTCCCATGAACTTTGAGCCAGGCGACGAGGAGGCATTGGACCTGATCATTCCGAAGTACGTGGCGAGCCTGATCTACGGCGGTCTCGTGGAGGCACTGGCCAGCGAGAACGGTGCAAGAATGCAGGCCATGGACAATGCGACGAACAATGCGGCAGAACTGATCGATGATTTGGAGCTTCTCTACAACAGAGCACGTCAGGGATCCATCACGCAGGAACTGACGGAGATCATCGCAGGTGCAAACGCGATCCAGTAAACAGAGCAATGCATGGCATTACCAGAATATTTATGGAAAGAGGTAAAGAAATGGCAGGAGTAAGTAAGGGCAAGATCACGCAGGTCATCGGCGCCGTACTGGACATCCGGTTCGATGACGGAAATCTCCCTGAGATCAATGACGCAGTCCGCATTCCCACGAAGGACGGCGGAGAGCTGACGGTTGAGGTATCCCAGCATTTGGGCGACGACACCGTGCGCTGCATCGCCATGGGTCCCACGGACGGACTGATGAGAGGCATGGAGGCCATCGCCACCGGAGCGCCCATTTCCGTTCCCGTCGGTGAGAACACCTTGGGAAGAATCTTTAACGTGCTTGGTCAGCCCATCGACAATAAGCCCGCACCCACGGGCGTAACGTATGAGCCGATCCACAGACCCGCGCCTACTTTTGAAGAGCAGTCCACGGAGACGGAGCTGCTTGAGACCGGCATCAAGGTCGTTGACCTGCTGTGCCCTTATCAGAAGGGTGGTAAGATCGGTCTGTTCGGCGGTGCAGGCGTAGGTAAGACGGTATTGATACAGGAGCTGATCCGCAACATTGCGACGGAGCACGGCGGATATTCCGTATTCACCGGCGTAGGTGAGCGTACCCGTGAGGGCAATGACCTTTATCATGAAATGAGTGAGTCAGGGGTTATCGAGAAGACCACCATGGTGTTCGGTCAGATGAATGAGCCGCCCGGAGCCAGAATGAGAGTAGGTCTTACGGGTCTTACCATGGCGGAGTATTTCCGTGACAAGGGTGGTAAGGACGTATTGCTTTTCATCGATAACATCTTCCGTTTCACGCAGGCAGGTTCCGAGGTGTCCGCACTTCTGGGCCGCATGCCTTCAGCCGTAGGTTATCAGCCTACGTTACAGACGGAGATGGGTGCGCTTCAGGAGCGCATCACTTCCACGAAGAACGGTTCCATTACCTCCGTACAGGCAGTTTACGTGCCTGCGGATGACTTGACGGACCCTGCACCTGCAACGACGTTTGCACACTTGGACGCTACGACGGTGCTTTCCCGTTCCATCGTGGAGCTGGGCATCTACCCCGCAGTTGACCCGTTGGAGTCCACTTCCCGCATCCTGGATCCCAGAATCCTCGGCGAGGAGCATTACAGGACGGCCCGCGGCGTGCAGGAGATCCTGCAGAGATACAAAGAGCTTCAGGACATCATTGCCATCCTCGGCATGGATGAGCTTTCCGAGGCAGACAGACTGGTGGTATCCCGTGCCCGTAAGGTTCAGAGATTCCTGTCCCAGCCTTTCTTCGTGGCAACGCAGTTCACGGGACTCGACGGTAAGTACGTACCCATCGCCGAGACGATCCGCGGCTTCCGCGAGATTCTGGAAGGCAAGCATGACGACATTCCCGAGAGTTATTTCCTGAACGTGGGTACCATCGATGAAGTGCTCGCCAAAGTAAAGGCGAAGTAACGTGATCGCAGGACCAGAGGCGAGAATGGGATACGGCCAGTATGTTTTGATGGCGTTGTGACATAAGGAGACTCAAGAAGTATGAGTGATGAAAGTAAGGAATATCAGCTTCGGATCGTAACGCCTGAGAGGGTGTTCTACGAGGGGCCGGTGGACATGGTGGAATTTAATACGACGGAAGGTCAGATCGGCGTGCTCCCGGGTCACATTCCCATGACGGTCATTGTGGCGCCCGGCATTCTTACGATTACGGAAGAAGATGGCGTCAAGACGGCGGCCCTGCATGCAGGTTTTGCGGAGATTCTTCCCGACAGGATCACGATCCTCGCGGAGATCATCGAGTGGCCGGACGAAATCGATAAGGATCGTGCGGAAGCGGCCCTGCAGAGAGCGCGGGAACGCTTGGAGAACCGGGACACCCAGACGGATCTGGCTAGGGCGGAGACGGCATTGCAGCGATCCATTGCCCGCATAGAAGCACTAAAGTAGTAGTTTGATCGTCATTCAGCAGAAGATGAATAAATGAGACACCAAGGATACGCAGTGGTCATATGTTATTGATAAAGTAACTTATGAGGCACTGCGTATGGACTTTCAGCCCCAAATAAAATATATTCTTCCCACGGAAACACCCATGCCCTTTTTCATGGCGTATCCGGAATATCCTTGTCTGAAGAAACAAGAACCCCAGGACGGAGATTACGCCTGGCAGGATTTTGAGTACTTGAGGAAAACCTATCCGGCGCTGCTGACAAAATGGCAGCGAAGGGTGGAAGAAGTCTTGGACCGGATGGATTATGAGGGAAGCATGATCTATGATGAGTATCCGGACCGCGTGAGCCTTCAGAATCTGGGAGAGGCGGTGGCGCGCATTCTGGAAGGCATGAAGGAAGAAGGAACGCGCGGCCGGGAGGATGCGACCTCCCAGACCATTGGAGGAGCAAAGGAAATCAGCGATCCGCTGAAAGAAGAATACTTGCTCGGACTTGCACAGGTCCTTGTGCGCAATGAGGTTTACCGCCGGAGGCAAAAAAGAAAGCAGGATGCGAATGGAAGAATTACAAAAGGTTTTGGAAACGGCATTGGATGAAAAACTGGATCGGATCATACTGAGCAACACTAGGGATGCGTCCGTTTCCACAAAGTCGAGGATCCGTCCCGTGCTTATCGGCGGAGAGCTCAAATTTCAGGAGACCCGCTATCAGGGAACCAAGGTATTTCACGAGAATTTTTCGCGTGAGGAAATGGCGGAGAGGATTCTGAAGGAGATGCAGGAGCTTTACCGTCAAGGGGAGATCAGCGGAGGAACCATCGACGCCACCGTCCTTGTGAGCAAGAAGGGAAAGATGACGGTAAAGGCCCGCAGGCACGCCGGTGCCGCGGAGGCGCCGGATAATGCAAAGAAAGGTCAAGGCAGCAACGTAGAAACGGTCGGAAACGCCAAAACGCTGGATCATAACCGCGTGAAAACCTATTTGCTTCCAGAGGGCGAACCGATCGATTTTCTGGTGCGTCTTGGGGTGCAGACGCCTGACGGGCGGATCACAAAGAACCGTTATGACAAGTTCCGCCAGATCAATCGTTATCTGGAGTTTATTGAGGACGTGCTGGAGGAGCTTCCGAAGGAAGGAACCATCCACGTCGTGGATTTTGGATGCGGAAAGTCGTATCTGACGTTTGCGGCGTATTATTTCCTGCACGTAAAGCAAGGGCGGGATCTTGCGGTGACGGGCCTCGACTTAAAGGAGGACGTGATCCGCAATTGTAACGCGCTTGCGCGGGAACTTGGATATGACGGACTGCATTTTGAGCAGGGTGACATCAGCGCCTACAAGGGAGAGAAGGCCGACGTGGTGATTTCCCTCCATGCCTGCGACCTGGCGACGGATTATGCCCTGGAGAAGGCAGTAAAATGGGGAGCGAAGGTTATCATGGCCGTTCCCTGCTGCCAGCATGAGCTGAACCGTCAGATCAAGAATGACGTGCTCAGGCCGGCACTGAAATATGGCATCATCAAGGAACGCATGGCAGCGCTTCTCACCGACGCGGTGCGCGCGGAAATCCTGGAGCGGGAAGGCTATGACGTTCAAATACTGGAATTTATTGACATGGAGCACACGCCAAAGAATCTGTTGATCCGGGCCGTGAAGCGTTCCAAGATGCGCAGGAGCAGCGCGGCGCGTTCCCTTCGCGGGATGGAGGAATTCTTGCAGATTTCCCCGACCTTAGAGCGATTGCTTCCGGAGGAACAACGCTAATCACTTCAAGGAGTGTACGATGAAGAAATTTCTGATCAGGTTTGCGGCTTTTCTGCTTGCCTTTGTGGTCACGCTGGTGGTGGCAAGCCGCATGTTAAATAAAGACCGAGACAATCTGACCATGGAGATGGCGCACGCTTCCTATCCCGTCATTACGATGCTTTGGGAGAACGTGGAGTATAATCCCCTGTATGGCTATTCCGCCGCGATGGATCCCGCGTGGCAGAGGGACAGCATCACCATTCTTGGGGAAAACCGCAAGACCTCGTTCAAGGTGAAAACCTACGGGCGGGACGTGACGGCAATCACGGCACAGGTGAGAAGCGGCGACGGAGCACGTCTGATCGAGAACTTAGAGATTAAGGGATATGAAGAAAAAAAGGGCGAGATCACGGCAGAGCTTGCCCTGAAGGATCTGATTGAAAAGAATCAGGAATACGTGGTAAGCATTGGACTCACGCTGGATGGCTGGCAGGAGGTTTGGTACCACACCCGCGCCATCTGGGACGAGGAGAGCCTTGTCGGGGAAGAGCTTGCGTTTGTGCGTGACTTTCATGAGACCCTCTACCACCGCGAGGAAGCCAAGGCCTTGGTAAAATATCTGGAATCCAATTCCAAACTGGAGGACAACAGATCCTTCCATAAGGTCAACATTCACAGCAGCTTCAAGCAGATTACCTGGGGTGACCTGAAGGTGACGGAGACGCAGAAACCGAGCTACACCGTGAAGGAAATCCGCGGGAAGAACGCCTCCATTGTCGTAGATTTTGGAGTCAGCACGAAGAGCTCTGAAAGAACCACGAGATACCGCGTGCAGGAGGCATATCGCATCCGTTATTCGGCGGAGAGGACCTATCTTTTGGGCTATGACCGCACCATGACGCAGATCCCTGACGAACAGGCGCTGACTGGCGGAGACAAGATACTCCTTGGCATCGGCGCTGAGAACGTCAGCATGATGGAGAATGAAAGCGGCTCCGTCGTGGCCTTCCAGCAGGCGGACAGGCTTTTCTCCTATGAGACGGGAAGCCAAAAGCTGACAAGAATCTTTAGCTTTTATGACGCCGACGCATCGGACGAGAGGGAATCACGTGACGAACATGACGTAAAGATCCTGAACGTGGATGCGGACGGCAACGTGGATTTTGCCGTTTACGGATACTTTAACCGCGGCGAATGGGAGGGAAAGGTTGGCATCCGCATCTGCCGCTATCAGGTGAGCTACAACACGGTGGCTGAGTTGGCGTTCCTTCCCTGGGATAAGCCATATTCGAACCTGAAGGTCCAGATGGAAAAGCTTCTGTATCTCAGCCAGGGCAAGTACTTGTATCTCTGTCTTGAGAATGCGGCATACCGCGTGAACTTGGAGGAAGCGTCCAGTGAGAAGGTTCTGGATGTCACGGAAGACGGATGCATGAGGGCTTCTGACGATAATCAGATTCTGGTTTGGCAGAACGCAAAGGGAAACAGTTACTCTAATGAGATTTACGTAATGGATCTTGCGGAGGAGAAACAGGTCACGTTGCGCGGCGAAGCAAACGAGGCCCTTAGGATCCTCGGCTTCATGGGACAGGACGTCATTTACGGCGTGGCAAGGGCAACGCAGGTCACGAGAACCGGCACGGGACAGCTCTTCTTCCCCATGTATAAGCTTTGCATAGCGAAGGCGGACGGAACGCTTTTGAAGGAATATAAGCAGGAAGGAATTTATGTCACGGACTGCACCGTGGAAGAAAACCAGATCATCTTGGATCGCGTGAAGGAAAAGGACGACGGGAGCTTTGCGGAAGAGACGCAGGATCACGTGACAAAGACCACGCAGGCCAAGGCGGGAAAGAATCAGGTCTCCGTCGTGGAGATTGACGTTTATGAGAAATACGTGCAGATCCAGATCGGCGGAAAGATCGACGCGAAGAAGGTTCGGCTTCTCACGCCCAAGGAAGTGATCCGGGAGGGCGCGGATGAGCTTGTGGTCGATGCTTTGTCGCCCGTGAGAAGATATTTTGTCTATGGCGGTGCGGGGCTTGACGACGGCTACGTCTCCGTGAGCAATGCCATCAACCGCGCGGACGAAATTTCCGGATGCGTATTGAACGAAGAGGGTAACCTGGTCTGGCAAAAGGGAGACCGGCCAAGCAGGAATCAGATCATGGCAATCCATGAACCGGAAAAAACACAGGAGAGCCAGGCGAGCTGCCTTGACGTAATGCTGCGTCAGCAGGGCATTTCCGTTGACAGCGCAGCACTCTTGGTGCTTGGAAAGCTGCCCGTGGAAATCCTAAGGGAGAATCTTACGGAGGCAGAAGTGCTGGATCTGTCGGAGACCAGTCTGGATGCCGTATTGTATTACGTGGGCAGGGATCTTCCCGTGCTTGCGCTGCTCCACTCCGGAGAGGCCGTGCTGATCACGGGATATAATGAGTCCCAGATCGTGCTCTTTCAGCCTTCGACGGGAAAATTGAGTAAAAAAGGAATTACGGAATCTGCCAAGTGGTTTGAGGAGAACGGGAATTGCTTCCTTACTTTTTTTCCTTGATTTTTGATGCAAAACGTTCTATTCTAAAAGGGTAAGGTGCAGACGCACCATGGCTTGAAAATCATAAAATACGCAGGAGGGTATGAGGTATGGGAAAGTTTGTCATCAAAGAAACCAAGACGGGCATTAAATTCGATCTGAAAGCTGGAAACGGTGAAGTTATCGCTACTTCTGAAGTTTACACGACGGAGGCTGCCTGCAAGAATGGTATTGCAAGCGTTGCCAAGAATGCACCTGTTGCAGCAATCGAAGATCAGACCGTAGAAGGATATGCTACCGCAAAGAATCCTAAGTTCCAGATTTATCTGGACAAGGCTGGCGAGTATCGTTTCCGTTTGACCGCAACCAACGGCCAGACCATCGCTACCAGCGAAGGCTACAAGGCTAAGAAGAGCTGCGAGAACGGCATCGAGTCCGTTAAGAAGAACGTGGTAGACGCTCCTACCGTAAAGGCTGAATAAGGCTTAGGGGGAAAGAACATGGCAGACGTTAAGGCAGAAATTACGAAGGTTGTTGAGAAGGTAACCAAGGATGAAAAGCTGATGGATCAATTCAAAAAGGATCCCGTAAAGGCCGTGGAATCCGTGGTTGGCGTTGACCTTCCGGACGACGTGATCAACAAGGTAGTCGATGGCGTTAAAGCAAAGATCTCCATCGATAAGCTTGGCAGCATCGCCGGTTCCATCAAGAATTTGTTTTAAAGGATCATTTGTTTATAAAATCATGCATGACGAAGCGGAGGCTGAAAGGCCTCCGCTTTCACTTTCCTTATGCAATGAAACGCGGAACACGCGTCTTTACGTTTTATGAGTTCGGGAAAAGCTGTCGGCGATATTTCTTCAGGACCTTAAGGAGCAAGGTGCCCAGAATGCCGCAGGAAATGATTTCGCCAATTCCGACGGTAAGCATGCAGATGAGAACGGGAATCCCTTTGAGTTCTAAGCCAAACACGGAGGCAATTCCGGGTACTCCGTATGCGTAGACAAGAATAAAAGGAATGATCAGCATGTTTGCCAGGATCGGGGGAATGCAGGCACACCATTCGGGAGCTTTTTTCCGGATCAGGTAAGTTCCAATGGCGCCGAGGAGCGTCGCAAGGCTGCCGAATATGACGTCCCAGATGATGCAGCCGCAAAGGATGTTGCTCAAAAGGCAACCTACGTACAATCCGGGAATGGCTGCCGGCGTAAAAAAGGGAAGAATGGTGAGTGCTTCCGAGAAACGGACTTGGACGTCGCCGCTGGCAAGCCCTAAGGCATTGGCGATAAAAGTCAGCACGACGTAGAGGGCAGCAATGGCGCCTGCCTGGGTGATAAATAAGACTTTCTTGTTCATTTGTTTTCTCCTTTAGTTTTGTTTAAGGTCAGGAAGGTTTCGAACTGACCGTGTTACGAAAAGTCATTATATCGAATCAGGGAGCTTTCTGTCAATCGAAATTTGAAAATACATATTTTTTCCATTTCTTCACATACTACTGGACAAAGAAAAAAAGCACGAACGATCATCGTGCGGTCAAATGGGAGGAAATGGAACGAAGTGAAGGCAACGGGAATTGTAAGAAGAATTGATGATCTCGGAAGGATCGTGATACCAAAGGAAATACGTCGCACCCTGCACATCAGGGAAGCGGACGCGGTCGAGATATTTACGGACGGGGAGGGGCAGATCATTCTAAAAAAATATTCGCCCATTGGAGAAATGACGGATTTCGCCAGACAATATGCGGAGAGCCTGGCGCAGGTTTCCGGGCATGTGGCGCTGATCGCGGACAGGGATCAATTCATTGCCGCGGCAGGCGGATACCGGCATCTGGCTGGCAAATCTGTGAGCCGCCAGTTAGAGGAGAAGGTCAATAAGAGGGAAACCGTCATTGCGTCAAAAGGGGAGCGGGGATTTATCCCCGTCAGCGAGGACGGAGGTGAAGTTTTTATCCATCAGATGATCGTCCCCATTTTGTGTGAGGGGGACGTGATCGGGAGCGTGGTGCTTCTTGAGGATGATCGTAAGAATAAGATGGGCGAGGTGGAGCAAAAGCTCATGCAAAATGCCGCGGGAGTTCTGGGAAGGCAGATGGAGCAGTAGCGAAAAGGCGTGACACAACGTGTAACGTCATTGTTACAAAAAAAGCATAGACGCGAGCGTCGAAAGATGTTACACTTTATTGTTGTGGGGATTAAATACTAGACTTGGATTATGCTTCGCAGACATACGTTTAATGCCTGCGGAGCATTTTTTGGTCAGGGAGGTGAGAAGGGGCCGGGAGATTTTGAAACAAAAGAGG
The DNA here is from genome assembly GCA_024693365.1 of Acetatifactor sp. Taxonomy (GTDB): domain Bacteria; phylum Bacillota; class Clostridia; order Lachnospirales; family Lachnospiraceae; genus Acetatifactor. The sequence goes on along the minus strand of JAILLF010000019.1, from coordinate 8,859 downwards.
ATATTGACAAATTGGTTTGATCTGGCCGCCACGGCCAGACGCAGTTGTAAGGGAGGGTTATTATTTATGAAAAAGTATTACAAGAGGCTGCTCGCAGTGGCCTTAATGCTTTTGACGGTTCTGGCGGGCATGCCGTCCGGATTGATCGTCAAAAAGGTCCAGGCGGCCGCCAATCCAAATTTTAAGTATGTTGGTAAAGAGTATCATTCCACAAAACAAGTGGGTATTTACAACGATTATAACGTGGACAGCGGTACCATTTTTACGCCGCAGTCTGCTTCAGGGAAGCTTCCCGTGGTGATTTTCCTTCACGGAGCCGGCGGAAAATGGCCGGATACTCCGAATTCGTATTATCCGACGGTGGAGAAGTGGATCAAGGATGGGTATTTTTCTCCCTTCGCCCTTCTCATGCCCAACATGACGTCGATTGGATTTGACGCCTACGTTACCTGCGATCTGCCCAGCATAGGCGGTGAGAGAGAACTAATGGGAGAACTTGTGTCAAGGATAGAAAACGGAACCTTTGACAGCTTGACGGGCGTTACACTTGACAAGGATAAGCTTACGATCTGCGGCTATTCCATGGGCGGCGGCGTAGCGGTTCTGGGAGGAAGCTATTACAGGGATAAATTTGTAAACGTCGGTTCTTTCAGCCAGTGCCCCCAGACGCATTATCCGACCAACCAGTACGAGGACTGGATGGATAAATATGAGAAGACAAGCGATTACGGCTTTACGAATCGCAAGGACAGGCACATGTTTATGGCCTGCAGCGCGGCAGAGACGGATTGTCTTACGTCAGTGAATGATTGTTATGATGATTTTGGCGCGGCAAATGATTTTGCCAGGGTGATCTTCGCCAGTGGCTCTCATAACAAAGACCTGTTTTTGAAGGAATTTTTCTGTTTCCTTTATTACGTTCAATATGATGCAATGCCCAGTGATGAAGTGATGATGGCGGCGTTGGGGCTTTCTTCCATTCCGGCGAGAACGACGACAATGCCTGAAAGACAGGACGTTACGCCGATCATCGGTCCGGAGGGAGAATGCATCAGCGGCAGTGTTACGCTGAATGCCACGTCCTTTGCGTATAAGTTTTGCGTGTCTGCAAGCGTGTCAAATTGTAATGCCACGTCTCTTGCATACCAATGGTTTAGGGACTATACGCCGATCAGCGGCGCAACTCACAAGGATTATATATTGGCGGAGGCTGATATTGGACAGAAGATTACCTGTGTGGTTTCCGACAAAACGGGCACTTTGAAAAACAGCATCAACGCCACGACGCCCGCGATTCAAAAGTCCAGCGGACCGCTTGCACCGACGGGTCTCTCCATGACGCCCTGCACGCCCGGAAAGTCCAACGGAAGGATCGGGCGCGTGACTGCAGAGATGGAATATGCGACCGGCATTGACTTTAAGAATGCGAGGACTTGCCCCAACGGTGCCATCACGGGTCTTGCGGCGGGAACTTATTACGTAAGGTATAAAGAAACGGCTACAACGAAAGCGGGTTATGCGGAAAAGATCACGATCACGGAAAGCCTGTCGGACGCAGACCTTCAGATCGCCAAGAAGGCCCTGCAGCTGCAGGACACCATCGCCATTCAATATAAGGTGCCGAAGTCGGCCATTGGAAGCAAGTATCACGCACCATACCTGAACGTGACGCAGGGCGGCACCGTGACGAAGCTTGCGGATTACGTCGACGACGGAACGTACTTGGTATTCACTTACCGTACGGTGCCGCAAACGATCGGCGAGGATGCCGGCGTTGCGCTGTATGCCCTGAACGCAAACGGTCAAACGGTGGCGGGTGAGGTGATCGCTTATTCCGTTGCGCAGTACTGCTACAACATGCTTGGAAAGGAAACCTACCAGAGTGCGGATTACGCGACCTTCAGAAGGCTTCTCGTGGACATCCTGTATTACGGCGACGCCGCGCAGGAGTACATGAATTACCAGACGGACGCCCTGGCAAGCAGGAAGCTGACCAAGGCGCAGCGCGCCATGGGAACGGACCTGACGGCGGAAATGAGGTATAATAACGTAAAGGATCCGAATTACGCGACGGTCAGCGCGTCGGCGGGAAAGGCAAACATTACGTCAGCGGCACTCTACCTTGAATCTGCAGTCAACGTACGGTTTAAGTTTGAGGCGTCCAGCCTTTCCAACCTCACCATCGTGGTGTCGGACGGAACGAAGGAACTCAAACGCATTACGCCCAAAGCAAGCCAAAAGGATGCCAACGGAAAGTACTACGTGGACTTTGACGGCCTGAACGCAGGGGAGATGAAGAAGACCATCTACGCGACGGTAATGGAAGGAAACAAGAAGGTCAGCAACACCTACCGCTACAGCATTGAGTCCTACGTGGCCGGCATGAAGGGAACCAGGGAAGAAATCTTTGACATTCTTCTTGACTCGATGATGCGCTACGGCAATTCCGCGGCAGATTACGTGGCCCAATATTAGGGATTGACTTTTTTTAAGAGATGACTTATAATATCTCAAAAGTTAAAGGTGATGACGAAGACAGTAGCCCTTTTTCAAAAGTCACAGAGAGTCGGGGATGGTGGAAAACCGGCATGAGTAAAGAAAGGGTGAAAATCACTTCCGAGCTGCCGTGATGAAAGCGCAGGCGAGTAATTGCGGACGTTATCCCTTCGTTAAGGGGAACCATATCCTGGGTGGATGCCGGTTCAAGACCGCGGACGGACGCGGTGACGGCACGTTCCGGCGTATGTTGTAATAGGTGGTTAAGCGAGAATGGCCTCGTCCTATTATGGACGGGGCCTTTTTTATATGCAGCTGGTTTTTATGAGTATAGAGAGGAGAACGCTTATGTTGTACAAGGCAGTGGACAAGAACCTGAACTTTGTGGACCGTGAAAAGGCCGTAGAGCAGTTCTGGAAGGACGAGGACATCTTCAAAAAGAGCATGGAACAGCGTAAAGAAGGCGAAACCTACACCTTCTACGACGGACCGCCAACCGCAAACGGCAAACCTCACATCGGGCACGTGCTGACCCGCGTCATCAAGGACATGATCCCCAGATACCGCACCATGAAGGGCTATATGGTGCCCAGAAAGGCAGGATGGGATACGCATGGCCTTCCCGTGGAGATTGAGGTGGAGAAGCTTCTTGGTCTTGACGGTAAGGATCAGATCGAGGCGTATGGCTTGGAGCCGTTCATCAAAAAGTGCAAGGAAAGCGTATGGAAATATAAGGGAATGTGGGAGGATTTCTCCGGTACCGTTGGATTCTGGGCGGACATGGACAACCCCTACGTTACTTATCATGATGACTTCATCGAGTCCGAGTGGTGGGCACTGAAGACGATCTGGGACAAGGGCCTTTTGTACAAGGGCTTTAAGATCGTGCCCTATTGCCCTCGCTGCGGAACCCCTCTGTCCGCACAGGAGGTGGCACAGGGTTATAAGAATGTGAAAGAGCGCTCCGCGATCGTTCGTTTTAAGGTGGCATCAGAGGATGCTTATTTCCTGGCGTGGACGACCACGCCCTGGACCCTGCCCTCGAACCTGGCTCTCTGCGTAAACCCAGACGAGGCTTATTGCAAGGTAAAGGCTGCTGACGGCAGAACTTATTATATGGCAAAGGCACTTCTTGACACTGTTCTTGGAAAGCTTGCGACCGAGGACAAGAAGGCTTATGAGATTCTTGAGACTTACGTCGGCAAGGATCTGGAATATAAGGAATATGAACCCCTCTTTGCCTGTGCGGGAGAGGCTGCAAAGCAGCAGAACAAGAAGGCACATTTCGTGACCTGCGACAGTTACGTTACCATGGGCGATGGTACCGGCATCGTACACATCGCGCCTGCCTTTGGTGAGGATGACGCACGCGTTGGCAGAAATTATGACCTTCCTTTCGTACAGTTCGTAAACGGAAAAGGCGAGATGACTGAGGAAACCCCTTACGCAGGTCTGTTCGTCAAGAAGGCTGACCCTGAAGTATTAAAGGATCTTGACGCGGAGGGCAAGCTCTTTGACGCGCCCAAGTTCGAGCATGATTATCCTTTCTGCTGGAGATGTGACACGCCGCTGATCTATTATGCGCGCGAGTCCTGGTACATTAAAGAGACTGCGGTAAAGGATGACCTGATCCGTAACAATAATACCATCAACTGGATCCCTGAGTCCATCGGTAAGGGCCGTTTTGGCAACTGGCTGGAGAACATCCAGGACTGGGCGATCTCCCGTAACCGTTATTGGGGCACTCCGCTCAACATCTGGGAGTGTAACTGCGGCAAGCGCGTTTGTGTTGGCAGCAGACAGGAGCTCTTTGAGATGAGCGGCAATGAAGCGGCAAAGACCGTGGAGTTCCACAGACCTTACATCGATGAGATCACCTTAAAGTGTCCTGACTGTGGCGGCGTCATGAAGCGCGTGCCTGAGGTTTTGGACTGCTGGTTTGACTCCGGTGCCATGCCTTTTGCACAGCATCATTATCCTTTTGAAAATAAGGAGCTCTTTGAGCAACAGTTCCCTGCACAGTTCATTTCCGAGGCAGTGGATCAGACCCGCGGCTGGTTCCATTCCCTGCTTGCAGAGTCTACGCTCCTGTTCAACAAGGCGCCTTATGAGAACGTCATCGTGCTTGGCCACGTGCAGGATGAGAATGGCCAGAAAATGAGTAAGAGTAAGGGAAATGCCGTGGATCCCTTTGATGCGCTGAAGACTTACGGTGCAGATGCGATCCGCTGGTACTTCTATATCAACTCCGCTCCCTGGCTGCCGAACCGTTTCCATGGCAAGGCCGTTCAGGAAGGACAGAGAAAATTCATGGGTACCCTTTGGAATACCTATGCATTCTTTATCCTGTATGCGAATATTGATAACTTTGACGCAACAAAATATACCTTGGAATATGATAAACTGACCGTTATGGATAAGTGGATCCTGTCCAAGCTTAACTCCGTGGTGGGTGAGGTGGATGACGACCTTGCAAACTATCGCATCCCCGAGGCGGCAAGAGCGCTGGATGACTTTGTGGATGACCTGAGCAACTGGTACGTTCGTCGTTCGCGTGAGCGTTTCTGGGCTAAGGGCATGGAGCAGGATAAGATCAACGCTTACCTGACTCTGTATACCGCGCTGGTGACGATCGCCAAGGCGGCTGCACCCATGATTCCGTTCATGACCGAGGATATCTACCGCAACATGGTATGCTCCATCGACAAGAATGCGCCTGAAAGCGTTCACCTTTGCGACTTCCCGACCGTGAACACTTCCATGATCGACAAGAAGCTTGAGGAGTCCATGGATGAGGTGCTGAAGATCGTAGTCATGGGCCGTGCGTCCAGAGAGAGCGCAAGCATCAAGAACCGTCAGCCCATCAGCAAGATGTACGTGAAGGCCGGCGTAAAGCTGGATGACTTCTATACCGATATCATCAAAGAGGAACTGAACGTCAAGGAAGTAGTATATACCGATGACGTCCGTGAATTTACTTCCTATACCTTTAAGCCTCAGCTGCGTACCGTTGGTCCGAAGTACGGCAAGCAGCTTGGCGGCATCCAGAAGGAGCTTGCTTCTTTGGATGGCAATGCGGCAATGGATGAACTGAAGGCAAACGGATGCCTTAAGTTTGCTGTCGGCGACGTCGACGTGGAACTGAAGGAGGAAGACCTGCTCATCACCATGTCCCAGAAGGAAGGCTACGTGTCCCAGGAGGATAACGGCATGACCGTTGTACTGGACGCTAACCTGACCGAGGAGTTGATCGAGGAAGGCTACTCCAACGAGCTCATCAGCAAGATCCAGAACATGCGTAAGGATTCCGGCTTCGAGGTAATGGACCGCATTCGCGTGTCTATTCTTGGCAACGAGGTTTTGGCGAAGGTTGCCGAGAAGAATAAGGAGGCCCTCTGCGGCAAGGTCCTTGCTGACGAACTGTCCTATGACAAGACCTTTGCGATCAGCAAGGAATGGGACGTAAACGGAGAGAAAGCAACCATCTCCGTTGAGAAGGCATAAAGGGACAAAAATAAGAAAAATCTTGAGAATTGTTGTCTGCCAGGCGCTGGAAAGAGCCGGAGGGGGACAAAAATAAGAAAAATCTTGAGAATTGTTGTCTGCCAGGCAATGTAAAAAAGAAAGTTCGAATTATGGGGGGAAGAAAGGAGATTGGAGAATGAAAAGTTCAACAACGTCTACGAAGTCAAAGACAAACAAGCCCAAGTTTAGCTTTGACAAGGAATTGTTTAAGAGGAGCGTTCTCTATAACGTAAAGACCCTGTACCGTAAGGATCTCGAGGAGGCGACACCCCAGCAGATCTTCCAGGCAGTTTCCTATGCCGTAAAGGATCAGATCGTGGAGCGCTGGATGGAGACCCAGAAGGTTTACGAAAAGGAAGACCCCAAGATGGTATATTACATGTCCATGGAGTTCCTGATGGGACGCGCCCTGGGCAATAACATGATCAACTTAAAGGGCTATCAGGACGTCAAGGAAGCGCTTGAAGAGCTTGGCCTTGACATTAACGTGATCGAGGATCAGGAGCCCGACGCGGCACTTGGCAACGGCGGTCTCGGCCGTCTTGCGGCTTGTTTCCTGGACAGCCTTGCAACCCTTGGATATGCGGCATATGGTTGCGGCATCCGTTATCGTTACGGCATGTTCAAGCAGAAGATCCGCGACGGTTATCAGATCGAGGTTCCCGATGACTGGCTGAAGGACGGAAATCCCTTCGAGCTTCGCCGTCCCGAATATGCAAAGGAAGTGAAGTTTGGCGGTTACGTAAACGTCCGCATGGACGAGAACGGCAGGAACGTCTTCTATCAGGAGGGCTATCAGTCCGTACGCGCAATTCCCTATGACCTGCCCATCGTTGGCTATGGCAATGGCATCGTAAACACCCTGAGAATCTGGGATGCAGAGCCCGTTGAGTGCTTCTCCCTCGATTCCTTTGACAAGGGTGATTATCAGAAGGCCGTTGAACAGGCGAACCTTGCAAGAAACATTGTTGAGGTGCTTTATCCCAATGACAATCACTATGCCGGCAAGGAACTTCGCTTAAAGCAGCAGTACTTCTTCATTTCCGCATCCGTGCAGGAAGCGATCGAGAAGTACATGAGAAAGCATGACGACATCAAGAAATTCTATGAGAAGGTAACCTTCCAGCTCAATGACACGCATCCGACCGTTGCCATTGCCGAGCTGATGAGAATCCTCATGGATGAGTATTATCTTACCTGGGACGAAGCGTGGGAAGTGACCACCAAGACCTGCGCTTACACGAACCATACCATCATGGCAGAGGCGCTTGAGAAGTGGCCCATCGAGCTGTTCTCGAGACTTCTCCCCCGCGTTTACCAGATTGTGGAAGAAATCAACAGACGCTTTATCATTGACATCGAGAACAAGTACGGAAACGCACCCGGTGTCAACGTACAGGATAAGATCCGCAAGATGGCCATCATTTACGACGGACAGGTGAAGATGGCACACATGGCGATCGTTGCAGGCTATTCCGTAAACGGCGTGGCAAGACTGCACACCGAAATCTTAAAGAATCAGGAGCTCAAGGACTTCTACGAGATGTTCCCGGAGCGCTTCAACAACAAGACCAACGGCATTACCCAGAGAAGATTCCTTCTGCATGGCAATCCTTTGCTGGCTGAGTGGGTAACGGATCACGTTGGCAGCGAGTGGATCACTGACCTGCCTCAGATCAGCCGCCTTAAGGTTTATGCGGACGATGACAAGGCACAGCAGGAGTTCATGAACATCAAGTACCACAACAAGGTGCGCCTTGCCCAGTATATTTTGGAGCACAACAACATTGAAGTGGATCCCAGATCCATCTTCGACGTGCAGGTAAAGCGTCTCCACGAGTACAAGAGACAGCTCCTCAACATTCTGCACGTCATGTACCTTTACAATGAACTGAAAGAGCATCCCGACATGAAGTTCTATCCCAGAACCTTCATTTTCGGCGCAAAGGCGGCAGCAGGCTATCGCAATGCGAAGCTCACCATCAAGCTGATCAATTCCGTGGCAGACATTGTCAACAACGATCCTTCCATCGGCGGCAAGATCAAGGTGGTATTCATTGAGAACTACAATGTTTCCAATGCGGAGCTGATCTTCGCGGCTGCCGACGTATCTGAGCAGATCTCCACCGCAAGTAAGGAGGCTTCCGGAACCGGCAACATGAAGTTCATGTTAAACGGTGCCATCACCTTGGGTACCATGGACGGCGCAAACGTGGAGATCGTGGAAGAGGTTGGTGCGGAAAACGCAGTCATCTTCGGTCTGACCTCTGATGAAGTCATCCGTTACGAGCAGTTTGGCGGGTACAATCCGATGGAGATCTTCAACAATGATCCCGACATCCGCAAGGTGCTGATGCAGCTGATCAACGGAACCTATGCTCCTCAGGATCCCGAACTGTTCCGACCTCTGTACAATTCGCTTTTGAACACGCAGAGCACCGCAAAGGCAGACACCTACTTCATCCTCAAAGATTTCAAGTCCTACGCGACCGCTCACAAGAGGATCGAAATGAAATACGTGGATGAGGCAGGCTGGGCGAAGAGCGCCATCCTCAACGTGGCATGCTCCGGAAAGTTCACCTCCGACAGAACCATCCAGGAGTACGTGGATGAAATCTGGCATTTGGACAAGGTAGTCCTAAAGTAATAAAGACCGTTTTATAGTACTTGAATTGTGCTACCTTCTTATTGTAGACAGCCTAGAATGAAAAATTAAACCTGTACTTTGACAACTGAAAATCACCTAAAAAGTCTAGTTTACTGTTGCAATGGCTTCTGTTAGAGTTAACGTATCGATTGTCGTCTGCGGATTGGAGCGGACATGAATTATTACTATAG
>JAILLF010000046.1 GCA_024693365.1 Acetatifactor sp. | reverse complement strand
GGCGCCGGTCTTTGACTTCGTCAAAGATCGGAAGCAAAGCTTCCGACATCGCCGGAGCGAGAAATTAACGGCTCCATGGTCAAGCGGTTAAGACATCGCCCTTTCACGGCGGTAACACGGGTTCGATTCCCGTTGGAGTCACTTTATGAGGACCTTTAGCTCAGTTGGTTAGAGCAACCGGCTCATAACCGGTCGGTCCTGGGTTCGAGTCCCCGAAGGTCCATTTTTCAATCAAATATTTTTTGGCCCAGTGGCTCAGTTGGTTAGAGCGCCGCCCTGTCACGGCGGAGGTCGTCGGTTCGAGCCCGATCTGGGTCGCGCAAGTCGATTATCGACTTGTTTCTAACGTAATGCATAAAAAAATTGGGGTCTTAGCTCAGCTGGGAGAGCATCTGCCTTACAAGCAGAGGGTCATAGGTTCGAGCCCTATAGGCCCCATTTTTATGTGATAAATAGAATGTCCGTTATAAAAGTGCCAAGTGGAAACTTGGTTTTTTTGTGCTGTTTTTTATATTATAAAATGACGTAAGGTGCGCGCAGTTTAGTTGAAATTTTTCAAGAAATAAGATAATATATTTGGAAACGGAGGAAATATAAATGCATGGAATTCTTTGCCTTTTTGTATATATAATCATTACTATGGCTCTCGGTTGTATTATCTCCTACGCCAGCGTCATGAAAAAGATTGCTAAATCAAATGACGTTGGTACAAAGGTGAAACTTATTGAGTTTTCTACGGATGAATCTAATTCTAAGTTTTATTGTGATACTGACGTGGATCCTGGTAAGATTATTGCAAATACCAGTTTGCACCAGCCAAGGGATCTGGAGGAAACGGAAAATGACTGAGCATTTAATGCAAGATGAGAGCATAATGCAAATTGAAAGGAAAATGCAACCAGAATACGTAATCCCGTTTCGGATCACAAAGGAAGCTGCTTTGGAAAACCTCCGGCGGCAAATGAAGCTAGGACCGTTCGTGCCCGATGATTTTTTGGGATATGAGATGAAAATAATTCCGGCATACGTTCCGTTTTGGCTATTGGACATATCTTATGAGGATCAACAGATTTGGAAATACCGGGGAGATCGGTATGAGGCTTCGAAATATGCGAAAGCGGGAGGAATGATCCGGCTTGATCAATTTTCCGTTGACGGCGTTTATGATTTGGAGGACGTCATTACCTGTGGCTTAGGTCCCTATGATTACTCGCAATTGGTACCTAATTCCCAGATTATGCCCGTAGAGGACGTCCTGCAGGAAGAATGCCAGGTTGTAGAGTGCGAAGTGGGAAGGGAAGAGGCAGAGAAAACCGCAACAAAGATGATACAGGCCGCGTTTAACCGGGAGATCCAAAAAAGATTAGATGAAAATGGGGCAGAGATGCTTAGAACGGAGCCTGTTTTTAGGGTCGATAATTCTACGTTAGCGCTTTTACCTATATGGTTTTGCATTATTTATGCGGATGACGGGGATTTCATTGCTTACGTAAACGGACAGACTGGAAAAGTGGTGTACGTGCTTCCTGCCGCGAGGGAAGAAACCGTGATTTCCTTTGCAAAAACTTGTGGTGCCATCGTCGGGGGCCTCAGTGTTATGATGTGTTTGTTTTTCTGGCATTTGTTTACAAGCATAAACATGAACGAATCTTCCGCATGGATCATCTTGAGTACGTTATGTCTGCCCATCATGATTTTGCTCGCGTATTTTGCAAAAGAATCGTGGAAAGAGGGCAAGGCAGCGAGACAAAAGTATATGCTTCATCTGAGCAAGGTAAATGCAGCGCAGAATCTGTCGTTTTTGAAAATGGATCTGTGAATGTCGCTTTAAAAGGCACTGACGGAGGTGACGGAGATGAATTTGATTCAGACCGCAAGAGAGACCATCAGAATTACACAAGAAGAAAGTTATCAGGTGGAAGGGCGTACAATCGCTTTTCCGAAGGCAAATTATGATAACGTGCTTGTGATTTCTCCCAAGATGGGAGAGGATCTTTTGGCATGGGATCTGGCGCAGAGGTATCTTGACGCAACTTGTACCTTTGAGGTTTGCAATGCCGACTCCTTTCAGGCGGCGAGACTCCTGGAGAATCCATTGGTCATGAACTTTGCTAACGCCCACAATCCGGGGGGTGGTTTCCTTTTAGGCGCAACGGCGCAGGAGGAGGCTCTGTGCAGGTGCAGCACTCTCTACGCTTCCATTCATTCCAGGGAAGCGGCGGAAATGTACCGTTACAACAATTCGCATTTAAGCACCGTAGAGTCTGATTACATGCTTCTTTCACCCGACGTGCTTGTGTTTCGCAACGAAAAATGCGAACTTCTGGAGGAGCCATTCCGCGTTGGGGTCGTGACGATCCCGGCGCCAAACCGTCACGGCGCGGCCATGCTTACGTCCTCTGCCACGATCCGGGAGACAATGCTTAGAAGAATTCGCATTATGCTCAGGATGGCGGCCAATCACGGATATAAGAATCTGGTGCTGGGCGCATGGGGATGTGGAGCATTTGGAAACAATCCGAAGGAAGTGGCTGCATATTTTAAGCAGGTTCTCGTTGAGGAAGAGTATGGACGATGCTTTGAAAGGGTTTGCTTTGCCATATATGGCAAGGAAGACGGAAGGAATATCACGGCATTTCGCGAACAATTTGGCAGTGAGCAAGGCAAAAAAGACGCGTAGTATTCTGGGAAATGGAAATTCGCGATAAGAGAAAGGCGGCGTGAACATGCAAGGTTATTTTTATGGCTATTATTATAAAATCCAATCGGAGACGCAGACGATTGCGCTGATCGCAGCCACGCACGGTGATGGAAAAAACAGAACCTGCTCGTTGCAGGTAATCACGGAAAGCGGGGTCTGGGCAGCGGAATTCCCCAAGGAAGCTTATTTCCAAAAGGGGAGCCTCATCAAGATTGGGAAAAACCGTTTCAGCAGAAGGGGCGTTAGCGTTGACGTAAACACGGAAGAACTGTCCATTCAAGGCAAGCTTGAGTTTGGACCGATCACTCCGCTTAAATACGATATCATGGGACCGTTTGCAATGATTCCCTTTATGGAGTGCAGGCACATGGTGGGGAGCGTTAGTCATCTTGTCAACGGAAGACTTACGGTAAACGGTGAGGAATTCGTTTTTGAAAACGCAAGGGGCTATTGGGAGGGAGACACGGGAAGGTCATTCCCCAAGGAATATCTTTGGACGCAGACCTTCTTGCCGCAGGACGTCTCGCTCATGCTCTCCGTGGCGGACATCCCCTTCCTGGGCTTCCGTTTTACGGGCATCATTGGTTTTGTCTACTGGAAGGGTCAGGAATATCGCATAGCGACGTATTTGGGCGCAAATGCGGCTGAAATACGCGACGGTGGCGCAACAATCGTACAGGGGGACAAAAAGCTCAAGGTGAGGCTAATAGAGGCCTCAGGAAAGGCCTTGCGTGCTCCTGTTGCGGGCAGCATGGTGAGAACCATCCGGGAGAGTGCCACCTGTAAGGCGGCCTACGAGTTTTGGATCGGTGACGAGCAGGTTTTCCAACTCATTACGGATCAGGCAACGTTTGAGTATGAATATCAAGAATAACGAGAAAGGAAGATGCAAAAAAATGAGAGCAACTAAAAAACTAATGCTATGGCTGACTATGGCAGCAATGACTGTCTGCCTGGGAGCCTGCAGCGATGAGGGTGGCCGTGACGGTAAGGAAGGCAAGGAAACCAAGAAAGTGGAAGCTTCCGCAGGCAGCGAAAATAAGGAGAAGGAGAAAGACAAGAAAGCACTCTCTGGAAATCTGACGGATCACGCTCAGAAAATACTGGATTTAATACTGGAGAAGGCCAACAACGAAACATATTTAGAATTGATAACGTCGACCGCGAGCATGAAAGAAAGCGATGAATACCAAAAGCTGGTTTCCGCCGATTATTCGTCTCCGGAAAAGATTTATCAAGTCAGGTTTAAGGAAGAATTTAATAATTTGATGATTAACGTTGCGCTGAAGGGATCTTCCGCAAAGCTAGACAATCTTTCGGAGGAGCTAATCAAGGATCTTAAGGGACGCCTCTCAACAAGCTTTATGACTATGTTGAATGCCCGTAAGTCAGCACAAACGGTCGCATTGACTAGCGTCCTGACGACGGGATGCTTATACTTGGATGAAAACATGACGGCTGATTCAGGAATGCTCGTCTATTGCTACAAAGACGCATATCCGTTGGCCGTAAATTATGAAGTGACTGAGGATGGAATCGTCAGCATGTCAGGTACTCCCATTTTTATCGATGACTTTAAAGCGGATTCCGCGGGCGACGTGGTGACGTCACTCCTGGGATTTTTCCCGGATGAGTTTAAATATCTCGCAGGCACGGACGTGGAAGTTGAAGTGATTCAATAAAATTAGCCGAAAGAATATGGGCGATGGGATAATCCATCGCCTTTTTCTAACTTTACGTTAGGCGCGTAAAGTGGTATAGTATAATTTGTATTTGTTTTTATCGGACGCATTGGAGGTTATAACATGCAGATTGTAATCGTGGGCGGAGGAAAGGTCGGAACGGCCTTGGTTCGCAGCCTGAGTCAGGAAGACAATAACATTTGTATCGTGGACGTAAAGCCGGACGTTGTTCGTCAGCTGGCCACGGAATATGACGTCATGGGCATGGTGGGAAATGGATCCAGCTATGGCGTTTTGAAAGAGGCCGGCATAGAGACGGCAGATCTTTTGATCGCCGTGACGGAGCATGACGAGCTGAACCTTCTTTGCTGCGTGATCGCAAGAAAGGCTTCAAAGTGCCAGACCATTGCCAGAGTCCGCAATCCCATATACAGCCAGGAAAAACGTTTTCTGCAAAGGGAGCTGGGTCTTTCCATGATCATCAACCCCGAGCAGACGGCGGCTTCCGAGATTGCGTCCCTGCTTGGCTTCCCGAGTGCGCTTGGCATTGATTCCTTTGCGGGCGGCAAGGTTGAAATGATCCGGTTTAAGATTCCGGCCGAGTCAAAGCTGGACGGTAAGACGCTTCGCGACGTCAATGCCATGACGGGCGGCGATTTCCTGATCTGTGCCGTGGACCGCGACGGACAGGCGACCATCCCCGACGGTAATTTTATCATGAGATCAGGCGACGTTGTATCCCTGGTAACTTCCAGAAAATCTGCAAAGCAATTCTTTGAAAAGATCGACATGAACACGAACCGCGCGAAGAATACCATGATCGTGGGCGGCGGAAAAATAACGCTCTATCTCGCCAAGATGCTGGATAACCTGGGAATTGCGGTGAAGATCATCGAAAAGAATCCGGACCGTTGTCTGGAGCTCAGCGAAGCGCTTCCTCACGCGACCATCATCAATGGGGACGGAAGCGATGAAGCGTTCCTGAAGGAGGAGCGCATAGATACCATGGATGCCTTTGTGGCACTCACGAATCTTGATGAGGAGAACATATTGCTCTCCCTCATGGCCAAGAGAAAAGTCAGCCGCAAGGTTGTGACCAAGATCAACCGGGAACAGCTGAATGAGGTGATTCATAATCTGGATATCGACAGCGTCGTATATCCAAAGCTTTTGACGGCACAGAAGATCCTGAGATATTCCAGGGCGACCAAGAATTCCATCGGCAGCAACGTGAAGACGCTTTACCGGATGTATGACGACAAGGTAGAGGCACTGGAGTTTGTCGTTACGGAGAACTCCAAGATCACTGGAATCCCCCTGGTAAAGATGAAAAGAAAGAAAGGCTTGCTTATCGGTGCAATCATCCGAAATGATAAATTAGTCATCCCCGACGGTCAAACGGAGATCATGCCGGGAGATTCCGTGATCGTCGTGACGACGCACTTGGGATTGCAAGATGCAGAAGATATTCTGGAGGAATAAGCGATGAACCATTCCATGATACGATACGTCCTTGGGGCAGTATTGTGTTTTGAAAGCGTCTTTTTGTGCCTGCCGATGCTGATTGGATTTATCTGTGGGGAAAAAAGCGCAATTTCGTTTTTAATCTGTGCTGCGATCAGCATGGCGCTGGGCATTCTGATGGTGATCCGAAAGCCCAAACGATACGATTTCTATGCGACGGAAGGCTTTGTGAGCGTTTCCGTGAGCTGGATCGCACTCAGTATTTTTGGGGCATTGCCCTTTTGGATCAGCAAAGAGATCCCGCATCTGGAGGATGCCTTGTTTGAAGCCATCTCCGGATTTACTACCACGGGAGCATCAATCTTAAACGACGTGGAGGCGTTGTCAAAGTGTTGCCTGTTCTGGAGAAGCTTTACGCACTGGATCGGCGGCATGGGCGTGCTGGTGTTTGTGCTTGCCGTATTCCCGCTGAGGGGCGGCAACGTCATGTTCCTTATGAAGGCGGAAAGCCCGGGCCCTTCCGTGGAAAAACTGGTGCCCAGGGTAAAAAATACGGCGCTCATCCTGTACGGCGTGTATACGGCGTTGACCGTGTGCGAGATAGTGTCGTTGTTGATTGCAGGCATGCGTCCGTTTGATGCGGTGAATATTGGTCTTGCTACTGCGGGCACGGGAGGATTTGGCGTCTTGAATTCCAGCGCCGGAGCCTATTCCTCCGCGCAGCAGGTGATCATCACCGTGTTCATGATCCTGTTTGGCGTGAACTTTAACGTTTATTACCTGATTTTGGTGAGAAGATTTAAGGATGTGTGGCATTGTGAAGAGGTAAAGGCTTACCTTGCCATTATTTTGGCGAGTGGATTGCTGATCGCTTATGACGTACGCCATTTCTTCCCGGGACCTTTAGATGCGTTAAAGCATTCCTTTTTCCAGGTGGCTTCCATCATTACGACAACCGGATTTTCCACGACGGACTTTGACAAATGGCCGTCGTTTTCCTGTTCCATTCTGGTGCTTCTCATGTTTTGCGGCGCCTGCGCGGGCAGTACGGGCGGCGGCATGAAGGTTTCCAGGATCATCATCATGGTGAAGACGGCCGTGAAGGAAATCTTTACCATCAAGCATCCCCACGGCGTAAAGACGATCAAGGTGGACGGCAGGGTTGTGGAGAATGAGACGATCCGTTCCGTGAATACGTTTGTCGTGATCTATGCATTGTTGTTTGCGGGATCCGTTTTGCTGATCAGCTTGGATAACTTTGATTTTACGACGAATTTTACGGCAGTAGCCGCGACCATCAATAACATCGGACCTGGACTTTCCTTAGTTGGTCCGACGGGGAACTTCAGTCAGTTTAGCGCTTTCTCCAAAATAGTGTTGATGTTCGACATGCTGGCAGGGAGGCTTGAACTCCTGCCCATGATCGTTCTGTTCTCGCCTCTTGTGTGGAGCAAGAACCGTTAACGTGAAAAATGACAAGGGGGGCGGTTTTAGAACCGTCCCCTTATTATTTTGAGATAACGGAAAGTGCGTTACGTTAGGTGATGTCTTCTTCTCGGTCACGGCGGAGTTGAAAGATAAGGAAGCCGGCGCAGAGGAGAAGGGCAAGGACGCCGCCGATGATCAGGATCGTCGAGCGCAGGCGCGCAGCCTGAAGCTCCTCATCAAGCGCGGCCAGTTCCTGCGCGGCCTTTTGCGCGTTGGCTTCTGCTTCCTCTTGAAATTGTGCTAACTGCTCGTCAATCTTGGCGAGCTTTTCTTTTTCTGCGGCCTCAGCCTGTTCTTTTTCCAGACGCTCCCGCTCCAGACGCTCTTTTTCTAAACGCTCTTCCTCCTCGCGCCGTTCCTGATCAGCGCGCAGTTCTAAGTGATCCAGCATGGAATTTGTTTCGTCAATGCCGACTGAGGTCTTATACAGGCCAAAGTCAGCGCAGCTGTACTTGTACGTGTCGGATACGTAGAACCAGCACCATTGCTGGGATTTATGCCGTAAATAGGCATCCTTGGCAATTTCCAAGGCGGTTTTACCACCCATGGCTTCGATGGGCTGGTTTAAGTCCATGTGGATTTTGTTCTCTGAATATAGGTGGAAATATGCCTTGGGGACGTCGTAGGAAGACTGCTCCAGTGCCTGCGCCACGGCCTTTGCCGTGATCTGATGGAATCCGTGACCGTATTCCCCGTTAAAGTCATGCGTGACGACAACCTGAGGCTCAAAGCGTTCAATACACTCCCGGACAAATGCAGTGATTTCATTGACGTCATATTTTTTCTCTGCGTCTGCAAGATTTTCACAGTAAACATCCTTAAAATTGCCGCAGACGGGGTAGGTGCGAAGCCCGTCAACCCAAAGGCCGTCCAATTTTTCGTGCTCCCTGACGGGAGTTGTGGTCCAGAACTCCGTCACGTAAGCTACCTGCACCCTGGCACCCTGAGGCACGTAGGTGGGAATGATGCCGCCCATAAACAGAATCTCATCGTCGGCATGAGCTGAGATGAGCAGGATATCCGGACGCTCGCAGACAGGTTCCCAGATCTGGACGTCGTCACGAACGTTATTGTCCGTAAAAATCCGAATCTCATAGATGCCCATGGGCTTCTCGCCCGGAATCTGAAAGGTCAGGCTGGTGCTGGGATTGTCAAGGGCAATGAATTCGTGAAGGAATCCATTCCCGCCACAGGGGAGTTCCTCTGAATCCGTAATGAGGGTATAGGGCGTTACGGCCTTATTCCACTTGACGTAGACGGCACCGATGGGGGAGCCGTCCTTGGCCGTGACGGTTATGACGCTTCCCTTGCCCGAAGTTTGTGGCGTCAGTTCCTTCGCAGAAGCGGAAAGGGGATGACATAGAATGCAAAGTAATATGAGACACAGGCATTCTAAGGCCTGAAATAATCTTTTCATGGGTAAAATCCTTCCAAAAGTGTCTTTGGTTTCCTCAACAGCATACCACGTTTTCCCGAAATGTGAAATCCCATATTGTCTTTTTAGACAAAAAATGATAATATGGTCTAATGGGATTTCTGTGGAAGTATCCCAAAACCTTACAAAGAATACATGGGAAGAAATTATGAAAGGGATTACGATTGTTCTTCCGTCCTTAGATCCGGACGAAAAATTGAATATGGTTGTTGCGGGTCTGCTGAAGGAAGGCTTTGAGGACATCGTTATCGTAAATGACGGAAGCGACGAAGCCCACAAAGGACCCTTTGAAGAGGCGGCTGCGCATCCCGAGGTGACTGTTCTTACCCATGAGGTAAATAAGGGCAAGGGAAGAGCGTTGAAGACGGCCTTCGCTTATATATTGGAAAACCGCAAGGACGTGATCGGCGTCGTAACCGTAGACGGCGATAACCAACATACGCCAAAAGACATCAAGGCTTGCGCGGAAAAGATGGCGGAGACGGGTGACGTGATTTTTGGCTGTAGAAATTTTAACTTGCCTCACGTACCGAAGCATAATCGGATGGGAAACAAGATCACTAGCATGGTTTTGCGCCTTTTTTGCGGCATAAAACTGTCAGACACGCAGACGGGACTCAGAGCCATCCCATTCAAACATTTGGAAATGATGACGAAGGTTCGCGGCGAACGCTTCGAATATGAGACGGAGATGATCTTTGCGCTAAAGCGCGACAGGATCAAGTTCCGCGAAGTCGTGATCGAAACGGTATACATCGAGGAAAATAAATCAACGCATTTTCATCCCGTGCGGGATTCTTTCCGGATCTATGGCATTATCTTTTCCTTTATGTTTAGTTCTGCGGCATCCTGTTTGGTAGATTACCTGATCTTTACGTTTCTTGTGTTTTTGCTGGATCAGAAGGTTTCGCGATGGATCAAGCTGTTATGTGCCGTCTTTCCTGCGAGGGCCATATCCTCCATGTTCAATTATACGCTGAACAGGAAGGCAGTCTTCCGGAGTGAAGCGCCCATGAAGCAGACCTTGATACGCTATTATGCATTGTGTGCGGTTCAGACGGCGTGCTCCTACGGATTGGTGTTTTTGCTCAGCACTCTTTGTGATGCGGGCGCTGCATTGGAGGTTTGGCTGAAGGTGATCGTGGACGTAGTACTGTTTATGATCAGCTTCCGGATCCAGCAACATTGGGTATTCAGACAGTAAATTTACCTCAGAGGTAAAATTGTAGATTTATGGTACAAGAGGATAAACAAGAGGATAACTATGAAATTCAGGAAAGTTTTGTTTCGGATCCTGTTGGTGATCATCACTTTTTTGGGAATCACCTTCGCAGGACTCAACTATACGCTTTACTCCATATGCCACGGACCGTCTGAGACGGCCCGGGATCTTTTTGTCTCCACCATATTGGAGACGGGAGCATTGCAATTTTTGGCATCCTGGTACTTTTCCGAGGAGGAGATTCTGGCGATCACCAATCGGAATGCCATGTCTCAGACAACGGAGGACGTAGATCCAAATCTGATCGTCATCAAGAGCACGGAAGAAGGTCCGGGCGGCAGCAGTGACACGTTGGAAGAAGAATTTGATTTTGACGAAAACGGGATTGCCATCATAGAAATGACGGGCCGTGCGTACATGGCCAAGCTGATGGTGATCAAGGATCCTTCCAAAGTGAAATTGTCCACAATCTATCCTTGGTCAGACATGAACCACAGTAAAAACGGCGTGACGCTTGAAGAACTCGTAAAAAAGACGAATGCAGTTGCCGGAATTAACGGGGGAGAATACTTCTCAGAGGGAAACTGGGGCGGACGACCCAAGGGTGTTACGGTCTGTGAGGGCCAGATTCAGTATAATGACCCGAAAAAGGGCGACGTCATGGTTGGATTTAACGAAGACAACATTCTTGTGATCAAGGACGTTGGCGGCATGTCGGCAAAACAGGTAGAGGAAGTGATCAAGTCGGAACGCATCCGCGACGCGGTGAGCTTCAAGGATGAAGAGAACGGTGACAGTAATCATTTCACGAAGCTGATCATTAACGGTAATGCAAGAGAAATCAGTGGTAACGGAAGTGGTGCGAACCCTAGAACGGCCATTGGACAAAGATCCGACGGCACGGTTTTGATGTTGGTGACGGACGGTCGCGGTGCTTCCGGACATCTTGGCGCGACGGCGGCAGACCTTCTTAGCATTATGGAGGAATATGGCGCGGTCAATGCGGCTAACTTAGACGGCGGAAGCTCGTCTGCCATGTATTATAAGGATAAGTATGAGATGACCAGCGTGACGCTGTATTATTCCACGTCCTCCTGGAAATTGCCCACGGGCTTTGTGGTCATGGGAAAGGAGGCGGAGTAAGTCATGAAGCAAGAAGCGACAAAGAAACGTTTTCCGCTGTTTTGGGTTCTCTATGGCCTGTTTGTCATCGCAATGATCATCTTTTGGATCCGGGCAGTCAGCTACGTAAAGCAATGCCTGATCCGCTATGAGGACAGTCAGCCGGTTCATTCCATGGATGGCGTGATCTCAGAGCTTTTGAAGCAAGGTCTTGAGTCCTATGTGACGATCGACGGCGAGATGTCCCGTTTTGAGACGCAGGAAGCCTTTTCCAGAGAGGCCCAGAAGATCGTTGCGGGTAAGATTTTGGATTATAGGACTTCAAGGGGAGTACAAGACCCTTCCGCGCCGAAATACGACCTTCTGGCAGACGGCGAAGTCGTTGGCAGCGTGACGCTGAAGGAGACGTCCTCAGAAACGCTGTTCTTAAATCTGTTAAAGATCAGTGAATGGTCTTTGGATAAGGTGGAAATGAAATCCGTCAAGGGCAATCATGCCGTAGAGATAACGGCGCTGGACAACTGTCAGGTGAAGATCAACGGCGTTTTGGTCGATGACAGGGAGAGACTGGAAGGATCTGAGACGTCGGATGAATTTGCTTATGCAAAGGAATACGTAGAGGTCCCCAGCGTCGTAAAATATCGCGTGGAAGGGCTTCTGGAAGCGCCTAAGGTTGAGATCATGAATAAAGACGGTGAAGTCATGAATGCTGAGACTTCCGTGAAAAATGATTTGACAAAGGTTTCCTTTACGGAATTTGAGGAAACTGAGATGCCAAAGGATCTTAAGGCGATGGTGCTGGAGCAGACAGAGAGGTACACGAATTTCTTTTCTGTTGACCTTCCGGGCTGTAAGGGAAGCGTATCGCCCATCAGGGACATGTTCCCTAAGGATTCTTATTATTTGGAGCTTGCGGATACTTACCGCAGGGAAGACATGTGGATGTACAGTGACCACAATGCCCCTGTGTTCAAGAATGAAAAGGTAGATCATTACGTTCGCTATAATGAGGAATTCTTTTCCTGTGAAGTGTTTTTTGATAAGGAAATGGTCTTGAAAAAGACGGGAAAGAAGAAGGTAGACACCACGAATTTCCGCATGTATTATGGTCTTTTGGACGGAGAGTGGAAGATCCTGGACATGGTGACGCTGCTCAGCACGGAATAATTCCTGCATAGTTTTCTGCTTCGGTGACATACTAAGGAAAAATGGAGGTGTCACTATGGAAAACGTTAAGGAGCAGGAATTTGACAAAAAGACAACGCATACCGTTGAACTCTTAAAGGAGTGCGGTAATGGCTGTCAGATGGCACAAAAGAGCGTAAAACAGGTCCGTGAATTTGTTACGGACGAAAGATTAAGCCGTCTGATGGAAGCATACGGAGAAAAGCATACGGCGTTGGAAAAGGAAATTGTTTCCATGCTTGGCTGTTATGGAAGTAAGGAGGATACGCCGCCCAAGATGGCCGAAATCAGTTCCTGGATGAGCGTTGAAATGGGAATGCTGATGCATCCCAACAACCAGGAAGCTGCAAAGAAGATGATGGACGGATGCAACATGGGCATACAGTCCGTGAGTGAATACGTAAATAAGTATCCTGACGCGGATGAAAAAGCGCATGACCTTGCGAAGAAATTGATCAAGGTGGAAGAAGACTTCATGGAAGAGATGAAGGCATTTGTATAAATTTAAAGCAATTTACCTCTGAGGTAAATTAAAATATGTACAGGAGGAATAGAGTGATGTACTATACAAACGTATTGGATCTTATCGGCAACACGCCCCTTTTGAGCTTGGAAAAGTCGACGGGATTACAGATCTTCGCAAAAGCGGAATTCTTGAATCCCGGAGGAAGCATCAAGGACAGGATCGCGTTGAACATGATCGAGGATGCAGAAAAATCTGGAAAGCTAAAACCTGGCATGACGATTATAGAACCTACGTCGGGAAACACCGGAATCGGTTTGGCGCTTTGCGGTGTTCGGAAAGGTTACAAAGTGATCATCGTAATGCCGGAAAACATGAGCGAGGAGAGAAAGAAGATCATTCATGCGCTCGGCGCGGAATTAGTTCTTACGGATCCAAAGCTTAGCATCGACGGCAGCGTTAAAAAGGCGATAGAGATCGCTTCCGCGTCGGATGACTATTTTGTACCCCAGCAGTTCCAAAACCCCGCAAATCCTGACATGCATTATCGTACGACGGCAAGGGAGATCGCGGAGCAGCTTGATAAGAAAATTGACGTATTTGTTTCCGGAATTGGAAGCGGCGGAACGCTCCAGGGCATCGCACAGTATCTTCTGGAGTTAAATCCTGAGATGAAGGTTGTGGCCGTAGAGCCGAAGAACGTAAGCGCGCTTTTGGGTGACGAACCAGGCCTGCATCAGATCCAGGGAATCGGAGATGGCTTTATTCCGGACATTCTGGACACGAAGATCATTACCGACATTGTGGAAGTCAGCGATGATGATGCGATTAATACGGCAAGAGAGCTTGCGAGAGTGCAGGGATTGTTAGTTGGAACCTCCTCCGGTGCCAATGTTTGGGCAGCAAAGCAGATGGCAGAAAAGTATGGCAAGGATAAAGTGATTGCAACAGTGCTGGCAGATCGCGCAGAGAGATATTTTAGTACTGCCTTGATTTAAAGACAGAATTTCATAACAGTTGCCTGACGGAAACGTCACAAGGAATAGAACCTTGAAAAATGGGCAAAATAGAAAGAAGAGTCTGTTGAAGACTCTTCTTTTTTTTGACGGAAGAAATGAGGGAAAACCGATTGAGCTAATTATAAAATGAATTTATTATTGCAAAACATATAAAATAACATGCGCAACATGCAGGAATAACAAGCATTTCGCGAGGTGATGATGAAATTTTGACTGGAAGAAGAGGAGTGAGGACAGTACAAGATCAGATGAAAAATAAAATAACACCAAATTTAAACACAAACGATATAATAACGTATGAATAAAAATGGAATGCAAAAATAACATTCAAAAACCAATGATGTCAACTGAAATTTAATCAAGTGTCATAAATATTGTCGCCAAATATGTCATGCTCGATTAGCCCTTATAAAATAAAGCTTTTAAATATTGATAAACGATATACCGTAATATTTATATCGTAAATCCAATAAATGAATCGGTCAAAATACATGTGGAATTTTAAAAGTGTCCCAAAATAACCTATAGAGTCAATGGCAATTTTTGACATTTTCAGACGAAATAATAGAACAACAGACGATTAAAAACAGAGAGATGGGAAAATACAGCACGAGAGTTATTTAATTTGAAACGAGAATAACGGAAGAAATTAATTTGAAATAGCCAATCATATAAATAACGTACGATATATAATAGAATAATATGAAAAAATTTAGAATGTAGTGTCCATATTTTGATAAATACAAATAAATGCGAAAAAAATCGCGAAAATGATAGTACAAAATAGGCGTAAACATTAGAATTTCTTGACAGTTTTACTGATTCAAGATATAATTATCTTATATTTATTGTACAAATTTTCCAAATTGCTAATTATCACTTCTAAGGAGAGACTGGAGGGAGCGTATGGTAGAGAGTATTATCGGCAAATATCTTATGGATAGCGGAAGAATCACCCAGCAGCAATTCCGGGCGGCGTTGGATAAGATGGATGCCGTTAGGGTGAAATTGGGTTTGATCGCCGTGTCGGAAGGTTTTATGACCTTTGCCCAGGCAGAGGAAGTAAACCGGTTACAGGCGATTTGTGATAAAAGATTTGGTGACATTGCCGTTGACAAGGGGTATCTAACGGAGGAACAGGTAGGAAAACTCTTAAAACGTCAGGGTGACGCCTATTTGGCATTTATTCAGGCCTTGGAGGATGACGAGCTGATCACAATCGGTGAGGTGGCGAACGTCCTTGAAGAGTTTAAGATGAATCAGTGCCTTACCAATACGGAACTTGAGGACATTAAGAGCGATGACGTTGACAAGATCGTGGACGTGTTCCTGACGGAAGAAGCGAAGGAATATGAAGCGGTGATCGCAATTGCAATGAAAACGCTGATCAGACTGGTGGACAGACATGCCAGCATTATCAAGGCAGAAATGAAGAGCCTGGATTCCAACGCTCCCATGGCCGTACAGGAAATGCACGGCGAAAGCGGAAAGTGGACGAACTGTTTCAAGGAGGTTGACGGAGCTCTTCTTACGGTTGCTTCCTTCTTTGGACAGGAAGATTTTGAAGAACTGGATGAGGATGCGCTCGATGCGGCAGCAGAGCTGTTGAACTGTATCAACGGAATGTATGCGACTTCCCTGAGCGGAAATCACGGGAACTTCTTGGAGTTAATGCCTCCGCTATATGAGGTCAATGGCGTTGAGTATCCGGATGGCGTGGCATGTGTTGTAACAATTCAGATTGACGGCAAGCTTTGTGAGTTTGCTGCAATAAAGCAGGGTTAAGAGGGGGTGAAGGAACATGGCAGAAGTAAGGATTTTGATTGTAGACGATTCCAGAACCAGTAAGAGAATCTTGCGTAACCTCTTGGAGAACCAAGGTTATGAGGTTGTGGCGGAGGCGGCTGACGGAGAAGAGGGCTATGCGAAGTATCAGGAAGTGAAGCCAGATCTTGTAACCATGGATATCACGATGCCGAAGATGGACGGAATTGAATCCCTGACGCTGATTAAGCAATTTGATCCCGCCGCAAAGGTGGTCATGATTACGGCAGCCGGTCAAAAGGAGAAGATGGTGGAGGCATTAAAGCGCGGAGCTGATGAATTTATCACGAAGCCATTTGATCCGGAAGAAGTATCTTCCATCATTAAGCGTTTGACGCAGTAATGAAATGAGTTGATCGTATTTAGGAATGAGTCAGGGGGACGTGTCTGGTGACACATTTTTCCGCGGAAAAATGTGTCACCAGACACGTCCCCCTGACTCATTCCCTTATCTAAGGAATCCGTTTACAATCTGTTCCTCGGCCTCGGCTTCGGTCAATCCAAGCGTCATAAGCTTTGTGATCTGCTCTCCGGCAATTTTTCCGATGGCTGCCTCGTGGATGAGGGCGGCATCCAAATGATTTGCCGTGATTTTGGGAACGGCGCCGATCTTTGCTCGATCCATGATGATGGCATCGCACTCGGAATGGCCGGCACAGCGATTGTTTCCATTAATCTCGGAGACAAATAATTGCGTGGAATCTTCCTTGGCGACGGAACGGGAGATCAGGTTCGTACTGGAGCCTTCTCCGTTCATGTCCACCTTGAAGTGAGACTCTGCAGTCTGCGTGCCATGCGTCATCAAACGCTCCGTGATGATCAGTTTTGCGCCGGCCGCAAGGGTGGCAGAAGTGTTGCGGTTTGTGGAATCGACGCCGCGGATCTGTACAGTCTCCATTTCCATAAAACTGTTTTCTCCAAGTTCCACGACGGTCTCGGGATTCATAATGCGTTTCCCCTTTCCGTCCCCACTGCCGTAATGCTTTTCCACGTAACGGACGTGAGAGTTCTTGCCGATGAAGAAGCTGTGTATGCCGTCATGCTTACTTGTTTCATCGCCGCCGTTGTGGATGCCGCAGCCTGCGATGATCGTCACGTCGCAGTCGTCACCGACAAAGAAATCATTGTAAACCATTTCCTTCAGGCCGCTTTGGCTGAGCACGACGGGAATGTGCACGCTTTCCTTCTTGGTGCCGGGTTTGATAACGATGTCAATGCCTTGCTTGTCTTCTTTTGTCACGATGTCAATGTTTGCCGTTGTGCCGCGGGAAACGCTTTGCCCGTTGGCACGGATGTTATAAGCGCCGGCAGGTATCTCATGCAGCCCGGCAATCTGCTCTAATAACGTCTTCTGTATCTGATCCATGCGTAATCACCTCATTTAATCATTTCCATGAAATCTTATTGATAAAACTTACAACTGGAAGTTCCGTTTAACAATTCCGGAAGAATGTCTTCCCGCGCGCCCTGCGCCTTGACACAACCGTCCGCAATTACGACTACTTCGTCGGCAATGTTAAGGATGCGCTCCTGGTGGGAGATGATGATCAGGGAATTCTCGCGCTTTTCATGCATTTCTTCAAAAACCTTGATCAAGTTATTGAAGCTCCAAAGATCAATGCCTGCCTCGGGCTCGTCGAAGACGGAGAGAGGCGTGTTGCGGGCGATGATGGTGGCAATCTCGATGCGTTTCAGTTCCCCGCCGGAAAGACTTCCGTCAACGTCGCGGTTGATGTAGTCGCGAGCGCAAAGACCAACCTTGGACAAATATTCGCAGGCACTCGAGGTGCTTAGTTTTTCGCCGGCTGCCAGCGTGATCAGATCCTTCACCTTAATGCCTTTGAAACGAACGGGCTGTTGGAAGGCAAAGCTGATGCCTAATTTTGCGCGCTCGGTCACGTTCATGGCGGTAATGTCCTGACCATTCCAAAGAATCTGGCCGTCCGTAGGCATTTCCATGCCCATGATCAGCTTGGCGAGGGTGGATTTACCGCCGCCGTTAGGACCGGTGATGACGGTAAACGTGTGATCCTCTAATTTAAGATTAATGCCTTTTATGATCTCTTTCTTTGAACTGTTCGCGTCAGGAACCTGGAAAGAGAGGTTTTTTAACTCTAACATAAGGGAGCCTCCTACAATAATCATTTCGTCTTTCTGACCATTGTATAACAGAAAAAGAAATTTTTCCATACCAATTTTTGACTCCATATGATATAATAAATCAACAAAAGTCTGTTTTTGTGACGTGGGCAAAAGCCGGAGGCAAAACGGGACAATGGCAAAGAAAAAAAAGAGACTAAGAAAAATAGCGCAAAAAACTGCATTGAATGAGAAGGCGTACGTCAATAAGCAAGTTCTAACGGGTCATCTGATCATGAATTTCGCGATTTTGGTTGTCTATTTTGTAGAATCGCTGAAGGGTTCAAGAGATTGGAATTACTTTTTGATCATAGCTTTTTTGACGATGGGATCCATTTTGGGAGAACGCGCCGTTCTTAAGAGAAAGCCTGATTCCGATAAGATGAGATATCTGATGGCGGGATGTTTTGGCGTGCTCTATGTTTTTGTGCTGTTTACGACGGAAAGCATATTGCCGTTTGCCTATGCCATTCCGATGTTTTTCCTTGTGACGCTGTATTCCGACCTGCGTTTTTGCCTGTTGGTTGGAATTATGGCAAACGTCCTGAATGCGCTTAGCATTGCGATTCATGCCTCCATTCATGGCTATTCGGAGGCGCAAATACCGGATCTGGAGATCAGGGTGATCCTGTTCCTCGTTCTTACGGTTTACTTATGCATCAATACCATTACCATGCGGCGCGTAAACGAAGCGAAGCTTGACAAGGTTAAGAAACAAAAGGATGAATTGAACCGGCTACTGCAGGAAGTGCTCCGCGTCGCTTCCACCATCACCTCAAACGTTGAGAACGTTTCGAAAAAATTGGACGTGTTGGGCGAATCTGTTCTTTCGATTGGCGTTGCCATGGGTGAGGTCAATACGGGTAGCGCTGAGACGGCTGATTCCATTCAGGAACAGATGAAGCAGACGGAGAAGATCCAAAACTACATTGATAAGGTTAAGGATGCTTCCGTTTCCATCGAGGAGAACATGGAGCGGACGGCAAATCTGGTAGAGGAAGGGCAGAAGAAGATGACCGCCCTGGCGGATCAGATGGAGGCGTCCATCCGCACCAATGAGGCAGTGCTTCATCAAATGGAGGAATTGAATGCATATACGCAGAAGATGAATCTCATCATCGAAACGATTACCAATGTCACAAACAATACGGGAATGTTGGCTTTGAATGCCGGAATTGAAGCGGCGCGCGCAGGTGAGGCGGGAAAAGGCTTTGCGGTTGTTGCGGATGAAATTGCGAGACTGTCGGAACAGACGAAAAATGCGACAATTAATATCGCACAATTGATTGGCAACGTCAATAAAGAACTGAAGGACGTATCAAAGGCCGTGTCGACGGCAACCCATAATAACGAGGAGAACGTTGCAAGCACAATGGAGGTGCGGAAGCGCTTTGACGGCATAGCGGAACAGACCGTAAACATCAACGAGCAGATCCGGGATCTGACGCAGGCGATAGATTCACTGGGTGTTGCGAACGGGGAGATTGTGGAGAAGATCCAGACTATTTCGGCCATTACGGAGGAGGTGTCGGCTCATGCAAGTGAGACCTATGATGCCTGTGAAGAAAATGGGAAAATGGTGGAGCAGGTGGAGGATCTGATGAGGAATCTCAAGGATAATGCGCAGCGGCTGGAGGCGCAGAAGAAGTAAAGAATGGAAACTGTTGGAAATTGAAAAATTGTTCTTGACTTTTTGGAATAAAGAAGTTACAATACATACTGTTGCAGGGATGCAACGGCATGTGTGCGTTTAGCTCAGCTGGATAGAGCGTTTGGCTACGGACCAAAAGGTCGGGGGTTCGAATCCTCTAACGCACGTGGAAAAATGAAATGGGTATGCGATGAATCGCATACCCATTTTATTTTTCTTCGAATCCTTCGGATTCGAACGGGTTCGTATCTCGCCTTCGGCTCGGTCGGCGCTAAACGCTCGTCCCCCGGACGAGCAGCGCCCTCTAACGCACGGGTTGGACGCTTGTATATAATTTCTAACGCACGGATCGGATGTTTGTGTGCAATCTCTAACGCACGGGTTATGTTTTGTTTGTTTTTTGGTGGAAAGGGAATATAATAGAGTTAGGCGGTTGGGACGTTTATTGCAACTTATACGTCCGGAAATGCAACTTGTGCAGATTTGGCGGCGAAGCTTTTTTCTACGTGGTATGGTGGATTCATCTTAAGGAAAGAGAGGAATTCATAAAATGAAAAAGAAGAAGTTTCAGATGGTAATCATAATCGCAGCGGCGTTGCTGATTGTAACTGCAATCCTGGTGACGATTGTCATGGGGGCGATCGTTGCGGACAATACGCTCCATATGAACAAGGGAAAGGATACGCATAATAACAGTCTCCGGCAGCTGGATAGCTGGAATTATGATATTGTAAGGGTAGAGGAATTATGTCAAGGGGAAGAGATTTCCGTCACGGCGTCGGACGGCAACGTAGTTCCGGCAACTTACTTTGCCAATGGCAGTGAGAAGCTGGTCGTTTTGGTGCATGGTGCAGGGGGAGACAGATATCACGCATATCCGTTGGCGGAGCAGTACTTAAAGCGGGGTTATGACGTGATCGCATTGGATCAGCGGGGGAGCGGTAAGAATCCTGACGACAGAGTCACGTTTGGCATTAAGGAATCGCTTGACGTAAGTGCTTTGGTGGTTTATGCGAGGGAGACGATCGGCAGCAAGAAGGTGATCGTGCACGGTCTTTCCATGGGAGCCCAGACAACGGCGATCTATGCGGCTGGCGTTACCCCGGGAGAGCAAAATGCGGCGGATCTGGTCATCTGTGACAGCCCTGTTCCGGGCATGGAATACATGGTTCGCTCCAGCATTGGCGGAGACAGTGAAGAAGAGATGCATGCGCCCATGGTCAATTACGTGATGGGCAGTGGCAAGGCTTATTTGAAAATCGCATGCGGCATTGACGTGAATGACGGTGATACGATTCGTCAGGCAGAAAAAATTCAGCTTCCTACGTTGATCATCGTTTCCAAGAAGGATACGGTTTGCCTGCCTGAAAAGGTGGAAGAAGTATATGAGCATGTTGGTACGGCGGATAAGAAAATCGCCTATGTTGACAGCAAGCACGTAGAGGGAATGGTTGACGATCCGGAAGGATACATGGAAATTGTGACGGACTTTTTGCAGGCGCATGATGCTTGAGGGGAATGAGGTTTTATGCAAGTATGTGGCGCGAAGGAGTCTTGCAGCTGATTTTTGGCGTATGAGATTTAGGTACGGGAGAGGCTATGAAGCTTAATTTATTTGAGGACAAGCAGATAAAGGAAGAGCACGTGGACGTCTATTATGCAAATATGCGTCCCATGATACGGCAGTTGATCGACGTGGTGAATTCGGAGAGGCCGTCGCTCATCGGTAGACCGGCTGATGAAGATCTGGATGACGGGGAGGGCATTGTGCTTGATCCCAAAGAAATCTATTATCTGGATTACGTGGAGCGTAAGCTTTTCGCATATACAGAGGAGGGCGTCTACCGCATAATGAAGACTCTCGCGGAATGTGAGGAATTGCTCTGGAATTATGGCTTTGTCAGAGTGTCGAAATCCGATGTTGTCAACGTGTTTAAGATCCGGCAGCTGAAGCCGGATTTCAACATGAAGGTCTATGCATATTTTGATAACGGCGAGAGGATCTGCGTGAACAGAAGCTATAAGAAAGAATTTGACGAATACTTACAGAGAATACGGAGGATGCAATGATGAAGAACTATGTTAAAAAAGTGGCACTTGGCCTGTGCATCTCTTATACGGCAGTTTCCGTCACCGGGGCAATTACCAACGTGTTTGCGGGATGGGAGACGAACAACGCAAACGTACTTATCATGTTTGGATTCTGCCTGATCGCCTCCATTGTTCTTTCCTTCTATGAGATGTTTACTAACGTAAGCCCCCTTGCCATGATGGTCTTCCAATATCTTTTGGCTTGCGGATTATGCGCCGTATTGCTCTTGTGCGTCAGCATGATCGAGCCGATTTCTGCGAGAGGATGGTTTGAGTATTACCGTTCTTTCTCCATCCCCTATGTTATTCTGGCAGGAATATATTACTATAGCATTTATCTGGACACAAAAAAGAAGAATGCCATGATCAAGGAAATTCAGCAGGCGAATGATGAGGTTCAGTCGTAAGCAGGAATTTGCGAAATCTGGATGCTTTGGGGATTGCATGGAGGGAGCAGTGCGGAAGGAAGAGTTGACGTTTTATAATGAATATGAGCAGTTTTATTCCATGGCGGGAGAGTCGAAGGCGTTTGCGGATTTTTGCAGGGAAGCCTTTGGGGATGACTTCTCGCAGGATGGTTTTAGTGATTGGCGGCAGGCGGAGAGGATCCTTAGGCTGATTGATCCAGAAAGGGAATTTCACGTGTTGGACGTGGGCTGCGGGAACGGTAAGTTGC
This sequence comes from Acetatifactor sp., assembly GCA_024693365.1. Lineage (GTDB taxonomy): Bacteria > Bacillota > Clostridia > Lachnospirales > Lachnospiraceae > Acetatifactor. The sequence continues at coordinate 35,575 of JAILLF010000046.1, read as the reverse complement.
TGAAGTGGATTCATGAAAAAACGGGCGCGCGCGTGCATGGATTTGATTACTCGGCAAATGCAATAGCGGAGGCAAAACGGGGAGCGGACGAAAGTGCGGATTTTATCGAGGGGTGCATCGGTGAAGTGGATTTCCCGAAGGATTCTTTCGATTTGGTCATTTCCATGGATACCATGTATTTTGCGCCGGATATGTCTGCTTTTATTGATCAGATCATGAGTTGGCTAAAGAAGGACGGGATCTTGTTTGTGTGCTATCAGGAAGGGGACGTCATGCCAAAGACGGAGGACGCGCACTCGACGGTCTTTGCGAGAGCGTTGGCTTCCAAAAGAATTGGCTATGAAATGGAAGACCTTACCAGGGAGTCTTATGAAATCCTGCAAAGGAAAAAAGAAGTGGCGCTGAAGCATGAGGATGCCTTTCGAAGGGAAAGAAATGACGAGTGGTTTGAGATGCTGGTCGGACAGGCGGCGTATGCGGACGAATCTTATGAAAGCTACTCAAGGAAGCTTGCGAGATACGCATATACGGTAAGAAAGCCGGAGCAGTAACGTCACGGGAAAAGCCAGGCGGTGGGATTTAGGATAAAAAGCTAGAGCAGTAACGTCACGGGAAAAGCCAGACTTTGGAGCAGGGGACATCACGGAAAGAGGCAGGGCATGGGACTAAAGAACAAAAAGAGAGACTTGACGCCGTATGACTTGAAAAGGAAACCGATAAAGCAGCCGGGGCTCCTTCTGGCGCTTTTGTGGGGATTTTCAAGGCTTTCCACGGCAGGGATGAAAATAACGAAAATCCGCATGGAAGGATTAAAACCGCCTTTTCTCGCATATTCCACGCATCAGGGATTTTCGGATTATTATATCGTGCCGAGAATGCTTTATCCGCATAACTGCAATTACGTTTCGGACATGGAGGGCTTTGCGGCATTTGGAAATGAGCTCTACCGGGCCGGAGGCTGTATCGGGAAAAGAAGGTACGTTCCGGACGTGAGCGTATTACTCAACGTGCGCTATGCGCTTCAGAAGTTAAAGCAAGGGGTGGTCATTTTCCCGGAGTCCAGGCATTGCGACGCGGGGATCACGTCCAACTTACCCAAGAATCTAGGCAGACTTGCGAAGTTTTTGGACGTGCCTTTGGTGGTGATTTACAGCCATGGGGCTTATCTGGCCAATCCGTTTTGGGATGAAGGCCATACAAGAAAGGTGAAAATGGAGAGCACTGCGGAACTGCTTTATACGCTGGAGGAACTGCGCGCGGCGTCCGCGGAGGAGATACAGCGCAGGGTGGAGGAGAAGCTCTGCTATGATGAATATGCGTACCAAAAGGAGCGGGGGATCAAGGTCAAAGAAAAAGACCGCGCGGACGGCCTGCATTTGCCGTTATACCAGTGCCGGTCCTGCATGGCCAAGGGGAAAATGAGAAGCGGTAAGACGGCGCTTTGGTGCGAAGCCTGTAACAAGAGGTGGACGCTTACGGAAGACGGGGAGTTGGAAGAGGAAGTCACAAAAGAAAGGTACGACGTTCCTTCCTGGTACCGCTGGGAGCGAGGCCTTGTGAGAGAAGCAGTGGAAAAGGGTGCTTATAAGGGAATTGTCGTACAGGTAACCGTGGAGGCCTTGCCAAATGAAAAAGGGTTTGTCAACCTGGGGACGGGGCGCCTTTGCCATAACGGGGAAGGCTTTGTATTGACGCTTGATGAAGACGAAGGCATCACGAGGGATGCCTTCCCGCTCAAAATCCCGAACAAGGCCCTGGAATCCGTGCAGACGGAATACAATTACCGAGGGAAGGGAAAGTGCATTGTATTGTCTACGCGGGACTGTTGCTATTACGCGTATTCCAAGGCGGAAGAGTTTCTTGTCACGGAATTGGAATTTGCAGTGGAGGAGATCAATCGTTTTTCGAACGGTTTATAATATAAGAAATTTAATATGGCGGGGGTTTTGACGATTCTGGAAAAATCTGGTATAATAGGATCATGTTTCATGAAGTATATTTTGTTGGACGAGGTTGGAAGTGATGAAAGTGAAAAAAAGCGGCAGGATTAACTGGCTTATGATCTTTGTGGTCATTTCCCTGCTGGTCGTAAACGTTACGCTTGGCTTTTTCATGACCAGGCAGGCCAGTAACGCGCTGATTTCTTCGATCCAAAAAAGAATGCTGGATATCTCCAATACGGCGGCGAGCATGATCGACGGTGACGTCCTTGTGCGGTTAGAAGCAAAAGACCAAGGCTCGGAAGAGTTTCTGAAAGTTATGGAGATATTGACCCATTTCCAGGATAACATTGAGCTGCAATATATTTATTGCGTTAAGGACTTGGGAAATAAGGAGTTTGTGTTCTCGGTGGATCCAACGGTGGAGGATCCGGGGGAGTTTGGATCGCCCATCGTATATACGGATGCTTTGTATTCCGCGAGTCTGGGCAAGGCGGACGTGGATGACGTGCCATACAGAGATGCCTGGGGAAATTTCTACAGTGCGTACAGCCCCGTATTTACTTCAGATGGCAGGGTTGGCGGAATCGTGGCCGTAGACTTTAGCGCAGATTGGTATGAGGATCAATTAAAGAGCCTGGTTGGCACGGTGATTATAGTGGCGGGGCTGTCCATGGTAATTGGCATTGCCGTCGTTGTGATTCTCACGCGCAGAAAAAGAAAGCAATATGGCGTCTTATACAAACGTTTAAACGAATTGGCGGGAAAGGTCGAAGAACTTGTCAATGAAGTTGAGATGAGAAATGAATATGCCGTTGCGGGAAAGAACTTGCCGGAAAAATCAGAGGCGCAGGTCAGCGGCGGAGGGATTGAGGATCTGGGCTCGAAGATCGAGGCAATGCAGGAGGAACTGCGCAAACACATCTCCCGCATTCACAAGCAGGCATATCTTGACAGCCTGACGGGGGTTGGCAACAGAGCGGCATATGATGCAAAGATTGAAAGCCTGGAGAAGGACATTGCGGACAAAGTAGCCTCTTTTGCCGTAGCGGTTTTGGATTTAAATGGCTTAAAGGTCATTAATGACAATTATGGACATGAGCGCGGAGATCTGGCATTGATTGATGCGGCGGAAGTGCTGATGTCGGTATTTGGAAAGGAACATCTTTTCAGGATTGGCGGAGATGAATTCTTTGTCATTATCAGAAATGCGACTGAATCGGACATGCAAGGACTTTTTGCAGAGCTTGACCAAAAGCTGGCTGAGACTAATCAGGAAGAGAAGGCCTACGTGGAGCCGCTTTCCCTTTCCAAGGGATCGGCGGTTTATCGTCCATTGGAAGATGCGGATTTCAAGGAAGTCTTTAAGCGTGCCGATCTGGCCATGTATGAGGATAAGCGTATTTATTACTTGGAACGTGGAGACCGAAGAAGATAAAATAAAGCTATGCTTGCGTTTTGGACAAAATTATTTTATACTGATAAGTAGGAAGAGTCAGAAGCCGCTGATCTGGGAGCAGGCGTGATGCCGCGGTTCGATTCCGAGGGCTTCTGTTTCATGCATACCTGCGGAAGCTTTCTAAGACTAAGACTGACTTGCGCAATCTGCATGAAGGGTCTACGGGCGCCTAGAGTCTCGTCAATCATAAGGTAGAATGACTAACGTCACTTGAGTGGTTAAAGAGTGGAGCATTGTTATGAGCGCGTTCAAGTGTAAGAACGGCTTAGGGCGGTAACCTCTTAGTCAGAAAACACCAGAGAGCGGCTGCGCCTTCGGGTGCAGTCGTTCTCTTTCTTTACGCGAAAACTTATCTTGCCGGAATCATTAGGGAAGAGGGATTACGGGAAGTTAGAAATATTTAAGAAGGGCGGAGGGCGTGAAGCGCGTGGAAGCGGAGACGAGAATATGCAAGAAATGCCTAATCCGGGAGATGGCAGGTCAGCAAAAGGTTTATGAGACGATTCAGCGCATGATCGAAGACATTCCCCAAGGCGACAGGACTGCGGAGGAGGAGCGGGAGCGCCGCTTAATCGTTTGCAAGCAATGCGAGCGACTCTTAGAAGGCATGTGCGCGGCTTGTGGCTGCTACGTCGAACTCCGCGCCTCGCTGGCCACCCAGTCCTGCCCTTACGAGCGCTGGTAACCCAATGTGTCACGGGGACGTGTCTACTGACACGTTTCAGGACTGATTTTTTACCGTCTGGGACGGAATGTTTGTTGCTTGGCGGTAGTGGAAATGAGAAACGTTACGGCTCAGGAGGGAAAAACGGCTACTGGGCGGTAGTGAAAGCAGAAAAAAAGAGCATGCTCACGATTGTGAGGCATGCTCTTTGTGATTCTTGTGATTATTTTGTGTCAGTAGACATGTCCCTCGCTTTGCTCGGGATCGCGGAATTGCTTCGCAATTCTGCGACGGGCAGAAGGCATCTTCCCGCAAGCGGGCCCCTCCTTCTGCTTAGCCCATAACAACTTGGACGGTTACGTCGGTCTTGCCGGCTTCGTAAGGGATAACGGAGGTGCCGATGAGTTCCTTGCCGTCAACGACGATCTTAGTCACGCCCTTTTGAACGCCGTTCGGGTTCTTTACGGATACGTGATAGTTTACGCCGCGGTAGGTTCTGATGAGATCAAAATCACCAAAGCCGGTAGGTACGCAAGGATTGATCTGCAATCCGTTGTGGGTAGGATATACGCCCAAAATGTACTGGGAAACGTTTACGAAGGTCCATGCAGCGGTACCGGTCAGCCAGCTGTTCTTTGCCTCGCCATGTCTGGGAGCGTCAGCGCCGGCAACCATCTGGGAGTAAACGTAAGGCTCGGTGCGATGGATCTCGGAAATGTCCTCAATGTAAGCGGGACAGGTCTTCTTGTAAATCTCGAAAGCACGGTCACCGCGGCCGATCACGGTCTCAGCGATGGATACCCAAGGATTGTTGTGGCAGAAGATTCCGGCATTCTCCTTGTATCCGGGCGGATAGGAGGAGACTTCACCAAGCTCTAAGTGATACTTGGTGTAAGCGGGCTGCAGGATCATTACGCCATACTTGGTGTCGAGCTTTTCCTTTACGGAATTCAGTGCCTTCTCGGCAAGTCCTTCCTTTACGCCAACGCCTGCCAGTACGCAGAAGCCCTGGGGCTCAATGAAGATCTGGCCTTCCTCACATTCCTTGGAGCCAACCTTGTGGCTGAATGCGTCATATGCACGAACGAACCATTCGCCGTCCCAGCCATCCTTCAGGATTGCCGCATACATCTTTTCCACTTCAGCGCGGGCTCTTGCTGCCTCAGCGTTGTCACCCTTTAACTCGCAGAGCTGTGCATATTCCTCGCCGTACTTTACAAACATGCCGGCAATGAATACGGATTCTGCCACGGGGCCTTCGCTGGGACCAAAGGTCTGGAAGGACTCGCCGGGATGCTCGGAGAAGCAGTTCAGGTTCAGACAGTCATTCCAGTCTGCGCGTCCGATCAAAGGCAGGTCGTGAGGTCCCTTGTGGGTTGCGATGTAATCAAAGGATCTCTTTAAGTGGTTCATGAGAGGCGTTGCCTTGCTCTCATCATTATCAAAAGGAGTCATTACGTCCAAAATGGAAACGTCACCGGTCTCGCGCACGTAAGCGCTGGTACCTGCGATGAGCCACAGGGGATCATCATTGAAGCCGCTGCCGATGTCGGAGTTGCCCTTCTTGGTCAGGGGCTGGTACTGATGGTAAGCGCTGCCGTCCTCAAACTGCGTGGAAGCGATGTCGATAATGCGCTCCCTTGCGCGGTCAGGGATCAGATGTACGAAGCCAAGCAGATCCTGGCAGGAATCTCTAAAGCCCATGCCGCGGCCGATGCCGGATTCATAATAGGAAGCGGAGCGGGACATGTTGAAGGTTACCATGCACTGATACTGGTTCCAGATATTCACCATGCGGTTAACCTTCTCATCCTTGGAAGATACCTGATACTTGGAAAGGAGCTTTGCCCAGTAAGCGTGAAGCTCGTCCAAAGCCTTCTTAACGTCATCGGTGGTAGCGTAGCGGGCAAGCATCTCGTGAGCACGCTTTTTGTTGATCACCTGCATTGCGGCATCTTCCCACTTTTCTTCCTGGGGATTCTCGATATAACCCAGAACGAACACGAAGTCCTTGCTCTCGCCGGGTGCCAGTTCCACGTTCAGCTGCTGACATGCGATGGGAGACCAGCCGCTCGCCATGGAATTTGTGCACTGCCCCTTCTCAACAACCTCAGGGTTTGCGGCGCTTCTGTATGCGCCAAGGAATTCATCGCGGCTGGTGTCAAATCCGGCAACGGGTGCGTTTACGGAGTAAACCGCGTAATGATTTCTGCGCTCTCTGTACTCGGTCTTGTGATAGATTGTGGATCCTTCCACTTCCATCTCACCGCAGCTAAGGAGTCTTTGGAAGTTCTTCATGTCGTCGTCCGCGTTCCACAGACACCATTCTACGTAGGAGAATACCTTTACGGATTTCTTTTCATTGCTCTCATTGGTCAGAGTCAGCTGGGTCACTTCACAGTTGTCGTTCATGGGAACAAATGCAAGTGCGGAAGCCTTCAGGCCGTTCTTTTTGCCGGTGAAGCGGCTGTAGCCAATGCCGTGACGGCACTCATACTCATCCAACGCAGTCTGGGTAGGCTGCCAGCCAGGATTCCATACGGTATCGCCGTCCTTCACGTAAAAGTACTTGCCGCCCATGTCCGTAGGCACGTTATTGTAACGATAACGGGTCAGACGAAGGAGCTTTGCGTCCTTGTAGAAGGTGTAGCCGCCCTGCGTGTTGGAGATCAGGGAGAAAAACTCATTGCATCCCAGGTAGTTGATCCAAGGAAGCGGAGTCTTGGGGGTTGTGATGACGTATTCTTTGTTCGCGTCATCAAAATAACCGAATTTCATATGGTACTCTCCTTTGCATATAGTATTAGTTTATTTACTAAACAAAATGACATGACTAAATTATATAGGATAGTGTTGATTATTTCAAGAGAAAAAACGCAAGTCGATAGTTTATAAAAAGTTAAGAAAACCTTTCTAAAGCTTATATTTACGAAGCTAGCTTTGCATGTTAGAATAGAGCTATCGCAAAGGGGGCCTTGTCTGAAAAGATGAGTGGAGAAACGCATGAATAAAAATGAATTCCTGAATCAGCTTCAGGTCTCCCTTAACGGGAAACTGAAAGCGAGTCAGGTCGAGGACAACATACAATATTACAATGATTACGTCGAGGAACAAATGCGACGCGGACGAACGGAAAAGGAAATTATGGAGACCTTGGGTTCGCCGCGGCTGATTGCGCGGACGATCCTGGATGCAAGCAAGGAGTCCGAGAGGATCATCGCAGAGACAGAGTCGTTTGGATCTGATCAAACGGTACCGGAAAACGACGGCGCCTTTCGTACCAGGACGAACGTGCCGTGGCTTGCAAAATTCCTGATGGCACCGAAATGGGTTAGGACGGCGTGCGGTATTGTCACGTTGGTTGGCGTATGTGCCGTGGTTATTTTTCTTTTGAAATTTCTGTTCCCATTCCTGGTGATTTTGTTAATTGCGCTTTTTTTAAGAAAATTGTTTTGGGACTGGCTTCGATAGGGGTGCCTTTGGGCATCCCTATTTACATATCCAAAAAAATTGTTTATACTAGTAAAGATATTATGAGAACCTGCAAATACGGGGAAAAACGATGAAGAAATATGAACTGATCGTTCCATGCCATTTTGGCACGGAGGCTCTTTTAAAAAGAGAAATTACGGATATCGGATACGACGTCACGGAGGTGACGGACGGACGCGTAACCTTTTTGGGAGATGAGGAAGCGGTTGCCAGGGCCAATATTTTCCTGAGGACGGCTGAGCGCGTACTTATTAAGGTCGGGAGCTTTCAGGCTACGGAGTATGAGGAACTGTTCCAGGGAACCAAGGCGATTGCGTGGGAGGAATTCGTTCCCTCTGACGGAAAATGCTGGGTGACCAAGGCTGCCAGCGTAAAGTCCAAGCTATTTAGTCCGTCCGACATCCAACGCGTCATGAAAAAGGCCATCGCAGACAGGCTTTTGGACGTTTATCACGTAAATTGGCTGCCGGAGACGGGAGAGAGCTTTCCGCTTCGCGTGTTTTTGCTAAAGGACCAGGTGACGATAGGACTTGACACGACGGGAGAATCCCTTCACAAGCGCGGCTACCGGAAGCTTACGGCAAAGGCACCCATCGCGGAGAATCTGGCAGCAGCCCTCATTATGCTGACGCCCTGGCGCGGTGACCGCATCCTGGTGGATCCTTTCTGCGGAAGCGGCACGATTCCAATTGAAGCGGCCATGATGGCGGCAAACGTGGCACCCGGCATGAATCGAGAGTTTACGGCGCAAAACTGGGATCACGTCGTGCAAAAGCGGAACTGGTATGATGCCCTGGACGAGGCCAATGAAATGGTGGACCTTAGCGTTGAAACGGACATTCAGGGGTATGATCTTGACAATGAGATGGTGACAATCGCGCGTGAGAATGCGAAGCTGGCGGGCGTTGACAAGCTCATTCACTTCCAACGCAGGGACGTAAAGGATTTAAGTCACCCTAAGAAATATGGATTCATCATCACCAATCCGCCCTATGGCGAGCGTTTGCAGGAGAAAAAAGAGATGCCGGCGCTGTACCGGACCTTGGGGGAGAGGTATCGCAATCTGGATTCGTGGAGCCTGAATATGATCACGGCCTATGAGGATGCCGAGAAAGACATTGGGCGCAAGGCCGACAAGAATCGCAAGATCTACAACGGCATGATGAAGACGTACTATTATCAGTTTATGGGGCCAAAGCCTCCAAAGAGGAGTTCAAAAGATGAGTAAACAGGTGATTTTCGCGACGGGAAATAAGGGGAAGGTGAAGGAGATCGAAATGATCCTGGCGGATGCGGGATTCGAGATCCGCACCATGAAGGAAGCAGGAATTCAGATTGACATCGTGGAAGACGGAAAGACCTACGAGGAGAATGCGCTGATCAAGGTTCGCGCCGTGGCCGCGCAGCCCAAGGCGCAGGGGTGCATTGTCATGGCGGATGATTCCGGACTCGAGATTGATGCCCTCGGCAAGGAACCTGGCGTCTATTCCGCAAGATATCTTGGAGAGGATACGCCCTATAGCGTAAAAAATGCGGAGCTAATCCGCCGGCTGGAGGGCGTGCCTGATGAGAAAAGGACGGCGCGATTTGTGTGCGCGATTGCGGCGAAGCTTCCTGACGGCGGTGAGATTATTACGAGATCGACCATTGAGGGCCGGATTGGATATGAGGAGAAGGGGAGTAACGGATTTGGATACGATCCCATTTTTTACTATCCGCCCTACGGAAAGCACACGGCAGAGCTCTCCGAAGAGGAGAAGAATCAAGTCAGCCACAGGGGCAAGGCGCTTCGCCTCATGAAGGAAGAACTGAAGAAGATCTAAGGGAAAAACGCGGCGATGCGCTCAGGAGTAATGGCAAGCGGAAGGCAAAGGGCCGTGGAAACGAATGGTACGAAAGGCGGAAGCTACGGTGAAGGTCATTATTGTAAGTGACACCCACAGAAGAAATGAAAACTATTTTAAGGTGATGGAAATCCATCAGCCGGACATGGTCATCCATTGCGGCGACATTGAGGGGAGCGAATATGCATTGGAGCAGGCTGTCTCCTGTCCCGTAAAGATGGTGACGGGAAACAATGACTTTTTCTCCGATCTGCCGCGGGAGCTGGAGTTCACCGTCGACAAGTACAAGGTCTGGGTGACGCACGGTCATACCCATTACATTTCCATGAGTACGGAATATCTGCTTCAGGAGGCGGTGGAACGCGGCGTCGACGTCGTTTGCTACGGACACACGCACAAACCCTCCGTGACAAAGGAGAAGGGAATCTGGCTGGTCAATCCGGGAAGTCTTTCCTATCCGCGTCAGGAAGGCCGCAAGCCCTCCTATTGCATTATGGAAACGGATCGTTTCGGAGACCTGCATTTTACGATTGCTTATCTGGAAATCTAGCATTTGAAAGCACGATGCCGGAAGATTTGAAGCGCGAGACGGATGAGAAATGGAATCATATATGGGAATAGAAAAACGGCGCCGCCAGGGTGCCGTTTTTTGTGCCATGAGATATAAATATATAAAGTCGGGGTGACAGGATTCGAACCTGCGACTTCCTGGTCCCAAACCAGGCGCTCTAGCCAAGCTGAGCCACACCCCGCAGACAAGGACGATTATAACTGCTTTTGTGTCTTATGTCAAGAAATTCCTCTTGACTTTATCAATTTAAAGTGTTATGGTTTAAAGCGCAACGCATTAAAGCGTTTATGCGCGAAAGCACGTAGACAAAAAAGAGTCCTTTAGAAGCGGAGAGGAGAAGCAAATGATTACCAAAGTCGTGATGTTGCTGTTGTTTTTTGGCGTAATGATCGGCGTGGGCATTTATTGCAGAAAAAATGCCACGGACGTCAATGGTTTTGTGCTTGGAGGGAGAAGCGTAGGTCCCTGGCTGACCGCTTTCGCTTATGGCACTTCTTATTTTTCAGCTGTAATCTTCGTGGGTTACGCAGGCCAGTTTGGCTGGAAATTTGGCCTTGCATCCACGTGGATCGGTCTGGGAAATGCTTTTATCGGATCTCTTATGGCCTGGGTGCTTCTGGGAAGACGTACCCGCGTCATGACGAGACATTTGGAAAGCAAGACCATGCCGGAGTTCTTTGGCACGAGATTTGATTCTCCAATGTTAAAGATTTTTTCCTCCATCATTGTGTTTATTTTCCTGATTCCCTATACCGCTTCTTTGTATAACGGTCTGTCCAGACTCTTCGGCATGGCTTTTGAGTTGGATTACACCGTCTGCATCGTCGTGATGGCAATCCTGACCGGCGTGTACGTCATCGCCGGCGGTTACATGGCAACGGCGATCAATGACTTTATCCAGGGTATTGTTATGCTGGTCGGCATTGTAGCAGTCATTCTTGCAGTGCTTGCAAGCCAGGGCGGCTTCATGGCAGCATATGAAAAGCTGGCCAACGTGGCGGATGCGAGCGTTTCTGAAATGCCGGGCCTATTCGCAAGCTTCTTTGGACCGGATCCCTTTAGCCTGCTTTGCGTTGTGATTCTGACTTCCCTTGGTACTTGGGGTTTGCCTCAGATGGTACAGAAATTCTACGCCATCAAGAACGAGTCAGCAATCCGTAAGGGAACCGTCATCTCCACGGCTTTTGCACTGGTCGTTGCCGGTGGATGTTACTTCCTTGGCGGATTCGGAAGACTGTATGACATCGACGTGGCGTCCGTTGGCTTTGATGCCATCATTCCTGCCATGATCGAGAAGCTCTCACCGTTCCTGGTGGCAGTTGTCGTGATCCTGGTACTTTCCGCATCCATGTCCACGTTAAGTTCGCTGGTGCTGGCATCCAGCTCCACGTTGACCCTTGACCTGATCAAGGGCACCATCGCCAAGAAAATGACGGAAAAGACGCAGGTGCTGATCATGCGAGTATTTATCGTCGTGTTTATCGTAATCTCTGCCGTGATCGCCATCATCCAATACAAGAGCAACGTGACCTTCATTGCCCAGCTCATGGGCGTGTCATGGGGTGCCCTCGCAGGCGCATTCCTTGCTCCGTTCATTCTCAGCATGTACTGGAAGGGCGTTACCAAGCTTTCCGTTCTTGTAAACTTCATTTTTGGCGCTGGCATCATGACCGTCAACCTGTTTACAAGAAGCTCCTTCCCGACGGTTCTGCAGTCGCCCATTAACTGCGGCGCCTTTGCAATGCTGGCAGGACTCATCATTGTTCCCGTTGTCAGCCTGATCACGCCGAAGATGAAAAAGGACAGACTCGAGCAGATCTTTGCATGCTTCAAGAGACCCGAAGCAAAACCGGAGAACCGCGATCTGTAATCATAACTTTATCATGTCACTGAGAGAAAAAATGTGCCAATCGGCACATTTTTTTCTTGCAAAAAATCTGATATAGTAGTATGTGAAGGGGTTTCTCAATCCATTTCTTATAAATGTAAAAAGGAGGTAAAGAAGTGAGAGGGAGAAAGAAAAAGACGTTTGCCGGGATACTTTACTTTATGCTCAGCGTGATTTTGGCGATTCTGGCATTTTCCATGCCGGAGGTTCGGGCAGATGATCATTACTGCAAAGGTTGTGAAGAGCGGAAGGATTGCGATTTCTGCATGGTTTGCGGAAAATGCGAGGATTGCATTGACATATGCGATCGCTGTGGCGAAGTTTGTCTTGATTGTCATGAGGAGCTTGGAGGCTCGGAGGAAACCAAACCATGTGCTGACTGTGGCAGATGTAAAGTAGGCGCGGATTATTGCGTTTTCTGTGGACGCTGTGAGGACTGTGTCGATATCTGTGATCAATGTGGGGCGGCTTGTCTGGAGTGCCATGAATTCTTAGGGGGTGATTCCGAGAACGAGTTCGGGCTGTGCCCGGGGTGTGCAAGATGTAAGGCAGACGGCTCAACCTATTGCCATTCCTGCGGATACTGCGAAGATTGTGTGGAAGTTTGTACGAATTGCGAACTCTGTTTAGATTGCGCCAAGGAAAGTGGCCTGCACTGTGAAGAGTGCGATGAGTGCTTTGAGGAAAGGGAGCAATGCCCTGATGAAGGAATGCATTGCACGGAACATTGCATCATTTGCGATAATTGCGGAAAATGTATGGTTGAGGCAGGAGAGGATCCCTGTGAATACTGCGGTCTTTGTCCGGATTGTTGCGGACTTTACCAGTGTGACGACTGCGGCATGTGCGTGGAGGATCCCGCTTACGGGGATCATTTCTGTGAGGATTGTGGCACTTGCCTGGAGATAGGGGCGGAGCGCTGTGAAGAGTGCGGTCTCTGCGAAATATGTTGTAATGACCGCGCAATTGAAATGGGATGCAGCTGTGGCCTTGGCTGCTGGCTGAACCTGGAAGAGGATCATTTTTGCGCGGATTGCGGCCTTTGTTTTGGCGAGGCGCTCATCTGCGACACCTGTCTTTTAGCGGAAGAATACCGTTGCGTGGAATGTTGTGCCGAGCTTGCATGGATGGAGGGCTGTGATTGCGAAAAGCCCGTCTGCGTCAACGATGAAACGTATGACGCGCATATGGCTTCGGTTCACGGGGGCGGATTGGAAGGACATCAGGCAACTGCAAGGAAATCCTGGTCCTTTGACGCAAGCTATCACTGGCATGATTGCCGGCTTTGCGATGACAGCGCACATGTTACCGGTAAGGCAAGGCATACCTACGATTCCAAGGGAATCTGCGTAGAATGCGGTTACAATTCAACAAGCAAATTGATGATCACTTCACAGCCGAAGGACCGCCATGCCAAGATTCATTATGCCGGTTGGTACCCCCGTTCCAACGTGGAAGTCGTGGAGGATAAGGACAATACGGTATCCTTCACGGTGGTGGCCTATGGGAAAAATGCGAAAAAAGGACTGCAGTATCAGTGGTATTGCAAGATTAGCAACCGTACTTGGTGCCTGGAGGATGGAACAGGCGTGTATTCTGATTATTGCAGCGGTGCAAATGCGCCTGTTTTGACCATTGCCGTTCCCAATGATGCCTGCCGGATGACGGATGACGGGGATCCTTACCAGTTCTACTGCGTCATCACGGATGAAGACGGTAATTCCGTGACGAGTGACGCGGTGAAAATGATCGTAAAGCATGATTATCTGATTTATATGCCCAGTAATCTCAGAAATGAAAAGGGACACGTCCTTAGCTGTGCGGGCGACGGATGTATGAAGGACAGCAAGCTTTTGCCTCACGTATATGGTGAATACAAGTGGGCGCTGAAGTCTGACGGAACCCAGGATTACATGTATCGCGAGTGCGCAGACTGTGGATGGAAAGAAAAGTATAGGATACATGAGCATCAGTTTAATTTTGGGACTCTTTACGAAGTGAATTATGACGACCTTACCGTTATTGAGGAAAACGACAAGATCCACAGATATGAATATGAGTATGAATATAACGGAAAGCTCATGCGTGCAGGTTGTACGGTAAGGAATCATTTTGTTACCTGCAGCGTTCCCGGCTGTAATTTTAAATTACGTGAAGAACATGACTGGGGTGCGTGGAAAATTGTAAACCATGCGTCGGAGAATAAGCCCGGCGGATTGTTTCGAACCTGCAAAATCTGTGAACTGGAGCAGACCTGGTCGAAGACAGGTTACCGCTGGCATACGCATCCCATTAACGTAACCAATGGACATGCAAAAGAGACCGCTGCTGATTTCATGACGATGACCGATGCCAGAGCCATTGCCAATGCGGTGAAAAAAGCAATGGATGAGGAGGACCTTGACATTGCTGACGAGGAGGACGTTGTTTTGCTGTTCCCCGATCCCGTGGAAGGGAAAATGGCTACGGGGGCGAAGGTAAAGATTGATTGCGTCACCGGAATCGGAAATGAAGCCAGAACGCAGAATTTGGAGGTAACAGAGGTCCTTCCCGGTAAGGTCTATGCGTTTGTTGTGCCGAAATCCGGACTGGTTCAGCTGGAGGAACCGGGAAAACAACAAAGCGTTATGAAGGTTGATTATCAGGCAAGCTTTATCGAAGTGACTTTTACGTACAAAACCTGCACGCATCCTGACGGGAAGATCAAGGGAGCGGTAGCTGCAACCTGTACGGAAATCGGATATTCCGGGGATAGGGTTTGCACCTATTGTGAGCATCTGATCGAGAAGGGAAGCTATATTGCTCCCACGGGACACGCAGAGGGCGTTCCGGCAACGGAAAACGTGCCGGCCCTAAATAAAAAAGGAGAACCGCTTTATGCTACGGATTCGAATTCCGGCATTACGTATCCGGTATATAAGATTCAGGTAGCCTGCGTACGTAATTGTGATGATTGTTATGACAATAAGGGAAGCTATACGGGAGACCTGATCTGCCCCAAGTGCGGCGAGGTCGTGAAGAAGGGAAAGTACTACCCGAGACAGCATTCCTACGAACTGTTAAATGACATGGAAGAACCCGCGAGAACGGAATACATTGAGGAAGGCTATCGGGAGGCCGTTGCTCCCGTTGATGGAAAAGACGGATATTCCGGAGATTATCACTGTTGGACCTGTGACGAGTGGAAATTTGGACGCGTTATCAAGGGCCAGACGATTTCAAAGGTAAGGATCGATATCAGTGAGATGCCAATCTATGGTTCGGAGATTAAGGGCGACGTCTTCACGTTCTCGGATGGAACGGAAGCGGGAAGCTACACCTATTACTTCTCTTGGTTTGGCAACGATCATGAAGACGGACAGTACGAATGGTTCCGGCCCGGTGAGATGATTGATCTCAAGGTAGATCCGGCACTGATGCAGTTGGATATCAGGGTTGCGCCGAAGGACGGTTATTGGTTCCCTGTTTCCGTTGACGAGATGCAGGTCTTTGTCAACGGGAAGCAGATCCGCAATAATAACTATTCCTTTGGGTCTGGAAAGGGCGTAAGATTGGATCTCGTGGAGGATACCGGGCTTCCCGATTTCGGTGAGCTGTGCATCAGCGCTGACATGGCCATGACGGGCTTTTGCGGCGTGGCATATGACGTGAACGGCGGAGAGGGCAATGTTCCTTGTCTCGCAGTGGAAAAGGGTACGGAGGTTACGCTTTCGGAGTGTACCTTTACCAATCCTGACGGAATGGTATTTGATCATTGGGAAATTAACGGGAAAAGTTATCATCCCGGCGAAAAGATAGCGGTTCATTCGTTGGTTGTTGCAAAGGCAATCTGGAAGAACCCTCTCAAAATTGCGAAAAAATCCATAACGCTCTATAATACCATTGCCATTGATTTTAAAGTGTCAAAATCTGATCTGAAAGGCTATCACGCGCCGTACGTTGCGGTGACGCAAAATGGCGTGACGAGAAAGATCTCGGAATACCATGAAGATGGTGACCTGCTAATCTTTACGTGCCGCGTGGCACCTCAACAGATGGGCGACGTCGTGACGGCAGTGCCGCACGCGATCAGCGCAAGCGGTAAAGACTTGGCCGGTGAGGCCCTTCCGTATTCCGTTTCGGAGTATTGTTATAACATGCTCGGGAAGGAAGCTTATCAGGGAGCGGAATATGCAACGCTTCGAAGACTGCTCGTAGATATCCTGCTCTACGGTGATGCTGCGCAGACGTACGCGGACTACAAAACGACGGAATTGGTGGGCAGAAATCTTACCGCTGAGCAGCTCGCCATGGGAACGGACGTAACCGTGCCGATGGTCTATCAATCAGTAAAGGATAAGTTCTTTGCGACGGTAGATGAAGCAGATGAGCTTGCAAGCATGGAGGCGGCATCGCTATACTTAGAGGCAGCGGTTGTCATTCAGTTTAAGTACGTGTCGAATGATCCTGCGGGCCTTCGCATAGTGGTTACGGACGATGCGGAAGGAGCAAACGTTCTTCGCGGATATGATACTAACGTTACCCAGATCGACGACAAGGGACGATATTACGTGAATTTTGACGGATTGAATGCAGGCGAGATGAGAAAGACGGTTTACGCGACGGCGACAAAGGGCGGCAAGAAGGTCAGCAACACTTATCGTTACAGTATTGAGTCTTACGTTTCATCGATGAAGGGAAGGGGAATCCCGAACCTTGACGAGCTGCTTGACGCCATGATGCGCTATGGCGATTCCGCAAGTGATTTTGTTGCCGGACGTTAAGATTTCTTGAGGAAAAGTTAAGAAATTTTAAGAAAAATTGCGTTCATATTTCATTGCATTTTCTCCTCCGAAGAGATATCATGGCTATGAATTGATTAAGGGTTGGAGAAAATGACGTGAAAAGGAAGATGCGTTTGAAAAGAGGAAACCCTGCGGTTTCCTCTTTTTTTAATCGAATGGTACTTGTACTGACGTGCTTAACGCTTGGGGGTATCCTCGGCGGATGCGCGGGAGAGACGACGGGAAAAAGTGGGCAGCAGGCAGAAAACGGGCAACATGCGACAAGCGGGCAACCGGCGGATGAGAGCGGGAAAACGGTTGTGGAGCAGACGGATGATGAAAACCCTGTGATCTCCGACGCCATGAAATTGGATGAAGAGGAACTGGAGTATCTAAGGGCATTTGGCGAGGGAATCACCTGGGAGCGCGTTCACGTAACCATTCCCGGCATGAAAGGCCGTAAGAAGATGATCTATCTGTCTGACTTGCACGTGATCACGGAAAATGACCAAATTGCCACAGACAGTCTTGCTGTCGTAAGGCAAAGGATGGATTGGTCCTCTTTTGACGGCGCTACGGCAGCGGATGCGTGGCCTGTTTGGACGGATTATCTGAATGCCGTGCAAAGTGACGGCATCCTGTTTGGCGGCGACATGGTTGATTTTGCCTCGGATTCAAATATTGCATGCCTGAAAAAAGGTTTGGACCGCATGAATCACCCATGGCTGTACGTCAGGGCGGATCATGATTTGGAACCTTTTTTTCTAAACGGGGTCCCCAAGGAAAAATGTCTTGCCGGTCAGGCGGAAATCTCTTCCTGCGAAGAGGTTACGGTAATGGAATATGAGGAATTCCTTGTTGTTGGCTGGAATAATTCCACCACGCAGCTTACGCAAGCCGGGCTTGATCGCATGAAAGAAACGTTTTCCCTTGGAAAGCCCATTATACTGTTGACGCACGTGCCGATCGCGCCGCTGGCGGATGACAGTCTTGCGGAAAAATCCAGGGAAGCATGGAATGACAGGGTTCTGATCTGGGGAGAGGGTTTTGCTTATCAGCCCAATGAGACGACGGGAGAGTTCCTTCGCATGGTTTGTGACGAGAATACCCCTGTTTGCGCGATCCTGTGCGGTCACTTGCATTTTACCTGGGATGGTCAGGTTACGGAAAAGGTAAGGGAGCACGTTTTTTCCGCAGCATTTGAAAAACATGCCGGGTGGATCACAATTTCTGGCGAATAAAAGAATAATGAAAAAATTGTAGGAAAAATAAAATAAATACAGTTGACAAAATGGCTCAAGTACGATACAATATCCATCGTCGGTTTGATACTGACGGAGCATTGTGTGTCCGTAGCTCAGCTGGATAGAGCAACGGCCTTCTAAGCCGTGGGTCGGGGGTTCGAATCCCTTCGGGCACATTGAGATCTGTTTATAATGATCAACTATGGTGGGTATAGCGCAGTTGGTTAGCGCGCCAGATTGTGGCTCTGGAGGCCAAGGGTTCGAATCCCTTTACCCACCCTTTTATTACGGGATTGTGTCTTTGAGGGCACGCTTGCTGCCTAACACATAGGGCTATCGCCAAGCGGTAAGGCACAGCACTTTGACTGCTGCATTCGCTGGTTCGAATCCAGCTAGCCCTGCTTACGTTACCAGATAATGGTAACGCAAATTACGTGGGGTATTAGCTCAGTCGGTAGAGCACTTGACTTTTAATCAAGTTGTCGGGGGTTCGAATCCCCCATGCCTCATTTCAGATGAAAAAAGCGTTGAAATCCGAAGATTTCAACGCTTTTTATTTACGTATAAATTATATTGAATAAATGGTTAGAAAAGCAAGCATGACCATAAGCACGATAATTCCTGCTATCGTGGTTATTTTGCAATATATTCCGGTAAATTTTCGTGGTATGATAATTCCATAAGGAAGGAGACAATGGTTCTTTTTGAATCCAGAAGGGAGTTTACCATGAGAATCGGTTACGAAGTACAAAAAATGGACGTAGTGAATGCAGGAAACTATGCATTGATGCATTTGAGGGCAGCAAAGAGAGATTTGGACAGCGCCATGGGTTGGGGCATCATTGACATCTTTTGCGGCGGCATCTTCGTAACGACGATCAAGCAAACCAAGATGGAAGATGCCAATGAGCATATCAGGAAGGCCATGAGAAACCTTCAGCGGTTCCGCAGCAATAACGTGGACTACGTAAAAGTGGATTACATGCGTCTGGGCGATGCAGCCATTGCTTTTGATTTCATTCTGGACAATCCCATTGTGGACGTTTACGTTCAGAGCAAAATCGAAAGCCTTAGATGCAGAGTGATCGAGGCGATCCGTCGCCTGGAGTATTATATGTCTGACGCTGCACTGACGGAGGACCGTATGCTTGAGGCCTGAGGAAGATCCGATGAAGGGATTTTTGCCGGAGGCCTGATGAAGGGCTGATGAAGGGATTTTGCCGGAGGTCTGACAAAGGAATTTCTTGCTTACCTGCATGAAAAATGTTAAAATGATTATAATTTAAATATCACGGAGGAGGGTATTATTATGGCAATTGATTCATCTTATTACGTTCATGAGTCTGATAAGGCGGCACTGAATGCATTAAAGGCGATTCCGGGCTTTCAGCAGTTGATGAAGGCTTTGATGAAGATCTGGAATGAACGGCAGTTCCGTATTCTGAACATGTCCGGCAGGATCCGCATCAGTGAGAATCAGCTGCCCCAGTATTACAACATGCTTCCGCCCATCTGCGAGAAGCTTGGCATCGACGTGCCGGACCTCTATCTGGAACTGAACGTCAATCCCAATGCATATACTTATGGCGACACGACGCCGTTTATCGTGATCACTTCCGGACTTTTGGACACCATGCCGGAGGAACTGATCCCCACGGTGCTGGCACACGAGTGCGGTCACATTGCATGTCATCACGTGCTGTATTCCACAATGGGACGGATCCTTTTGAATTCCACGTCGTCCATCATGCGTTCCGGTCTGCTCACCATGCCTCTCATGATCGCGTTCTATTATTGGATGCGTTGCAGTGAGCTTTCGGCAGACAGGGCAGCCGTGATCTACGACGGATCCGCCGATAAGATGTCAGAGGTGTGCATGCGCTTTGCCGGTCTTGACAAGAACGTGCAGGGCGTGATCAGCAAGGATGAGTTTCTGAAGCAGGCTGAGGAGTATCGTGAGATCGTGAAGAACTCTACCTGGGACAAGACGCTGGAGTTCCTTACCTTGAGCACCAAATCCCATCCGCTGACGGCGGTTAGGGCATTAGAGAGCATTGAGTGGGCGCAGAGTGATCAGTTTAAGAAGATTATGGATGGCACCTACGATCAGGCGCCCACGTCAGATGACGATGATACGTTTGGTAACGACGTGTTTGGCAGGGATGACTTTGGCAAGGACAAGCCTGAAGAGAAGGCAAAGGAAGGCAGTGGCTTAAAGCAGTTCTTTGGCTTTGACATGGATAGTTCAAGTGACGGAGAGAGTAAACCGCTCTTTGATTTCTCTAAGATTACTTCGCCGTTCATGAAAAAGAAGGAGGATGAGCCGGCCCATACTGCAGAAGCTCCCGCGAGCGCACCTGCTGATGGCGTGGACATAGCAGCTGAGATTAGAAAGTACAAGGCGCTCCTCGATGACGGCATCATCACTCAGGAAGAATTCGACGCGAAGAAGAAACAATTGTTAAATCTATAACTTAAAGATAAGTGTACTAAGAAAAAGGCATTTACCGTGAAACTGCGGTGAATGCCTTTTTGCGTTCGATGGAACAGAAATTATCTGTTTCTTGTTCTAAATGATGGAAACTGATAAAATGTCAAACAAGAATCGGATTTATGGCGCGTATAAAGCGGTTTCCGTTATGCAAACAGAGGGTGAAATAAAGAAAAAACAAGAAATAATAGTCAGTATTATGTAAATTTAATGAGATGGCAAGAATTTTTAAGCTACTAAAGGAAACTGTAAAATCAGTAAAACAAAAGAAGATTTTATTAAAATGTTATATTAAAATGATAAATGGAAACCTTAAAAAGAACACGAAAAACATAATGGGAAGCGATAAAATCAGAAATGGTGTAAAAAAAGGATAAAAGATTTCTTAAAAAAGCATTATTCTTAGAAATAATCTATACAATTCGGAATGAAAATGATAGACTAAAACAGTAATGAGTTTCCGTACAGCTGGAAACTTGCTATTTTTTGCATGCAAAATTGGGGAATATGTTAAAAAGCATGAGAAAGTGCGGAAAATGGTAAGGTAGAGGAATGGAGGAGGAAAATGAAAATTGACGAAATGATGGGTATTATCAAATCGGTTCATGAAGTTCCGGCCAAGGAATTGATTCAAAAGCTTATGAATGCGATCGAAGGCTGTAACGAAAACGTCAAGCGCGTATTTTTTTGCCATGAATCGCCTGCACGGTATCTGCAATATTATCATGACGAAGCCCAAGGAAGTCTAAATGAGCTCGCCGTGAAATACGTGACGTTTTTGATTTCCATGAATACTACAAGGGGGTTTTCTAAAACCGTTTGCAACGTATCCGAAGCAAGCACGGATGATTGGCTGAGGAATAATGGGGCAACCGTTGGACTGTGGTTTATGATGGATTACTTGTTGTACCAGTTAAACCTTTCCGCAGCGTTGGATAATCAGGAAGAAAGTCTTTCGGAACTTGTGGATTATGGAACCAAAACGGAGTTTATCAATGGTTTTATGCTTGAATGCGATAAGATCGGAAATTATATTCCGGCAATTCTTTTCCTGGATCTGACGGACGTACTTGATCCGTCTGGAGCATCTTCGGATGCCGTCACAAAAGCTTGGATGGATCATCCCAAGGCGAAACAGGTGGTGGAGAAAGATTATAAATCCTTCGATTGGTTTTCTTCGTTTCATGATAATTTCCATCAATCCGGAACCGTATACGCGAACTTAAAGCCCATGGTTGATGGCGCTCTGGCGGCAAAGTATGGCCCATATAAGTATAAGTCACGGGAAGTAATAGACTGTACCTCGTCTGGGGCACCCATTATGGGATACGTTACGCGCTATCGATACGAATATGGTAAGGACGCATGGAACTGGATACAATCCGCTGACGGTCCGGCTCGGTATTCCATGAGAAGTGGTAAATCTCCGGATAATACGGAAAGAACTGATCCTTCGCCCTCGGGTTGCGTTCTAAAAGACACGCTGATCCGGATGAAGGACGGAAACACGAAACCGGTGCAGGACGTGAAGGCGGGAGATGAGGTTCTGAACGGGATGGGAACGGTATCCGTTTGTTCTAGCGAGAAAATCTATAATCCGTACGTAAAAAAAACATATGGCATAAACGATGAAAAACTCCGCGTGACGTATGAACACGCCCTAATGACTGACAGGGGATGGTGCAGCCTTGATCCGGAGCTGACTATGGAGATCAATCCCAACGTAATGGTGAAACAGTTGGAGGTTGGAGACCGCGTATGGAAATATCGAGGCACGGAAGACGGAAAACTAAAGATTGAGAAGGTTCTTGTACATGAGATCCGCTTCCAAGATGCCGGAGACGAGTGCTTTGAAGGGTACGACTTACATTTTTCAGAGGGATATGACTCCTATTTTGCTAATGATTTTTTGTGCTTGCTTTGTTATCCCGAGGTCACTACGGAAAGTATTCTTTCAAATATAAAAAAGAACATGTCAAGGGCTGAACAACTTCGGTTTTGGGACTTGTTTAGGGAGAACGAGGTTTTGTTCCGAAAGGTATTTGGAGATGCTTCCGTGGATGGCTTGCTAATGCGATTATAAAAAAGGAGGAAGAAAGATGTTAGTACCAAAACTAGTTTTAAGCCCCGTCAATGAAGAAGAGGTTTTAGCCGTAAAGGAAATTGCGCTTGTGGATCATCAGATCTTGTTGGACGGCAAAGCTGTGGAGACCTATCGCGAGGGCAAACGCTATTTCTGGCAGAGACAAAATGAGAACCGGGAAGTGGAAGAAGGTGTATTGAATCTGTTCTATCACGGCTTGATGGGCAGAGGCGTGGTAAGGACGAACGGCAAAGTGATCGCATTTAAGGCAAGTGCCCTGATCGATTACGAACTCACCGTAGATAATGAGGAATGGATCCATCTGGAAGTGGGCTTTACGCCGGATGATGATGGAAACTGGCATGCGTTTGGACAGTTCATGGTTCCGGGACACGATGATCAGACCCAACTCATCAATGATTCCACAACGCTTACGTTTGTGCTTGCGCAGGATGAGCAACAGCATGAAATTCTCAGCGTACAGTTTGAATCAAGCCAGATGCTTTGCAGTTATAAAATAACGCCGTGGATCTGTGGTGATTTGTTATTTTCGATGAATTACAGTACGATCACGGGGCACGTGAGTGAGTACAATCCGGAAGATCCGAGCGATCGAAGCAAATTGCATGACGTGAGGGGCACGTATTGTGATCCGACCCACGTAGAACGACTTAAAAATTCCGTCAAGGCATACGCTGCCTTAAAACCTGCCCAGGGACCGGGGTTAAAATCCGCGTCCGCAAAGATTCCAGAGAGCCTCATGGGTGCCATTACGCTGAAAGGTGCAGTCGGGTTGTCGGTGGAAGAACTGTTCACCATACCCACGCCCGACATGGATAATCTTCACGAATTGAGTTTTGCAAAGCTGAAAAACCTGATGCTTTATGCCATTCCGGATGAGCAGCGGCAATGGTATGGGGAAAACAAGCCCAACGTTGGTCCGGGATTAGATCTATCTAACGACGACGTCGCGATGCTGAATAATGCCGACGTCAAAAACTTCCTGTTAGAGAAATTTAACTTAGGTTATCTGACGCAGGCATTTTCTAAAAGCGACGCGCCGGAGATCAAGAAGCATTTTGACGACGTCGAAGGGTACGAGACGAAGCTAAATTATTTTTGGAAGGGGACGGACGATAAATGCTTTGCCAAGGACAAGGGATATAATTTGGCAAGTGCCGCAATGACGGACAGTGCCTTTATTAGCTGCGTTCCGGAATTAAAGCCTTATTTGGAGGATGAACCAGACGCGTGGGCCGTAAAGCTTTTTAAGTATTGCACCACGCCCTTTACATTGGCGGGATTGGCCCTGCAGAACACCTTGGACGGAAGAAAGAGACTCACTCAGCTCTGTTCCATTTTGCATGCATTGGATCCGAAAGACAGCGTGGAACTGAAAAGCGGAGAAAAAATCACTTATTCCACCGCACTGTATTTGAAGGTCACTAATTATCGCTTGGGTGAAGTGATGGGAAACTACACGGCAAGCGATAAGCAGGAATACCAGGAGTTCTTGACGGAATTCATGAAACAGTATATCGAAACCATGATCAACGGGGGTGGCAGCTGGAGCGATGAAATACGTGCGAAGGCGAAAGACGAAATACAGAATCTGATGGATGAATATAAGACGGATTCGGTTAAGGCGCTTACCGATGCCCTGGAAAGCATCATTGCAGATAGCCTCGACACATTATTGGATTTGGGAAAACTTCCCGTTGCCGACAGAATCAACACGTTCCTGAATAAGAATCCAAAATTGAAAAATATCGCGAGAGGCATGACAATAGCATTATACGGGCTTGGTGCATACCTTTCCATTAAAACGCTATTTAAGTGGGACACTTTGGAAAAGCAGGAGAAAATTGCCGCCGTAGCAGGCACAGTCGACATTGTGGCAAACATATTCAATGACGTAAGTAAGTGGATGGCAGTTGATAAAGTTGCTTCAGCGGAATCTACCATGGAAAACCTTATTAAGGCAGATCAGTCGATTAACGAGGCGTTAAGAGGCGGTGAGATCATCGAGTCAGCTGAAAAAGCCGTGGTGGAGCTCGATGAAGAAATGGCTGGCGTAAAGATTCCCGGACTTTCCAAGGCGGGAGAAGTGGCCGGTGCGGCCGTTGCTGAGGCGGAAGGCGGGGTCGAAGCCGTTTCATCCGTATGGACTAAGATTTCAAGGGTAAGCGACATGTTTGCAAAGGGAATGACAATCATAGCCATGGGAGCTGCTTGTGTTTGTACGGCGTTTGAAGTGGCCAAGGATTTCGCAACCGGTCAGCCGACGGCATTAAAGGTTTTTGACATTTTGGAAACGGTGGCCAACGGAATTGCTTTCTTGGCGGAAGCTGGTGCGGGAATTGCGGGCTTGCTTGGCATTGAAGTTTGCTCCGTCGTTCCGGTAATCGGCGTTGTGGCAGCCGTTGCCGGCATAGTGTTCGCTTTCGTGACGCTATTTATTCACAGAAAACCGACGAAATCTCCCCAAGAGGTCTATGTTGAGAATCAATGTATTCCGTTCTTGAAAATGCTGAATAATCCGCCTCAGAAGTGGCTGGATGATCAAAAGAAATTGGATAATCATTTGAACGGGGCTCCGGCGGTTTCATAAAAGAATTTAACGTATGAGAGGAAAAGCGTGGCCTCTGTGCGAGGCTACGCTTTTTTTGTTGAAAATATCTTGACAATCAAACTAAATTCTGGTAGGATTCTAACTGTTGATAATTTGATAATCAAAATACTTGAAATTCAAACAAACATGGCGGAGGTGGAAAGAAATGCTGGAAAAAATCATTGAGATCATTGAGGAGCAGCTTAGCGTTGAGGGGATGGAGATCACGGAGAAGACGAGATTCAAGGAGGATCTGTCTGCAGACTCCCTGGATTTGTTTGAACTTGCCATGGCAATCGAGGAAGCGTTTGAGATTGAGATCCCTTCGGAAGACCTTGAAAAGGTGACGACGGTCGGATCAGTGATAGAGTATCTGAAGGAGAAGGGCGTGGAAGCATAAGATGAAGACGAGGATAACGCAGCTTTTAGGGATTGAACGTCCGATCTTACAGGGGGGCATGGCATGGGTGGCTGAGCATCATCTGGCCGCGGCAGTCTCAAATGCGGGCGGGCTTGGAATCATTGGAGCAGCGTCCATGCCGTGGGAGCTCGTGCGAGAGGAGATCCGCAAGTGTAAGGCGCTGACGGACCGGCCTTTTGGCGTGAACGTAATGCTTTTGAATCCTAATGCGGAGGACGTGGCACGGGTTGTCGTGGAGGAGGGCGTTCAGGTCGTGACGACGGGTGCCGGGAATCCTGCCAAGTTCATGGGGCTTTGGAAAGAGGCGGGAGTCAAGGTGATCCCGGTTGTTGCAAGCGTTGCAATGGCAAAGCTTATGGAGCGCGCCGGGGCTGACGCGGTTGTCGCGGAAGGAACGGAAAGCGGCGGGCACATTGGCTCGACGACCACGTTTGCGTTGGTGCCGCAGGTGGTAGATGCAGTTAAAATCCCTGTTATTGCGGCAGGCGGCATTGCAGACGGAAGAGGCCTTGCGGCAGCAAGGATGCTGGGCGCCGAGGCAGTACAGATGGGAACGATTTTTGTGGCAGCAAAGGAATCCATCGTGCATGAGAATTACAAGGAGAAAATTATAAAGGCGAAGGACGTGGACTCTGCCGTGACGGGTATGTCAACAGGGCATCCGGTAAGATGCATCCGCAACAAGATGACAAGAGAGTACCTGAAGCTGGAAAAGGAGGGCGCGGACTTTATGGAGTTGGAGAAGCTGACGCTCGGATCCCTTCGCGCGGCCGTGATCGACGGTGACGTGGTGAACGGAACGTTGATGGCGGGGCAGATTGCAGGGCTGATTTCGAAAGAAATGACGTGTCGGGAAATCGTGGAGGGCATCACCGCCCAGGCGGAGAAATTGCTGGGACTAAAGGAGAGATGATCGCGAGGCAACTGACGGAGAATACAGGGTGTTTAGAAGAGTGGCGGCGGGGCGCCTGGCGGAGAATACAGGGTGTTTAGAAGAGTGGCGGCGGGGCGCCTGGCGGAAGATGCAAGGCATAAGAACGGATCATGACGCTCAGGCGGAAGAAAAAGATAGGACGCAAGAAGGGGAACAAATGGGCAAGACGGCAGTGATCTTCCCTGGCCAGGGGAGCCAATATCCTGGCATGGGGAAGGATTTTTTTGAAGAATTTGAGGTGGCAAGGCAGACGTATGAGCTGGCAGGAACAGCAGCGGGACTGGACGTGAAGACGCTTTGCTTTACGGAGAATGAAAAGCTGAATCAGACGGAATACACGCAAATCGCCATGTTGGCGACGGAGGTGGCCATGTTTAAGGTGGCTGAGTCGTTGGGACTGCGGGCTGACGCATGTGCGGGCTTAAGCCTTGGGGAATATGCAGCGCTGGCGGCAGCAGGCGTGATGGCGCCCGTGGATTATTTCAGGGTCATCCGGCGGCGCGGCATCTTGATGCAGGAGGCGTATCCCGAGGGCGGCGGCATGATGGCAGTGCTTGGGCTTTCCGGGGAGCAGGTGGAAGCGGTAATTCAAGCGTGCAAGGCGGAAATTGCAAATTATAATTGCCCCGGGCAGATTGTCGTTACGGGAGAGCTTGCGGCAATGGAGGTGGCAAGGGATGAATTGCAAAAGGCGGGCGCGAAGCGTTGCGTCCCGCTGAATGTAAGCGGACCTTTTCACAGTTCGCTTTTGGCGGAGGCCGGAGCGGCGCTTCGAATGGAGCTTGAGGGCGTGAATCTGGAGAATCCGACGATCCCGTACGTGACCAACGTAGACGCGTCTTACGTCACGGACAAAGCACGCGTGAAAGATCTCCTGGCAAGACAAATTTGCAGTAGCGTCCGTTGGCAGCAGAGCATGGAAAGAATGATTGCGGACGGGTTTGATACGTTTGTGGAGATTGGCCCGGGAAAGACGCTGAAGGGATTTCTTCGAAAGATCGATCCTTCCGTGACGTGCCATTCCATCGGGACGGTGGAGGAGATGCGTCAAGTCTTGGAGCAACTGAAACAATAAAATGTCTAACGACAGGCATTTGCGGGATGACGTAGATCAAACGCTGGAAAGCTGAAACAATGGGAAGCCTGGCGATAGGCATTAGCGGCTGGGCAAACATAGCAGCAAACGGCATGAGTTACTTCAATCAGAACAGGATGGTTGTGACTTATGTGGTTCATGCTCGAACATATAAAGGAGAATATAACATGTTGGAGGGCAAGGTGGCACTGGTGACGGGCGCTTCGCGGGGGATTGGCAGGGCAATCGCGATCGCGCTGGCGAAGAAGGGCGCTACGGTGATCGTAAACTATGGCGGATCGGCGCAGGCGGCAAAGGAGACGGTGGAAGAGATAGAAAGTCTTGGCGGAAAGGCGCAGGAACTGCAGTGTGACGTGGCAGATTATGAAGCCTGCGGGGAAATGATCAAAACCGTGCTTGAAAAATATGGGCGACTTGACATACTGGTAAACAATGCGGGAATCACGCGGGATGGCTTGATTCTGCGCATGAGCGAAGCGGATTATGACGCGGTGATGAGCGTGAACCTAAAAGGCGCATTCAACACCATCCGGCATGCCAGCAAGGCATTTTTGAAGCAAAGGAGCGGAAAGATCATCAACATATCATCCGTCTCCGCGCTCCTTGGAAATCCGGGACAGGCTAACTATGCGGCGTCGAAGGCCGGATTGATCGGTCTTACGAGGAGCGTCGCAAGGGAGCTGGCGTCCCGGGGCATTTGCGTCAATGCAATCGCACCGGGGCTGATCGCGTCAGACATGACGGAGCAGATGCCGGAGAAGGCAAAGGAGGAGTTGCTTGGACGAATCCCGCTTGGACGAATCGGCCGTCCGGAGGACGTGGCAAGCGTTGCGGCATTTTTGGCGGATCCTGCGTCTGATTACGTTACGGGGCAGGTACTGTGCGTGGACGGAGGAATGGCAATATGAATGAAGAACGCGGGCGAAGGATTGACAACGGGAACGAAGAAAGCGGGCACAGGGGTGACGACGTGAGTGAAAAACGCGGGCGAAGAGTCGTGATTACGGGTATGGGAGCGCTCACGCCCATCGGAAATACGGTTCCGGAGTTTTGGAATTCCGTGAAGGCCGGGAAAACGGGCTTTGGACCGATCACGCAGTTCGATGCCTCCGGTTATGACTGTACGCTAGTGGCTGAGGTGAAGGATTTTCATCCGGAAGACTTTATGGACAAGAAATCCGCGCGGCGCATGGAACGGTTTTCGCAGTTCGCGGTTGCCGCGGCAGCGGAAGCTATTGCGGATGCCGGTCTGAAGATCACGGAGGAGAACGCTTACAAGGTAGGCTGCATCATAGGAAGCGGCGTTGGGAGCCTTCAGACGGCGGAGCGGGAGTATGCAAAGCTTGCGGAAAAAGGACCGAGGAAGGTCAGTCCGCTGATGGTCCCTATGATGATCTCCAACATGGCGGCAGGTAACGTCAGCATCGCCTACGGGATCAAGGGCAAGAGTCTGGACGTGGTGACGGCGTGCGCCACGGGAACGAACTGCGTTGGCGAGGCATTCCGCACGATTCAGTACGGGGATGCGGACGTGATGCTGGCAGGAGGCGCAGAGGGTAGCATTTGCGGGCTGGCGGTCTCCGGATTTTCTGCACTTACGGCCCTTTCCATGAGTAAGGATCCCGCGCGCTGTTCCATTCCCTTTGATAAGGAGCGAAGCGGCTTCGTCATGGGTGAGGGCGCCGGCATATTGGTGCTGGAGGAATTGGAGCATGCAAAGGCGCGCGGCGCGAAGATCCTGGCGGAAGTAGTGGGCTATGGATGTTCCTCAGATGCATATCACGTCACTTCACCCTTAGAGAGCGGCGAGGGAGCGGCGGCAGCCATGCGAAACGCCATGGAGGATGCGGGCGTGGAGGCGGAGGAGATAGCCTACGTGAATGCGCACGGGACTTCAACGCATCATAACGACTTGTTTGAAACCAGGGCAATTAAGGCGGCGTTTGGCGAACATGCCTACGCCCTTAAGATCAATTCAACCAAATCCATGATTGGGCATTTGCTTGGCGCTGCCGGCGCCGTGGAGCTGATTACCTGCGTGAAGGAACTGGAAGACAAATGGCTCCATCCCACCGTGGGTCTTCAGGAATGCGACGAAGAATTGGATCTGGATTATTGCAAGGAGGCCTGCGGGTATGCGGGAGATTATGCCATGTCGAATTCGCTTGGGTTTGGCGGCCACAACGCATGTATTTTGATCTGCAGGTACAAGGGATGACAGGGCATGGGATACAATGCTCGGTGAAATCCGTGAGTTTGAGGAGGCATTAATGTCAGTATATACAACAGCGCAGATTATGGAGATTCTGCCGCACAGGCAGCCATTTCTTATGATTGACACGATAGAAGAGTTGGAGCCGGGACTTCGGGCAGTAGGACGGAAGTGCGTGACCTTTGGGGAACCATATTTCGCGGGACACTTCCCCGGAAATCCCGTGATGCCGGGAGTTCTTATCATTGAGGCCATGGCCCAGACGGGAGCGGTTGCACTCCTTGGCCAGCCGCAGTGGAAGGGGAAGACGGCCTATTTTGCCGGGATTGACAAGGCGCGATTTAAGAAGATGGTACGTCCGGGCGACGTCCTTATGATCGAGACAAAAATCCTTTGGGTGAAAGGGCCCATGGGGAAGGGCGAGGCGACTGCCACCGTAGATGGCAAGCTGGCCGCGCGCGCTGAGCTTACGTTTGCAATCGGAGAGTAGACATGACTAGAGGTTTTGGAAAGAAAAAGTGGCCGGGGATTAACAGGAGAGGGTTGTTTTGTCGCGTGATGGAAAGGAATGCTGCAACGACAGCCTCTGGGGCGAAAGCCTTCAAGGAGAACGATAAGGATGACGAGGCCGAGAATGAGGCGGACGGAAGAAAGCCTGCGGAGACCGGGGCAACAGACGACAAAATCAAGTGTCCAAAGTGTGGAAAGCTTGTTGACAAGAAAAGGGTGGCAAAGCGCCGCTACGTCTGCCCGGAGTGTAATGGTTATTTTCGCGTCAGCACGAATGCGCGCATCCGCATGACGGCGGACAGGGGAAGCTTTGAAGAGTGGTTTGCAGACGTGAAACCCGTCAACCCGCTTGACTATGAAGGTTATGAAGAGAAGCTTTCTGAGGCGCGGGAAAAGACGGGACTCCGGGAAGCCTTTACCATCGGAAGTTGCAGGATCTTTGGGGAGAAAGCCGTGATCGGCATATGCGACGCAAGGTTTTTGATGGCGAGCATGGGCAGCGTATATGGCGAAAAAGTGACGGCAGCCGTAGAACGGGCAACGCAGGAAGGACTTCCGGTCTTTTTGTTTTGCGCCTCAGGAGGCGCGAGAATGCAGGAGGGGATCCTGTCCCTTATGCAGATGGCGAAAACTGCCGCAGCGATAAGAAAGCATGGCGAGGCGGGCCTTTTATATGCGACGATCCTGACGGATCCCACCACGGGAGGCGTGACGGCGAGCTTTGCCATGCTGGGAGACGTGATCATGGCGGAGCCGGGAGCGCTGATCGGGTTTGCTGGCCCGCGCGTCATCAGACAGACTATCGGGCAAGAGCTTCCGGAGGGATTTCAGTCTGCGGAGTTCCTGGTGGAGCACGGTTTTGTGGATGGCATTGTAAAGAGAATGAATGTCCGGAAAACCTTATATTTTCTGATCAAGACGCATGAAAGGCGCAGAAGCGGCTCTTTCGCTGAGTTCGCAAATGCAGGGGAGAGATTTGTGCTCAGCGAGATATTAAAGGAAAAGAGCGCCCTGCAGGCACCAGTGAGCGCCTGGGAGAAGGTAAAGGCAGTGCGTCGCGTGCAAAGACCCTCCGCGCTGGATTACGCGGGGTATGTTTTTGATCATTTTGTTGAGTCTCACGGGGACCGGCTTTTTGGAGATGATCCTGCCATTGTGGGAGGAATTGCATTTCTGGATGGGCAGCCCGTGACCGTCATTGCGGACGTAAAGGGATCAACCATGAAGGAATGTCAGATGAGAAACTTTGGCATGCCGCGTCCGGAAGGGTATCGTAAGGCACTTCGGTTGATGAAGCAGGCGGAAAAGTTTGGACGCCCCGTCATCAGCTTTGTCAATACTTCCGGGGCATTTTGCGGCATAGAGGCCGAGGAGCGCGGGCAGGGCGAGGCCATTGCGCGTAATCTTATGGAAATGGCTGGACTAAAGGTTCCCGTGCTCTGCATACTGATCGGTGAAGGCGGGAGCGGCGGGGCATTGGCAACTGCGGTTGGAAATGAAGTGTGGATGTTGGAGAATGCCACGTATTCCATTCTCTCTCCGGAAGGCTTTGCGTCAATCCTTTGGAAGGACAGCTCCCGTGCAAAGGAGGCCAGCGAGATCATGAACATCACGGCGCAGGATTTATTGCGCCTTGGCGTGATCGAAAAAATCCTGCCGGAGTACGGCGGGGCTTCAGAGCAGACGGCGGAGGCAATTGCGGGGAACCTAAAGGATGAAATCAAAGCGTTTTTGCAGGGCTTTGACGGAATGAGCGGTGAGGAGATCGCAGAGCGCCGTTACGCCAGATTCCGCAGGTATTGATTTGGCAGGAGAATCGTTGCCTTTGGCGGAATGGTACCGCCGGGAAAGCGGAAACGGCCGCCAGGCGGGAGTGATAGGGCGGAATACTACCGCCTGGGAAGCAAAAACAGACGCCAGACCGTAGTAAAGAGTTAGTAAGAAAATGACGGACGAAGGGAGTAACTTGAATGGGTATAAAGATCTCAGGCACTGGGAGCGCAGTGCCGGAGCACGTATTGACAAACGCAGATTTGGAAAAGATGGTCGATACGTCTGACGAATGGATCGTTGAGCGGACGGGAATCAAAGAACGCAGAATTGTAAAGGGCGACAACGTTGTGACGCTGGCTGAGAAGGCGTGCCGGAAAGCCTTGGAGGATGCGGGGAAAAAGCCGGAGGACGTGGAGCTGATCTTGATTGCAACCTGTACTTTGGAAGAATTTTTCCCTTGTTGCGCATGTCAGGTACAGGCCAGATTGGGAGCCGTGAATGCAGCGGGATTTGACGTGAATGCGGCTTGTTCAGGTTTTTTGTTCGCACTGGCAACGGCGAACGCCTACCTTTCGACCGGACTCTACAAAAATGCATTGGTTGTTGGAAGTGAAGTACTCTCGAGGCTTGTGGACTATGAAGACCGAGGAAGCTGTATTCTCTTTGGCGATGGCGCGGGAGCGGTATTTGTGGAGCCAGCGGCGGAGGGGCGCGGGATCATCAGTGTCGTGCAGGGCTGTGACGGTCCGGGAGGGGTTGCCCTTCATTGTAAGACGGACGCACTGGATAAGATCCACATGGATGGACGTGCGGTGTATCGCTTTGCCACGAGGCAAGTACCCGTCTGCATTGAGCAGGCGCTTCAAAAGGCTGGAATGAAAGCAGAGGAAGTGGATCTGTTTTTCCTGCATCAGGCGAATCTTCGCATTCTTGAAACCATTGCAAAAAGACTGGGTATCCCGATGGAGAAAGTGCCGCATAATCTGGATCGCTATGGAAACATATCATCTGCGACCATCCCTGTTTTACTTGATGAAATCAAGAAACGTGGTAAAATGGTTGCAGGAAACAAAATTGTTTTGGCTGGATTTGGCGCAGGTCTCACCTACGGTGCCTGCGTGCTTGTCTGGGACGAATGAGGAGGACGTAGCATGAATGGAAAGCGCGGCATAGCATTAAATGAATTGCTGGTGGATCTGTTTAATCACGTGATGGATACGGAAGCCAAAGCAGTCATCACGGAAGAATTCAAAGACATTAGCAATAACGACATGCACATCATCGAGGCGATCGGCATCCGTGAGCCGCGCAACGTTTCCCAGATTGCAAAGACCATGTGCGTCACGGTGGGCACTCTGACGGTCAACATGAACAGCTTGGAAAAGAAGGGGTACATCCTCAGGGAGCGCAGCACGACGGATAAGCGCGTGGTCTACGTCACGCTGACGGAAAAGGGCAGGAAGGCATTCTTCCATCACCGGGATTTCCACAAGGCAATGATCCGCGCCGCCGTGAAGGACTTGGATCAAGAGGAGATGAATGCACTCATGAATTGTCTTTTGAAGCTGAATGATTTTTTCAAGGCAGGTTCCGGACAGGAGTAAAGCCTGGTTTTAAAGATAAAATGCAAAATGAATTGGGGATTGAATTAAATTATTTTGTATGCTATGATTTGCGGTGCTGGGTAATTTGGATTTCCGGCACCGCATTATTTGTCTGCATGGAAGGAATGCTGAATTTGAAAAAGGGTGGTAGGGAAGCAAGCTGGAAGAAGTGAGCCGGATGAAATTAGCGGGAAGAAACAAATAGGAAGAAACAAAGAAGCAGGAAGAAATGATGAAACAAGAAAAAACAATGCAACAAGAAAATAAAATGGGCGTGCAGCCGATCAAGAAGCTCTTATTGACCATGTCCATTCCCATGATGCTGTCCATGCTGGTGCAGGCGCTTTATAACGTCGTGGACAGCGTGTTTGTATCAAGAATCAGCGACGTCAATGATTACGCTCTCCGCGCCGTGTCGCTCGCCTTTCCGGTACAGAGTCTGATGTTTTCTTTTGCGGGCGGTACTGCCGTCGGCATCAATGCGTTTATCTCCAAATCCCTGGGGGAAAAAGAGTTTAAGAGGGCAAATGACACCGCTGCCAACGGAATATTTCTGGAGGTAATGAGTTTCGTTGTCTTTTTCTTTGTTGGCTTATTATTCAGCAGGCCCTTCTTTCAAAGTCAGTCGCCCATTCCCGAGGTGCAGGAATACGGCGTGACCTACCTTTCCATCTGTTGCATGGCGGGTCTGGGAATGTTTATGCAATTCACCTTTGATCGCATGCTGCAGAGCACGGGCAAAACGCATTTTTCCATGTACACGCAGCTCGGCGGCGCCATCACGAACCTGATTTTTGATCCCATTTTGATCTTTGGACTCGGACCGTTCCCCAAGCTGGGTGTTGCCGGCGCGGCGATCGCAACGGTTATGGGACAGTGGGTGGCCGGTGGTCTTGCCATTTTCTTCCAAGTGAAGTTTAACCGGGAGGTTCTCATTTCCTTTAAGGGCTTTAAGCCGCAAAAAGAGCTGATCAAGCGGATCTATGCGGTGGGCGCGCCGTCCATCGTCATGATGTCCATCGGTTCCGTGATGACCTACGGACTCAATTTGATCCTTGCCGCATTCGGCGCGGCGCAGACCGTGTTTGGCATCTATTTCAAGCTTCAGAGCTTCATCTTCATGCCGGTGTTTGGATTGAATAACGGCATGGTACCTATCATTGCATATAATTTTGGCGCTGGGAAAAAGGATCGCGTGCTCGAAACCTTAAAGACGGCCATCGCGTATGCCATGGTCATTATGCTGCTGGGCATTGCTGCCATGCAAATCTTCCCGGACAAGCTCATTGGCTTCTTTAATCCCACGCCGGAGCTTATGGCGCAAGGCGTTCCCGCGCTTCGCACGATCTGCCTTAGCTTTTTGTTCGCTGGTTACTGCATCATTACGGGTTCCATGTTCCAGGCACTCGGAAACGGTACCTACAGCATGATCGTCTCCATCGCAAGACAGCTAATTGTTTTGCTTCCCGCAGCATACCTGCTCTCATTGAGCGGCAACGTGGATTTGATCTGGTGGGCATTCCCGCTCGCCGAATTCATGAGCGTGGCCATGACCAGTTTCTTCCTGATTAGGATTTACCGCAAGATCATAGTTCATATTGGAGAATAAGCCGTTTTGATTGCTGCGAGAAGTCACTTTTAGACAATGGAATAGGATTGCACTTATGCCGCCCCTTGGGAAATCTAAGGGGCGGCTTTTACGCATGGGGGTTGAGGCCGCTCGATAAAACTGGGGTTGGCGGAATGGTTGCTGATTAGCAATCGGGATTTGGCGGAATGGTTGCTGATTAGCAATCGGGATTTGGCGAGATGATTACTGATGCAGAAATTGGGGTTTGTTAAGCGGTGCCTACCAGCCTAACGCTTTGCGTTAGGCTGGTGTCGCGCTGTCGCGCTATCGTCTGTTCGCAATATGAGCAGGCTTGTGAGCAAGCTCCCGCCTGCTCAATTGCTCCATCCGGCACCGCTTGTAGAA
>JAILLF010000023.1 GCA_024693365.1 Acetatifactor sp. | reverse complement strand
TTGGAGAACGAAGAAGAGATTTACGTACGAGATTTTTCCGTAAGGCTTTTTCGAGATTCCAAAAGGGTGGAAAAGCTCGCATCCAAAGCCAAGGCGTTGCTGTTTCAGTATAGTGGCGATGCGTTCGTGGAAAAGGAAAACATGCTAGAAGAGTGTGGTGTTGTGAATACGCCAACCTTGAAAAGACACGCTGTGGATTGCAAAAGGTTGACGGAAACCGACAGGAAGAGGATTACACACCTTTTGGAATTATTGTTGACAAGGCAATCTCAGGAAAGCAAAACAGAGAATTATTCAGAGACCCTTAGGTACATGTTGGAGCATGATTGTAAATTGGAACAGGAAGCTCTTCATCAGGAGACAATATGAAAAAAATCAGCAAATCATTTGAATTTACGATATTGGTCTGGTGGATTTTGTCGGCGGAAGTAATGTTTTTTTTGTTGCTGATCGCTTTCCATTTCCCGGGATTATTGAAATTTCAGGGATTTCGAAGAGAAGGAATCATGCAGACGATTCAGCTCCTTGACGCTGACGTTGTGCGGAACGAGTCCTCCCGGCCTTATGTGCGGGTAAAGTGTAAAGCCGTGCTTGATGGCATGGAATACGAATTCTTCGTTAAATTGGATGACCTTAGAGAAGGATTTAGCTTATCCCAGATTAATAAGTTGACGGAGGATATGGCGGAAATAGAGGGATATTTGTATAGCTCGGGTAACAGAAAAAACTTCTTTTTTTCCAGCAGTATTTACAAGAAAGAAAAGTTTTTGCTTCGGAAACTAAAAGAGGAATTGGATCCTTCCTCAGAGACGGCAACGTGGATCAGAAGGATTTGTTACTTGATTTTTGGAATTGTCACGGCCATAAAGCTTTCTCCTTCGCCTAAGCGGGATTTTAGCCGTTATGGGCATAAGGTGAATAAACAAGGGGATAAATATACAAACAGGGCGATCAAAAATGATCCGGAATACAGTTTACAGGAGAAAAAAATCTTTGCCCAGAATTACCCGTGGGAGATCGTAGAGGTCGCAAAGGCACTTCGGTCCGGTGTTATCAGAGTCTCCGAACAGCAGGTGAAGGCACTTCAGGGAATGGCCCTTAAGAAAACGAAGAAAAGCGATCCCGAGGAGGAAGAGTGGTTTTACGGCAGATCCGTCATGACGGAGCTTTCCACAACCAGTCCCGCGGATGCGATTTATCGCATTTACAGGGAAGGGCATTATGAAGAGGAAATTTTGGAACCCGAGGAAAAGCTTCCGGCAGAGCAAGAGTTAGAAGGACCGATCCTGTCTGATCATGCTGTAGCAAGGGAAGCGGTTTTACTCAGAGCGGGTGCAAAAAAGTTATTTCAGAAAAAGAGAAAGCTCCTTTTGGCAGAACGCACGAGGGAAGGCGATTTTGCGTTGCATCAGATCGAACCGGATTATTTTATGGCCCGTGAAATGCCGGGAAATTACATGCTGATCATCAAGGAAAGGGACGTTGTTGGAGTCTATGAAAACATTTTGAAAAATGAAGGGAATCCAATCATGCGCGAGTGTGATCAGCGCATGAAAAAGATCCGCAGGGAGGAGATCATTTACCATTGCAAGCAGTACGCCTGGTTCTTTGTGTCCTTGGTTTTGTTAGTGATTGCATGGAATTGTACGTGGACGTGGTTTACGTTCACGGCAGCAGGAGTTTATATGATTGCCGTGCATACCTATAAAAGATTTGCCCTTTCAGTTGCAAAAGAGTATGAGAAAAGGAACGGAAGACTCATTTTTGAAGGTTTATTCCGCGTAAGATGGGGCATCCCTTATACGATCCTAAAAATCATCGCAGTGTGTTTGCTAATTGGGAAATACGTATGTAACAGCGTGGGTTAAAGGAAAAGCGCAGTAGCCTAAATCAGGCCAGCTGCGCTTTCTGCATGTTGTAGTAAATTCCCTTTTTCTCCATCAGCTCCGCATGGGTGCCGCGCTCCGCAATCTCGCCGTCATGAATGACCAAAATCAAATCTGCGTTCATGATGGTGGAGAGGCGGTGTGCGATTGCAATGATCGTACGCTTTCCGGCGAGTTCGCCGATGGCCTTCTGGATCTGTTGCTCCGTTGCAACGTCAACGGAAGCAGTGGCCTCGTCTAAGACAATGATGGGGCTGTTTCTTAGAATGGCGCGGGCGATGGCTACGCGCTGTTTTTGTCCGCCGGAAAGGCGAAGTCCGCGCTCGCCGACCTGTGTTTCGTATTTGTCCGGCATGTGCAGGATGTCTTCGTGAATGTGAGCGGCCTTTGCGGCGGCCTCGATCTCGTCTTGCGTGGCATCCGGACGTGCGTAACCAATGTTCTCCGCGATGGTCCCGTTAAACAGGAAGGTGTCCTGCAATACGGGAGAAATGTTATGACGAAGGCTTTCCAAAGTAACGTGTTTAATATCCTGACCGTCGATCAGGATCCTGCCTTCGATGGGATCGTAAAACCTTGAGATCAGCTGGGTTGCCGTGGTTTTTCCAACGCCCGTGGGCCCCACCAGTGCGACCATCATGCCGGGATCGCAGGAGAAGGAAACGTGCTTGAGTACCGGAATCTGATTCTCATAGTGGAAGGTCACGTCATCAAATTGGAGGGCCCCCTTGACGTTCTCCAGAGGCTTTGCGTCCTTTGCATTTTGGATCGCTGAGGGCGTATCAAGGATCAGGGTTACGCGCTCCGCGCCGGCAAGGGATTGCTGCAGGCTTTCGAGAAGGTTCGCAAGACCTGAAACGGGTGCGTAGAAGAGCCCAAGGTATAAGACAAAGGCAACGATGTCTGCGACGCTGATCTGGCCTTGATAGGCAAGGTAACCGCCAAAGAAAACCACAAGCACCGTACCGAGGGAGGAGAGCAGTTCCACGCAGGGATGGAAGATGGCACTGGCGCGAAGTGCGCGGAGCATGGCCACCACTTGCTCAAAGCTCTTCTTGCGGACGCGCTCGCCCTCGTATTCCTCCTGGCCAAAGGCCTGGATTTCATGCAACCCGGAGAGACTGTCCTGGAGCTGTGCGTTCAACTCGCCCATGACCTTTTGCGATGCCTTAAAATACGGTCTCACAATCTTTGCAAAGATCACGCCGGAGATGAGGATGAGCGGAATCGGGCAGCAGGTGATCAGCGCCAGCTTCCAGTTGATGGTCAGCAGAATCACCAGCACGCCGACAAAGGTGACGAGGTTTGTGATGACGTCAGGGATCATGTGCGCGTACAGAAGCTCAAAATCTCTGGTGTCATTGACAACGCGGCTCATCAAGTCGCCGGTCTGCTTATCGTGGAAGAAGCTTAAGTCCAAACACTGGAGCTTGTCGTACAGTCTGCTTCGCAAATCGCCCACGAGATACCAGGCAGCCCTGTGTGCGAGATAATTGCTCAGGAACCGGAACAGTACCCGAAGCAAATATAATGCAAGCAAGACATATGCCAGATGCATGATGGAATTCAGTGCGCTTTCATCAACGCCCTTCTCCACGATTCCCGTCATGGCGGACAGAACCTTTGGCGCGGACAGATTGACCAACGTAAGGCCAAGCGTGGAAAGAATGGCGATCACGTACAGACCCTTATAGCGTGCTGCTTCTTTTGTCAGTTTCCATAGTGTTTTCACGTGAACTCTCCCTTATTTTGCCATGGATGCCATGGCCGATAATTGACGTTTCCCAAATATAGTGTAAAGGATGCCGGGCTTTATGGAAATGGAGAATATTGTTTTTTAGACATGCGAAATTGGAAAATGCGGATCGAAAAAGGAACTCATATTCTAAAACATAATTATTGAAACCGCTTTGGAAAGCCTTGCGGCGTTGATCAAGGACTATCCGGAATGAATGAAACGCAAGAACGGCGAAGAACGCGACAAAAATCACGGCTTGCCATAAGAAGAAATTGCCTGTATAATTAATTTTACGGCAGGAAGCCGTATGGCCATGCAGAAGCATTGCGAAGAAAGGGATCAATTCGAAAGGTCTCGTGAAAACATTGTTTGTTCATGTTTGTAAACGTAAATAAGCAAAATCGTATGTCAGAAGGCGCACGAACCCGCAGAAGGCGGGAGGAGTGCGCCTTTCTTTTATGGGGAGACGAAAACGTGAACTTAGAAGAGTTTTTTCTGGAAAATCCCAGAGTTGCCGTAGCATTCTCGGGAGGAGTGGACTCATCCTATCTATTATGGGCGGCGCTGCAATATGCGAAGGAAGTCAGGGCATATTACGTAGCCGCGGAATTCCAGCCACGGTTTGAATATGATGACGCCATGAGGCTTGCCGGGGAAATCGGTGCCGAGGTCAGGGTGTTGAAGATCAGTGCCCTGGACGTGCCTGGCGTAAAGGAAAATCCCGCGAACCGCTGTTATTTTTGCAAACAGGGGATTTTTGGGGCCATATGGAACGCAGCGCGGGAAGATGGATTTCAGGTATTGCTGGACGGAACAAATGCCTCTGATGACGCGGGGGACAGACCCGGAATGAAAGCGCTGAAGGAGTTGTCCGTCAGATCACCGCTGCGGGAATGCAATCTTACGAAAACGCAGATCCGCCAGCTTTCAAAGGAGGCGGGACTCTTTACCTGGGACAAGCCGGCTTATGCCTGTCTTGCGACCAGAATTCCCACGGGAGAGGTCATCACCAAGGAAAAACTTGCTGCCACGGAAGCTGCAGAAGGGTACTTATTCTCCCTGGGATTTACGGATTTCCGGGTCCGTTCGCGTGAGGGGCACGCCAGGATCCAATTGCCGGAAGCCCAGTGGGAGAAATTGGCAAAGCACAGGGCGGAGATTTTAAACGAGTTGAAGAAATACTACGTAACAGTTTCACTGGATCTGGAAGTCAGATGACGCAAGATTCGGATGGAAGAGGCAGAAACGTGGGAGGCAGAGGTGAACGTATGGACGAGGATATTCGCGGATTATTAGAGGGAATCAAGGATGGTACCGTTTCCGTAGAGGAAGCGCTCTTGGAATTAAAGAAAAAGCCCTTTGAAGACATCGGCTATGCGAAGGTGGACATGCACAGAAAGCTCCGCCAGGGTGCGGCTGAGGTGATCTATGGAGCAGGGAAAACACCGCAGCAGATCACCGGCATAGCGGACGTGATGCGCAGGAACGGACAAAATACAATCCTGATCACGAGATTATCGAAGGAAAGTGCCGAGATCGTGACAAAGACGCATCCGATGCAATATTTTGAAGAGGCGCGTTGCGGCGTGATCGGTGAAATCCCCAAGGCAAGTGGCCTTGGAAGGATTGTTGTTGCCACCGGCGGGACCAGTGACGTTCCGGTAGCAGAGGAGGCAGCGGTCACGGCGACGGTCCTGGGAAATGAAGTGGTCCGTCTGTACGATGTCGGAGTGGCGGGATTACACCGCACGCTGGCGCATTTAGATGACATTATGAATGCCAACGTGATCATTGCCATTGCAGGCATGGAGGGGGCGCTTGCCAGCGTGATCGGCGGACTCGCGGATTGTCCCGTGATCGCAGTGCCGACCAGCGTTGGTTACGGAGCATCCTTCCATGGACTTTCCGCACTTTTGTCCATGCTGAATTCCTGTGCAAGCGGTGTTTCCGTCGTCAATATTGATAATGGATTCGGAGCGGGATATCTTGCAAGCATGATCAACCATCCGAAACATTAAGTGAATCTGTCTGAGGCAATTTGCCCGGAACCTGATCCGCCCGTAGCTGTGGATAAGGTCAATTGTACCGCCCGGAAGGTCAAAAGGAGTATCAGGCGGTAGTAAGGGAGCAAGAACAGTACCGCCCAAAAGACCAAATGGAGTTTCAGGCGGTAGTAAGGAGCAGAAAAGGAGGATGCGTATGGAGGCTTTGTACTTGGACTGTGGTATGGGAGCGGCTGGTGACATGTTGACGGCTGCATTACTGGAGCTGTTACCGGATCCGGATGGATTCCTGGAAGAGCTAAATGGACTTGGCATTCCTGGCGTCAAGTATCAGAAGGAAGCTTCCGTAAAATGTGGGATTACGGGTACGCATATGCGCGTCACCATCCATGGTGAGGAAGAGGAGAGTCATGATCATCACCATGAAGATCATGACCACGACCATGATCACGACCATGACCATCACCACGATCACGACCATCACCACGATCGCGACCATCACCACGATCATCACCACGATCACGACCATGACCATCACCACGATCACGACCATGATCACGACCATGACCATCACCACGATCACGACCATGATCACGACCATGACCATCACCACGATCACGACCACGACCACGATCATGATCATCATCACGGTCATCACCACCATGCGTCCATGGGCGACATAGAGCATATTGTAAGAGATCATCTGCATTTGCCGCAGAAAGTGCAGGATGACGTGATGGCGGTTTACGGGCTGATCGCGGCAGCGGAAAGCCAGGTGCATGGCAAGCCCGTTACGGAGATTCATTTTCATGAAGTAGGCACCATGGATGCCGTTGCAGACGTTGTGGCGGTATGCCTTTTGATAGATAAGCTCGCGCCCAGTGAGATTATTGTCTCGCCCGTCCACGTGGGAAGTGGCCAGGTGCATTGTGCGCATGGCATTCTCCCCGTACCTGCGCCTGCGACGGCTCTGATCCTGAAGGACGTGCCGATCTATGGCGGAAGCATTCGCGGAGAACTTTGCACGCCTACGGGAGCGGCCCTTCTAAAGCATTTTGCCACGAAGTTCGGCAGCATGCCGGCCATGCGCGTCAATGCCATCGGCTATGGCATGGGAAAAAAGGATTTTGAGGCGGCAAATTGTGTCAGGGCCATATTGGGTGAAACTGAGGTTACCGCGGGAGGACAAGGCGAAGAAGCCTGCAGGAAGCAGGTTGACCGCGAAGACATTTTTGAGCTTAGCTGCAACGTGGATGACATGACGGGTGAGGAGATCGGATTTGCCATGGAGCGCTTGTTTGAGGCGGGAGCAAGGGACGTATATACCGTTCCCATCGGCATGAAAAAAAATCGCCCCGGTATCCTGATTCGTACGTTATGTACGGAAGAGAAAAAGGAAGGGATCGTGGAAACCATATTCAAACACACGACCACAATCGGCATCCGTGAATGTGCCATGAAGCGTTACGTGCTAAGCAGAAGCGTTGAAACCGTGGAGACGCCGGGAGGAACCATTTACAGAAAGATTTCCGAAGGCTATGGCACGAAGCGGGAAAAAGCAGAGTTTGAGGATCTTGCCAGAATTGCAAGGGAACAAGGCATCAGTCTCTGGGAGGCAAGGGAGAATTTGAACGCCTGAAGGCGTAAGGGGGAGAATACAAGGCTAGAAAGCTAAGGAAACATGAAATAAACAGCCTTTTGGCAGCTTGATCAGAAGAGCCTGCTGTCAGAGACGAACTTGACGGATTGGAAAACACCGCGCGCGGATGACCGTGACCAGAAGGGAGCAAAGTCCTTGCGAGGTGCAGACCCAAGGTGAACTATCATGCTCACGCAAGAACAAATTAATGAGACGTGGAACATTCGGGCCGACAATTACAACAAATACGTAAGAGAAGAATTGCTTACGGATCGGCCCGCCAAGTGGCTTGAACGGATCAAGGCAAATGCCCCGGCAGGGAACCCTTTGCGCATTCTGGATGCAGGATGTGGCCCAGGGTTCTTTTGCGTGCTTTTTTCGAAGGAAGGGCATGACGTGACGGGAATCGACGGATCGGAGCGCATGCTGGGACATGCGTGCGAAACTGCGCTTTCACAGGGGGTAAGCCCTACGCTGATCAAAGGAGATTTCGGGAAACTGCCCTTTGGGGACAATACCTACGATCTGGTCATTTCGCGTAATGTGACCCATACGATCCGGGAGCACTTAAAGGTGTACGGTGAATGGAACCGCGTGCTAAAGCCGGGCGGCGTGCTGCTGATCTTTGATGCAAATTGGCATTTGCCCTAT
Organism: Acetatifactor sp.; assembly: GCA_024693365.1. GTDB lineage: Bacteria > Bacillota > Clostridia > Lachnospirales > Lachnospiraceae > Acetatifactor. Next base: position 56,901 of record JAILLF010000023.1, on the reverse strand, counting down.
CAGCCGGGACCCGTCCGGGAGGAAGCCATCCGCAGGGAAAGACAATGCTTGGAGCAATATTCAAAAGGCTTTACCTATGACGGATCCTATGAATATATTGACAGCGAATTGGATCCGCCGGAGTATCAGGTCTTTGGAAGCGCGATTCGTCCGGACTTTGACTGCGGCATTCTCCACCAGCTTCCGTTTGAGGAAATCTCTTTTGAAAGGGACGTGACGGAGGAATTATGGAGTGAAAAAGAGAAGGTGGCGTACGGAGCAACGCCGCTCTACATGCTTCGCGCCGTGAAAAAACAGGCATAAACCGACGAGCCGCATGGGAGCAGTCATGAACGGATTCGTGGGCGCCGGTGGGGAGAGCATCAACGGGATCATACGGAAATAAAGAAAGAGGAAAACAAAAATGAAAAAGTTAGCGAAATTCAGTAAATTGTTGGTAATACTGTGCCTTTTGTTTGCGATGACGGCATGCAGCAAGGCATCCGAGGAATCTTCCGCGCAGGGAGGGCAGAGTCAGAGCGCGCAGGGTGCACAGGGAGCTCAGGGCGCCAATGCAGAGCCGAAGCTGATCAGACTTGCTGAGAGCTTCTGCTATACCAGTTTGGACATACACAAGGATTATTACGGATGGTATACTTCCATTTACGGAGTGTCAGAGACCTTATTCCGCGTGGCAGACGACATGTCAATCAAACCGCTTCTGGCAAAGGAATATTCGGTGAGTGAGGATGGTAAGACGTGGACGTTCCAGATCGCGGACGCTATGTTTTCCAACAAAACGCCCTTGACTGCTGACATGGTGAGCCGTAATCTCCAGCGCGCAGCGAGGGAGAATGAGAGATTTGCCTATCTGGCAAGCTTCACTTATGCGACGGAGGGCGAGAAAACCTTAAAGATCACCACGCCGGACATTTATCCGACGATGCTCAGCGATCTTACCGCGCCGGAGCTTGGCATCATGGATCTTGACAACACGACGGATTTTGACAACGCTCCCGTCTGCACCGGACCCTTTGTGATCAAATCCTTTGAGCCGGAAGGTACTGTGGTCGTAGAGAAAAACGCGGCTTATTGGAATGGCGAAGTAAAGCTTGACGGCGCTATGTTTTATTACATGCAGGATGACGAGACGAAGTTAAATGCAATGCAGGCCGGTGACATTGACGGATATACCAGCGTTACTGCAGCTGCAAAACAGATCTTGGCAGCGGATCCCGCATCTTACGTGCTCACGGAGATCCCGGCAACGCGACTTCAGTTTTACGTATTGAACAAGAACCGTTTGGATGATAAAGTAAGACAGGCAGTCAATCTGACGGTGGACTTAAATTCCATCGCTGATTTCCTTGGCGGAACGGTTTCGCCTGCAGTAGGACCTTTTAGTGCGGCAGCTCCTTATGGAAAGGTAACGAAGCCAGCCGTAGATACTGCAAAGGCAAAGAGCCTGCTGGAGGAAGACGGTTACGTGATGGGATCTGACGGCTATTATGCAAAGAACGGTGAGACGCTGACCCTGAGCATTGGCTATTATGCAGCCCGTTCACTGGATTCCATCGCCGTTTTGATGCAGGATCAGTTTAAGAACGTCGGAATCAAGGCTGTTTTGAACGTACAGGAAGATCCTGACAGCACTTACGTAGCAACCGGAGAATATGACGTAGCGCTATATTGCATGATCGCAGATAAGTCAGGCGACCCTTATTACTGTTGCGACGCATTGTTCAGAAAAGGCAGCAAGTGGGCGCTGGCAGGTTTTGCAAACCAGAAGTGTGAGGATCTGATCGATCAGTTACAGTATGAAACTGACGTTAATCAGCGTGCGAAGCTCGCAAACCAGATCGTTCAGATGAGCATAGACGACAATGCCTTTGGTTACGTTGGTCTATTCAACAAGACGACGGTTACGGCTAAGGGAGTTACCGGCATTGCGGAGAATTGTCCCTTTGACTTTTACGGAGTCAGCGCGGATACGGACGTAAACAAGTAAAGAACGCAAAAAAAATCTGGCAGGAGAAAGGAGAGGAAGCAAATGATTAAGTACGTAGGAAAGCGCTTGCTTCATTTGGCGTGGATCATGTTAGCGGTCAGCTTTCTCACCTTTCTCTTAATGTATCTGACGCCGGGAGACGCGGCTTCGAAAAAGCTTTCCGCGCAAGGCGTGGCGGTCTCAGAAGAAGTGCTGATGCAGACAAGGGAGAACATGGGATTGCTCCGGCCGTTTTTCATTCAGTACGGCGACTGGATGCTCCATGCGATGCGTTTTGATCTCGGCGTTTCCTTTAAGGACGGCTTTCCGGTTGCGGAAAAGCTATGGAAGGGTCTAAAGAATACGGCAATCCTGATGGTCGTAAGTATTTTGCTGTCCCTGTTGGCTGCGGTGCCACTGGCATTTCTGGCGGCGTTGAAAAAGGATTCCGTATTTGATCACGGGATCCGGCTGATCAGTTTTGTTGGAAATTCCATTCCCAACTTTTTGATTTCCGTGCTTTTGATTTATTTTATATGTGTCAGGGCAAAACTGCTTCCCGTGGTGGCGGATAAGAGCGTGCGCGGGCTGATTCTGCCTTGTCTTGCGCTGTCCATACCAATCATCAGCAGGTTTGTAAGGCAGTTTCGCGCGGAATTCCTTGAACAGCTGGGTAAACCGTTTGTAGCGGGTGCAAGGGCAAGAGGCGTCAAGGAGTTTTACGTGTTAAGGGATGTTTTTCACAATGCGTCCATCAATATTCTGACGATCGTTGGATTATCCGTCGGAACGCTTCTTGGCGGAAGCGTCGTGATCGAAACGATTTTCCGCTGGCCGGGGCTTGGGAAGCTCGCGATGGATGCCATTACCAACCGGGATTATCCGGTGATCCAGGGATTTGTGCTCCTGACCTGTGCCATTTACGTGACCGTAAATCTGATCACGGATATCAGCTATCATTTTATCGATCCAAGATTGCGGGAAAGGTAGGAAACGGACTTGAAAAAGAGAAAAATACCTTTATCGCACTTGAAAACAAAGCTCTGGATCTTCCTGGCACTTGCGGGCTTCCTGATCATTTTAAGTCTGCTCGCGCCGCTTTTGTGCCCCAATGATCCTTTCGCAACGTCAGCCAAAGTCATGAATCAGGCGCCTTGCAAGGAGTTTCCCATGGGAACGGACCGCTATGGGAGGTGTATTTGCTCCCGCGTTCTTATGGGGGCCAGAACCTCTATATTTTCTGCTGTTTCGCTGGTGATGATCACGTTTGTCGCAGGAACGGTTTTGGGACTGATCGCCGGATGGTTTGAGGGCGTGGCAGACAGTCTGATCATGCGTCTGGCAGACGTCATGCTGGCATTCCCGCAGATGGTGATCGCCATTGCCGTCGCAGGCATTTTGGGCGGAGGAATGGGGAATGCCATGCTGGCAATGGGAATCACGGGATGGACAATCTATGCGCGTCTTGCAAGGGCGCAGGTTCTTTCGCTCAAAAAAGAGCCCTACGTACAGGCGGCAAAGCTTTCGGGATGTAATGCCTTTACAATCATGGTAAAGACGCTGTTGCCAAACATGCTTGGACCCCTGATCGTAAATGCGACAACACAGATCGGAGTGATGATGATCGGCATTGCAGGTCTTTCGTTTCTTGGCATTGGCGTAACGGAACCGCAGGCAGAATGGGGTAGCATGATCAATTTGTCGAGATCCTACGTGCAGCTTGCGCCATGGGCCGTATTTGCGCCTGCAGCGGCCACGGTTTTGACGGTCATGATCTTTAATTATCTTGGCGATTGCCTCAGGGACTATCTGGAAGTGGGAGGGAAAGAATGAAGAAGGAAACAGTCCTGGAAATCCTTTCCCTGACCGCCGGGTACGGAGAGAAAAACATCATAGAGGATTTATCCTTTACGTTGGAGCGCGGTGAGATCTTTTGTCTTGCAGGAGAAAGCGGAAGCGGGAAAAGTACGGTGTTAAAGGCGCTGATCTCATCACCGGAGATTCAATTGAAGTCGGGAGAGATCCGGTTAGAGGGAACAGAATTGTCATCTCTCTCTCTCAAGAAGCGTCATAAGCTTTGCACCAGAAAAATGGGCATGGTGTTTCAAAGTCCCGGTGCGGCCTTCAACCCAATCCGCCCATACGGAAAGCAGTTTATTGAAACGCTAAAGAGCCACGGGATCTATGAGAAGGCTTCTTTTATGCGGCAGGTAAGGGATGCGTTTGAAAAAGTGGATCTGAAGGATGCGGAGAAGTTACTGAGCGAATGCCCGTACATGCTCAGCGGCGGAATGAATCAGCGCATGGCACTTGCATTGGCCATGCTGTCAGGTCAGGAAATCCTGCTTTGCGATGAGCCTACCAGTGCCCTGGATGCTACCATCCAGCTTCAGGTGGCACAGGAATTAAAGAAGCTTCGGGACGAGAGCGGCATTTCTCAGATCATAGTGACGCACAATCTTGCAATGGCGGGTTTTCTGGCTGACCGTATTGGGATAATGTATCAGGGCAGGCTTATCGAACTGGGGACGGCAGATGAGATATTAAATCATCCTCGGCATGATTACGTAAAGAGCCTGATCGCGGCAATTCCTAAGCTTGGAGGAACGCTATGATTCTAGAAATAAAGAATCTTTCAAAAACATATGGCGACAAACAGGCAGTAAATCAGGCGCTGAAGGGAGTTAGTTTTTCTCTAAAAAAGGGTGAAATCCTGGGAATTGTCGGAGAGAGCGGGAGCGGAAAGACGACGCTTCTTAAGCTTGTCAGCGGACTCGAAAAGCCGGATGCGGGAGAAATTCTTCTTGACGGGAAGCCCTTGTCCGCCAAGCGCACAAAAGATGATTACCGCAGGATGCAGATGATCTTTCAGGATGCAGTGGCTTCCTTTCATCCGAGAAGAACCATTGCGGATTCCATCCGGGAGACGACAAACAGTCTTCTTGGAAGGGCGGAAAAACCAGACTTAAATGAGCTTTCTGAGCGCGTAGGGCTGTCAAAAGAGCTCATGGAGCGCAGGCCCGGAAATCTTAGCGGCGGACAGTGCCAACGATTTGCGATCGCCAGGGCGCTTTCGGTTCATCCCGAGATCCTGCTCTGCGATGAGATCACAAGCGCACTCGACGTATCCAATCAGGCGCAGATTCTGCGGCTTCTCTCCGGAATCTGCAGGGACACGGGAACCTCCGCCTTGTTTGTGTCGCATGATCTTGCGGTGGTAAGTAATCTGTGCGACCGGATCCTTGTCATGAAGGACGGCGTTATCGTGGAAGAGGGTGACGCGCGGCAGATCATCCATGAACCCAAGGAAGCCTATACCCAAAAGCTGATCGAATCGGTGATGGAAGTGAAGGACGTAAGAGAGCGCGTTCAGAAATATTGGACGATCCGGACAAAAGATTTTAATGCCATCCGACTAAATGAGCTGCATGATGAGATCAGCGACCGCTGGAGCGCTGAATTAAATGCGAGAATTCCCTGCGGTAAAGCGCTGGACGTATTGGATGCGGGAACGGGAACGGGTTATTTTGCCGTACTGCTTGGCAGGGAGGGCCACCGAGTGACGGGGATTGACCTGACGGCATCCATGCTGGAGGAAGCACGGAAAACAGCTGAACTGTTTAAGGTCGATGCATGCTTTCTGCAAATGGACGTACAGGAGACAGACTTTGCAGAGGAAAGCTTCGATGTGATCGTAACGAGGAACGTGACCTGGACTCTTCCTGATCCCGGGAAAGCATACAATGAATGGTACAGGCTCTTAAGGCCCGGAGGGATTCTTCTAAATTTCGACGCGAATTATGCAGACAACGTCCGCAATCATAATCAGAAGGAATCTTGGGTGAAGCCGAAGGACGTGTATGGGCATATCGGGATCACAAAGGAACTGAGTGAGGAAAATGCCGGGATCACGCTGGCCATGCCTGCCAGCAGGCACCACAGACCGCAGTGGGACGGAATTCTTGCCAAGGAGGCAGGCTTTTCGGAGTGGGGGGCGGATGAAGAGGTCGGTAAGAGGGTTTTGCGGGAGCATGACCTGAGTGATGCTCCGTTATTTTTGTTTTGGGCAAGAAAATAAGCGCAGTGCGGTGCGTGCAATGCGCTTATTTTTTGTGCAGATGCATGGTCTAAGGCGTGGCCTGCTTCAAAATAAAGTCTGCAATCTCATCCGTTAGTTCTTCCGGAAATTCAGCCAACTGATAGTAATTTGAGGTCTTTGCATCAATTTTATATCCTACGTGACTCTGATCATCAAAGACGCGGATTTTCACGAAATCATCTTTGCCAAACGAATCCTGCCACAGATCACGGTCAGCCTCATAAATCTGGCGATCCAGGAGACTATTGAGGATCAGCGTGGGTACGTGGGCGTTTCTGATGGATTTCAGGGTCGTCAGCTTATTGTAGGAAGCCCAATAATAGTCGGGGCAAGAGAAGTAGTTCGTTCCCTTCGCCGAAGCTTCCGTAACGGCCGCAGCATTTTCAGCCATTCCGCGGTACATGGAAGCAACGGCAGGAGCCTGCTCGGCATATTGGTCAGCGGCGACGTCTGCAAGATGTCTTGCCGTTCCATTCCAAAGGATCAATCCCTTTGCAGGGTGGCGGCCTATGAGCTCTGCGGCAATATTGACGCCCAGACTGTGCCCCAGGTACCAGAGTTCACTGGAAGGACGTTCGCTTTCCAGCCAGGAGATCGCGGAATTCAAATCCGTAAAGTATTCTTCTTCCAGAGTGTCCGTATTCTTACATTCTGAGGCAAAATGAAAGGTTCTCTTTTCGATCCGAAGGGAAGAGATGCCTTTTTCTGCAAGCCCCCGCGACAGGTCCTGGAAGGTAGGAAGGATGCCAATGGTCTCATTGTAATCAGACGGTCCGGAGCCAGGGATGAGAAGCGCCGTCGGCGCATTTTCCCGTGCAGCCTTAACGTATGCGGCGTTCAAAGTAAAATCTCCGCTCTGTAGCGGGAAATAATGCTCCGTAACGCCATTGTCCAGCGTAACGTCAAAAGGCTTTTCAATGCGCAGGTCATAATAATATCCGGAAATCTGAAGGTGATCCAAGGCAAGCTGAAAATCTGCCTTCGCATTTTCAAACACCAGAGTCCCACAATAGCTGCCGTTGTTTTCTTTTCCTAAAATCCGTTCATTCTCTACGCCCTTGATCTCTCCAAACACTTGGAAATTCCCGCAGAACATATATTGGAATGCTTCTTCGTCAAACATGGATTTGAGGACGCTGGAAGAATAGTCGTACAGGCTGGTCACGTCTCCCTTTTTCCACTCTTGCATGAAGAGAGCGTAGAGCTCTGCATTCGTGGTGGGAGCCGAAGTGATCTCTGCCTTTGTTTCCTTAGTTGAAGCATCCTCGGTGCTTTGCGACTGTGTAGCGCTTTCGTCGCTTGCGGACGAGGCAGGGGCGGACTCTGCGTTGGAAGAGGACCCGGTGGATTCAGAAGCTGCGGGGCTGCTCCCGCTGGTTTCGTTTGCGTTACCGTTGCTGCAGGCGGTTAACAGACAGATCATAGCGATAAATATTAGTTTTTTCATGTTGTCAATTCTCCATTATGTTTACGACGTGATGATTTGCACGAGATTCCAGTTTCCGTAATCTTTGGAATTACGTAAGCATAGTGTATGACAACGGCGAAGAAATGTCAAAAGAAAAATACTTGACAAATGTGGGACTATAGTTATAGACTAAAAATGGTCTATGATTATAGTCCTTTTTCGACAAACGGATATTTAACGAATTCCGGAGATGACAGACGAATTAAAGAATTGGAAGAAAAAGGATTGAAAAAGAAAGGACTGGCAGAACGTCATGGAATACGCAAAGCTTTGTGACAGCGATTATCGCTTTATGTGTATCGTATGGGAGAACGCGCCGGTGAATTCCGGTGAGCTTGTGAAATTATGTCAGGAAAGATTGGGTTGGAAAAAGTCCACGACCTATACGGAAATCAAGAAGCTTTGTGAAAAGGGCTTTATAAAAAATGATGATGCCGTGGTCAGCGTGTTGATTCCAAAGAAGGAAGCGCAGGAAAAGGAAACGGAGTATTTTCTGGAGCGTACCTTCGATAACTCTTTTCTAAGCTTTTTTACTGCTTTTCTTGGCGGAAGGAAATTGACAAAGAAGGAAGTAAAAGAACTAAAGAAACTGATCGAGGAGCACCGTGAGAAATAGACTGATAGTATTTGGACCTTTGGGAGGCAGGGATCATGACGGAAAAGAATAAGTCTAATGATAAAAAGCCAATCTTTTGGATTATGGCGGCGGGAATTCTCTTGCTCGCGGTAGTTGGCATTGTTTGTCTGGCGAAGGCACTTAAGAATCAAGGAGAGGATCCGGGAAAAGGTGAAGAAAATCCAGCCGTGACAGCGGAAGGAGAAGGCCGGAAATCTGACGCAGACGGCCAGGGACCGGACGGCGCCGGGAATGGTGCGGGGCCTGGCGCGGCATTTGGGGAGAGGACGCAGACCATAAATGCAGATCTGGATGGGGACGGAACGCCTGAAGCGGTAAGCATAAAGAATGAGCCTTCCGGAAAGACCGTAGTTCAGGTGAATTTACAAGGTGATTCCACGGCGGAAATAACGCTGCAATCCGTAGACATGATCTCAACGCGGGCTAAGGCTGCGGACGTGGATAATGACGGAAAAGAGGAACTGATCCTACTGGAAAGCAGCCCTCTGGGAAGTTCCTATAACTGGCCGGGGAAGCTGACGTTGTTAAGGCTTCAGGACGGAAAATGGGAACCACTCAGTGACCGGTTGACCTATGGAAGTAATCCAAAGGTTCAATATGAGGAAGCATATCCAAAGAGTCTTTCCGAGGGTGCCTTTATTTCCGTCAAAATAGAAAAGTTACTCGATGACGTGGAGGTACGCTTTACCAGGCCCATTTTTGCAACGGACGGACAGGAGAGATTTGTCTGTCTGGACTGCCATTATGAGAGCGTGGATGGCGGCAGGTGGGTCGTAGACCGCATAAATAACATTCAGCCGCCTTTGGGGACGGGTATATCCAATCTTTCGTTTGGGATTACGGTGGGAAACAGGCCAAAGGCAAAAGACATGGGAGTGAAACCGGACGAAACGTTATTCTCCAAATTCCCGGATGAATTTCTTTTTGCCAGCGGCGCCGGTGGTTGGCAAACCACCTTGTCTCTCAAGGCGGACGGCAGCTTTACCGGAAAATACCTGGACGTCAATATGTCGGCGGACGACAACTATGATGCGGATCATTCCATATGCGAGTTTCAGGGGAAATGTGGTTTTCCTCTGAAATTGAATCCATACGCTTACGTCTGCAGGGTGGAGGAGATTTCTTATCCTAAGCCGGGAGAAACGTACGTGAAGGACAGAATCCGCTATATGACGACGGAGCCCTATGGTCTGGATAACGCGGACGAACTGATCATATATCTCCCCGGATGTCCCGTCTCGGAGCTTCCCTGCGAAGTGGACTATTGGATCCAAGGAAGTGCGGACTGGTCATGGTATGCGGACGAACCGGACGTACTGCCCTTCTACGTAATCTATAATATTGACGGCGGGGAGGCTTTTACGTCATCAACGCTGCCGGAATATCAGGGCAGGCCGGTTCACGTGGGACGTCAGTTTTTCCCGAGTGCGTATCCCGCCTGGAATGGCGGCGTTGAATTTAAAACTGCTTACAGGCTTTGTGCAGATGTTTGCGGTGCCTTTTTGTATGCGGCTCAAACAAAGATGCAGCTGCTTTCTGAAGAGATCGACTACATGCCTTTTATCGCGCAGCCGCGATTGGTTCGTTATCTAAAATATGAGGCACAGCAGTTTCCGTACTCCCTTTCGCAAACCGGAAGCTGGCATTTGATCGTAACGAAGGATGAGGAGGAGTGGCTGGAGTATGGGGATGAAAAAATTCTTCACCTGCAGGGCATACTCCGCCACGAGGATGAAATCGGGAAGACGGAATGGGGTTACTTGCATTTCCTGATTGGCATAAAAGACGGGCAGCACGTGATCCGCGACTGGTATTGGGACTGCGCGGATTCTGCGGATGAAAACCTACGCGGACCATATTCGGCAGGGGAATTTATTGATTATTGGGAGAATCCTGAAAAATACGGTAAGATCATGGATGATCAAGGGAAAATGAAATAAATGCAAAAAACGAGAAAGGGGAGGCGGCGCAAAACCGTCTCCCCTTTTGTTTGAAGTTCATCCTTTTCTCTTGTCGGATTCATACTTTGCCTGCATGATCACGGTCTGTAGCTCTGTGAACATCTCGCTGTAACGGCCAACCTTCTTGCCAAGCGTTACAATGCCTGCGTAAAGGGACAGCGGGATCTTCCGGCCCTCGAAATCAATGGGTTCACCGTTATGGGAAAGGATCTGCTCAGCCAGGCTCTTGGCATAAGCTTCATCCTCGCTGTTTGTAAGGAGCACAAACTCGTCTCCGCCGATGCGGAAAATGACGTCGTCCTCGCCGGCCACGGCCTCCATTCTGTGAAGACTCTCTAAGATCGCAAGGTCACCTGCCTTATGGGAAATCTCGTTGATGGGCACGAGATGGTTGATGTCGCAGCATACAAACCAGCAATTCTTTCTGCTCTGAAAAAGATCATATAATTCACTGATATCAAATTTCATTCTACTCATAAAATTCTCCTCTCCTGATTCCATGGGCACGCGGACTCTCGGGAATAACTCCAATACGCGTCTGTTTTCGCGGTATTTGGACGGCAAGCAGTTCCAGGTCTGACAGAAAACCCGCGTGAACGCCTCGTTGCTTGAATAGCCATAGGCAAGCGCAACGTCCAACAGATTCATTTCTGGGCATTCTATCAGCGTGCGAGCTGCTTTTGTCATTCTCCTGCGGATCACGTAGTCCCGCACGGATATGTGATTAATTTGTCGGAATAACTTTTCAATTGTGGATTTGGAACAGTAGCAGGCCGCGGCAAGATCCTCCGTGTGGAGGTCTTCCTGCAGGTGCTGTTCCACGTATTCCAGTGCTTCGGCCAAAAGCTCCAGTTTACTCATCGCAGTTCTCCTTTTTGGTGGAAGGATGGTTGCGGCATCCCTCCGGTGCATTCCTAGGAATCAATCGATTGTAACTTTAGTATAACAGAGGTTTTTCTTTTCGTCTTGATTTTTTGAGTAATTTTCCCGGCACGTGCATTTTAGGCAAAAAAGACATTGGAGTGCGCAAAAAATTAGTTGTCCGACGGACCCTGCGGGGGTATGATGAAAGGGAAGGCATTGGTGGAAACTCCGATGGGAGATTAGGAAATTCTATTGACGCGGGAGGATTTATGGGAAAACATTTTAAGAATTTCAAAACGGTGGTTTACGTTCCAGCGGAAGTTGCGAAGTCATTCACGCAGGAAAAGCTGGAAAAGGATTATGATTTTCTGGAAAAGTATATTGGTCTGGACAAGGTGTATTTGGAGACGCACCGCGGAGACTGTGACGTGGAGCCGGCCCAGATTGGAATGATCAAATCTTTTTTGGAAAGCAAGGACGTTGAGGTCTCCGGAGGCCTGACAACGATCATAGGGGATATTGAGGGATCAGAGCCCGGAAAACAGAGGCTGTTTGGGACGTTCTGTTATACGGACGCCGCCATGAGAAAGAAACTGATTGAAATGTCGGAGACCGTGGCAAAGCAGTTTGACGAGGTCATTTTGGATGATTTCTATTTTACGAACTGCAGTTGCGCAAGCTGCATCAAGGCGAAGGGAGACCGTGATTGGGTGACGTTTCGGCGAGAACTGATGCGCGACGTATCGGAGAATCTGATCGTAAAGCCCATGAAGGCCGTTAATCCGAAGGTGAAAGTAGTCATCAAGTATCCCAACTGGCGGGAATCCTATCACTTTACGGGATACGTACCGGAGGTGCAGAGGGATATTTTCGACGCCACGTATACCGGAACGGAGACGAGGAGCGTGGCGTATACGGATCAGCACCTGCCGGAATATTTGAGCTATTCCCTGGTGCGTTATTTTGAGAATGCATGGCCCGGAAGAAACGGCGGCGGATGGTTTGACACTTATCAGTGCTGGTCCGTGGATCGTTACCTGGAGCAGGCATATCTTACCGCTTTTGCAGGCGCGAAGGAACTGATGCACTTTATGTGGGCGGATCTGATCGATAACCCGCTCGTTGCAGCGATGGGGATGCAGCTTACAAAGATTGATCGGATGATGGAAAACGTTGGAAAGCCCGTGGGCGTTCCGACGTATATTCCTTTCGCGTCCAGCGGCGAGAATCATCTGGAGATGCGCCTTGGCATGCTGGGCATCCCCATTGAGCCGACGCCTTTCTTCCCGGAGGATGCAAAGAGCATCTTCCTGACGGAGAGTTCCCTGGCAGACAAGGACGTGATTGAGAAGCTGCGCAAGTTTGTGGAACAAGGTGGCGATGCCGTGATCACGACGGGATTTTTGAGGGAAGCCGGCGACGCACTCAGAGCAGCCGGCCTCACGGAGGCAAGACTTACCGGACGCAAATATGCCGTGACGCGCTATCACGTGACGGGCGAGATGGCAGGCTATGCGGAGCATCGCAATCCCGTGCTGTTCCCCGAGATCGTGCATGGCAACAATGATTCCTGGTCCTTACTAAACGGCGGAGATGGGGACCTGCACGCTTCCCTTTTCCTGCGCAGTACCTATGGAAAGGGCAGGCTTTATACCTTTGCAATCCCTGAGAATGACAGTGATCTGTATCAGATGCCTAAGTCTGCGATCGACGTGGTTAAGCGCGTGCTCTGCGGAAAGGATTACGTTACGGGCAGGTTATTCTCTGCCTTTACCTACGAGGACGGCAGCATGATCCTGTACCGTTACGTCAAGGGCGACAACCGCGCGGACAGGGTGACGGTAAGGACGGGCAAGAAAGTAAAGGCTTTGGTTGATGAGCAGTCGGGGTGGAGGATCCCCGTTACGGAGCTCCGGCATTTTTCCTTCATGGGAGAGTGGAAGGAATACGTGGCTGAGATTGTTTTGACGCCGGGCGTCTTTAAGAAGTATCATTGGGAAGAAGAGTAAAGGATTTCTTATAGATCATACAGAGGCGGAGTTTGGTCTGTGACCGGCTCCGCTTTTTGTGCGATAAAATCCATCAAAGGGATTTCCATGGCTTGGCGAAATTTGAACTTGACAGTGATAAGATTAAGAGATAGAATCTAAGCAGTGATAAGATGTATTTGCGGTCAGGAATTAATCCGCTTGGGAGGACGAGTATGAGCGAAAAACCATATCATCACGGGAATCTAAAAATGGAATTATTGGAAAAGGGTCTTGCGTTTGTGGATGAGCACGGCGTAGAAGAGCTTTCCATGCGAAAGCTCGCGGAGGTTTGCGGCGTCAGCAGTGCGGCGCCGTATGCGCATTTTCAAAACAAGGAGGATTTTTTGCTTCAAGCGCAGCGGTTTATCACGGAGCAGTTTACGGAAACATTGCAGGAGTGCATGGAGACAGTGAAGGATAAAAAGAAGATTCTTTTGGAATTGGGGAAGCGCTACGTGCTCTTCTTTTATGAAAATCCGTCATACTATCATTTTTTATTTTCTCATGGAAGGATAGAACTCACGGAGTATCCACCCTATCTGTTGTTCGCAGGCGTTGCGGAGGAAGCATTTTCTGAGATGGGAGTGAAAAAGAAAGCACGGCGGAAAAAGATGCTGGCGCTGTGGTCCATGGTTCACGGCCTCTCAGGGTTGTCTGCCATGAAGGGCGTATTGGAGGAGGACGATTTGGAAAAGGAGATCGAAGGCATACTAAATGCCGTGGAAATCTAAGGAGCATGGAAATGAGGGAAGCAATATGATTGCGATTTATTTAAGTGGAACTGGAAATACAAAGCATTGCGTGGAGAAGCTGACTTCCGCGATCAATCCCGCGGCAGAAATGATCCCGCTTGAGCAGGCGGATGCTGCAGAGAAGCTGAAGGAAGCACGGGAAATACTATTGGCTTATCCGACGCAGTTTTCCAATTGCCCTTATGCGGTAAGGGATTTTATCAATAAAAATCAGGCGTTGTGGCAAGGAAAGCAGGTTTTTTGCATGACGACGATGGGCGCGTTTTCCGGAGACGGCGCGGGATGCAGCGCACGCCTCTTGAAGAAATACGGGGCAAAGGTGCTCGGAGGCCTTCAGGTACGCATGCCGGATGCCGTATGTGACAATAAAATGCTAAAGAAATCCATAGAGGATAACAAGAAGCTTGTCCGCGAGGCGGATGCAAAGCTCGAGAGAGTGGCTAGGGAGATTAAGGAGCGGGGACGTTATCCTCAGGAGGGTTTAAGCTTAGCTTCGCACCTTGCAGGATTGTTTGGACAAAGACTTTGGTTTTATGGGAAAACGACAGGTTATTCAAAGAAATTAAAGATCAGCGATGCCTGCGTGGGATGTGGTCTGTGCGTTCAAAATTGCCCCATGCATAATCTTACCATGGAGGACGGAAAGGCGGTTGCCGGAGGACGTTGTACCATGTGTTATCGCTGCATCAGTCATTGCCCGAAGCAGGCGATCACGCTTTTGGGAAAGCAAGTATACGAGCAATGCCGGTTTGAAAAATATGCAGAAAAAAATAGTGGTTGCAATGCAGGCGGGAATATAGTAGAATAGACTCCGCAAGAGCTATATATCATATGACGAGGTATAAAAGCAAAAATTTAGAGAGAGAGGTACGTAAGTGGGGACGGAGAGGATGAGTAACGAAGTAACGAAAGGGAATGGAAAAGGTTTTCATTTACTATATTTGTGGGGATTATTCTACGTGATCATGACTTATGCCTATCCGGTGATCACCTTTATGACCGTGCCCAAGGTGGATGCGTCCGTGAATTCAAGTGCAGCATACGAGGAAGCGGCAAAAGCGCAAAATGGAGCGTTGGGTTCAGATCTTCCGCTAGTTGTTTTGGCGATCCCGGTAGTGCTGCTGATCATGAGCATTGTGATTGCGGCACGGTCCAAGAATTTGCACCGACGTGCATTTCTTGTGACGGCAGAGCTGATCAAGTATCTCTTGATCCCGTTTTATATCATGGGCGGCATTGCAATCGTCATCTTTTTCCTGTTGATGTTCACCCCGGTGGTCATCATGATCTTTGTATCCCCCGTGGTGATCGGCGTCCTCTGCGTATTAGGATGGGTTTCCCTGGCAGGGAGCGCACCATTTATGATCGCCTATCTCTCAAAGGCCGTGAAGGATAAAAAGCTTGGAAAGCTGTTTGCGCTATTGATTGGCGTTCTCCAATTTTTCTTTGCCATGGACGTGATCACGACCATCATTTGTGCCATAAAAGAGAAGAAAACAAAGGAATAAAATGATCAAAATGACGATACGTAAAATGTTTTAAAAATATTTTTGAAAATGTGTTGACTTTGAAAAAATTGTGTAGTATATTCAAACCTATATTTTTCGATTTTCAGAAAATGAAAAGGAAACGGAAACAAGAAAATTAAGCTTGAAAGGAGAACCGGCATGCTATTTCTGAACACTGAAATTAGATATTACGCAAAGTGGTCCGTGAACAATTACCCCGTCCATGGAGTTATTTTGGTATATCAAAATTCAGAGCGAAAGAGATAGGTTCTTATGATGACGCAGGGCGTTGTTATTAAGATTATACGGTGTTTGAAGGAAACCCCACTTATCTCACGCAGATAAGTGGGGTTTGTGTTTAGAAACGGTTCTGCGCGAAGGGAGGAGCAATATGAGAGTGACGGTGGAAACAGAGCGACTGATTTTAAGACCCTTGGTTCCTGAGGATTATGAAGCGGCATTCAAGTGGTGCTGTGATCCAAAGGTAAACACGTACATGATCTATCCCTTATATACCAAGGCGGAGGACGTAAAGGCGTGGCTCGAGAGCCGGGACCTGGATGATCCTGACAACTATGATTTTGGATTTGTGCTAAAGGAAACTGGCGAGCTCATCGGGAGCGGCGGGTTTGTCTATGATCCGGAGAAGGACGTATGGACCGTTGGTTATAACGTTCGCGCAGATCAGTGGGGCAAGGGACTTGTTCCGGAAGCCATGCAGGGATTGTTGGATTTCATTGGCAAGACCAGAAAGGTGAACGCCATTGAGGGCATCTTTGCAAAAGAGAATCATAAGAGTCAGCGCGTCATGGAAAAGCTTGGAATGCATTACGTCTGCGATACGGAGTATGACAAGTTTGATGGAAGCGCACATTATGAGGCAAAATTATTTAGACGGGACTTTACCTAAACGTGTCGAAGGAACGGTTACGTAAAAGACTGACCTGCAATCCTAAGCGTAAAGCAGGATATGCGGAAGGGTCTGTCTATAGCCACGTGGAAAGGAGTTCAGCCATGAGTGAAAAAACACAAGAAGTTAGGGAGCATTATAACCTGGATCCCAAGAAGGAATGGGACCGGTTGCAGATAAAGCATCCTCATGAAAAATATATCACCATTCATATGATGGACAGATATATTAAGCCTGGCGACAAGATCTTGGATATCGGCGGCGGTCCCGGGCACTATGGCATTCATTATGCAGGCCAGGGTCATGGCGTAACGCTACTGGACCTGAGCGATGAAAACGTTCGCTTTGCAAAGAAAAAAGCAAGGCAGTATGGCGTAAAAATGCAAGCTCTTCAGGGAGACGCGATGGATCTTTCCGCGTTTCCCGAAGCCTCCTTTGACATTGTTTTTCTGATGGGCCCGTTGTATCATTTAATGGAAGAAGAAAGCAGGCGGAAGGCCATTTTGGAAGCGAAGCGCGTTTTGAAACCGGGAGGGTATCTTTTTTGCAGCTTCATTCTCATGTTTGGCGGTGTGATCTGGGGACTTCGGGAGATGCCGGAGACCATACTGTTTCCCGAGGAACAGGAGCTGTTTGACGTTGCGGCAAAGGGGGAAGGCCTCTCATTTAAGGCTTTTACGCATTCCCACATGGCAACGGTAGGTGAGGCGAAGGAGCTGCTGGCCTCCATCCCGGGGCTTCAAACGGTGACCGTCTTTGGGCAGGAGAGCATTCTCGCTGCATACAAGAATACCTTGAAAGCAAGTACAAAAAAGGTTCGGCAGGCATGGTATGACTACGCTCTTCGCTTTTGTGAGAAGGAAGATTATCTAACCCATTCTGAGCATTTAATGATCGTCTCTAAAAAGCAAGCTTAGCTTGTAATCTGAAAGAAAGCAGGGGACGTGCCGGAGGGCGTGCGTGAAAAACGTGTCAGTAGACACGTCCCCGTGACACAATAAGGAGAGTATGATGAAAAAGAAAGTGAGCAAGAGGGAGATCTCGCGGACAAGGGCAGTTCAGAACAACTTGTTCGCATGTGGTCTCTTGGGGAAAATATGCCGGCCGTTGGTGGTGCATTACGGCATTAGTCAGTTTTTGGGATATTTTGAGTGGCTATTCTACAGTGCATTCTTCATGCGGTACGTGATCAATTCCCTTGAGAATGGTGACAGCTTTGGGACGATCATGAAATTTGTCATCATCGTGGCGGTCGTCATGTGCTCCATGAATTTTTACGAGCGCGTCTTGGTTGGTCATGTCTATCCCGTCTGTGAGGCCAGGGTCAATAAAGGGCTCTATACAAAACTGTTTCGCAAATCCAGGAACGTAGAGCTGGAATGCTTTGAAAACAGTGAATTCTACGACAAATATACCCTCGCCATGGATCGGGCAGATGAACGTCTTATGATGACGGTAAGTGACGTGTTTAAGACGGTCTTTGGAGCCATTGCAAGCGTGTGTGCATTTGTTTTCATGTATCAGGTGGATAAAATATCCGTCCTGTTCATTCTCTTTCCCGTCATCGGAAATTTCATTTTTAACAGAAAACTGAGCCATATTGATTACGCGAGAAACAAAGACATGGCACCGCATAATCGCCGGATCGCCTACGTCAACCGCGTCATGTATCTCCCGGAATATGCGAAGGAAATGCGTCTGACGGATGTGTTCTCCCTGATGAGAAGGCAGTATCGCGAAGCCATCACGGGACTAGCTGACGTGACGAAAAAATACACGAAAAGAGCCATGGTGCTTCACTGGATGTATGTTATGTTCACGTTTACCTTTATTTTTGAGGGCCTCTTGATCTACGGCGCTTACAGAACCTTGGTGAGTCAGACCATGAGTCTCGCAGAGCTCGCTGTCATCACCAGCATGATGGTGTCTACGACTTGGATCCTGATCGGTTTTACGGAATCCCTGACGAGTCTTTTTAAGAATGGTTTGTTTATTGAGTATTTGCGGACCTTTTTGGAGTATAAGGAAAAAATTCCTGAGGACTCGGATGGATTAGATCCCGGCAAGGAGATCAAGTCCATTGAGTTTCGTGACGTATCGTTCTCGTACAAGGACAAGGAGGTGCTGTCCCACGTAAACATGGAATTCCGCGGAGGCAAGACCTATGCGTTGGTTGGTCACAATGGCGCGGGAAAAACGACCATGATCAAGCTTTTGCTGCGTTTCTATGATCCGACCTCCGGAACGATCCTGTTAAACGGGCGTGACGTCCGGGAATACAATCTAAGAAAATACAGGGCCTTATTTGCAACGGCATTTCAGGATCACAGAATGTTTTCCATGTCTGTCACGGATAACGTGGTCATGGGAGAAGAGGTTCCGGAAAATGAAAAGGAAAGCAGGGTTTGCGAGGCATTAAAGTTATCTGGTGCTTATGACAAGGTGATGAGTCTTCCCAAGGGCGTTCAGACAACGCTGACCCATGAATTTGATGATGAGGGCGCCGTTTTGTCGGGAGGCGAATTCCAAAAGATTGTCGTGGCCAGAGCCTTTGTGAAGGAATGCCCCTTCAAGATTTTTGACGAGCCCAGCAGCGCACTGGATCCGATCGCGGAGGCGACGCTTTTTGACAACATTTACGAAACCTGCGCAGATCACACGTTAGTATTTATTTCACACAGACTTTCTTCCGTGCAGAATGCGGATTGGGTATACCTTTTGTCTGACGGTACCGTGAAGGAAGCCGGAACGCACAAGATGCTTATGGAGCAAAAGGGTCTGTATGCCGACATGTATGCGAAGCAGGCAAAGAACTATCTTGCGCTTTCTGACGAAGGGAAGGATGTTTCTAATCATATACAGGAGGATAAAGTTTTCGTAAATCCTGATGAAGTGGATATTCTTCAGGAAGGAGGTGGGCTGGCATGAAAAACGTATGGAAGAATCAGCTCTTTCTCTGGAATCTCTGTTTCAAAACCTGCCCTGGATACATGATCTACTTCCTGTATGACGGTTTCCGTTATCAGGGTATTATCTTCTTGGAGCACGTGCTTGGCATTCGTTACGTTCTGCACTGCGCGGAGTATCAGGAGCCATTTTGGAAGGCACTTTTGGTCATCGGCGTCATCCTGATCGTCAATATGATACAGATTGTGCCGGATGGGTATTTTATCCATGGCTGGACCTATCGCAGCAAGCCCAAGCTCTACAAGGCGCTGAAGGAAAAGATGTATGAAAAGGCATCGCAGATCGACTTAAGCTGCTATGATGACCCCAAGTATTATAACGATTTCGTGCTTGCCGTGGCGGAGGCGGAGAGCTCCATCGACCGGTTCCTTTCCATGTGCAACATGATCATGCAGGGTCTGACGATCATCTTTACCACGGGCGTGTTTTACCTGCTCACGGATGCGGCCGGCATACTCTTTGTGTTTGCATCCTTTGTGCTGAGATACTTTGTTTCGAAGGTGTTAAACAAATTGAATTATGACGTACGGTTGAAGCTCAATCCTTTGATGAGAAAAAGGAATTACGTAAGCCGCGTGTTTTATTTGAATGATTATGCGAAGGAACTAAGACTCCATCCACGAGTTGGCGATGCACTGGAAAAGGAATTTCAGGAAACCAACGATGAGATCGTGGAGGAGCAAAGGAAGGTCGGCCTAAAGCGAACCATGTTGAATTTCACAAGGGATTACGTGGTTGGCGACTTTATCATGGACGGCCTGTACATCACGTATCTGGTGTTCCAGGCTGCCGTGCTTCATACCATTGATTACAGTAACGCCGTGGTGCTCTTTAACCGCACGGGAAGTCTTAGAAGAGGCATGGCAAACATGGCGGACATCTTCCCGAAAGCGCAGGAAAACAGTCTTTACGTCGACAAGATTCGCTCGTTCCTAGACTATGAGCCGAAGATGAAGGCCATGGAGGGAGAAGCTGTTCCGGAGGGAAATGCGGAGCTCTCACTGGAGCATGTTAGTTTCCGCTATCAGGAGGAGATGGAGGATACCTTAAAGGATATCACGCTGAAGGTAAAGCCTGGCGAGAAAGTCGCAATCGTAGGATATAATGGTGCGGGTAAGACAACGCTGATCAAGCTCCTTATGAGACTGTATGATCCGACGGGTGGACGGATTTTATATCATGGTGCGGACATTAAGAAATATCAGCCATATGATTATCGTCATCGCATTGGCGTAGTCTTTCAGGATTATCAAATGTACGGGGCAAGTCTTCTCGAGAACGTGGTGATGCGAAGCTTGGAGGATTCCGCGAAGGAGACGGGAGCATTGTCTGAAGCACTGGAGGAAGCGGGAACACAGGCGTTACGTGCTGTCGATAAGGTTGACGTTAGGAATCAGGCGGTATCAGCGCTCGAAAGAGCCGGATTTGGTGAGAGATTAAAGTCTCTACCCAAGGGCCTTGAGACGCAGGTGACCGCAGAATTTGATAAGGACGGCGTGAACTTTTCCGGTGGTGAGAGCCAGAAGATTGCGATCTCCAGAGCATTTTTCAAGGATGCAGACATCCTGATCATGGATGAGCCCAGCAGCGCGCTGGATCCGATCGCGGAGTATGAACTGAATAAGGCGATGGAATCTGCTGCGAAGGGTAAAACCGTATTTTACATTTCACACCGCCTGTCCACCACGCGTGATGCTGACAGAATCATCATGCTGGAGAATGGGCGGATTGTCGAAGAAGGCACGCACGAGAGCCTTCTTGCTAAGAACGGAAGATATGCGGAGATGTGGCGCGTGCAGGCGGGACGATATGAGGCATCATAACCTGTCGAAAGGAACTATTTCAGGTCATGGAATTCCTGGCATTCCATGATCTGGATGGCAAGGAGGAACCCGCCGAAGGTCACGACGTTTGCAAAGGATTTAGGAGGAGTCAAAAGATGATAATGGAAGATAAATGGTTTACGTTGAAGGATGGCAGAAAGGCGCTGCTTCGTAACCCTAAGGAAGAGGACATAGAAGGCGTTCTGGAGTATTTGAGAGTTTCTGCTAGTGAGACGGAGTTTATTCTGCGCTATCCTGAGGAATGCGGGAAATATACTTATGAAGGTGAGAAGAAGATTTTCGAGGAATGGAATTCGTCAGAGTATGACTTTGCCCTGGTATGTCTTGTGGACGGAAAGGTTGCCGGAAACTGTCAAATCCGCTTTAACAGGAATTTGAAGACAAAACACAGGGCATCCATCGGCATCGCACTCACGAAAGAGTATTGGGGTCTGGGGATTGGAACGCAGATGTTTGAAGCAATGATCGAGATCGCGAAATCCAAGCCAGAAGTGACACAGATTGAGTTGGAATTTATTGAGGGAAATGGCCGCGCAAGGGCACTCTATGAGAAAATGGGATTTCGGATTGTTGCAGTACATCCGAACTTTATCCGGTTAAAAAATGGGAAACTCCTGAATGAATATCTTATGGTGAAGGAGCTGTAATTATGCTATACTGAGAGAGGTGATGGGCGTGATTTATTTGAAGGAAGCAAACTTAGAGGACGCGCTGGAAGAATATGCGATGATTTCACAAATGCCCGCAGACGAAAATGGCATGACAAATCCGATCGCGGGAATCAGCTTTGAGGAATTTCGGGAAAAGGCGCTTCCGCGAATCATCCGGTATTCCAAGGGAGAAGGCCTGCCAGAGGGCTGGGTGCCTGAGACGCAGTATTTTCTTTGGGATGACGATCGGATTGTTGGGCTGTTTCGTCTAAGGCATTACCTGAATGATTTCCTTAGGCAGTATCATGGACATATCGGATATGCCATCAAAAAAAGCGAACGAGGCAAAGGATATGGATCGAAGGGTTTAGCGCTTTTGCTGAAAGAAGGCAGGGACGTCATCAAGGAAGAGGAATTTTATCTTTCCGTTCATAAGGATAATCTCGCATCCCAGATGGTTCAAAAAAAGAACGGAGGCCGAATTGTTCGCGAAGATGAATTAAACTATTACGTGAGGATCAGTAAATAAAGTGGTACTGTAGGCGCAGTCAGAATTTCGAGGGAATCAGATGAAATTATACCATTATTATGAGAAAAGCGTAGGTCCGTTTCACAGTATTTCGGATTTGCCTGATGATGAAGCGAATCGACTGCTGGATCGCATTCGAAAGGAGAAACCGGAGGCATTCCTGTCAAAAAGGCCTGAGGATTACGTGGCAAAGAGAAGGCACTTTGAGGGGATCCTGCGGGAGGAATTTCTTAAAAAGGGCGGATTGATCGAGCGCGAAACGCCGCATTATTTCGTGGTTGAGGCTGTCCCCTTTTTTGAAAAATGGTATGATCAGACGGCGTTTGTCGAAATCGATGCAAAACAGCTGGATCTGCGTACGGTTTCCTTTACCTACGGGGATTCCCACCCGACCTTTAGCGGTAAAGTGAAGGATGGAAAGGAATACCGGAATCGTTTATATACGTATGATGAAATCCTGGAAATCATTGAAAAATATGGACTTCCGCAGGATTGGAATCCTGATTTTAAGTTCGGCCCTGAGTGCTACGTGGAAGTGCAGGTCTGGAGCGACAGAGGGTTAGAGCCATGGGTAAATCAGCCCTTGTGGCATGGAAGCCCTTATCTGCTGGACAAGCTTGTGCCGCAGCAGGCGTATGATACAGGCTTTGAGCAGGGATGCCAGCTGGCGGTCTATGCCACAAGCAATAAGGAGATGGCGATCTGCTTTGCGCTTGGCCGTGAGGAGAATCAACCGGGAACCTGCGGCAAGCGGACAATGATGCCAGAGTACGGAAACCGTATGGTTTTTGAAGGCTGTCATCCGAAGTACGGCGGCAAGGGATATCTGTACAAGCTCGATCCTAAGGACTTTATTCACGCCATGGGATCCCAGTGGGTTTGCCATCATGAAGTGGCGCCCCTTCAGAGAATCGAAATTAACGTGGACGACTACTTGGATTTATGCATCGTCAGGGAATGATTTACGCATAACACGCATAACGACCGCGTGCTTATGGAAAGAAGATGCGTGGCGAGGGACGCGGAGTTGGTTTGGGCCTGCAAATTGGGGCGTGGCGAGGTGATCACGGATGCAAGGAATTTGTCGTGACGTTGCTTGCTTCGTAAATCCCTGTTTGGCAAGATCAATTCTTTTATTATTGCTTTTATTATTGTTTGATGGAAGGACCTCGGAAATGAAAGCATCGAAAACCGCGAAAAGCTGGAAAATTGATGCTTTTCGGGCCGGGTAAGAAAGAAAAAAGCATCGAAAACCGCGAAAAGCTGGAAAATTGATGCTTTTCGGACCGGGTAAGGAAGAAAAAAGCATCGAAAAACGCGAAAAGCTGGAAAATTGATGCTTTTCAAGCTGGGTGATGAAGGAAAAAGCATCGAAATCCGCGAAAAGCAGGAAAAAAGATGCTTTTCCAGCTGGGTGATGAAGGAAAAAGCATCGAAATCCGCGAAAAGCAGGAAAAAAGATGCTTTTCCAGCCAAGCGATGGTGAAAAAAGAGAAATAACCGTAAGAAAATGAAAATGTATACGGGTGGAATGACAAAAAGCTAAGTTTAACCCGTTATGTGGTGAAACGAGATTCGTCTGTCGAGATAAAAGAGCTCGATAACTTCGGGTTTGGAGGGCTGGTTTGTTCTGCAAGTCGAAATTTGTTTAGATGGTTTGATCAGCCTTTGAATACGGACATGCGAGATGAAAGAAAATGAAATACGCATGTATGGATTACGAGAATTACATGCGGAAAGGGCGAAAATGAAAAATTGCGTGTCAGCGATTTTGGATGCTGACACGCGAAATGAGATAATGAATTAAATTGCGTGTAAGCATTTTTCAGGGGATACACGCGAAACAAAAATAGCAACAAAATTGCGTGTAAACTGTGTCAAAAGGCATACACGCAAGAAACCGTTTTGAAGGAAAACGCGTGTTTATGAGTGGCAAAATGCCTAAAATGGTTGAAAATCGACACGCGAAAGGGAGTAAAATGAAGTTACGCGTGTCGAAGGAAAATTTTGCATGCACGCGAAAAGTGAAAACGGAAAAATATGCGTGTTCACCACTTACGGCGGTGCCCAATCGCATGCGGCGGTGCCCAATCGCATGCGGCGGTGCCGCATTACTCATGTCGCGCTGTCGCGCTATGCATCCAGCCCGAAATATGTCCGCTTGTGAGCGAGCTCCCAGCGGACAATTCGGGACTGTCTGCGCACCGCTTGTAGAAACGCGCAACTCCCAGTTTATCGAGCTGAAAGAGAGGATAATGATATGGAAGAACAAAATGATTCCATCTGCATTAAATTAGCTGAAACTGATGAGGAGTTGTGCGGGAGGGGATACGTGCATTGTACCGCATGGCAAGAAGCTTACAGAGGTATTGTGTGTGACAGATATCTTGATTCAATGACGGTAGAGGCTACAACGGCACGTGCCAGGCAGTTCCCAGAAAACACTCTGATCGCTAAGGATAAAGAGAAGGTTGTGGGATTTGCAGTATATGGTCCATCTAGAGATGAAGATTTGATGAACGCCGGAGAGGTTGTAGCGATTTACGTCCTTTCAGAGTATTATGGCAGAAAAATAGGATATAGATTGATGAATAAAGCATTTTCCATGCTTAGGGAATATAATACGATATTTGTGTGGGTGCTTGAAAAAAACGAGAGAGCCATTAACTTTTACCACAAATACGGTTTTGAATTTGATGGGTGCAAAAAGCAATGGAATCTTGGCACGCCGGTTTCCATAGTTAGAATGGTAAAGAAAAGGGAACTGTAGGTTTTGTATGAAAATGGCGCATGACGACAAGCAAGTAAAGTAGGAGTTGCGGGGGAAGTATCTGATGAAATTGAGAGTGGCAGAAAAAGAAGATTTGGAGAATATTTATAGCATGCAAAAGGAGGCGTTTGCTCCTTTGTATGAAAAGTATCAAGATACTGAGACGAGTCCTGCCGCAGAACCTTTCGAAAGAACAGTTCAGCGATTTAACAACGGTAACATAACTTATTATCTGATCGTGGTTGAAGAAAAAACGATAGGTGCAATACGCATCAGAAAGAATGAAAAAACATACGTGTTAGTGCAAATTCTCATTTTGCCGGAATATCAGAATAGAGGATATGCGCAGCAGGCAATAAAAGAAGTTGAAGCACTGCATGAGGATGCAGAGTGCTGGCGCCTTGACACAATAGAACAGGAAGAGAAATTATGCCATCTATATTCCAAAATGGGATATCAAAAGACAGGTGAGACGGAGCACGTAAAGGATGGAATGGATCTTGTATTTTTCGAAAAAAGAGTGCGCCCGTGAAATGGCAAAGCGAAGGATATGCCAAAGGGCAGGTTCATTGACACGTAAGGAGGGTTACGCATGAAGTATCAGAGGGATGAAAACAGGACCTGGTTGGAAGACGAGGACGGAACGAGGATTGGATATATTGATCATCCGGAAGTTCGCCCGGGAGTGGTGAATTTCGAGCATACGATCGTTGAGGATGCCTATACGGGACGCGGAATTGCGGGGGATTTGACAAAGACCGTGGCGGAGCAGCTTCGGAAGGACGGAATCAAGGCAGAGCTTTCCTGTTCCTATTCCATTCAATGGTTTGCAAAGCATCCGGAATATGCGGACGTGCTGGCGGATCCTGAGGCGGAAGCGCAAAAGGCGCAAATGCTGGCAGGGCCGGCCTGCGGAATCCGAAGAAAGTCCCAATGACGGGAAGCCTAAAAGGGAAGCAAAATGCCGGAAATCGTAAGGCTAGAAAACTAGATAGTAGAAAACCTAAATAAACAGACTGTCATGTGAGAGAACGATGCGAGGGCAGAGAAAAATGAGGATCAGAACGGTTTCCGCAGAGGATGCGGAAAGCTTTTATCAGATGTCGTGCAGGCTCGACAGAGAGACGAAATATATGCTCTATGAACCAGGCGAGCGTGAGGAGAAGGCGACAAACTTAAATAGGCTTAAGACTACGTTGGAAGCAGCCGCAGAGGATGAGGATTTCATGAAGGTGGCCATGAACGAAAGCGATGAGATCGTGGGATACCTTTGGGCGCAAAGGGAAAGGCTGAATCGAAATGCTCACGTCGCTTATATTGTTATTGGTATTCTAAGGGATTATCGTCATCAGGGGATCGGTACGGAGTTTTTCCGCCTGTTGGATGAATGGGCTAAGAAAAAGGGATTGGTGCGGCTGGAATTGACGGTGGAGTGTGTCAATGCGAATGCCGTGAAGCTCTATCAGAAATGCGGTTTTCAGATCGAGGGCACAAGAGAAAAGTCGATGAAGGTCGATGGTGAGTTTATAGATGAGTATTACATGGCGAAGATATTCTCATAGCAAAAGATACGTGCAAGGAGACCTATATGGGCGAGATTTCTTACGTTAGGTGTGATGGAACGAACGACGATTTTATCGAGAACTGCAGGTCGCTCGACGAGGATCTGGACAGGCGGGTCGGCAGGGTCATCCAACGCGATAAATATAAGCAATATAATCTGCTGGATCAGATTCATGAAGCGATTGTTGTTTATCACGATGGAAAGCCCATCGGCGGTGGTGCCATCAGACCTTATGATGAAACGGCGATTGAGTTAAAGAGAGTGTTTGTGAGACCGAGTGCCCAAGGAAAGGGCGTAGGAACCGAACTGGTGTCCAAGCTGATTGAATGGGCGAAAGAGCTGGGGTATCAAAGAATGATCCTGGAGACGGGCGATCTGCTTGCGGAATCGGTTCACGTTTATACGAAGCTGGGATTTCGGAAGATCCCAAATTACGGTGCATACGTAAATATGCCGGAGTCCCTATGCATGGGGCTCGAACTAAACTGACGCTAATATGTTTGGATTTCGCGGGATTGTTCTTTTGTATGGGGCAGGAGCTGTAGGACGGAAAATTGGGCCATACGGAAAATGGATGAGCGCATGATTAGAAAAAAATAGGAGATTTGGGCATGAAAAAGATAGGTTTAGTGGGCGGGACGGGCCCAGAATCTACATTGTCATATTACAAAAAGCTGAATGAGGAGATTGACAAGGTGACGTGCGAAAAGAGCATGCCTGACATATGCATCGAGAGCGTCAATTTCCGAAGGGCATGGGAATATGTCGTGAAAGATGATCGTGAGGCGCTGACGGAGTATCTTGCAGAAAAGGTCCGCCTCCTGAAGGCAGGCGGGGCGCAGGTGCTCTCTCTGACGGCCGTCACCATGCACATGGTGTTTGATGAGTTGGAAAAAAGAATCGGAGTAACGCTTGTCAGCATACCCAAAGCAGTATGTGAAGAGATCGTGAAGGCCGGCATCAAGAAGGTTGGGCTTCTTGGAACCATGGTTACGATGGAGCAGGACTATATGAAAAAAGACCTGACCGCGGCCGGGGTTGAGGTCTTCGTTCCAAATGAGCAAGAGAGAGAACTGGTGGCAAAGAGAATTTACGAGGAGCTTGAGAAGGGAATCGTAAAAGAAAGCACTTTGCAGGAATTTCAGCAGTTGATCCGGAGGATGAAGGATGAGAACGGAATTGAGGGCGTAATCCTTGGATGCACGGAATTGCCGCTCCTTTTGAATTCCGGGAACTGTCCGGTTCCATGCTTTGACAGCGTGGAGATTCATTTGCGAAAGCTTGTGGAACTTGTTTTAGAAAATTAACGTGGTAAAGGACGTGCCCTTTGACGTGCCAAGCACTTCGTTCGGGAGGAAAGACAAGTTCGCACCGCGGATCAGTTAAGGAGGAAAATCATGAAGTTATTTTTGACAAGCGCTATCGGCGGGGACGTCAAGGAAAATGGAATGCGTAAGCCGGCGCCGCTGCTTCCGTTTAACGGATTCACTTATTTTTTGAAGCAGAATTGGGTGGAGAATGCAAAGGTTTTGATCATTTCAGCTTCGCCGGCAGAGTATGAAAGAAATGATTCCATTCTTCGGTGTCTGCGGGAAGCATTTCCCATGAGCGGACTGAGCGTTTCCTTCATGGATATTTGTGATGACAGGAAAGAAAATCTGGCAGACCGCATAGGCGAAATGGACGTGGTGTTGCTTTCGGGCGGACACGTGCCGACGCAGAATGCGTTTTTTCAGAAAATCGGATTAAAAGAAAAATTAGCGAACTATCAGGGGATTGTGATCGCCTACAGTGCAGGCTCCATGAACTGCGCGGAGCTTGTTTATGCCAGCCCCGAAGCGGACGGGGAGGCTCTGGATCCGGATTACAAGCGTTGGATCCCGGGACTGGGACTTACAAATGTCAATATTTTTCCGCATTTTGAGGCGCTCAGGGAGGACTGGCTGGACGGCATGCGCGTGGTGGAGGACATTGTTTTTCAAGACAGCTTTCACCATGAGATCATCGCCATGAATAATGGAACCTTTATCGTGGTTGATGAGAATGGGAAGCATACGTTGTTTGGCGAGGCCTACCGGATCAAGGACGGGAGGATGGAGCAGATCTGCCAAAACGGGGAATCCGTAATGTTATAAATGTGTCAAAAGAGCCGTCCATATTGCTAACTTGCCTGCGATCCTAAGCAAAGTGAAGAATGAACGGAAGGGCTCACTCATTGATCATGTTAGGAGGGATGGGATGAAAGAGCTGGATGTGATGCGCGCCGAGGAGGAATGGCAGCGCGCGGGAGCATATAGCGTAAGGATTCAGGGCATGAACCGCCAGCACCACATTTCGCTGCGGGAGGAGTTTGATGAGCATGACGGGGAAGGGACAAAATATATCCTTCTTCTCGACAAAGGTTATCCGGTTGCGACCTGCAGGTTTTATGAGATTGGCGAAAACGTGGTGACGATCGGAAGAGTTGTGGTTCTTCCGGAATATCGGGAACACCATTTGGGAGAACGGGTGATGCAAGAGGCCGAAAGCTGGATCAAGGAGCTTGGATATAAGGAGATCATTGTGGACAGCCGCACGGTGGCCGTTGGGTTTTATGAAAAGCTCGGGTTTCAGAAAACAAGCGATGAAGTTTATATGAGCGGCGTGTTTGAGTGCGTGAAAATGCACAAAATCCTATAGCGCAAGCAAAGCGTGACAAGAGGATGGCGTATGAAAATGAATTTACGTAAAGGGGGAGTGACCATGCCTTTGGTTCGGGTTGAGATCATCAAAGGGAAGAGTGCGGAATATAAGAAAACCATGCTGGACTGCATCCATGAAGGTTTGCTGGAGAGTATTGGCATCTCCGATTGGGACAGGTTTCAGAGAATCATTGAGATTGACAGGGCTGATTTTGAAGCCCCTTTGGA
Source organism: Acetatifactor sp. (assembly GCA_024693365.1). Lineage (GTDB taxonomy): Bacteria > Bacillota > Clostridia > Lachnospirales > Lachnospiraceae > Acetatifactor. The sequence goes on along the minus strand of JAILLF010000023.1, from coordinate 27,473 downwards.
GAAGACGGACCAGTTTATGATCATAGAGATTACGATGTTTCAGGGAAGAACGAAGGAGCAGAAAAAAGCCTTGATCGAGGCAGTGACGCGAAAGCTTGGCGAGAGGCTGGGAATTGTGCCAACGGACGTCTTTATCGTGATCCATGAACCGCCCGACGAGAATTGGGGACTCGGAGGGAGACAACGGGAGTAAGGCATCAAAAACAAAAAGAAGACCAAGAGAGCAGGGCATCAAAAACTAAAAAGAAGACCAAGAGAGTAGGGCGTCAAAAAACAAAAAAGAAAACAAGGATATTGGGGAGAAAAAAAGAAGAAAAAATGGTATAATGAAAAGTACGCATAAACAAGACGAAAAGGAGAAGAGGGTATGGCACTTACTTATTTTTGCTCAGAAGAGATCGCAGAAAAGAGCTGGATGATCAAAAACGTTGGAGGATCGACGCCGGCAATTTGTTATCTTGTTGAGGGAAAGGATTATGCTTTGCTGATCGACTCCATCATAGGAATCGGTAATCTGAAAGCCTATTGCGAGACGTTGACGAAGAAACCAATCCGGGTTGTCAACACACATGCGCATTCGGATCATATCGGCGGCAATTTCCATTTTGATCATTGCTTCCTGCACCATCGTGACATAAGGTTTTTTTACGATTGCGTCGGGCTCAAAAAAGAGAAGGTTTTTGAGTTTGCAAAGAACGTGGTTCCGGAGGAGTTCCGTGAACAGATGGTTCTCGATGACAATTTCACGGATTGGGACCCGATCAGGATTTTTCCCTTGTATGACGGGGATGAGTTTGACCTGGGAGACAGGATCATTGAGGTTGTGTACGTCGGCGGTCATACGGCGGGTTCCATTGCTTTGATCGATCATAAGACCAGGATCTGCTATGCCGGAGACTGTTGCAATGGCAACACGCTCCTTGAGTTTTCAAACTCGTTGCCCATCGTCGCGTACTTAAAGAATCTCCTGCACTTAAAGGAGCATCAGGCTGAATTTGACAAAATGTACGGCGGTCACGAGATCTTTGACGCATCCATCCTTGACGAAGCGATCGAGACGGTGGCAAAGGTCGTCGCCGGAACGGATGATAAGTATGAAGTGACGGGAATGATGGGGACGCCCGTATTCTATGCGGCTGCGAAGAAGAAGGGCGAATACGCCCGGGCTGACGGAAAGCGTTTTAACATGAGCTACGTACCGTCACAGGTCTATGGCCCCACGGAGACAAAGCAGGTTTTTAACGTAGAGGTATTGTTCCCGGAAGAGGATTGATTGTCGTTTGCTTTGGAGGATAAAATGATTAAGGCTGTGATTTTTGACATGTTCGAAACCTTGGTGACGTTATATCGGTCGCCGCAATATTTTGGAAAAGACATGGCAATGGATCTTGGGTTGACGGAGGAAAGATTCCGGGTGATCTGGGATAAAAGCGAGCGTGAAAGAAGCTTGGGGATTCTGTCCCATGAAGACGTCATCGCGCGGATCATGGAACAAAACGGGATCTATTCGGCAGAGCTGCTTCAAAAAATTACCGCGAGACGATCCAGGGCAAAGGTGGAAGCCTTTATGCATCTGCATGAGGAGATTATTCCCATGCTGGAGGAGCTAAAGCGAAGAGACGTTAAGATCGGATTGGTTAGCAATTGCTTTTCTGAAGAGACGTTTGCCATCCGGGGGAGTAAGTTATATCCTTACTTTGACGCATGTATGTTGTCCTACGAGCAGGGCGTCATGAAGCCGGATAAGGAGATATTTTACCGTTGCGTAAAGAAATTAAACGTATCAGCTGATGAGTGCCTGTATGTCGGCGACGGCGGCAGCAGGGAACTGGAGACGGCAACGGAGATAGGAATGAAGGCGCTCCAAGCCACGTGGTATTTTGAAGACAACGAAAGTGGCGGGTTCACGCGCGATCCGCGATTTCCCGCATTGGAACGGCCCCTTGACGTATTTCAGTATCTCACCTTTTTCTCCGTGCTGTTTGGGACAAGGGAACCGCTTCATTTTCGGGAAACCGGCCGGGACGGTGCGGCGTTGGACCTGCGGATGCGGATTCGGGGAAGCGTGGGCGTTTACGGGTTTGACGCAGAAAGATATTTTGGGAAAGAAGATATCTCGCAGGCGGTCAGAGAGCAGATTCCTGACATTATCCAAAAGGGATTTGATTGTTGGACGGAAGAAAAAAGCGTCATGCAAAGCGACGTAAAAGCAGTGCTTTATCCAATGATCGAAAAAGGGCTTGCAGGCGTTGGAATTAAGGCTAAGACGGAAAACGTCGTCTGCCAGCTGACGGAAGATTCCCAGGAACAATACAATAACGCACCGGGTGTTTTGGCTTCGCAGCAGGAGAGCGACGGCATCCGCCTGCTTTTTGCTTCCGATTCCTTTAAGGGATCCCTTACCAGCATGGAGGCGGCGGAGCTTCTGACCAAAGCGGCAAAAGAAGTGTTTGAAAACGCAAAATGCACGAGCATTCCCGTGGCAGACGGAGGCGAGGGAACCGTAGATGCCCTCCTTAGCGCGGCGGGCGGAGAAAAGATATACGTAAAAGTGCATGGTCCGCTGATGGAAAGCGTGAAGGCGTGCTATGGAAAGATTGATGAAAGAAAAGTAGTGATCGAAATGGCGGCAGCTTCAGGGCTGACGCTCATCCCGCAGGAAAAAAGAGATCCCATGCTGACCACGACCTATGGGACGGGTGAACTTCTTCGCGATGCTTTGGAGAAAGGGTTCGAAGAGATTTACGTATGCATTGGCGGAAGTGCGACGAACGACGGCGGCATGGGATGCGGCAGGGCTCTTGGCATCCGGTTTCTGGATCAGGATGGAAAGGAGCTCGAGGGCGCCGGAAAGGACTTGGAGAAGGTCCGCACCATTGACGCGTCAGGATTGGATTCCCGTTGGAAGAAGGTAAAGCTGACGATCGCGTGTGACGTGACGAATCCGCTTTGCGGGGAAAATGGGGCAACCCGTACGTTTGCACCTCAGAAAGGCGCAAACACACAGGCGGTGGAATTCCTTGAGAAGGGCATGCAGAATTACCGCGATGTGGTAAAAAGGCAGTTTGGGAAAGATCCCGATCAAATTTCCGGCGCTGGCGCGGCGGGTGGATTGGGAGCACTGTTGATGATCCTCTTGGGCGGAAAGAGGCGTTCCGGGATCGAGACGGTTTTGGACTTAAATAATTTTGACCGGTTGCTGCAAAATACCGATTTTGTGATTACCGGGGAAGGCCGCACGGATTGGCAGAGTGCTGGCGGTAAGGTATTATGGGGCGTCGGAGAGAGGGCGAAAAAGGCAGGCGTGCCAGTGATCGCACTCAGTGGATCCCTGGGGCCTGGCTATGAAAAGGTCTATGAGCACGGCATTACGTCCATCATGACAACGGTGGATGCACCCATGTCGCTTGAGGAAGCGATGAGCCGTGCGAAAGAGCTGTATTATCAGGCGGCAATCAGAACGTTCCGGTTGATCCAAGCGCAAATAAGGAGTGACGGGTGATGGGCTTATTTTATGAAAAAGAGGGCATTTCGATCTATCAGGAGGATAATTTGAAGCTGCTTCAGGCACTTCCGGAGGGATGCGTCAATCTGATTTATTGCGACATTCTGTACAATACCGGGAAGGTGTTTGATGATTATTCCGATGATCTTGGAGATCCGGAGGAGGCGACGGAGTGGTACAGGCCGCGCATTCAGGAGATGAAGCGCGTGCTGGCTTCAAACGGCAGCATTTTCATTCATTGCAACTGGCGCATGGATTCCTATATGCGCATCCTAATGGATGAGATCTTTGGGACGAATTGTTTTCGAAACAGAATCTATCGTCAGCACAGTAAGGAAAGAGGGTTCTATGCCAATTTTGATTCCCAGGTGGACGTCATCCTGTACTACGTAAAAAACCCGCGAAGCTTTGTGTTTCATGAGCTGCGCGGTGATTCCAAGCAGATTGTTCCGCTTTTTGAGAATGGGGACCTGGAAGGAAGAGACGACGTTCGCAGCATCGACGGGAACGTGATAGACCTGAAAGCTTTGAATAAGCATTGGCTTGTGAGCGTGCCGCAGTTCGAGAGCCTAAAGGAGGCGGGAGAGGTACAGCTCATCAAAGGATTGCCCTACCGTTTTTCCAACGTGATTCCGGTCGGAAATCTTTGGAATGAGCCGGAAATGCTAGATACTTATGCGAGGACGGACGTGGCGGATGCCTATGATACGCCAAAGCCTGAGGCCGTATTGGACAGGATTATTCGCATTGCGTCTGATCCGGATGACGTGGTCGCGGATTTCTTTTTGGGCGGCGGGACAACTGCGGTTGTGGCGAAAAAACTTGGAAGGCGCTTTATTGGGTGTGACATATCGGCGAAGGCATGCGAAGTAACCGTAAAAAAACTTGAAAAATCAATAAATCATCAAAGCGAAATTATGCCGGAAGGGAGGAGATCACTTGATCACGGAAGCGTTTGACAACAAGACGGAGGAAATCATAAAGGTATGGCGTAACGAAAACGCAAAGAAGGTGGACACCTGTATTCTAACCTTTTCCGGGGAGATTTTGCAATACGTGCTGGAGCAGTATGAATGTACGAAGCTCGGCGACCTGTATTCCTCCAACGGGGCGAATCCCATCTATGGATTTGAATACAAAGGAAAAGAGTTTGCGGTATACATGTCTTTTGTTGGTGCGCCGGGATGCGTGGCCGACATGGAAGACACGCTGTCGATTATCAACACGGAGAAGTATGTCGTGTTTGGAGGGAGCGGATGTCTGAATAAAGAGATTGCTCGCGGAAAGGTTATGATTCCCACGGCTGCCTATCGCGATGAGGGAACCTCCTATCATTATGCACCGGCTTCAGATTACGTTACGGTGAAAAACAGTGACGTGGTGGCAGCCTTTATGGAGGAGGCCGGCCTTCCCTATGTACAGGGGAAAACTTGGACGACGGATGCCGTGCACCGCGAGACAAGGGGTAATTTCGAAAAGAGGAAGAGCGAGGGCTGCATCTCCGTGGAGATGGAATGCGCGGCCGTACAGGCCATGTGTGACTTCCGAGGGCTGAATGCATACTTTTTCTTTACCTGCGGAGATCTTTTGGATGCTCCCAAATGGGACCAGAGAATAGAGAAGAATCAAAAGAAGCAAACGCAGCATGATCCGGGGCACTTTGAGATTGCGCTGGAGCTTGCGCGCTATGTTACGCAATAAATCCATGTATGCTGAAATAGGGAGATAAACATGAACCTGTATTTACGCAATCTGCCAGATTACGATCACTGCCTTGTAAATCTGGCAAATTCCATTTTGAAGAAATTTGATGCGAAAACAAGCGCAAAAACGCTGCCGCTTGCGGATGAATATTTAGCCAAAGATTATCAGAACGTTGTAGTGCTTTTGCTTGACGCGATGGGGATTTCCATCCTGGAAAGGCATCTCGAAAAAGACGGATTTTTTCGCAGGCACCTTGCAGGTGCCTATGATTCGGTCTATCCTCCGACGACGGTTGCGGCGACGACTTCAATCCTAAGCGGCCTTTATCCCAACGAACACGGATGGCTTGGCTGGGACGTGTATTATCCGGAGCTGGATAAAAACGTGACGGTGTTTCAGAACTTGGAGCAGCTTCAGGAAAAAGAAGGTGCCGTGCCGATGGGGAAATTCCCCGACGGGAAGCCAAAGTGGACGGAAGATTCCCTGCAGGAATCAAAGCCTGCTGCGGATTTCAACGCTGGCTTCAAATACACGTCGTATCGAAACATTGTTGACCTGATCCATGATGCCGGCGGGCAAGCCTATGCAGCCATGCCCTTTTTGCCGCCCTATCCGCAGACGTTTGCAGCCATTCTTGAGCGCGTTGAGACGCTCTGCAAGGAACCCGGGAAGAAGTTTATATACGCTTACTGGAATGAGCCGGATTCCACGATGCACAGGACCGGAACTACAAGCGACGCAACGCATGAGATGATCACAAAGCTTGAAAAAATGGTGGAAGAGACTGCGACAAAGCTTGAGGACACATTGCTCCTTGTCACTGCGGATCACAGTCACGTAGACTGCGATAACTACTGCATTCTGGATTATCCCGAGATCATGGATTGCCTTGTGCGCATGCCTTCCTTTGAGCCTAGAACGCTGAATCTATTTGTCAGGGAAGAACGTAAGGATGCCTTCCCTGGGATTTTCAATAAATATTTTGGAGATTCTTTCCTATTATTGACCAGAGAAGAAGTGTTGAAGGAAAAGGTATTTGGAACGGGAAGGGATCACAAAGATCTGGAGGCAATGCTCGGTGACTTCGTTGCATTTTCAGTATCTGAAAAGGCCATTTTCAACACGCATATCGAGGCGCAGGAGATGCCCGGCGGCCATGCGGGACTGACGGCGGAAGAAATAAAAATACCATTGATCGTCATCGGAGGCGGAAAGCACGTATGATCCGGAAATACCGGATGATGCCGCAAGGGAAAGGTGCAACTGCGAGCGAGCCGGAATGCAGTCAAACATGGATTTAAGGGAGGGACGGAAATGCATAATTTTGTGATCGAGACGGAAAGGTTGATCTTGCGGCCCCTGACGGTGGAGGATGCAGACGCCGTATATGAATGGGTTTCTGATGAGGACGTGGCCAGGTACATGGTATATCCAACCTACCATTCGAAGGACAAGCTTATAGAGTGGCTTACCTCCTTGCAGGGGGAAACGGAACATTATAATTTCGGGTACGAGCGCAAAGAGGATCACAAGCTGATCGGAAGTGGAGACATTGGGCCTGACGGCGCAAGGGAAGGCTACTGGGGCTTTGGATATAATTTCCGCAAGGATTGCTGGGGGAAGGGATATGCAACCGAAGCCGCAAAAGCAATGATCGGCTTTGCCCATGAGCAATTTGGAATCAAGAATTTCTCGTCAAGCCACGTCGAACCAAACAAGGCTTCCGGGCACGTGATGGAAAAGTGCGGCTTGCATTTTGCCAGATATGGAGAGTTTGAAAAGCTTGACGGAACCTGCAAAAGTCGTTCCATGGAGTATGAGGGACAATTGTTTTAGGAATTGTTCGGATAGGAAGGAAGGGCTGGAAATGCTCAAAGCAGACGCAAAAAGAATGAGGTGAACGGGATGGAGCTTTGGGATTTGTATGATCGTGACGGCAAGGTGACGGGAGAGACGTGGGAGAGGCAATCAGGAAATTACAGGCAGATTCCTGATGGCAGATATCACATGGTCTGTGACATTTTGGTAAAACACGTTGACGGAACGTATTTATTGACAAAAAGGCATATGAGTAAGGACGTCTATCCAGGTTTCTGGGAGGCGAGTGCCGGCGGTTCGGCGATGGCGGGAGAGGATCCCGTCTTGTGTGCAAAACGCGAATTGTTCGAGGAGACTGGCATCCGGGCAGAGGAATTTCAGTTGATCAGCCATACCTTTCGGGATAAGAGTCACAGCATGTTTTATTCCTATCTTGTTGTTACCGATTGTCCGAAGGATTCGGTTGTGTTACAGGAGGGTGAGACAACGGAGTATAAATGGGTTGACGTGGCAGGACTGCTGGAGTACGTAGATTCGGATCTGGCCATTCAAACGCATAATGCAAGGTATGCGGAGTATTTCGAACAGCTTAGACAACATACCAATGGGGACAGGGTAACCGGAAGATGAAGAAGATAATGATTGTTCCCATGGCGGCCATGGCGGAGACGGCGGGACCAGGCAGCAGGTGCAGAATTCTGGCGGAAGGGTTTCGGCAGGCAGGCTTGGAGATCTGCACCTGCATGGCCAGGGACGTGAATTTTATAGAGCTGAAAGACATAGAAAATTATACACTGGAGGTGCCCACGCCGATGGGGATGCCGCGTATTTCGGCGAAGTTCTTTTTCCCGTTGGTGCAAAAGCTTGGAATCACTTCAAAGAAGACGGTAAAAAGCTTCGATCAGGTACTTTTCTTTACGGGAAATCTGGACAAGCGGTATTTGAGGAAAAGCGTTGAGAACATTCGCGTAGCAATAAGGAATTTTAAGCCAGACGTTGTATACAGTGAATTTAACGTTTCGGCAATCCTTGCCGCGAAGCTGGAGCACGTGCGGCTTTTTACGACGGTGAGCTTCCCGACGCAGAAGGAATATGCCTGTGAACCCAAACTGGCAAAGGGATTGAATCAATTGCTCGCAGAATGGGGCTTGCCCAAGGTATCCTCGGCATTGGAATTGTTTGAGTGGGCGGATGAATGCTTTTGCCCAAGCATACCGGAGCTGGAGCCGTTTGAAAAGAAGGTTACGTATCTTGGGACACTTAAAGGAAAAACGAGGAACCATCAGGAAGGTGACAACGTAACCCTTCGTGATGATTCCGTCATAAAGCGCGATAAAATTCTTGTATATATGGGGAATGGAACCATCTCTGCCGCCAAAATGCTTCGGGAGGTGAAGGAAGCATTCAAGGATACTCCCTATCAGATTTACGTGGCGTCAAAGTATTTGGAACCTGAGGAGACAGGGAATCTGCACGTTGCGCCGCGATGGGATTTCCATAAGCTGTTGCGGGAAGCCGTTTTGTTTCTCAATCACGGCGGGCAGAACAGCATGGTGGACGGATTGCTTTATGGCGTGCCGCAGATCATGGTGCCCGGAAAGGTTTTTGAGAGAAAATACAATGCTAAGTCTTTGGAAAGCGTTGGCGCAGGTAAGATGCTTTCCCATGAAGACTTTCGCGCCGACGTGATCCGAAGAATGGCCATGGAGGTCATTGCTTCCAAAGAGATGCGGGAAAATGCGCTTGCGATTGGCGAAAAGCTTACGGAAGCTGGCGGAATACAAAAGATAATAACCGTTTTATGAAGCGTGTAGAAGAGAAGTTGGAGATTTGGAATTTACGTGACCGGCAGTATCCGGCATAAGGAGGGAAACATGGTAGGATTGATCGTGGCGCGTTCAAAGAATAACGTGATCGGAAAAAATGGACAGATTCCTTGGAGGATCAAGGGAGAGCAGAAGCAATTTAAGGAGCTTACGACGGGAAACATCGTCGTGATGGGCCGAAAATCCTATGAGGAGATAGGAAGGCCATTGCCGAATCGCTTAAACGTCATTGTGTCGCGAACAAAGAAATTTGAGGGTGAAAATCTGATTACCGTGTCCTCGGTGCAGGAGGCAATCGGGATTGCGAAGGATGAAAAGCTCCTTGGCCAATATGAGGTTTTGAAAGGCGGTGAGAGAAACCTTTATATCGCCGGCGGGTATGGGCTTTACAAAGAGGCGATTGCCTTTGTGGAAAAGATGTACGTCACGGAGGTCGACGTTGTCATTGAGGACGGGGATACCTTCTTTCCGGAATTTGACTTAAATGAATTTGATTTAGAGATTGGCGAGACGGGCGGTGAGGAGATCAAGTTCACGCGCACGGTTTATACGCGGAACAATGCGAAGAAGGCGATTGATGCCGCAGATACGGAGCAACTGTCGAAAAAAGCGGCTGAAATAAACGGAAAGCAGATCTCCTACAGAAAGCTCACGGAAGCGGAGCTGGACGTTTTCATAGACATGCGCATTACGCAGCTGACAGAGGAATATACGACGGAAGGAAAGAATCCGCCCAAGGACATTGATCTTGAGACGGCACTGAAGGATTTTTATCACAGACACTTGGCGGACGGTACGTTTGTTTCCTGGCTAGCGCTGGATGGGGATAAGATTATTGGCACAAGCGGCATGTCCTTTGTGGAAAAGCCCCCGTATTTTAGTTGCCCGACGGGAAAGCTTGGACTGTTGTCCAGCATGTTTACGGACCAGGATTACAGGCGCATGGGCATTGCGAAGGAATTGCTTCACCGGGTTGTGGAGGAGGCAAGAGCCTATGGCTGCGGAGCCGTGTGGATCACCGCTTCCAATATGGGCGTCAAGCTCTATACCGCATATGGGTTCGAACATAACGGGAACTTCATGCAGTATAAACTGCAATCCGGAAAATTGCGGCGCGGCCGCGCGCCTGCCGTGAAGCACTTGCGTAATGAGGAGGAAGAAAAAAGCGGCAGGAACTAAGGGGATTGACTGTATCACAACTTTGACGGATGCACTAAAGTTATAAGCGGATGGGGGAGCAAAATGAATTTTGAAGCATTTGTAAAGGATATTCAGGATCATCATTGGAACGTATTTGGAGTTGAGGTCTATGAGAATGGGGTACTGACGCACAGCTACGGGGATACGGAGGAAAACCTCCATGAACTGTACTCGGCGACAAAGACGGTGCTTTCCATTGCAGTCGGAATCACACATGACATGGGACTGATCGATCTGGATCGGTGCATTTTGGACTATCTGCCGAAGGAAAACACCGCAAAAATGTCAGCGAAGCAGGAAGAAACCTTTCGTAAGATCACGGTGAAAAGACTCCTGACCATGTCGGTGGGAGACCTTCCTTTCCGTGCGGAGGGCGAGAGCTGGATTGATTTCGCGCTTTCCTGTGAGATCAGTCATCCGGAGGAGAGAACGTTTAATTACTCGAACGTCAATTCCTATCTGGTTGGCGTGGCGCTGACGCAAGTTTTGGGGCGCGATCTCGGAGCTTTTATCGAAGAGAAGATTTTTGAGCCCTTGGGCATTCAGCGATTCGAATATGCAAGATGTCCGGAAGGGTATTTTTACGGCGCGTCCGGCATGCGGCTTACGGTGCATGATTTCAGCAAGATCGGGCTTTTGCTGTATAATAAGGGCACGTATCAGGGACGGCGCATTTTGTCGGAAGAATATGATGAGCTGGCGACCAGCGTTCAGATGCAAAACCGCGAAGGCGGTTACGGGTATTTTGTCTGGAAGTATCTGGACGGCTTTAGCATTAATGGAAGACAAAAGCAAAAATGCTACGTTCTTCCGAAGCGGGGGCTTGTGATCACCCAGCTCTGCGACATCGATGATCCCGGGAATGATCTCGGGGACAGCATGGAAAAATGGATTCTTGGGGAATGCAGATAAAATGATTGACTGCATGCCTGTTTTATTTGATAATGGAATTTGGATGATTTAAGTTCTGCAAAAACATTAAAGTATGAGGAATGGAAAATACATGGAAAAGCTTGGATCGAATCGTTTCATTAGATTCATATTGTTGTCCGGCTTGTTATTACTGACGTCAGTGATGATTTACGGAATGACGTTCTACAGTGCAATCCCGCACGTTAGCGCGTTTTTTAAGCACAGCCCCTTTTGGCTTTTGATTAACGTTGTTTTGGTTTTTTCGGGAATGATTATTTTACAAGCCATGATTGGCAGAAGTTGGGTTACGACGTTAGTTGCTTCCTTGGTTACGTTATTGTGGTCCGTTGCAAATTACTATACGGTTACGTATCACGGAAGTCCGCTCTTCTTGAGTGAGTATGCCAACCTGATGACTGCTTTGGACGTGGCGGAAGCATATACGTTTGACGTAAATAAAGACGTAATCCAATTGATTGGTATTTTTTTTGCATTGTTGGTTTTGAGTTTTTTGGCGCGTGCTTTGGAAAAAAAGCTCCCGCGTGCCGACACAAAGTCTGCGAAGCAGCGAATTCCCGGGCTGATCGTCGGGATGGCGGGGATCGGTATTTTGGCATTCATTGTTTTGGGCCCGCTACGGATTTTGCCCAAGAATATCATGGGGTGGTCATGGAAGGCGGGAGTACAAAAATATGGATTTTTGGTATGCTTCCTGGAAGACGCGCAAAAAGGCATTTCAGATCCGTACAAAATGCCGGAGGGGTATTCCACGGAGGCTCTTTCAGAAGTGGCTGTTGGAAGGAAAGCCACGACAACGGAATATCCCGATCTTATTTTGATCTTAAATGAGACCTTCTATAATTTGGAAGAATTCTATGAAATTCACCCGGACGTATCCCCTATGGAGGCGTTTTATTCCGTTGATAATGCAGTTTTTGGCTTTGCAGCTTCGGGGGGAGGCACCAATGATTCGGAATATGAGTTGCTTACGTCAAATTCCCTTTATCTGCTGAATTCATCTTCGCCTTTTAACTACGTGAATTTGAAGAAGCAGTTTAGCATTATTGAGTATGTAGAGGAGCTGGGATATTCCACGGTGGGCATGCATTGCGGACAGAAGGAAAACTATCACAGAAATACGGCGTACGTGGATTTAGGATTTGATCGCATATACCTTGGTCCGGATGCCTTTCAGTACCAAAAAGGAAATTACCAGCGCAAGTGGCTTGATTCAGAAAACTATAGGGATATGATGGATCATCTTGAGGAAAATGCGTCCACCCCTCAATTTGTATTTCTTCTGACATACCAGAATCATGGAGGATACGAACAAAATGATGATTCGCTGGATACGATTCATTCCGGAGTCGATTATGGGAAAAAAACCAGCCAGTTGAACGAATTCATGTCATCGCTCAAGCTTTCTTCCGATGCATTCCTTGAATTGACGGAGAGCTTAAAGGATAAGAGACCGACGGTTGTTCTTATGGTTGGAGATCACGGTCCAAACTTTGCCGGGGCGCTGACTTCAAGGAGTGCACAAAATGGATATCACTTGGAACTGGCCAGAAGCCTGGTTCCATACGTAATCTGGACAAACTATAAGGAGATTCCGGAGCGATGCGGAGGCATTGCGAGCATGGAGGACTTGATGCCCATGATGCTCGACGTTGCGGGGCTTCCGATATCGCCGTATTATAACGCAATATTGGAACTTCACGAGAGCGTACCGTTAAGAAACGGAAATGGAAAGTACGTTGATGCAAACGGCAAAGAGGGTCAGTATTCGGCAGATTCGGAATACTACGACCTGATGAACAGGTACTTTTATTTGGAATATAATTCCTTTGACAAAGAAAAAATGAAAAGGGAATTATTTTTGCCGTAGCAGGGTTAAAACACGTTGTGAGAAAACAACGATATGCGCGGAGGGGCAGATGAGAAGAGAAGAACTTCGGGAATTTTACGAAAAAAACATGTACGGGACATGGCGGGAAGGCGAGCAGGTGACGTATGAGCTGTTGGGCGAAGATCCCAAAGTAAACGAGCAGGCAGCAGGGCCTTGGAATCCCTTTGCCGTGGTTGGCGGGGAACTGGTAAAGATTAAGGCAGAGACGCAGGGACGTAAGGCCGAGTTTATTGTCCACGCATATCTGCCAAAGGAAGAAGACAGGAGACGCTATCCGAAGGGATCCCCCTTTATCATTTGCATGCATCCGATCCAGCCCAAGGATTATATTTTGTCTCAGGGCTATGCGCTTTTTTTCCTGGAGGGGCGTCAGATTGCCTCGGATGACGTAAAACATCAGGGTGCCTTTTATGAGCTGTATCCTTACGGCGAAGAAGTGGCGGAACAGACGGGCGTTTTGATGGCATGGGCTTGGGGTGCATCGAAGGTATTGGATGCGGTTTATGCAGGCCTTGACAAGGAATTTTCACTGGATGCGGATGCATCCATGGTGACGGGCGTATCGCGGTGTGGAAAGGCAACGGCGGTTTGCGGCGCGTTTGACGGACGGTTTCGCATGACCATTCCGGCCTGTTCCGGTGCGGGCGGACTTGCATTATATAACTTTGTCTCCGAAGGGAAAACCTATGACCTTCGAAAGGTGGGAGGCCCCGCGGAGTATACGTATGGGAAAAACGAGCCCCTGGATTGCCTACAGTCTGAGGCGGAGAGAGGCTGGTTCAACGATGCCTTTTTGCAGTACAAGACGCCTGCAGACATTCCGGCAGAGCAGGAAAATCTTCCGATTATGGCAATGAGTAAAAACCGTTATTATTTCATTATCGCGGCTTGTACGGGTGAGGACTGGGTGAATGCGCCCGCCATGTGGGAGTGTTATAAAAGAGCAAATGAAGTATATGAAAAAGAAGGCCTTGGAGACCATCTTGTCCTAAATTTCCATAAGGTGGGACATGCCGTGCTCGAGGAGGACGCGGAAGCCTTTATCAAGTACTTTAATCATATGTATTACGGGATGGAGACTGGAGTAAATTTGGATCAGCTCAAGACAACCGTCTTCGCGGGTCAGGAGGACGGCAATGCCTCTATTTTAAGGCTCCGGCCGTATAAGAGCAGTGACGGTGAAGTAATCGCCGGGTGGGCCGGAAAGGACGAAGAGATCTATTATAAGTGGAGCGCCGGCATGCTTGGACCATTTCCAGTATCGGCGGAAACGCTGAATGGCATCTATCTGGATCAAAACGGATTTTGTGAGGAAGAGGACAATTTCTACCCCATGGTCGCATTTGATGAGAGCGGCGTCGTAGGGCATTTTATTATGCGATACCTGAATGGAGATCACAAAATCATCCGGTTTGGCTGGGTGATCGTTGATGATTCCAAGCGCGGCAAGGGTTATGGCAAGAGAATGTTGGAGATGGGCCTGAAATATGCTTTTGAAATTCTGAAGGCAAAGAAGGTGACCATCGGCGTTTATGAGAATAACGCTCCCGCCTATGCCTGCTATAAGTCCTTAGGATTCCGGGAGGTACCGCAGGACGAGTATCGTACGCTGAATTATAAGGGTGAAGAGTGGAGAGTCATAGAATTGGAGAACGTAAATGGATGATGATAGTTTTTTTGGATATTTGTTAGGAACGTTTGTTCTGGTGTGGCTCGTTGCGTCCGCGGGCGGTTTCATCTATTGCATCCATAACAACATGACGGCTCCCGGCTTGATCATTATTGGCCAACTTATGACGGTATTTGGGCTGTATCTGGTTATTTCCGGCATTGTCAAAAGGGATTTTCAGCCAGCTACTTTAATCCTTCTTGTGATTGGAGTGTTTGGTTTAGGCGTTGGATGCGTCAAACAGTTTTGTCCGGAAGAAAGTATTGCAAGCGTGGGTAGGTCTTTAGGATGGGCGGCGATAGTTCTCTTTCTTTTGCTTGGGGCCGTATTGATGGTCATCGGAGTGATAAGATACGTAAAGGAACAGATGACTCGCCCGCGGCCCGTCGATGCAGTCTGCGTGCGAATCGAAGAGAAATGGATAGATGAACGCCTTTTAGAGTGTCCGGTCTATGAATTTACCTTTCAAGGGGAAACCCTCACGCTAACCGATGAATCTTCAGAGAGAAAAAACAAGGTAGAGATTGGTGACCACAAAGAGGTATACGTGGATATTTATGATCCTACGCAATATGGCTTCGAGAAAGAAGTGGAATTTGAAAATATTGCATTTATCACAGTCGGACTGATGATTTTGTTAACAACTGCATTCGTTGCGGTTATTTTATACTGCGTAGGCTAAACCGCATATTTCTTGAGAGAGGCGCAGGGGAGAAGGGAGGTTGAAGGAAAGTGGAAAATGGCAGAAAATTCGGAGTTGGCAGCATTCTTGGCAGCATTATTCTTTTGGCATGGTTTTTTGCCTCCATTGGGGCAATGATATACCTTTCCAAGCATGGCATGGGAGCGTTGGTGGTCGTAGTCTTTGGGCAGTTTTTTTTGGTGTTGGGCACGGCTGCAATCATCTCTGGCATCGCGAACAAGAATTTCCAGCCGATCACGTTGATTTTTCCATTGGTTGGCATCGCGTGCATGGCCGGAGGATGCATTTTTCAATTTGGCAGTGAGAAGGTCATTAAATACGTTAATAATGCATTGCCATATTTGCTCCTTTCCGTGTTCCTTATCGTGGGCGTTTCGATGATCCTGATCACTTACGTTGGTTCCAAAAGAAGGCATGAGAGATGTAATTATTGCATCCCGGCGACTTGCGTGGACCTAAAGTCTCAGTATGATGATGGGACGCGCACCTATTGCCCAGTTTATGAAGTGTATTTTCGCGGAGAAACGCTCCTGCTTAGCAACCATCTCTTTTCCAACGTAAACCGTATTAAAGTTGGTGAAACTCGCGAGATCTACCTTAATCCGGAAAAACCGACGGATTTCTATGAACCCAAGGAAGAGAAAGCAACAAACCTCTTTATGTTCTTCATGGGAGGCATGTTTACGGCGGCAGCAGTATTTGCATTGGTGATGATGATTTATTTTGTCAAATGACACGTATGTGTCACGGGGACGTGTCTAATGACACGGATAAGGAAAGAGAAAGATGGAAAGTGGAAATGAAATGAAAATGAATAGAAGCATAGCGCGTCTTGTTGTATTTTTTATATGGTTTATCGGATCTTTCATTGGAATGTTCATATTTTTTTCTATCGGCAAAGGGTCAATAGCCGCCATGATTCTGGGGCAATACTTATTTTTGTTTGGAATCATTATCGTAAGGTCGGGAATTAAGAACAAGAATTTAAAGCCGGGCGCATTGCTTGTCGTTGTCATTGGAGTTGGATGTATCGTGGGAGGGGCCATATTTCAGTTTGGCAATCATACTATGCAGAATATGGCGAAGGAGGCGTTGCCCTATGCATTTATGGTACTTGGGTTGTCTGTCGTGATTGGAAATTATTTGTATTTCAAGAAAAAGCACGAATCATGCACGTATCGCGTTGAGGCTACTTGCATAAAAATCAAGGAAGAATGTCATAGAGAACAGGGTGAACATAGGCTAAAGTATTTGTATTGCCCGGTTTACATGGGGGATTTTCAAGGAGAAACGCTCTTTTTTTGCAATGAGAATTATAGTAGCAAGAAATATGTTAAGGAAGGGGAGAAACGGGAGATTTACGCAAATCCTGAGAATCCCCAAGAGTTTTATGAACCCAAGGAAGAAAAAGACGTGATCATTTTATTGTACGTACTTGGAAGTGCATGCGTGATCATTCCGTTATTGGCGTTGATCTTTTGAAAAACGATGGGAGACGTGAAAATGAAATATTACAGAGTACATACGGCAGACATAGCATGGATCACGCAGCAGCCAAGAGGTCTTTTTACGGCGATCGGCAAGCTGGTGGATGCGAAGACGTTGACGGAAGAGGAAGAAAAAGAGTATTGGAAAAATAGGGAATATTTTGAGAAAGAGCTGCCCGTGCCGCCCTTTTACATTCAAGGGAATCCTGAAAAGGCGATCACCTGGTTCAAGGACACGGAGGCAGGAAACAGGATTTTCCGCGAGATGACGTTTTATCGTAAAATGGCGGAAAAATATGGCCTGAAGTTATATATTTCAGAATGCGCGGAATTGCCGGGGGAAGTGATCTACGAGGATGATTTTCAGATCGCCGTGAAAGATCAGAAAGAAAACCTAAAGATTATCGTCAGGGAATTGGAATAGAAAAGGAAAACGTGTCAGTAGAACCGTCCCCTTGACACGTTTGCGAAATAAATGACTAGAACGGAGGAAAATGACGTGATTAGGGAAATTAAAGATACGGAAGTAAAGGAATGCGTGAAGGTGATACGGGAAAGCTTCCAAACGGTGGCAGACGAGTTTGGCATTACGCCGGAGAATGCACCGAGATTTACGGCCTTTGCAACGGATGAAGAGAGAATCCAACATCAATTAAATGATGAGCATCGGCCGATGTATGGTTATTTTTCGGAGGATAAGCTGGTTGGCTATTATTCTTTGATGATCATGGGCGGAAAGACCAGTGAGCTAAACAATCTTTGCGTGTTGCCGGAGTTCCGGCATAAGGGGTTTGGCGAGGAACTGCTGAAGCATGCCTTTGAAAAAGCAATAGAGCTCGGATGTAATATAATGCGGATCGGGATTGTCGATGAGAACCTGGTGCTTCGCAAATGGTATGAGAAATATGGGTTTGAACATACAGGCTCCATGAAATTTGATTTCTTTCCCTTTACTGCCGGATTTATGATGAAAAGGCTTGTGGAGCCAAAACCATGGGATGAAAAGGAAGCGGGCCTGTACCGATATGAAACGCACCTGCACACGGTGGAGAGCAGTGCGTGCGGCGTGACTCCCGGCAGGGAATATCCTGCCATCTTTAAGGAAAGAGGATATGACGGCATCTTCATCACGGATCATTTCTTCCACGGAAATACGCGTCCCTCCAGAGAATTGCCTTGGCCGGAATACGTAGATGCTTATATGAAGGGCTATGAGGAGGCAAAGAAGGCCGGCGATAAGATCGGATTTAAAGTCTTTTTTGGAATTGAGGAAAATTTCGAAGGGGATGAATTCCTGATTTATGGCGTGGACCGGGAATTTCTTTTGGCGCATCCTGAGATCCCGCATTGGACGCGTGAGGACATGATCAAGGCAGTCCATGAAGCGGGAGGAGCCGTGATGCAGGCGCACCCGTTCCGCGACCGCGATTACATCAAGAAGATTCATTTGTATCCGGAAAACGTGGACGGAATTGAAGGCATCAACACGGCAAATACGGCGAATGATAATTTGGCGGCATTATGTTATGCCTTGCATTATGGCCTAATGATACAGGCTGGATCTGACACGCATTCCAAGTGGGCCATCGGAGACGGAAACGGCGGAATTCTGTATGAGAAGCCCATCACGTCGGAATTGGATTACGCAGACAGGCTGCGTCGTCGCGATCGACCGAAGATTTTTTATCCGGAGGAGTTCTTTCAGGGCTTGGGCGGTCTCAAGGTAAAGCTTCCCGCGGAGATACGCAGGAATGGTGCATGGGAGGACTTGGATCTTGATGAGATCATGAAATGGTTCTTGGATGCGGGAGCGGCCGTAGGGGATGCGCCTGCGCAGCCGGAAGGGATCGTGCGTGAGATCGTTGTGAAACTGAAGGGACGAGAGGGCTTGGAATAGTTGCGCGTGAAAGCGTGCCGGCATAATAAGGGCGGCAGTTGAGGAGACGGATTCCCATGAAGGAAATCAAGATCAACGATAAAATTAGTTATATAGAGTGCTCAGAGAATCCGTTATCCGCCGACATAGGCATTATACGGGAACCGGATGGCATCTGGCTGTATGACGTTGGAAATGACGAAAGAAATCTGGAGGGATTGGACGGGCAATACAACGTTGTGTTGTCGCATTTTCATCTGGACCACGTGGGAAGCCTTGAAAAACTGAACGTTCGAATGCTTTTTACGTCCAGGGAGACGCAAAAACACGTGAATATGCAGGGCGTGATCACGGAAACGGACGTTTACGTGGGAAATCTCCATATTTTTCCGCTGCGCTCAAGCCATGCAAAGGGAAGTCTTGGATTGGAAGTAGATGAAACGTACGCTTTTGTCGGAGACGCATTATATTGCAGGGCGAAGGATGGAAAGTATTGTTATAATGCGCAGCTTTTGAAAGAGGAAATCGACAAGCTGAAGAGCTTAAAAGCTTCATGGCTTTTGGTAAGCCATCATCCGGGACTGATTCGGAAAAAGGAGGAAGCGATCGCCGAGTTGGAAGAGATTTACGCAAAACGCGTGCAAGGGAGTCCGGAAATCTTACTTTCTTGAGAGGTAGGATTTGCCAGACGACGATGGATGGAAAGTTTGGGAAAAACGTGTCAGTAGACACGTCCCCGTGACACATTGGGAGAGATGATAGATTTTCATGCTTTGATGAAGACAAAAGAATATGATTTTTTGAGGACGAATGAGAGGCTGGGCGACAGGATCATGCTGTTGGGGCTTGGAGGCAGTTATTCGTACGGGACAAACCGCGAGGGGAGTGATATTGATTTTCGCGGCGTGACCCTGCAGCTGCCGTCGGACCTGATTGGCATGACGACGTTTGAACAGTATGAGGACGAAGGGACGGACACGGTCATCTATGGGTTTAACAAGCTTATCCGTCTCCTTTTGGAGTGCAACCCGAATACCTGTGAGATGCTTGGACTTGATGAGGATCAATACCTGATCAAGACGAGGCTGGGACAGGAGCTGATCGACCAGACGCCATTGTTCTTATCGAAGCGTGCGATCAAGTCCTTTGGCGGATACGCGGACATGCAGCTTCGCCGGCTGCAAAATGCGATTGCGCGGGATACGCTTCCCCAGGAGGAAAGGGAGAAGCATATCTATAAGTCCGTGATGCACGCGCTGGAGGATTTTAACCTGCGTCACGCGGGAACTGATCTGGACGGGATCCGGTTGTACGTTGACAAGGCCGTGAATCCGGAACTGGAGACGGAGATTTTTGTGGATGCCAATTACAAGCATTATCCGCTCCGGGATTACAGTGAACTTTGGGGAACGATGCGGACGGTGGTGCGCGATTATGAAAGAATTGGAAAGCGCAACAAAAAGAAGGATGACAATCACTTGAACAAGCATGCCATGCATTTGATCAGACTTTTTATGATGGCGATCGACATTCTTGAAAAGGGGGAGATCCGGACGCACAGAAAGGATGACCTGCCGCTTCTTTTGTCGATCCGGCGGGGAGATTTCATGCAGGAGGACGGAACGTATTCCAAGGCATTTTATGAAATGCTGGAGGAGTATGAGAGGAAGCTGGATGAGGCGGCTGCGAAGACAAAATTGCCGGATCAGCCTGATTTGGAAAAGGTTGAAAAATTTGTTGAGGGCGTGAACCGTTATGTGATTACGGGAGAGATATGAGAGACGTATTAAAAGAAATTCAAGAAAAATTAGACGAGATAGAGAAGAAGGAGAACGTAAAGATTCTTCATGCGGTGGAATCGGGGAGCCGTTCCTGGGGCTTTGCTTCACCGGACAGCGATTACGACGTAAGATTTGTTTACGTAAGGCCCAAGGAGGCGTATCTTTGCATTGATGAGCCGAAGGACGTGATCAATTACCAGCTAGATGAAGTATTGGATATTAACGGCTGGGATTTGAAAAAGGCGCTAAAGCTCTTTGCGAAAGGAAATGCGACGCTTTTTGAGTGGAGCGGGTCGCCCGTAGTCTATCGGACAACGCCGGAGTGGGAACGGATCAGAGTAGTTTCAAGGCAGTATTTTTCGGAAAAGACGGCGGTCTGTCACTATTACGGAACGGCAAATTCCACTTATATGGAGCATCTGCAGGGCGAGCAGGTGCGATACAAAAAATATTTTTACGCACTCCGGCCCCTGCTTGCTGCAGAGTATATCGAAAAGCACCACGAGGCGCCGCCGGTACTGTTCGCGGATCTCTTAAGCATGGAGCTTCCGGAAACCTTCCGAAGCGCGTTAGATGAGCTTTTGGAGATCAAGAAGCGGACGACGGAGAAGGAATTGAATCCACAGATGCCGGCAATCCGGGAGTTTATTGAGACGGAACTGAAAAAACAAAAGGAAATTGGTGACGGGTTGCCAAATGATCACAAGAAAGACTTAGGGTCATTGAACGAAATTTTCCGCGAGATATTGGAAACCGTTTGGAAATAGAAGGAGTGACAAGCATGGATTATCAAGAGTTCATAAACGCGGTTGATAACGTGGCATGCGTGATCTCCGTTCAAAAAAATGCGGACGGGACCTATGGAGAACTGTGCAATGAAGCTTCGAACCTTCTTTATCTGAAATCGGTAAACGTGTTGCCAGAGAATTACGTGCCTCGGGTGCCATATTATCAATATATTGGCAGGGATCACAATTTTGAGGCGATGGCGCTGCGATGCATCCGGGAAAACAGACTGATTCATTCCTACGTCGATGCAGAGTATTACAACGCGTGGATGGACATTTACATGATGCCGCTTCAATCGGAGGAAGAAGACAGGGGTTATTGTCTCTTCACCTATGAGATGAGTCCTAAGATTGATTCCAGAAAGCTGGCTGCCATTTCGCCGCAGGTGGCGTGGCAGGTCATCAGGACCGCCATGAAATTCCGGGAAACGCCGGATTTTGCCAATGCCGTGCAGGCAGTCATCGATGATCTCCGGGAGAACTGTAAGGCAAACAGATGCTGTCTTCTGTTGACGGATTTTGAACAGCGCACGTGTTCCGTGCTTGGTGACAGCGTGATCGAAGGAGATGACACGCCGAAAATGAGCACCTATGTCAACGATGCATTCTTTAAGATCGTGGAAACCTGGGCAGAAGCGATTGCCGGAAGCAATTGCTATATCATCCATGACGAGAAGGACATGGAAATGATTAAGGACGGAAATTCTCCATGGTATTATTCCATGAAGGCAGCAGGCGTGCACAATCTTGTGCTGTACCCGCTCAGATATAACGGGAAGACCTTGGGATACGTGTGGGCTACAAATTTTGACGATGCAGATACGCTCAACATTAAGGCAACGCTTGAGGTTTCCACGTTTATTCTTGCAACGGAGATTGCCAATCACCTTATGTTCCAGGAGATGAAGAGGCTAAGCGACGTGGATCTTCTGACGGGTCTTTTAAATCGCAACGCCATGAATAACAGGATCTTGGAGCTCACTAGTGGCGAGAGGGTTCTACAGAAGCCATATGGAATCGTTTTTGTGGATCTGAACGGCCTGAAAAGGGTGAATGATCTGGACGGGCACATGGTTGGAGATCAAATTCTGAAGATGGCGGCAGACATTCTGAGGGACGTCTTTTATGACTGCGACGTTTACAGAATCGGCGGGGATGAATTCCTGATCTTCGCCAGAGAGCTTTCTCGGGAAGAATTGGAACTTCGGATAAAAACGCTTCGCATTCGGGCAGAAAAATCAGAGCAGGTCAGATTTGCGATTGGTTCCTGTTACGCGGAGGCAAAGGATGACGTTCGCAACGTGATGCGCATTGCGGATGAGCGGATGTATGAGGATAAAGAAAAGTTTTATAAGCAATGTCCGGAAGGCGGATACGTAACTGGAAAATGATCGCGCAAAAGGGCGCACAGGCAGAAAGGAGCCAAAGGATGCACAAGGTAAAATGGGGTATCTTGGGAACGGCAAACATTGCAAGGTGGTGTACAATCCCAGGAATGAAGCAGGCGGAAAGCTGTGAGCTTTACGCGATCGCCGGAAGGAGTATCGAGAAGGCGCAGAGATTTGCAAGCGACTATGGCATTCCAAAGGCTTATGGAAGCTATGAAGAACTGATAGCTGATGCGGACGTGCAGGCTGTTTATGTTCCGCTTCCCAATGACATTCACCTAAAGTGGGTGAAGGCGGCATTACAAGCCGGGAAGCACGTGCTCTGTGAAAAACCGCTGGCAATGAATGCGCAGGAAGCGAAGGAAATGTATTGCACGGCGAAGGAATGCGGAGTATTGCTCATGGAGGCGTATGCCTATCTGCACAGTCCTTACGTGGAAGCGTTGAAGAAAGACGTAACGAGCGGGATGATTGGTGAAGTGAATTATATTGACACGGCATTTGTCACCCAGGGTTATAAGGAAGATTTCAGGCTTCATAAGGAATTTGGCGGCGGAGCCACGTATGATCTCGGATGCTATTGCACGACAATGGTCTTAACGTTGACGGAGGCAATGGAAGAGGCGAAGGGCGCCGGTACGGAAGGGCTTGAACCGGAATTTGTCAAGGCAAGCGCTGAATTCACGGACTTAGGCGTGGATTTTATGACGGCGGGGTTAATAAAGTTCAGGAATGGCGTCAGGGCATCTTTTAACGTCGGAATGAATCTTGGGGAAAATTCCAATTCCAGATTTGACAGATTGTATATTCACGGTTCCAAGGGATGCATCCGGTCGGAGGTGGAGTATAATCAGGAGGGGAACGTTTCCTATCGGATTTACACGACGGAAGGCATGAAGGAAAAGACGGTTTTTGTTCCGCAGAACTATGCGCTTGAGGTGGAACAGCTCAGCAGGTGCATCCTGTACGGCGAAAAGCCTCACGTAACGCCTGAGTTCTCCATCCGAAATGCCGAGTTGATCGACAGAATTCTTCAGGAAATTGGCTACTAAACATGGAAAATTTATTATTTAGCTTAAATGCAACGGCGCCGATCTTTGCCATGATGGTGCTGGGATATCTTTTTCGAAAAATTAGACTGATTGATGAGAAGGCAGCGAACTGGATGAATAAGTTTACCTTTAAGATCGCGCTGCCGGTATTGGTGTTTAAGGATCTTGCATGCCAGGATTTTGCAGGAACCTGGAATGGAAAGTTTGTATTGTTTTGCTTTGTTGTGACAAGCGTCAGCATTGCCGTGATCGCATTGCTTTCGAAGCTGATTGTCAAGGATAGGGGCAAGCGCGGGGAGTTTATTCAGGCGTCCTACCGCAGTAGTGCGGCGCTTCTTGGAATAGCGTTCATACATAACATTTACGGCGATGCTGCCAGCGGAATGGGACCTTTGATGATTCTTGGCAGCGTGCCGCTTTATAACGTCTTTGCCGTGATTGTGCTGATGCTGACGGCGCAGCCGCAAGGTGACGCGGTTTCACGGATTTCTTTAGGAAGCAAGGCGCAGGATCACGGCGCCCTGATAAAAAAGACATTACTGGGAATTGTCACGAATCCCATTATTATCGGGATTGCCGTCGGGCTGTTGTGGTCATTGATCCGCATCCCGCAGCCCAAAATCTTCCAGACGGTCGTTACGAATCTTTCCGCGCTGGCAACGCCTTTGGGGCTAATGTCCATGGGAGCGACCTTTGAATTTCAGAAGGCGGCAAAAGACGTAAGACCCGCGCTGGTCGCGGCGTTCATTAAGCTTTTTGCGCTGGCGGCAATGTTTTTGCCGATTGCGGTTGCCCTTGGTTTCGCAGGGGAGCAGATCGTTGCGATTCTCGTAATGCTCGGGAGTGCCACGACGGTGAGCTGTTATATTATGGCAAAAAGCATGGGGCATGAAGGGACGCTGAGCAGCAGCGTGATCATGCTGACGACCTTTGGCTGTTCGTTTTCTTTAACCTTGTGGCTGTTTGTTTTAAGAAGCATAGGGGTTTTCTGATTCATCAAGTGCGTGGAGGCGACGCTCATGAAAGAGGAACGGGAGAAAAAACGCGGCTTACCAAAAATCAATACCATCCACTACGGCGGGCCATGGATCGCGGCGGGATTACTCGTCGGAGCGGTTCTTCCTGCCGTTTTTTGGTTATTGTTTCATAAGGTTTTCTGGATTTTGGTGATCATAGGAGCGTTGATCCTGATCGTTTTTGCAGTGGTGTTTGCCATTGAAATGCATCAGGATTTTGGGGCCGTGCCTTATTACGAAAAGCACTTAAGAGAGACGGTGCCGTATGATCCCCAGACGCAGTATGCAGTAATCCGGAGCTCAATCTGTACTGGAGAGAAGGTTGCAGGATTTAAAAATAAAACGGACGGGCATTTTACGGAAGTCATGCTGATCCGTTCGCCGGAGGATGAGAAAAGATTTAAGGAGATCTATAATTTGAAAGAAATAAAGACGGAGTATTAACGTCGTCTTGTTGAGATTGGTATGACAAAAAATAGGCAGAATTTCTCAATTATTCGCTATTATTTTTCCCGAAAAAGGCGTAAGCTGAAAAAGTAGATTGTTTTTTGGACTCATAGTGCATTTTTTGCGGAAGGAGAAGGGTATGGAGAATTTTAGCTTTTATTCACCGACATATTTTGCGTTTGGCAAGGACGCAGAGAATCAGGCAGGAAACTTGGTAAAGCAGTTTGGGGGAAGTAAGGTCCTGATTCATTACGGCGGCGGAAGCGTGGTGCGCTCCGGGTTGCTTGACAGGGTGAAGAAGTCTTTGGCAGATGCAGCCGTTCCGTTTGTTGAACTGGGCGGCGTAAAACCGAACCCCAGAAGCGGGTTGGTATATGAGGGCATAGAGCTCTGCAAGAAGGAAGGCGTGGATTTCATCCTTGCCGTGGGTGGCGGAAGCACGATCGATTCCGCGAAGGCCATTGCAGCCGGTACCGTTTATGACGGCGATTTCTGGGATTTCTACAGCGGAAAGCCCATCACGAAGGCTTTGCCTGTGGGTACGGTGCTCACGATTGCCGCAGCGGGAAGTGAGGGAAGCCCTGACTCCGTGATCACGAAGGAAGAGGGCATGTTTAAGCGCGGCGCGAGCGGAAATGCGATCCGCCCGAAGTTCAGTATTTTGAATCCGGCACTGACACAGACGCTTCCGGCATACCAGACGGCAGCAGGCGCGACGGACATCATGGCGCATCTCTATGAGAGATATCTGACGAACTCCAAGGAGGTGGAAGTGACGGACAGATTGATCGAGGCGCTGCTCCTTACCATGGTGCATGAGACGCCGCGAGTGATCGAGAATCCCGACAATTATGACGCGCGGGCTAACATTATGTGGGCCGGCATGATGGCGCACAATAATTCCTGCGGCGTGGGAAGAAGTCAGGATTGGAACAGCCATAACATTGAGCATGAGCTGTCAGCACTATATGATTGCGCACATGGCGCAGGACTTGCAGTGACGATGCCCGCCGTGTTTAAGTACGTGATGCATCATAACGTGATGCGTTTTGCGCAGGTAGCCGTTCGCGTGTGGGGTTGCCAGATGGACTTTGAGCATCCCGAAGTGACGGCGCTTGCCGGAATTAAGGCATTCCAGAATTTCCTGATCTCGATCGGCATGCCGAAGAACTTTGAAGAGCTTGGCGCGAAGGAAGAAGACATTCCAAAGCTTGTTTCCGTGCTTTGCAGGGGCGACGGAAGAACTGGTTCCATCTCCGGCTTTGTGACGCTGAATGAAGAGGATTGTACAAAGATTTACCAGATGATGATTTAATCGTTTTCCGCGTTCTTCTGGTTGAGATTTTATAATCGCATATGATATAATAGTCCGAGAATTATGAAATAATTCTCGGATCCCGAAGCGGTAGCGAGGGACATGCCGAAGGGCATGCAAAATAGTCCGAGAATTATGAAATAATTCTCGGACTATTTTTATATATGTGGAAGCAGGAGGAATGTTTGGCAATGGAGTTGTTTCGCGGACGGCCCGAAAATGAGGAAGGGCGTCTCCCCAGGGAGATCAGAACTTATGATTTTTTGGATCGGCTGAATATAGAATATGAGCGCACGGATCATGAGCCGGCAAACAACATGGAGGCCTGCAACGCGATCGATGCGGTGCTTGGCGTGATCATCTGTAAGAATTTGTTTTTGTGTAATCGGCAAAAGACGAAATTCTATTTGCTGATGATGCCGGGAGACAAAAAATTTAAGACAAAGGAGCTTTCCAGTCAGATCAATTCCGCCAGGTTATCATTTGCGGAGCCGGATGACATGCTGAAGTACCTGGACATTGAGCCTGGCGCGGTCAGCATCATGGGATTGATGAATGACAAGGAAGGCGCCGTGCAGCTGTTGATCGATGAGGACGTGCTGACGGGGGAATACATGGGCTGTCACCCCTGTGTGTGTACGTCGAGCCTGAAACTTAAAACCAAGGATGTGATCGAAAAATATTTGCCGGCTACGGGACATGCGTTTCAGACAGTGCATTTGATCGGGGAGGACTAAAACGTGTCAGCAGACACGTCCCCTTGACACAAATGTCGCAGACTTGTCTGCAATCCCGAATAAATTGAGGAGAAGAGATGAGAAGTATTTTGGTGGTGGATGATGATCAGGCGATCAATAAGATGGTGCGGGAATACCTGGTGAGCAAAGGCTATCGCACGGATGGCGCGTATTCCGGAACGGAAGCGGTGATGTTGCTTGAGAGAAACCGGTATGAGCTGGTTGTCTTGGATCTGATGCTTCCCGGGATGACGGGGGAGGAGGTCCTGGATTATATTGTCAAGAATTGTCCGACGCCCGTGATCGCATTGTCGGCGAAGGATGACGTGGCGAGTAAGCT
>JAILLF010000008.1 GCA_024693365.1 Acetatifactor sp. | reverse complement strand
CTAAAACGATGCTCTGTTTGTCATGCGATTTTCAAGGAACTGATTGAAGCTTATGCCTGCCCCCGGGCTACCTAAAATGCATTTCTGCACTTTATTCAAAAAATCTCATTTTCTGCTTGACTTTTAATAGTTAGTCTTTATCCATTCATCTAAAAACTATTGTTTTGAGTTTCATTGATTCATCTTGCAGGTTTCACGATCGCTTTAGGGGGGGCCAGTTACCTTGGGGAGTTTTTAAATAAAAAAATAGCCGCTTATCACAAAAGATAAGCGGCCGCATAGTCCCATCCGTCACGTCATAAAATCTCCACTTATCCGTTACCCATATTCTCGCATGCCAAAACAAGGCTATCAGTGATAGTCTCAGTAGTTCGGCGCGTAGTTGTGGTAACGAATAATTTCATCATAATGTTTCTCCCTCTGACGACCCAAAGTCTGAAGTGCGGAATTGTTTGACGAAAGCCCCGCGTTAAGATGAATTACGGAAAATATATCTTAATTCATCTCATTTGTCAAGCTTTTCCACAAAACTTATCCATACTCCTTATGACGGATATTTCCTTGATTCCTTTATTTGGCTTTAAACTCCGCCCCACGCATGCGGTTAATGCAGCAAAGGGCGTCCAGCGGCCGGATTTCTTCGTAGAACCAGCTCTGCGTCTCCGGCATGATGGAACCTGTTTTTCCTTTTTTCAAGAGATCCTCCAGAAATACTGCGACGTTTTCCATGATCTCCCGATCCACGCCCTGCGGGTCCGTTAGCAGGCGTTCCATGACAACGGTTAAGGTACACAGCTGCTCATGGGAAGACATTGCCGTCAACATCGTAACGTCCGCGGAATACTCATCCAGGATGACCTTCTTTTCATTCTCCGTCTCTACGGTGCGGAAGAACAGGAAGGGCTGCGAGGTTTCCTTGACCAGGAGCCGGCGGGAGAATTGCCAGTTGGCCGCGGGCAGGCACTCCTGCAATTCCGTCTTAGCGACTGCCCCCATTGATTCTTGCATATCCAAATCATCTGCAACCTTGAACTGACATATCTTCTTATTTGTTCTCACGTCTTGTGTCTGTAATAGTTCCTTCACCGCTCCCGTGATCATGCGCGGGCAAAAATCCTTCATCAGGATCACTTGATCCGCCAGGTGGAGATACTCGCTGGACCCGCCAATGACAAGGATTGTCGAAACGCCCTGCTCCTTCCAGAGCTCCGTCACGCGCTCCGTAAAGGGAATAATGGGTTCATCCTCCACGAGTAACCGCATCATTTGATCCCGGATCATGAAGTTCGTTGCACTCTTGTCCTCGTCAATCAACAAAAGCTGCGAACCGCCGCAGACCGCCTCAAGAATGTTGCTCGCCTGCGACACGCTGCCGCTGGCATGCTCCGTGGAAAAGGCCTCCAGCGGCTTTCCCGGAAGGAATTTAAAAAATGCGGACAGGTTTAGCTGCGACACGGGTCGCCCGTCCTCCGCACAGACCTTCAGCGCACTTTTCTCCGCGATCATGTATTCGCGCCCGTCCCCGGGAACGTGATCATAAATGCCGGCCTCCAATGCATCCAAAAGCGTTGATTTTCCGGAATATCCGCCGCCCGTGATGACCGTAATGCCGCAGGGAATCGCCATGCCCGTAATCGAAGTCTGTGTCTCGCCATAACCGGAAGTACCCAGGTCCGTACAAGCGTCACCTGCCACTGCGCCGACGTCATACGCCTCAGAGTTCTCATCCGACAGCGGAATCTCCACCTCCAGCTCCTTAGGCGACGCAAACGGAATCGCGCCCTGCATGGGACTGTCACAATCCTTCTCCCGGGGAAGGATGCTCCCGTTTGCCACAAACGCGCAATAGCCATTTGCCTTAAGGAAGTTCCGGATCTGCTGCTGGCGCCGGTAGGTGCGCACGTACTCTTCCAGTTCATCCTGATCCAGGCATAAGATAGTTTCTTCCACGAGATCCAGCAGGTCTGCGACGCCTCGGTATGCCGCTTTTCCATTGACCGAGACGCCATTGATCAGCGGTACCTGGAACAGCATGCGCAGCACAAACTTCCCCCGCCTCTCATCAAAGGTGAGACCGCTTCGGCGAAGCATCCGGTTCCCCGGCTTTTGCACGAAGAACTGCGCTTTTTCCCGCGCCTTGTTATCATTTTTGTTATTCTCGTTCCATTCTTGAATTCGTGGCTCCAGCTTCCCAAGCAGGTACGTTCCCACTGGCGCAACGTCATTTTCCAGACCACCCGCGGATATGGAATCGTCTGTCCGCTTTCCTTTGCAGACAATGTTTGCCAGTCCTTCCGAGGGAAGCGCGATCATCAGCAGTACCCTCTCGGCATTTCGCCTTCCCGTCCCCTGAAACCAAAAGTCCAGAGACCTGCAAGTAAATACTTTTTCGTCCTCCGTGGCCTCCGGGTCCGCAGAGAAACGATCAACATACAGGCGATTCAAGAAAGCCTTGCTCTGCGCCTGCATTCCCATCATAATACTCTTAAAATTCTTCATTCTAGCATCATCCTCTCTTCATTAAGCGATACAGTTTCTTGCAACCGTAACCAAACATGAAAAAAGAATGAAGTTAACTCTTGGTTTTGTTCCTCGCTACAAAAAAAGCGCATCCATGCCGGATGCGCCCAAAGATCAGCTTATGCTAAATAGCAGCGTTCGTGATCAACCATGTATCTGACATTTCATGAAACTTCATTCTATTTTTCTTGTTCATGTTGATCACCTCCTGCGATTATATTTTATTTGGTTACGGGCATATGCTAGCATACGTCCGCGGAAACTGTCAAGAACTTTTTTCACGAGATGCCGTCAAATACCGCCATTCTCTTTTGTATCAAAGCCCATAATTGTTCCTTCATTTCCTGGGAAACGTAGGAAGCCTTCACCTCTTCCCCAAAAGCTTCCCGGTGTTTCACAATCTGTTTCATTAAACCTATCGCGACTTTATCCGAAATGCCCAGATTCTCTGCAAGGATTAAAAAATCCTTTCTTTTGACGTTTCGCTTCTTGCCGTTGAGGGTAAGTGCCATCTGTTCCTTGTCAGCAGGCATAATAACGTTTACGGGTAGCATGTCATAAGCAGCGGACAAAGAAAACTTTCTGCTGCCAGGCTGATCCTCTATCAACGAAAAGTTTTTCAGATGCATGTCCGAATTACCCATACAAAAACAGAACAGAAGCCGATAATAAAACTCCGTCAGGTCTAACCCAACGTTTCTGGAATATGTTTTGATCATCTTGCCGCAATTCTCATAGGAACTACGGTATTTATCCGCCGTCAGTCTACCCGACAACTGACAAAAATCTTCCATGGCATATGTTTGATCACCATCCCTGTCAATTCTTTTCGTGACATAGGCATATTTGTCCCGAAATGGCAACAATGCGTTGGGAACCGTTTGAATTCCGGCGATTTCCGCCATTTTCATGGACAGGAATTCCGCCTCTGGCAAACAGGAGTATTCCTCCGATTGTGGTTTCAAGATATATCCCGTCGGATAATCCACGATCGTAAGGCGCGCCGTCTTACCGACCGTATCCAAATGGAGCGAGAGCTTTTTTTGCACGCCGGGAACCGTAAGACCCTTGCGAATGGTTTTGTCCGCCAACTGCACCAATGCTTTTTCCGACAAATCGATCTCCGGCAGCATAGGCACGCCAAAAAAACGTTTCATGCACCTTGCGTGCCATGATACGCTTTTTTCATATTCCTTCGGATTTGTCATCTCTTTATTGCAACATAAGCATCTCATCCGGCCACCTCAACGCGTACGTCTCCGACGCAATCCCTGCAAGCCGCGAGCAAAAGGCCAAAGCGGTCTTTGCCATCCAACTTCCAGTTTCTTTCCACCACGCCCAAAAGCCATCCCTCCGGGATCAGCCCGTCAAAGAACGGAAATAAGGTATTTGAGACATAGGGCTCCTCCCTAAGCGGCAGCGTCAGGCTTACTGGCAAGGCATCTTCTTTTTCAAGATAGGCCTTATCATAGATGAATTCGTAGCCTTGATCCGTCTCTTTGATCCGCCCGGCGTATTTGTTTTGAACGTATACCTTTCCTTCCCTGGCCATGTTACAAATCCTCTCTGTCGATCTCGCCCGGAACCGTCTCCATTCCAAACATTCTCAGCGCCTGATTTACCTTGTCAAGCCGCACGGTCTCCTTTCCCTGCTCCAAATCCCTGACAAAACGCAATCCCAAACCAGACCTGAGCGCAAACTCTTCCTGTGTAAGACCAGCCTTCATTCTTTCTTTTTTGATATATTTTGCTATTTTATTCATAACATGAATATACACCCGAACGGGTATAATTTCAACTGTTTTTCGTAAAATTATACCCGTTCGGGTGTATATCATATTTCTCATTGTGTAATATACCCGTTCGGGTATATTATTAATTCCTCAACGCCTGTCAAGAAAGGGGAAATCCCTAAAACTGCGCACCCTGAAGCCATTCCGAGATCGGTTCAACGTACTTTTCATCGGAAGCGTCAAAGGAATTGGAGATCAGCTCTCCCATCTGCTTTAATTCTTCCGTGGCGTCCTTCTTTTTCTTGAGCATGGAGGCAAAAGCCTTCATCGCCAATCTGTTCGGAAGATTTAACTTCTCATAGCAAAGTCCTCCCTGGCAATAGAATATTTTCACGTAGGACTTTTTCTCTGCCGTCAGGACGCCATTCAGCATCTTTTGGGTCATGGGACTGTCGCTGATGTTCGCACCCACGACAAAAATCGCCAAACGTTTTTCCTTCCACCCAGAAACCTTGCCTAAGAACCAATCCACCTGCGCTACCTTTTCGGCCACGGCCCACCCGCCGTATGCGATCGCCTGATATTCGTCAAAGAAAGCTTCATCCTTCTTTTTGGCTTCTTTCAGCTCCAGCACTTCGCCGTTGGTTTTCTCTGCGAGCCACTGCGCATATTTCTTCGTAAAGCCAGTCTGTGAGGTATAAATGATCAATGTTTTCATAACGTCCGATCCTTTCTTTTCTCAATGATCAATGATTCCCTTTTAGCACGTTACCTGGCTTTTGTCAATCGTTTAAAGTGAGTCACGGGGACGTGTCAGCAGACACGTCCCCGTGACCCAAACTGGCCAATGTTTTACAGAACTGCGTCCAACTTTGCGGCAAGGGCGTCCTTGGTTGTTGCGCCAAGGCTGCTGTCCACCAATTTGCCGTCCTTGATCACTGCGAAGAACGGAATGCTCATCACGTTGAATCTTGCGGCAAGCTCTTCCTCGTCATCCACGTTCACCTTGCCAACCTTTGCCTTGCCTTCATATTCCTCAGCAAGCTTCTCCACAACGGGTCCCATCATCTTGCAGGGACCGCACCAGTCCGCATAAAAGTCAACCAGTACGGGAACGCTGCTGTTCACTACCTCTTCCTCAAAATTGTCCTTTGTAAATCTGTATTCCATAAGCTTCACCCCTTCTCCGGCCCTCGCCGGAATCCTTTCTTTTTGTGATACTTCAAGCCTCTTGCATCCAGCTCTGCGCTCATTGTTAGTGTGCCTCAAAACTCTTTTATTATGTCATTTTGTTCCGTTCTTTGCAATTTCATTTTACTTATCACAAACGCTCACGTCTATCTTAAATTTCCAAAAGTCCATATAAAATGTCATAAAGCACTTTCGCCTTCTCCGGATCCAGACGGCCGCAGGCCGTTGCAACCTTTCCCGGAATATCCTTGCAGGCCTCCTTCAGCTCATCGCCCTTCTTTGTGATGCAGATCATGGTCACGCGCTCATCTTCCTTCATGCGCTCCCGGGTAACGTAACCGCTTTTTTCCAAATTCTTCAAAAGCGGCGTCAGCGTTCCCGCATCAAGATGAAGTGCCTTTCCCAACTCGCCAACGCTCACCTTTTCCTTTTCCCAAAGAACCATGAACACAATGTACTGCGTATACGTAAGTCCAAGAGGCTTTAAGACCGGCGTATATAACCCCATTATCTTACGCGCACACGCGTAAAGCGGGAAACATAGCTGATTCTCTAGCTTTAGTTGTTCATATGGTTGTGACACTTGCTTTTCCTCCCTCTTCCGGCATCCCGTAAATCCGACTGGCTGCTTTCCGGCTCTTTTGCTTCCTGCCAATCCTTCTGCCTGTTTTTACAGAAGTCCCTCCACGCACTTTGCGACCTCATCCATCTTTATCGTAGGCTCAAAGCGTGCCACCACGTTGCCTTCCCGGTCGATCACAAACTTCGTAAAGTTCCACTTGACGTCAGGATTGTTCTTATAATTCTTGTCAATCTTTGCAAGCATCGCATTCATGGCCAGCGCAACTGGTCCTTTTCCAAAGCCATCAAAGCCTTTCTGATCCTTCAAAAAACGAAACAGCGGAAGCTCATTCTCACCGTTTACGTCCGCTTTCTTCATCTGCGGAAACTGCGTATGATATTTCAAGGTGCAAAATTCGTGGATCTCCTCATCCGTTCCCGGGGTCTGTCCCGCAAACTGATTACAGGGCACGTCAACGATCTCAAATCCCTTCTCGTGAAACTTCTCATACATTTCCTCAAGATCTTTATAATGCGGCGTGAAACCGCAGCCCGTGGCCGTATTCACAACCAGAACAACCTTGCCCTCGAAGTCCTTCATGGACACTTCGCTTCCGTCCGGCGCGGTAACAACGTAATCATAAAATCCCATTTTGTTTGTCCTCCTTCTTTTTTGGCTATCTTTTCTAATGATCTCCTCTGCCACGAGAAATTATACAAGTTTGAAATTCGTTTTATCTTTGTTGCATTTATATTGTATCAAACATATTTTATCACGTCAACTCTTATTTTACGTTTTTTCGTTCGTTTTTTTCGCTGGATTTTTGCCACATTTCTCTGCGTAGACTTGGGAATCATCTCACTTGATGATTCCCAAGGCACATGATAGAATTAATTCGGACGGGTTATCGAAATCGAAAAGGGGGGCGAAAAATGATTACTGATTTTCTGGACAAAATTGACGGGGTGATGTATTATCCCATTCTCATCATTGTGATGTCTCTTGCAGGAATCTACTTCACGATACTCACAAAAGGCGTACAGATCCGGCTTTTTCCCGAGTCACTGCGTCTTTTGGCGGAGCCGCCAGAGGACAAAAAGAACGTATCTTCCCTGCAGGCAATGCTGGTGTCCACCGCATCGCGCGTGGGTACGGGAAATATTGTGGGCGTATCGACGGCAATCTGCTTAGGCGGCCCCGGAGCATGCTTTTGGATGTGGGTCATGTGCATCATCGGCGCCTCCTCCGCATTTGTGGAAAGCACGCTGGCACAGATTTACAAAAGAAAAAATGACGACGGCGAGTGCTATGGCGGTCCCGCATATTACATTGAAAGAGCGCTCCACGCGCCGGTCCTGGCAGCGATTTTCTGCATATTTCTGATTGCAACCTATGCCGTTGGCTTTAATCTTCTATGCTCTTATAATCTGCAATCCACCTTTGAAGCTTATTCCTTCTATGATCCGAAGATCACGCCGGTGATCATTGGCGTGATTCTGGCCATCTGCACGGGCTATTGCCTGCTGGGCGGTGGAAAAAGAATCGTTAAGCTCACCGGATTGATCGTGCCTTTTATGGGCGTCTCTTACGTGATCATTTCGCTGATCGTGATTCTGTTTCACATTCGCCAGGTGCCGGCCATGTTTGGGCAGATTTTCGCAGATGCCTTTGACTTTAAGGCTATTTTCGGCGGCGTCGCCGGATCCTGCATGGTATACGGCATCAAAAGAGGTTTGTATTCCAATGAAGCCGGCGTGGGTTCGGCCCCGAATGCGTCCGCATCCGCAAAGGTTTCGCACCCCGCAAAGCAGGGCCTGGTCCAGACGCTTTCCGTATATATTGATACGCTCCTTCTGTGTACCGCAACCGCACTAATGTGTCTGGCCAGCGGCGTTGAGAGAAGCGAGGCCGTATCCGGCGCACCCTACGTACAGAATGCAATCTCAACGGTGTTTGGAACGGTTGGCCCTCTGTTTATTACGATCGCCATGACCTTGTTTGCATTCACGACGCTGTTGGGGAATTTATATTACGTTGACAATGCCTTGATCTTCCTGAATCACAAAAAAGCGCCCTCCAAGACGTTTATGCGTGTTTTTCACGTTTGCTGCGCCATCGTTGTCTTTGCAGGCGCCGTGATCCCGATGGGCGCCGCATGGGCGTTGGCAGACATTACCATGGGCGGGATGACGCTGATCAACCTGCCGGCCTGCATGATCCTGGGCAAGGTTGCCATCGACGCGCTGAAAGATTACGAAAGCCAAAAGAAAACAGGCAAAAAGCCTGTTTTCCTGGGAAAAAACATCGGTCTGAAGGAAGAAGAACTGGAGTACTGGAAGTAGGAAAACTGACGCTTCAGCGAAACGTGATCTGCGTGGGCACGTGCGTTAGTTGCGATTGATCCCCGCCAGCGTTCATCCTTTGAAACTCAGCCAGCGCGTGATCCATGGCTTTTGCGGACGCCAGGTCCACAAGCCATGAGATCAGCGTTCCGGCCGCGTAAACGGCGAAAACACAGCCAGCCAAAACGCCAACAATGAGCGGATCCAACCAACTCCCTTTGGAACCATACAAGGCAATACATAAAATGCCTATCTCGATCAAAATTAGCTGCAGTATCTTTCTTACAAGCAATTCCTTCACCTTCAGCTCCCGCTTGGAATACAGCACGAGATTCGGTATCGTACCTACGAGACCATTTAATAACGGTGCCGCGAACGCTTCATATCCAAAGGTTTGCTCTGGCATCATCGCCTTTCCGACAATGCACATGGCCAGAGTGATCAAGGTCACGATCATAAAATACGTTCTGATGAAATCTATCCAAAATTCTCTTCCGCTCATCCGTCAAATCCTCTCTCCCCGCAAGGCTTTCTTTTAGTCTTATCCAATACCTTTTCCTTGTCAGGTCAAACCCTCTCTCCCCGCAGAGCTTTCTTTAAGTCTCCCACGTACTTTCTTGTGATGAGAATCTCTTCCCCGCTCTTTAATACCGCAAGCATTCTCCCGTTCAGCGCCGGTTTGATGGATTTGATCTTCATCAAGTTTACCAGCATGGACTTTGACACCCGCAGGAAGAATTTTTCCCTGAGAAGCTCCTCCAATTCATAGAGCTTTTGCCGCGTCTCGTACACTTGTTTTTGGGTATAGAGAAAGACCTTGTTGTCGACCGCCTCCACGTAGGCCACGTCCGTCACGGCAATCTCGAACTGCTTTCCCTCCAGCATGCCGGTGAGCTGCCCCTGTCTCGTCTTCACGAAGGCAACGATCTCCCGCACCTCCTCCGTCATTTCGTGACAGCGGATCTCTACCTCTTCCGGTTTCTCTTTTCCCACTTTGAATATCTTGATCTCCATCTCTTCTCCGTGCCCAAATGCTAATAACTTTCCTGGATCTGAAACTCTCCCTGACCCTTCAGGTAATGGTCAAAGAACTGAAGCGTGAGCTCATTTACGGTCTGGATACACTCCTTCGCGTCCACGTCCCCCGTTCCCAAAAGGGATGCCAGAAACGGTGAAAACAGCGGCAGGTCCGTAAAGTTCATGTGCCCGCTCCCCTTGAAATAAGTATAGCTTGCGTCCTTGGCATTTGCAAGCACCAGGCCATTGACGTAAAGAGTGCCATACTGCTGAAAATCCTCATGATGATTTTCATTGCTCAGCATGAGAAGCGGTACGGGATAAGCCTCCTCATAATATTGATACTGCCCGTCTTCACATGAAAGCTCCTCACCCAGCATCGTCCCGTCGAGATCGATCACGGCCTTCACGTCGCCCCGGGTCCTTCCGATGGTCACGCTGGTGGCGCCGCCGAGGGAATGTCCCATCATGCCAATTTTATCATGATCGATCTTGGAAAGAATCTGAATAAGCAGCTGCGCGTCTGCGTCCTTTCCCACATACCAATCCTGATCAAGCATCCCTTTCGTCTTTTCGATTTTATCCAGCACAAAGTTCACGTCCGCAATGCGAAGATTCATCCAATCCCTGGAAGCCTGAAAGATCTCTTCCTCCGGAATCTCACCGTCCTCCGCATTTCCGTTCGTCATGACGGACTGCATAAAATTCCGGTCAACGAGCACCATTTTTCCCGCCGTGTCCTTCGTAAAAAACGAATGGTACGGATGATCCATGCTGATCACGACGTAACCGTGGCTGGCGAGCTCCTCGTACGTGGACAGGTTGCTCCCATAGAATCCAAACGCCCCGTGGGAGAACAAAACCAGCGGAAAGCTCCCGTCCGGCAGGTCGTCTCCCGCTCCCTTTTCCGCGCCCTGCTTTTTGGGATAAAATACGTAAATTGGCACCTCGCGATGGCTTCCGTCCGTCTCAAAGCTCTCAAGTCTCGTCTCATCCGTGAGGATCGCGCTCACCATGCCAACCTCATAGGCTCCCGTCACCGGCAAGCTCTGATACCCCGTGAACGCAAACGCCGGAAACAAGGAAACCGCGATCACGATGCAGCCCGTCACGGCTGCCAGGATGGTTTTTGCCTTGCCGCGAAGGTGTCCATCCCGCTTAGTGGAAGTTTCCTGCTCCGTCGCGGGGATTCCTTCCGCCATCACATGGGTTCCTTGCTCCGCCGGCGCTCCTTGTTTGCGCTTCTTCACAAACTGGATGACGTCGATCAAAAGGCGAATGCCCAGGATCACAAAGCATCCCCCGAGCCGGAGCCCCTTATTGCCTATGGGAAGCAACAACAAAAACGCGATCACGCCCCATTGCACCCCTGAGACCAGCAGCCGGTTCTTCACCCATTTTTCCTCTTCCTTATGCTTCGTCAGCGTCCAAACGCAAAGCCCCAGCTCCAAACCTGCCAATATAACGAATAATATAGCTCCCATCGTTTACTCTCCTTATCCTTTACAGAACCACGTTTCTTTCTTTGGCTCCTCGTTAACGTCATTATAGGAAAGCATCTGGGGCAATTCAATCTTTCGGCTGGTGAGATGCATTTTTCGAAGGCAAGATGCACTTGCCGCTTCCCTTCATAAAAAAAACATGATAATCTATACTGAAGAAACAAATCGATTGGCATCGGATGATCGCCAATCATATAAACGGAGGTACCCGCCTTGAAGAAAAAGATCGTGATCACTTTAAACCTATTGATTGTTGCATGCACCCTGGTTGGGCTTTGGATCATGTTGGATAAAAATGGGAATAACGGAGGCGTCCTCGCCACCTCTGGATGGAATAATCTGCGGTATTTTACCGTGCAGTCTAACATCCTGTGCGGCATTGTTGCGGCGATTTACTTGGTCTCCGGGTTTCTCAGGGGGCACGGCAAATCGCCTGCTTCCCAGAATGTTCCTGCTTCCCAGGACATCCCTGCTTCTCAGGACGTCCCTGCTTCCCAGCACGCTCCTGCAACGAAGGTAACGCCCTGTCCTGCATGGATGATGACTTTGAAGCTCGCCGCGACGGCGGCCGTCATGGTGACCTTTTTGGTCGTTGCTTGCTTTTTCGGTCCGCTTTACGGCTATGGCAAACTGTATCTCGGTTCCAACCTCTTTTTCCATCTGATCATCCCGCTGCTTGGCATGATCGAATTCTGCCTGTTGGACGGAACGCTTCCCTTCCGCAATACCTTCCCCGCGGGATCACCCGCTTTGATTTACGGTTGTGTTTACCTTGCGAACATTCTGATTAACGGCAAGGGCGAATGGCCAAACACCAACGATTGGTACGGCTTCATGAACTGGGGCGCCATACCGGCCGCGCTCATCTTCTCTAGTATCGTGCTGACGGACTGGGGCGTCGCATGCCTGCTTCGGTGGATTAATCACTTGATCAATAAACTATCTGCAAAGTGACTCACGGCATCCTTAGAACGTTACCATTCTGATTCTCATCTTTCTTTTTCTTTAACAAAATCATCGGTGCAATTGAACTCATCTTGGGTTCCTCCTTTTTTGTTTTCTGCATCTCGCAGTTCTTGATCTCACCCTATCAATTTCTCCTCCGGAAAAACAGGACAAGGAACGGGATTTTTCGAAAATTTCATCGATTTTGGGCATTGGACAAGCTTGTCCAAGTCAAAATTTACCCAATTTTATGGTATTTTTAACTAAATTTTGCGAATTGACCTCGAAATCTTTACGTAAAAAAAATTTATGCTAGAATTGTTAGTAGACTAATAAATCGTTTTAATATTGTAGACGGGAAACAAAAATCATGAAATTAATTTTTAAACATATGAAAAAACACTGGAAGCTGGTTGCGCTTGCCATCCTGATCAAGTTCCTCGGATCGGTCAGCGAACTCTCGCTTCCATATATTTTGGAATATATTATTGACGAGATCGTACCCTCTGGGAATCTGACGAGGGTGCTTCTGTGGGGCTCCCTGATGTTTGCGACGGCCGTGATCTTCCGTGCGCTAAACGTCATCGCGAACAAAAGGGCCATCGACAACGCCCACAAGATCAGCTACGAAATCCGGCAGAGTCTTTTCGAGAAGACCATGAATCTGTCGGGAACGCAGTTTGACGCGCTGACGCTCCCGAGCCTGATTTCCCGCATGACCAGTGACAGCTACAACGTGCAGAGCGCCTGCGCACAGCTCCAGAGCCTTTGCGTGCGCGCGCCCATGATGCTCCTCGGAGGCCTGATCATGACAATGTTCATGGATTTCAAGCTCTCCCTGATCCTTCTTTGCATGATGCCGATCCTGATCCTGGTCATCTACGTGATTTCCTCCAAGGGTATCCCGATGTATACCAAGGTGCAAAAAAAGCTCGACGTCGTGGTGCGCGTCATGCGCGAAAACATCACCGGCATCCGCGTGGTGAAGGCCCTCAGCAAGGAAGATTTTGAAAAGCGGCGCTTCGCCGAGTCCAATCAGGAGCTCACAAGGAGCGACGTGGCGGCGGCGACCGTCATGGCCATGCCCGGTCCCGTGATTCAATTTCTTCTAAA
The DNA here is from genome assembly GCA_024693365.1 of Acetatifactor sp. Taxonomy (GTDB): domain Bacteria; phylum Bacillota; class Clostridia; order Lachnospirales; family Lachnospiraceae; genus Acetatifactor. The sequence goes on along the minus strand of JAILLF010000008.1, from coordinate 8,752 downwards.
CATCGGCCTTTCCATCGTTGTCTTTGTCGGTGCCTATCGCGTAAACTTAGGCGAGATCAAGCCTGGCGTGATCCTTGCGTTCCTGACCTACTTTAACATGATCACCATGGGCGTCATGGGTCTTAGCCGCATCTTCACCACCATGAGCAAGGCCAGCGCCAGCGCAAACCGCATCGCGGAAGTGCTTGCCATGGATACGGCGGAACTCCTGGAAAGCCAGGAAAAACTGGCTGCCATTGCTAATGCAGATCCTGCTGCTGATGCAGATTCTGCCGCTCATCCCGAAAGACAATCGGAAGCGCCCTTCATCAACTTTGATCACGTATCCTTCAGCTATGGAAAACCAGAAATACAGGCAACTACACCTGCTGTCGAAGGCAAAAAGAAAAGGCAAGACTCCTCTGCGGGCGCGGCAACGGAAGCAGCTGCTGATTTCGGCGGCGAAAGCCGCGAGAAAGCCCTGTCTGACGTGTCCTTTACCATGAAAAAGGGCGAGACCCTCGGCATCATCGGACCTACGGGCTGCGGTAAATCCACCATCGTCAACCTTCTCATGCGCTTCTATGAAGCGGACGAGGGGAGCATTGTCATCGACGGGAAACCCGTCTCCGCTTATGCGAAGGACGATCTTCGCCGGAAATTTGGCACCGTCTTCCAAAATGACATGATCTTCCAGAATACGCTCTACGAAAACATCGATTTTGAACGAAAGCTTGACCCGAAGGCCATTCGCGGCGCCGTGGAGGATGCCTGCGCCGCCGAGTACGTGGACGGCCTTGCGCAGGGGCTTCAGTATGAGGCAACCATCAAGGGCGCCAACCTCTCCGGCGGCCAAAAACAGCGCATGTTCGTGGCCAGGGCCCTCGCCGGAAACCCTGAGATCCTGATCTTGGACGACAGCTCCTCCGCCCTGGATTACAAGACGGATGCCGCCATGAGAAAGGCGATCCTCGAGCACCATCCGGATTGCACGCTGATCCTCATCGCCCAGCGCGTGTCCAGCGTCATGAATATGGATAAGATCTTGGTGTTAGATAACGGAAAATGCATTGGGTACGGAACCCACGAGGAGCTTCTGCAGAACTGCGAGGATTATCTCGAGACCTATGAAGTTCAGATGGGGGCTATGGCCTAACATAGATTCCCATGTAACTCGGGGCTTGGCCTGGAAGGTCTTTTTCGTGACCATGCGACCTAAAAAGACCTTCCAGGTCATCCCCTCGAGGTATCCAGAAAACATGTCATATCACGAAGAATAAAGGAGAATCAACCATGCCGGGACCTGGAGATCGAGGCGGAAAAAAAGAAAAACCGAAGGACGCGAAGGGTACGCTTCTTAGGATCCTTCGATATCTGGAAAAATATAAATGGATCGTATTACTGCTGTTTGCATGCGCCATTGTCAGCAACGTGGGAAACCTCTTGGGTCCCCGCTTCGCGGGCAAGGCCATCGGCGTTGCCGAGGAAGGCTATAAAAAGGGCGTGGGACAGGTTGACATGGATCAGGTGCTGCATTACACGCTCCTAATGTTATTCGCATACGTGGGCTCAAACATTCTGGGCTTTACCGTCAGCGTCTGCATGACCCGCGTCGGCAAGCGCGTGGCGCAAAACCTTCGTCAGGACGTGTTTGAAAAGCTCATGAAGCTTCCCGTCAGCTACTTCGACAGGAATCAGGCCGGCGACATCATCAGCCGCGTCTCCTACGACATCGACGTGGTGTCCACCTGCCTTTCCACGGACGTGATCCAAATCCTCACAAGCACGATCACCGTGGTCGGAAGCTTTATCATCATGTGCACCATCTCCGTTCCTTTGGTGCTCTGCATGATCTTTACGATCCCGCTCTCCATCTGGTACACCAAGCGTATGGGAAAGATCACGCGCCCCCTGTATTCCAAGCGAAGCGCGGCTTACGGCGTCATGAACGGCTACGCAGAAGAGATGTTTACGGGTCAAAAGACGATCCTTGCCTACGCCTGCGAGGACAAGATGTCCGAAAAATTCAGCGAGATCAACCGCAATGCCGCGGAGGCTTACCGGAATGCGGACGGCATGGGCATGAAGATGGGTCCCACCATCGGCATGATCTCCAACCTCGGCCTCGCCGCCATCGGCATGGGCGGCGCCGTACTCTACATGAAGGCCATCGTGGGCCTCGAACAGATTTCCAGCTTTATCCTTTACAGCCGTAAGTTTTCCGGCCCCATCAACGAGATTTCGAACATCATCAACGAAATCTTCAGCGCCCTTGCCGCAGGAGAAAGAGTTTTCCACCTCTTGGATCAGCCTGAGGAAGCCGCCGACCTCTATGGTGCGACTAAGCTCACGGATTGCCAGGGTGAGGTTGACGCGAAGCACGTTGCCTTCGGTTACGTGCCTGAAAAGACCATTCTGAAGGATTTAAACTTCGAGGCAAAGCCCGGCCAGACCATCGCCATCGTCGGTCCAACGGGTGCCGGAAAGACCACCATCATCAACCTGCTCATGCGCTTCTATGACGTAAACTCCGGCGAGATCGCCGTGGATGATAAGGAATATCGAAATTATACCTTGGAAAGCCTGCGAAAGAATTACGCCATGGTATTGCAGGACACCTGGCTCTTCCAAGGCACTATCTTTGACAACATCGCCTACGGCAAAGAAAATGCCACGAAGGAGGAGGTCATCGCCGCCGCCAAGGCCGCGAAGATCCACGACTACGTGCTGCGCCTTCCCAAGGGCTACAACACCATCATCTATGAGGACGGCGGCAACATCTCCAAGGGCCAGAAACAGCTCCTCACCATTGCCCGCGCCATGCTCTACAACACCAACATGCTGATCCTCGACGAAGCAACCAGCAACGTGGACACCAACACCGAGCGCCAGGTACAGAAGGCCATCCGGAGCCTGATGAAGGGCAAGACCAGCTTCGTCATTGCCCACCGCCTCAGCACCATCCAAAACGCCGACCAGATCCTCGTTGTCAACGCCGGCGACGTCGTCGAGCAAGGCACCCACGACGCCCTCATGTCCCAACGCGGCTTCTACTACAAACTATACGCATCACAGTTTGAATAACCCTGAGTCCATGCGATCATCAAAAAAAGACCAACCGACGAATGCTTGCATTCGGGCGGGTGGTCTCTTTTTTGTATGATCATATGGCGAAGCCATCTCATTCGCAAAAAATCTGCTTGCAGATTTTTGCGAATGAGGCATGGACTCACGCATGCGAGGCATGGACTCAACAATATAACAGCACTCCACATTCAAAATACTTCTCATGACTTGACAAAATCAATCTTCCACCATATTTCCCCGCCACGTAATCTATCGACTTCAATCCGTATCCATGTCCCTCCCCTGCTTTGGAAGAAGCACAAAAGCGCCGGTCAGAGACGGCCACCGCCTCCTCCACTTCATTTCCTACCTTAATGTTCAAAACCCCTTTTTCATATCTCACGTGGATCCGTATCTCCCTAGAACACGCAGGATGCAACGATAAGTATTCCATTGCATTGTCAATGGCATTCCCCATCATGATGCAAATATCCTCGCTGGCAATTGCCGGTTCAGCTTCCAAGTAATACTCGGGCCGCAGATGCATGCCCATTTTTTGAGCGCCTGCCTCCTTATAAGAAACGATGGCGTCCAACGCATACCATCCACAATGAGGAAAATCAGAAACAGCGTCCCCTTCTAATTCCCTTTCTATCACTTTTCTGGCTTCCTCTTCCTTTCCAGATGCCAGATCCGCCTGAATTGCCAATAGAAAATTTTTGTAATCATGTTTTATTTTCCGAATGGCCTCCCGCTTTTCCATTTCCCCATTATAATGCTCCTGCTGCACCTGAATGGTCTTTCTAAGGGCCTGAGTCTCACGTTCCATTTGATATGCACGTGACTGTCGGTCAAACAGCCAAACCGTAATCAGATTAATCAAAATGATCGCAAATACCGAAATCAATGCACCTAAAGAACCTGCGTCCAAAATCGTGTTTTTATCAAATTCAGCCAAGCTAAAAACATAGATGACCAAAACGACGGAAATGATTGGAAGAAGCGTTGCCAACACCGCTACGTAACGCATCGGCCCTCCCTCTTTTTGATAGAGGGTTAGTCTCGCTGATAGTAACGTCATTAAAAAGAAAAACAATCTTGCGGAAATCAACGCAGCCACCAATACGCTTTCCGTCTCCGTCACCCCTGCTTTTCCCATACAATAAGAGACCAAATAGGATGCAAGAAGCTCGCTGGTAATCCCAAATGCCAAGATTAAAAAGGCAGCAAGAAAATTCCGATAGTTTATCCTGATTTGATACGCAATTGTAACCCCAAAATAAGTAAGGAAACTAAGGATGGGAAACAAATACGGATTTGATATCCCAAGCCACAACGCAAAATCCACAAACAAGAATAGAATCAGCGCCAATCTTCGTATCCATTTTTTCTCATTCGCGGGAAACATTTTTGCATAAAACAAATGCATGCCAAAAATGAAAATAAAGTTACAGGCAAAATATACAGCTTCACTAAACAGCATCTTTTCTTACAACCTTTCATGTAGTTTCATAATTACTTCGGCCCTAAATTTCAAACTTATGGTGAACACTTGATCATTTACGTAGATTTCTTTCTGCGTAAATCTCGTAATATATCTTTTATTTACCGCAAATGACGCGTGAATCCGTAAAAAATCATCACTGGCAGCCTCTAGCTTAGGATAAAACGTATTCAGCTTTTCATAACAATAGAGTGGTTCTTCGCTAGTACACGTTTTAATCTCCAAACGGTGTGCCAGGGATTGAACCCACTTCACGTCGCTTACCGGTATGTTGACTTCTTTTCTGTCGATGATCAGGGTAATGGTTTTCCTGTCTTTCTTCATGTGTTCCTTGATCTTATCTAAAACTGCAAACACTTCCTTGTCAGAAAATGGTTTTACCAGAAAATCAAATGGATGCAGTGAAAAAAACGGAGCCAGCTTATCCGTGTGTGAGGAAATAAACACCACAAACGTGTTTTCATTTCTGTCCTTTTCCCTAAGCTTTTCTATAGCCTCCCTTCCATTCATCACGTCCATTTCTATATCCATAAAAACGATATTGGGAAGCCCTTCCGACAGACTGTTCACAAACTCCAATCCATTTACGTAATCCTGCTGAATAACATTTCCCGTTCCATAATATCTTCCCAGGATTTCCGAAAACTTAGCCAGCATCTTATAATCATCATCTACTATGGCAATTGTTATCATTTTTTCTTTTGTTACCTCCTTACGTCATTCCGTAATTAATTGGCAATCACTATTTGTTGTGAGGCGGCTACTAATTTTTTTCTTATTATACTATCTTTTATCTATAGAATGTTTATGGAATTGACAAAATTATGCGCGATTCATGCAAAATTAATAAAAAGCCCCAGTAGCAGACGTGAATCCGCTACTGGGTTTCCTTTATTTCGACTCCTGCAAATACAACGTCACCCTGCTCTTCAAATGCTCCGACAAGGCCTTGCCGTCGATCCGGCCGCTCAAATAATCGCCGAATTCCTCGTCAAATACCTTTTGCAGGGAGGAGGGAAATTCCTTTCTTCTTAATACTCTTCATGCCGTTATAACCTCCGTTAGTCATGTTAGAATAAACTGAATTCCTATCTTTTTCATTTCGAATTATCCTCTGAAGGCTTGAAAAGTTTTCGTTATTTCTCATTAAGAAATAATTGTGCGCGTTGTTGAATGATCTCCGCCGTCTCTCGGGCTGATCTGTCCCCCTGATAGTATACCGCCAACTCTTCCATCAATATCTTTTCAATTTCAGGCTCATGAAAAGGAGCTGCCACACAGTTCTCTAAAAACTCCTCTGCATATTCCACCGTGGTCTTTCCATTTTGAAGGATTCTAATCTCGTTTCCATCACAATATATCTTTCCGTCTTCATCATAACTAAACTCCCTTCGTTCTTTTTTGCAGATGCTTAATGCTGATTGCGTGTTTTGCTCTGCCATATTTTGTATTTCTGGATCCAAAATACACTCAAACAAATTTATAATTCCTTCCATATTCTTTGCAGATATGTTTATAACTAGCACTCCATTCGCATCAAGATAATTCCCATTTTTCCCGTTCGTGGGAAATCCAACATAATGACCTTCTTCCAATTCCTCTCTAACACCGAAATCATAAATAAACGCAGATGTATTTATGTCCACGTATGCCATTCGACTTCCTGCATTTAGCCATGTATCCGTTTCACCTGATTGCTTAGGAGCACTTTTAAGAATTGTTAAAAGATCAATAAATCTTTTATCTACAAAATTACAAATCTTACGATTCCAATCTATTAACCATGAATCATAATTCCTCGCCGTAAGCAAAACTGTCGTAGCAAGAGGTGCAAACGGTTTTCCGGCATTCACGTAGAACAGATTTCCCTCAAGCACTTGCATTTCCATTAGATGCAACATGTCATCATAAGTCCACGTATCTTTTTCCCAGACCGTTTTGGCCACTAACAGGCCACTCGCTGAAACGCAAGTCGGGATTCCATACTGCTTATCAGATACCTGTCCTAATTCTAATGCTCCAGGCAAAATATTAGACAATGTCTCCTTAGAAATCACTTCTGATAAGTCCTTTAGTAATCCTTTTTCCGAAAACGTAATAAAATCACTTCGAGATAAATACAAAACGTCAGGCCCGTTTCCTGACATTAGTTCATTTATCAATATATTTTTTTGTTCATTTGTTTCAATCTTCTTACATTCAAATAAATTATTAGGATTCTTTTTCGTACTCCGCGACGCTGCTTCCATTATTTGTCTACTGCCAGGATCGTCCGTAACAAGTATATCTACCTCAATAAGGTTATCTACTTTTTCTTTTGATAGATAGACAATCCAATCTTCCGTCTCTCCGCTTCTTAAATCTGTATTTTTATATAATCTAATAGCTGGAGGGGCATCTTTTCGGAATATGTATGTCATACCGTATGTGGGTGATATGGAATTCTTGACGTAATCTATAAAAAGCTTTTGTTTCCCATTGATTATGTCCCAAGAATACGCCTTTCTCTCTTGTGCCTTCTCATAATACAACGTGTTCTGAGACATTCCCCATGCCTTTGAAATCTTCTCTTCCCCAGAAAGTGTTGCAATTTCTGTTGACTTACGGTTCGCTGCGTCTATCCATATAAAGTGCTGCTTATCTTCTTTCTCATCATAAAAAACATATACAATCTCGTTTTGATCTGTTTTAAATTCGTCCTTTTTTACCCATGATTGTGGAATCAAATTCTCATATATTAGCACGCCTTCTCTGTCAAATACCCAGAGATACGTCCCATCTGCTTTCTTTGACAGCCCGTACGTTGCACCTTGTCCATCACAAATACAAGATCCGCTTGGGATGAAACTTGATTCATGATAATCATTTATTAAAAATCCGTTTGTTTCAAACTTATCCCATAGTTCCGTTTGTTTTATGTTTCCGTTTAAATCCGTATAAATTCGTTTATCAGAGGTCTGATAATATCTGTCTTCTTCTTTTGCTACCGTAACGTATTGAAATACAAAATAATTGTCATCAATCCAATCCACGTCAACTAAATAGTCTAAAACATTTTTGTCATCATTTCCCGTTAGTCCCAATTTTTCATACGTAATTTCTTTTGTTTCCGTCTCTTTCGTTTCAGTATCATATATTTCCAATATCCATTTAGACGCCTCAAATATCGGCGGAGTTATCACGGCATATAATCGATATGTTTTCCCTTTCCATGATTTTGGCGTAACGTTACCATATAAAATTTTGCCATCCGATCCTTCTGCTTTTTTTTGCATGTTTATCGGATCATAACGTTCTACATAATATTCGTCATCCTCAACTATCTTGTCAGATCGCATAAATCCATTTTTGTGCCAATCTTTTTCTTCGGCAGTTTCAGATTTGTTACAACCCATCCATGATAAGCTAAATATCATGATTACAAAAAACAAGAATGTTTTTTTCACGTGCTTCACCTTTTTATGCAGCGCCAAAAGAATTTGACGCTGCACTTGCCTTATGTCTTTGCTTGTCAGTTACTATTGCTTCTTATTCCCAGTACTGCTGATCAGTACAATAAGAACTTGAGTGGTCTTCCGTATGCCACATTCCTATCCATTTATTTCCATGTCCATTCGGGCAATATTTCCTAATCTCAGTAATATTATGATATACCCAACATGGATCTGTCACGGGACCGCCTTGACTATCATGTAATCCGGTATATGCATCATGATATACTGAATAATGTCCAACATTTGTTCCCATCTCCGATAAAACTGCACCACACTCATCACAATATGTTGGTATATAATTGGCTGCTGCTAATGCACCCATGCTCATGGCAAGCAATAATACTAACATGGTGATTCCTAGGCTAATTCTCCTTTTCACGTGTATACCTCCTTGACTTGATTATTTCCAGTTATTATAATATTCATGTGTATTATTTCACATTTCTTTTTCAAGCTCAACAGTTTTATACTAAATCTATCACTCCTTTCTTGTAACCCGCTTATTCTCTCCTACTCGAGTTCCTTCGGCATTTCCGGTTCGTACAATACAAGACTGCACGCTGAGTTTGCCGCTACTAACGCAGCTCCTCCTGCCACTGCCGCGATGATACTTAACAATCGCAAGTACAACGTCTTCATGACCTCACCTCCTTCAAGACCATTCTAGCCTTTGAAAGAAGGTTTTTATGGAAGTAGCAAATTTACGCCG
>JAILLF010000051.1 GCA_024693365.1 Acetatifactor sp. | reverse complement strand
GTGATCACAAACATGGTATATACCATCGTGGATCATTTTTCACGCAGTGACGTGGTGGAGCTGGCATATTCCACCGCATTTACGGAATTCAATTACGGACTTAGCGCCGTGTTCAGCATTATAAGCACGGTGGTCACGCTTTTGATCCTGGCCCTGCTGGTAAGGGCGATCCAAAAGAATACATTCTATTACAACTAGGAGAGGAGGACGCGTTTTGATCAAGGTCAAGAGATTTTTGATAGGACTGATGAGAGCGTTGATCCTGATAGGAGTGGGATATACCATCCTGTCCCCCATCATTGGCATGATCGTCAGCTCCATTGCCTCTACGGAGGACATTTACAATCCCATGATGTTTCTGCTTCCAAAGCACCCGACCATGGAAAAATATGCTCTGGTGATCGAGAGAATGGATTACTACAAGACCATTTTGAAGGATCTGATCTACGTTGCGACCCTCACTGCGATCCAAGTGCTTGTATGTTCCATGGTGGGATATGGTTTCGCCAGATTTCAATTTCCCTTTAAGAAATTGCTGTTTGGCTGCGTCGTCCTGATGATCACCATTCCCATGCACACCATTATGCTGCCGATCTACGTGACGTTCAAGTCCTTTGATCCCTTTGGGATTGTGACGGCCATCAAGGGATCCCCTGGCATTATGGGAACCGTTGTCCCCATGTATCTTATGACGATTTTGGGGTGTGGCGTAAGGTCGGGACTTTATATTTACATTTTCAACCAGTTTTTCAGGGGACTTCCCAAGGAGATTGAGGAAGCCGCTTTGGTGGACGGCGCAGGCATTTGGTATACCTATTTTCGCATCATGCTGGTAAATGCAAAGCCTGCGGTGATCACCGTTGCCGTGTTCTCCTTGGTTTGGCAGTTTAACGACACGTTCTATTCCAAGCTGTTCCTTGTCAGCGAGGACGTGGTGATCAGTAAAAAGGTTTCGTCCCTTGCCAGCGTTTTGGCAAACCAGGACAAGATCCTGAACGTGACCATTCAGCAACAATATACCAATGCAGGCATTCTGCTGGTGATCCTGCCTGTCTTGGTGCTTTATCTGATCCTGCAAAAACGCTTTATTGAAGGCGTGGAGCGCAGCGGCATTGTGGGATAAACGAAATGAAATCCTTTCGTAAAGGATTCATATATGCAAATTTCAACAAAAAAGGAGGATGAAAAAGTTGAAAAAGCACAGACTACTAGCCTGCTTCTTAGCAGGAGTCATGGCAGTGTCCATGGCAGCGTGCGATCAGCAAGGCGACGCGAGCGAGTCGCAAAGCGAGGTCGTGGAAAGTCAGGTGGAGGAGACAAAACCCTTTGCGTATGACACCGCGGCAAGCATTACCTTTGAGGATGGGAAAATGGGGTTTCTCGGCAGTGATTCCTCCATCAACCCGGCAGCAAAGGAAACAGTTTTTGAGAGCGTGAGCAGAGACGGACAAAAGGCCGTAAAGATCACCTCGGCCGACGCTGGAAAGCTCTATGCAGGCATTCAGATGGATGCACTGCTGGGAGACAAGATCGGCGACGTCAAGACCGTTGAGTTTACGCTGGAGTCGGAGTGTAAGGACAAGGGCAATTTCGTGGCCACCTCCGGAAAGATCTATTCTTATTTGGGAGAAGACAACGAAAGAAGTGAAAAGGCATGGTCCATCTATCTTGAGAAGGCCAATCCCAAGACCGTGTCCTACGAATTACCCGCTAAGGCAGTAGAGGGAAATACGCTGGTTTTGTCCCTGGAAGTGAACGATGGCAACAGCTTTTTGGCTGAACGCCAAACGGCTCTGTATCTCTATTCCATTTCCTTTAAGGACGCTTCAGGGAAGGTGCTTGCGGCAGATTCTTCCGCAGAGTTTGTGATCCCTGAGGTGACGGAAGCTGACAGAAGCAATCTTTTTGCACTTTCTGACGTAGTAGAGTTTGAGGGCTTTGCATGCTCCGGAGACGCTTGGGCGCAAAACGGTGCTGAAATGCCTCAAAGCATTGTGGATGCTCTGGTACCCGGAAGCGTGATCGAGGTCGAATATGCCTCCGAAGACGGCGAAATGTGGATCGTCATTCCTTGGGCAGAGGCAGGCTGGATGCGCGTTGCGCAGAACGATGCTTACCTGAACAATTCCAAGAACGTGGCACAGGTGACCTACGAGCAGATCGAGGCTCTGTGCGGCGAAGATAAGGCTACCTGGGGCGCAATGCTGCAGTGCGAGAGCTCTTCCAAGTGGGAGGTATATTCCCTGAAGGTCGGCAAAAAGGCAGCGGATATCGCCTTCCAGCCTGGCGTGGAATTTGAAGGCTTTGCATGCTCCGGAGATGCTTGGGCACAGAACGGATTTGAGATGTCTGAAGATATCCTGAATGCCCTGGTACCCGGAAGTGTCATCAGACTGCAGTATACCTCTGAAGACGGAAACCTTTGGGTTGTGGTTCCTTGGGCTGAGGCAGGCTGGATGCGCGTTGGCCAGGCAGGTACGGATGATCCGGCGGTTTGCAACGACGGATATTGCTACGTAACCTATGAGCAGATCGAAGCTCTTTGCGGAGAAGACAAATCTACTTGGGGTGCTATGCTCCAGGCAGAGAGCTCCTCTAAGTGGGAGGTATATTCCGTGAACATTGGCACGGCGGGAGCAGGAGTTCCCAAGCTCCATGGCCTTAAGGCGCTGGATGGTTTTGCCTGCAAGGCAGGTGCATGGGCGCAGAACGGCTTCGAGATAGACATGGAAGCACTTCAGCCCGGCGACGTGATCAAGGCGCAGTATACTTCTGCTGACGGTACTCTTTGGGTTGTTGTTCCTTGGGCACAGGCAGGCTGGATGCGTGTCGGTCAGGCGGGCACGGACGACGAAGCAGTTTGCGCGGACGGATATTGCTACGTAACCTATGAGCAGATCGAGGCTCTGTGCGGAGAAGACAAATCCACGTGGGGAGCAATGCTCCAGTTTGAGAGCTCTTCTGACTGGGAAGTTTACGGCGTGGAAATTGGAAAGCAATAAATTTTGGAGGAAAAAAGGATGAAAAACTTGAAAAGACTGGTGGCCATCGGACTTGCCACCATCATGACTCTTTCCATGACGGCTTGCGATACAAAGCCGAAGGAAAAGGAGGCATCACAGGGAGGAACCAGACATTTTACCATTGGTTCCTGGTGGAGACAGTATTATGATTCCACGGATGAGACAATGGACGTTTCCGCTGACTGGACGGCGGCACAGCCTGCAGACGGAGATGATCCTGAAACTGCGGCTCAGAAGGAGATCAACCGCGAGGTATGCCAGATCAAATGGGACAGAGTCTCCATGCTGGAAGAGAAGTACAACTGTGACTTTAAGTGGGTGAACCTGACGTTTGACGGAACAAAGGAGTCCATCAACACCTCCATTTTGGCGGGATCTCCTGACTGTGACATTTACATGGTTCAGTCCTCCATGGCCATTCCCGCGCAGTCCAATGGATTACTGGTGGATCTGAAGACGATCCTCCCCGAGGACAGTGACCTTTTCACGGATCAGAAGGTGTTCTCCTATCTGGATCTCGGCGACGGAAAGGCATGCATCCTTCAGGTGAACGGTAACTTCAGCAACACCTATCCTCTGGGCTTTAATCTGCAGATGCTCAAGGACAACAATCTCGAGGATCCCAGAGAGCTTTATGCACGCGGCGAGTGGACTTGGGATAAGTTCATTGAATACTGCAAGAAGCTGACCCAGGATACGGACGGTGACGGTCAGATCGATCAGTACGGATACTGCGGTTATGCAGAGGAGACTCTGCAAGAGCTCCTGATGTCCAACGGCGCATCCATCGCCGGCAGCGCACAGTGCACGCTGACCTCCGCACCCGTGGGCGAATGCCTTCAGTTGATGCAGGACATGTACAACAAGTACAACGTTTGCTACCCTTATGACTATTCTGCTGACGGCGGAAATCCTTCTGATTCCATGAGAACTCAGTACAATCAGGGTAATGTTGCGTTCTTCCCCATCGCCGTATGGATCCAGAATGCGAACGACAACTATCCTGAAGGAAAAGAAGGAAACCTTACCTGGGATACCGCCTTTGTTCGTTGGCCCGTTGGACCTTCCGGAGACAAGGCACAGAATGCAGGCTATAAGGCAAACGACAGCAACTTCTTCGTAATCCCTGTTGGCGTAAAGGATCCCGAGCAGGTTTACAATTTCCTGTATGACCTTTACAACTGGTTTGAGGGAGACACCGCAAAGCGTGACAATCCGGCGCTTCTTAACTGGTGGTATAACGAGACGGCTAAGGTGAAGGAGATCAATGACTCCAACTTTGAGGTTCAGAAGGACTGCTTAAGCCATCCTAATTTTGAGCTTTATGGCGACCTTGGCGTAGGCTATGATCTCGAATCCATCATTAACGGCAGCATGACGCCCGCACAGTTCCAGGAAACTTACAAACAGGAATTTCAGGATGCACTGAACGCCATTTTCCAGTAGGAAATTGCACTCCGGCGGGTGACTTGGCACCCGTCGGAAGCAATGCGCTGCGAGGACACTTGGTTTGACAAAAGATAGACTATGAGTTATAAATATTATATGCCAGGCCGATGCAAGAAAATGGTTTCAGATGAGGAGCAAGACTAGTATGAGCAAAGGGGTAACGATGCGCGACATCGCCAAGAGATTAAACGTCAGCGCAGTCTCCGTGTCTAAAGCGATATCCGGGAAGGACGGGGTCAGTGATCCGGTCCGGGAGATGATCCTAAAGACGGCGAAGGAAATGGGGTATGAATACGTTTCGCCCAAGACGGAGGCAAAAGAGCACTATAACATTGGCGTAATGGTTTCTCAGAATTATTTCTCTGACAATGCGTTTTATTCCAGGCTTTTTCAGAATCTTGCCATCGAATTTGGAAAGCTGGGTTATGGCTGCATGCTGGAGATTATCCACCACAAGAACGAGAAGGA
>JAILLF010000043.1 GCA_024693365.1 Acetatifactor sp. | reverse complement strand
GCGCCCCGCTCACCAAGGAATCTTCCAAGCGTTTCCGCCACGTGCCTGCCATACTCAGAGCACTCCCTTGATCCGATGATCGCGACGGAAAGTGACTTGTCTGACGGGAGCTTTCCGGAATAATATAATCCTAAAGGCGGGTCTGGGATCTTTGTAAGGCGCGCAGGGTATTCTGGCTGCCCCATGGCAACAAAGTGCATCCCACGCCTCTCTAGTGCCTCAAACAGGCATTTTACGTGCTCTCGCCCACTCCCATGGCTTCTCAAACCCTCTTGACATTTCTTCCAAAGAACCTGCGCATATTGCGGTGGCAAAAACATTTCCAATTGCTCCTTAGGCAGCCGAAAAAGCTCATTTGGATCCGGGACCTTTTCCTGGATGCTCCTGATTGCTTTATTCGAAAGCTCATAGAGGCTAAGAAGCCATTGTACATAATAAATCTGTTCTACATTCATTCCTTTTCCATCCTCCCTTACATTTTCCAGATTTCCTGCGCTGGCCGGAACATCGCCGCTTCAAGCAAATGCTCCGTTCTGATCCGCTCTTCTCCCGCAAGATCCGCGATGGTCCTTGCCACTTTGCAGATCCGATGATAGCTTCTCGCGCTCAAGCTCATCTCTTCATAAAGCCTTTCCATACAATTCTTCTGTGCCTCTCCCAAAGGGCAAAAGCGTTCCATGTCAGCCGCCTGAACGTCGCCGTTAAAGCGGTAATTCGTCCCTGCAAAACGCTCCGCCTGGATCTGCCTGACCTGTTCCACCTGCTTTTGGATCTGTGCGCTCGTTTCGCCCAAATATCCTCCGTGAAGATTTGTAACCTCCACGGCGTGCAGTTCCACGCATAAGTCAATGCGATCGAGGATCGGCCCAGAGACGCGGCCTGCGTAATGCTTGATCTGCGGCTCCGTGCATCTGCATTTGTTTCGATTCGGAAAATACCCGCAAGGGCAAGGATTCATGGCGCAGACCAGCATGAAATCCGCAGGATAGGTCAGGTTCCCTCCAACCCTTGTAATCTGGATCTTCTTATCCTCCAAAGGCTGGCGCATGCCATCCAAACTGTTTCTTTGAAATTCGGGGAGCTCGTCCAAGAAGAGGACGCCTCGATGTGACAGAGATATGATTCCGGGACGGGGAAGCGTTCCGCCCCCGGTCAATGCCGGTAAAGAAATGGTGTGATGCGGACTTTGAAAGGGCCGATCCGTGATCAGAGCCCGATTTCCGAGAAGCCCTGCCACGCTGTAGATTGTCGTGACCTCAAGGCTCTCCTCTAAAGAAAGGGGCGGCATGATCCCCGGGATCCTTTTTGCGATCATGGATTTGCCGGCTCCGGGAGGCCCGATCATGAGCAGGTTGTGGAATCCCGCAGCCGCGATCTTTGCGGCCCTTTTGGCAACCTCCTGTCCTCGGACCTCCGCAAAATCATTGCCCGTGAAGGGATCCTTTTCCTGCAGAAGTTCACTGGCGGACACGGTCACGACAGGAAGGATCTTCTCCCGCTCCTTTCCTTCCGCCAAGAGAAAGCACATGACCTGTTCAAGCTCTTTTGCCCCGCGGACCTTGATGCCCGGGATCATGGCTCCCTCTCTGGCGTTTTCTAACGGGACGATGCATTCCTTGACGCCTCTGGCTACGGCCTCCCTGACAACGGGAAGCACGCCCCTCACCGTACGGATCTCACCATTCAGTCCGAGTTCTCCTAAGAACAGGATTTCTTCCGCATTTGCCTTTTGGAAAAAGCCAAGTGCCTGAAGCATGCCGACGGCGATGGGTAAGTCATATGCGGTCCCCTCTTTTCGTAAGTCCGCCGGTGAAAGATTGATCGTGACATGCTTTGGCGGGATGTCGATCCCCGCGTTTTTGAGCGCTGCAAGGACACGCTCCTTTGATTCTCGCACCTCGCCGCTAAGGGAGCCGACCATGTTGATGGATGGCAATCCACTCGTCGCATCTACCTCCACCAAAACCATGGCTGCCTGAACCCCCAGCAAGGCGCCCGATAAAACAGTGCTATACATAATACCTCCTTCTTTATGTGTATTTTCCTTTGTTTCAAATGAAACCATGCGAAAAATCCAAACACGCAAAAAAAGCCTGCTCCTGCCTTCCGCTCATATCAAAAGTAAAAAGGGAATTGTCTGGGAAAACCCCGAAGATGACATGCTTCAGATGATAAGCGCACGTCATTTGAAACAAAAGAATAGAAAGTGATATTGACATTATAAATGACCTCCTGCGATTTCGCAAGAGGTCATTTAAACTTCATCCAGTAAAAACTGAGCACATACGTAATTGGCAAGGTCCATGCCTCGTTTCGTAAGACGGATCCCTGCTTCGTCCTCTTCAAGGAGCCCGTCGGATACATTCTTTTCGATGACGGCGGAATATACTTCCGAAAGGGAACTGCCAAAGCACTCTAAGAACTCTTTCTTTGGAACGCCTTTGCACTTACGAAGTCCAAGGAACAGGAACTCCTCCATCTGATCCTTCTTAGAAAGTGTTTGAGCGCTGCGTCCCGCGAGCGGATCTGCAAGATATTTCCCAATGTCCGTCTCGTTTTGATAACGCACCTCGAACAAGAGTGACGCTGCGCCAAGGCCTAAGCCTAAGTAATCTCGCCTGGTCCAGTAACCCAGGTTATGACGGCATTCAAACCCTGGCTTTGCATAATTGGAGATCTCATATTGCTCATAGCCTGCCTTTGTAAGACGCTCTCTCGTGTCGGCATAGATCGCGCGGTCGACCTCTTCCGACGGGATCGCCAGGTCCCCTTGAAAACGCCCTTCCTGATCCCACTGCCAAAACTTGGTGCCCTCCTCGAGGATGAGGGAATATACGGAAAGGTGCTCCGGTTGGGGCGAAAGGCCAAGGACGCTCTCTAGCGTCTCACGAAAGGCCGCAAGGTCCTGTCCCGGGATGGCACTCATCAGATCCACGTTGACGCCCGCAAACCCTGCTTTTCGTGCGTCCTGATAGGTCTTCAAAAAGGTGCGATAGTCATGGATCCTTCCAAGGAGCTTTAGTTCCTTTGACGATGCGGACTGCAGTCCGATGCTCAGGCGGTTGACGCCTGCCTCGCGGTAGCCTTTTAGGTTCTCGAAGGTTGCGGTTCCCGGATTGCATTCCATGGTGATCTCAGCGTTCTTGTCAACATAGGCGATCCTGCGTATCAAGTCGAGGATTCTTCTGATGCGAGCATGTGAAAGCAGGGAGGGCGTTCCCCCACCAAAAAAGATGGAAGAAACACGCCTCCCCAGCATTTCCTCTTTTCTGCCCACAAGCTCCTTGCACAAGGCATCGACATAGCGTTCCTTCGTGTCGTCGCCGCTTGCGAAGGACAGAAAATCACAATAATTACATTTCTTCACACAGAATGGAACGTGAAGGTAGAGCATCAAAGAATCATCTTTCATCCGACTAATCCTTGTCGTCAAGCTTCAGGACGCTCATAAAGGCCTTCTGCGGGATCTCAACGTTGCCGACCTGACGCATGCGCTTTTTGCCTTCCTTCTGCTTCTCTAAGAGTTTTTTCTTACGGGTGATGTCTCCGCCATAGCACTTCGCAAGCACGTCCTTGCGCATGGCTTTCACGGTTTCTCTTGCGATGATCTTGCCGCCAACGGCCGCTTGGATCGGGATCTCGAACAAGTGCCTCGGTATCTCGTCCTTGAGCTTTTCACACATCTTTCTGCCACGCTCATAGGCGGAATCCGCATGTACGATAAAGCTCAGCGCATCCACCTCCTCGCGGTTGATCAGAATGTCAAGCTTGACCAGCTTGGACTGCTCATAGCCCTTGATGTCATAGTCAAAGGATGCGTAGCCGCGCGATCTGGATTTCAGTGCGTCAAAGAAATCGTAGATGATCTCGTTGAGCGGTAATTCATATTTCAGAAGGGCTCTGGTCCCTTCGATGTATTCCATGCCGAGATACCGGCCTCTTCTCTCCTGACAGAGTTCCATGATCGATCCGATGAATTCGCTGGTCACCATGATCTCAGCGGACACGATGGGCTCTTCCATATACTCGATCTCAGAAGGATCGGGAAGGTTCGAAGGATTGGTCAGCTCGATGACGTCGCCGTTGGTCTTATGCACCTTATATACAACGCCAGGTGCCGTCGTAACGAGGTCCAGGTTATATTCACGCTCAAGGCGCTCCTGAATGATCTCAAGATGAAGGAGTCCAAGGAATCCGCAGCGGAAGCCAAAACCAAGCGCAATGGAGGTCTCGGGCTCATAAAACAGCGATGCGTCATTGAGCTGCAGCTTTTCAAGCGCATCACGAAGATCCGGGTACTTAGCGCCGTCCGCGGGATAAATACCGCAGTAAACCATGGAGAGTACCTTCTTGTAGCCAGGAAGCGGCTCCTTGCAAGGGTTCATCGCATCCGTCACCGTGTCACCCACGGCCGTGTCCTTCACGTTCTTGATGGAGGCGGTGATATATCCTACCATGCCTGCGGAAAGCTCCTCGCAGGGGATGAACTGGCCAGCGCCAAAATATCCCACCTCAACGACTTCCTCACGAGCGCCCGTCGCCATCATCAGGATCTCGGTACCCTTTTTCACCGTGCCTTCCATGATGCGGCAGAACACGATGACGCCCTTATAGGAATCATATACACAGTCAAAGATCAATGCCTGAAGGGGCGCGTCCGGATTCCCCTTAGGAGCCGGGACCTTCTGAACGATCTGCTCGAGCACTTCGTCAATGCCAATGCCGTTCTTGGCGGAGATCAGCGGCGCGTCCTGGGCTTCCAGGCCGATCACGTCCTCGATCTCGTCAATGACTCTCTGGGGCTCGGCACTGGGAAGGTCGATCTTGTTGATCACCGGGAATACGTCCAGATCATGATCCAGCGCAAGATATACGTTCGCCAGCGTCTGCGCCTCAATGCCCTGCGCGGCGTCCACGACAAGGATCGCGCCGTCGCAGGCAGCCAGGGATCTGCTCACCTCATAGTTAAAATCCACGTGACCAGGGGTGTCGATCAGGTTGAAAATATACTCTTGTCCGTCTTTTGCCTTATATACCGTGCGAACGGCCTGAGCCTTTATGGTAATGCCTCTTTCGCGCTCAAGCTCCATGTTGTCAAGGACCTGCGCCTGCATCTCCCTGCTGGTCAGAAGCCCCGTCTGTTCGATGATGCGGTCCGCCAGCGTGGATTTGCCGTGGTCAATATGCGCGATGATGCAAAAATTACGGATCTTGGATTGGTCTGTATGGGCCATTTGATAACCTCTCGTTCTTTCTTCAAAACATAGCAATCTCGGCTTTTAATTCTATCAGAAAAATATGGGATTGTCTATTTTTTTTATGTTTTTTCTCATTTATGTATTGACAAAATTGAAATAATTACCTAAACTACAAGAGTATGTTTGCATTAGTCCTCCGTGTCTGGCTGTGCAAACCGCTGCGATCAATGTGTTTATTTATCAAATGGAGGTATAAAACATTGGCAAATATCAAATCCGCGAAGAAGAGAATTTCCGTAGCCCGCGAGAATGCTGAGAGAAATAAAGCCATCAAGTCCGGTGTTAAGACCGCGATCAAGAAGGTTTTCGCTACAGTGGAGAGCGGTGACAAGGAAGCTGCAAAGGCTGAGCTTGCAAACGCTACCAAGATCATTGAGATGGCTGGCAGCAAGGGCGTTTATCACAAGAATAACGTTGCAAGAAAAGTTTCTCGCATTGCCAAGGCTGTCAACGAGATGGCATAATAAGGCAACGGCTTTATAAACGATTAAAGAACAACAACGAAAAGCACCCAACCGTCATGGGTGCTTTTCTTATTGTCTTTTTTCTTCTCATATGCGTGCGCCGCGGGTGTTTTGCCGCACTTATCTTCTGTGTCCGCCGCCGCCGTGGCTAAAGCCGCCGCTGCTGGTATGATGGCCGTAGCTTCCGCCGCCGCCACTTCTCGAAGAGCTCGAAGTCTCGATCTTGACCTTGGAAACGCTCTTTCTGAGGAAATCATCCCTGCGTACGTTCTCCGTCGGCTGACCGCCGCTTACGTAGGTCATCGCCGTCGTCGTCACGGCTCCGGCCTTCTGCTTCATGTTCACCGCTGCATAGATCAATGCAATGACTATGGGAGCGCCTAACATAAGCCACCATGGAAGCTGTGCAGAACCTTTTTGTCTGACTCCGCCGTTGGTATCTTCTTCGCCGTAATATGCGATCTTCTTAATGGCTCTGGCATAGGCGTCATACGTACTGTATTCAAAGCCCGCATCCAATGCATCCCACACCGCCTGCTCCTCACGCGGTCCAATGGCCCACTCGAGTTTTCCGGAAGTGGAAAGCCATGCGCCTGCCTGGCTATCGTCCTGCCCTGCATGATACCAGTTATCCATGAGCAATGCGCCGTCGCCGTGCGGCTGGTCGTATCCAAATGCCTTCTGATCATAGAAGTCATCCGCAAGGTTGACCATCGTGTTCGTCCACTCTTCATCCGAAAGGCCAACGGCCTGATCAATGGTCACCAGAATAAGGTCACACTTGGAGCGCTCTTCGTAGTCTGCGATCAGGTTTCGAAGATCTGTCTCTTCCTGGTCTGACAAAACTTCAGCGTAGTCATATACTCTCTCCACGGGGGCGATGTCGTTATTTCTTACGACCTCCGGGATCTCCGGAACCTCCTCAGGCTTTCTCGTCACGAGCACCACCAAAAACGCGATCAGGGCAATACCTGCAAGGATCATCCACACCAGGAAGGATTTTAAGAACTTCTTACGCTCTTCTGCTTTAATGTCATATTTTTCCATCGTTCCTGCCCTCCTAAACCAATCCTAAAATGCCATTGATGGATGCAAGGAGCACCGTCAACAGGAACCAAAGCGTTGCCGAATAGAACAGGACCTTCTTCTTGGACAGAGGCGCCGTACCGATGATCTTTCCGGTCTCTCCGTTTACATAGAAGGGATATTCCTGCTTGTTATACTCATATACGTAACGCCACACGGGCATGAGTCCATAATTCGTATCGCGATTCAGGATGCTGATCTGCTTGCTCTTCTCGCGGACCGTGGTATATCCGGAAATAGTACTCGAAAGGATCGAGTTTGCACTGCTCTCCATCTTCTGCTTCGCACGGCCCTCGATCTGCTCTGCGGGCATGTTGTAATACTCTGCATTGAAGCCGGAAAGGAATTCAGGCTTGAAATTCTCAAGCTTTGAATAATCATAGGGCTCCATCAGGTCCATGATCTCGTCAGGCATCTTAATGGACGCGTCTGCGGGGAGCTTCTCATAAGGAATGTCCATGTTACGGACGATGGAATAATAGGAAGTCTCCGTATAGCGATAACTTCCGCTCGTCCAGGAACGAACCTTTGTACCTTCGCCTTCATATGCCGCACGGGTCTTGTAATCATAGAACCAAAACGGCACGTAAACGCCCTGCATGCTGTCCAGACGCGCCTCAGAAAGGAAATCGGAAGGCGCAAACTTAAACTTCTTAAAGCGCTCGCGGATCATGCCCTTGGTACGCTCTTTCCCGATCTCAAACGGGATCACGAACCTTGGAAGATACTCGCCCTCAACACGGGGGTTAAAGATCACGGAGTTATCGCAATAAGGACATTTCATGGCGCTGTCATACTGCTCCACGGGAATGGTACCGCCGCATTCCGGACAAACCTCCAGCCCATAGGTCGTTTCCTTGTCCTTGCGGTCATAGTTATTCTCGCTGTCACAGAACGGACAGACGATCATTTTCTTTTCCGGGTCGTAAATCGCATTACCACCACAGTTCTTACACTTAAAGATCATTGTCTTACCTCCAAATGTAATTTGCACGAATTACATGCACTGTGAACATTATAGCAAAACTTTTTTGTTTCTCATAGAGATTTTTGAAAAAAAGCAAAAAAAGAGCCTCGCCATTTCTGGCGAAGCTCTAAGTCTCTTGTCTTATTTGTTGTAATTTACGATCTTGCCGAAGTCGGGCTTTAAGGAAGCGCCGCCAACAAGGCCACCGTCGATGTCGGGCTGTGCGAACAGCTCGGGAGCGCTGGATGCGGAAACGGAGCCGCCGTACTGAATGCGGATGCTTGCTGCGGTAGCGTCATCATAGATCTCTGCGATGCAATCACGGATAGCCTTGCAAACCTCCTGTGCCTGCTCGGTGGTAGCAACCTTGCCGGTACCGATGGCCCAGATGGGCTCATATGCGATCACTGCGGTTGCAGCCTGCGCAGCGGTCACGTTCAGAAATGCGATCTTGATCTGCTGACGGATCCAGTCAATCGTAATGCCCTGCTCTCTCTGCTTTAAGGACTCGCCACAGCAGATGATGGGAGTGATGCCGTGCTCAAATGCCTTCAGGATCTTCTTGTTTACGGTCTCGTCGGACTCTGCGAAATACTCTCTTCTCTCTGAGTGACCGATGATCACGTACTTCACGCCGGCGTCAAGTAGCATTGCGGGAGAAATCTCGCCGGTGAAGGCACCCTTCTCCTCGAAGTACATGTTCTCTGCGCCGATGTTGATGTTGGTGCCCTTTGCTGCTTCCATTGCAGGGATGATGTCGATTGCGGGAACGCAGAACACTACGTCCACGTCATCATTGACTACAAGGGGCTTTAAGGTGTTAACCAGGGCAACTGCCTCGCTGGGAGTCATGTTCATCTTCCAGTTGCCTGCGATGATCTTCTTTCTTGCCATATTATCCTCCTATTTTACTTCGGGCCGCCGCGGCACGCCGGGCAGCCCGAATGCTTTCAAAATGATTACTTGTCGTCAGCTGCTGCTACGCCGGGAAGAACCTTGCCCTCAAGGAACTCCAGGGAAGCGCCGCCGCCGGTGGAGATGTGGCTCATCTTATCACCGAAGCCAAGGTTGTTAACTGCAGATGCGGAATCACCGCCGCCGATGATCGTGGTTGCATCGGTCTCAGCAAGAGCCTTTGCAACTGCGATGGTACCAGCTGCCAGGGTAGGATTCTCGAACACGCCCATAGGTCCGTTCCAAACAACGGTCTTAGCGCTCTTTACTGCCTCTGCGTACAGAGCAGCGGTCTTAGGTCCGATGTCGCAACCCTCTCTGTCTGCAGGCATCTTGTCAACATCGCAAACAACGGTCTCAACAGGTGCGTCGATGGGGTTAGGGAACTCAGCGATGGTAACGGAGTCAACGGGAAGAAGAAGCTTCTTGCCAAGCTTTGCAGCCTTCTCCATCATCTCCTTGCAGTAGTCGATCTTCTCGTTGTCAACGAGGGACTTACCGATCTCATAGCCCTGTGCCTTTAAGAAGGTGTAAGCCATGCCGCCGCCGATGATCAGGGTATCGCACTTCTCAAGCAAGTTGGAGATAACGTTCAGCTTGTCAGCAACCTTAGCGCCGCCAAGGATTGCCACGAAGGGACGAACGGGATTCTCAACTGCATTGCCGAGGAAATCGATTTCCTTCTGCATCAGATAACCAACAACATTCTCGCCGCCCTTAGCGGTGATGAACTTGGTAACGCCTTCCACGGAAGCATGTGCTCTGTGGGAAGAACCGAATGCGTCGCAAACGTAAAGATCAGCAAGATCAGCGAGCTCCTTGGAGAACTTTTCGCCGTTCTTGGTCTCTTCCGTGCCGCGGAAACGAGTGTTCTGAAGCAGAACAACGTCGCCTTCCTTCATGTTCTCAACTGCCTTGGTAGCAGCCTCGCCAGTTACGTTGTAATCAGCTACGAAAACAACTTCCTTGCCAAGCTTCTCGGAAAGTCTCTTTGCAACGGGTGCAAGGGACTCCTTCTCATTGGGGCCTTCCTTTACCTTGCCAAGATGGGAGCAAAGGATCACCTTGCCGCCGTCAGCGATCAGCTTCTTGATGGTGGGAAGTGCTGCAACGATACGGGTCTCGTCGGTGATCACGCCATCCTTCAAGGGAACGTTGAAGTCACATCTTACGAGAACGCGCTTGCCCTTTGCATTAATGTCGTCTACGGATTTCTTATTTAAGCTCATTTTAGGAACCTCCATTTTTGATATTTAAAGTGGTTAAGGGGCCCGGTCCATAAGACCGGACCCCTAAGGTCTCTTTTGCTAACTCTTAGTTCAGCTCAGCGAAGTACTTAATGGTACGAACCATCTGGCTGGTGTAGGAGTTCTCGTTGTCATACCATGAAACAACCTGTACCTGGTAGGTATCCTCGTCGATCTTGGAAACCATGGTCTGGGTTGCATCGAACAGGGAACCAAATCTCATACCGATAACGTCGGAAGAAACGATCTGATCCTCGTTGTAACCGAAGGACTCGGAAGCAGCAGCCTTCATTGCAGCGTTGATGCCTTCCTTGGTTACGTTAGCGCCTTTAACAACTGCGGTAAGGATCGTGGTGGAACCGGTAGGAACGGGAACACGCTGTGCGGAGCCGATCAGCTTGCCGTTCAGCTCAGGGATAACAAGGCCGATAGCCTTTGCAGCGCCGGTGCTGTTGGGAACGATGTTTGCAGCGCCTGCACGAGCACGACGAAGGTCACCCTTTCTGTGAGGACCGTCAAGGATCATCTGGTCACCGGTGTATGCATGGATGGTGCTCATGATACCGCTCTGGATGGGAGCGTAATCGTTCAGAGCCTTAGCCATGGGTGCAAGGCAGTTGGTGGTGCAGGATGCAGCAGAGATGATCTGATCATCAGCGGTCAGGGTCTTCTCGTTTACGGAATATACGATGGTCTTCAGATCGTTACCAGCGGGTGCGGAAATAACAACCTTCTTTGCACCTGCCTCGATGTGAGCCATGCTCTTCTCCTTGGAGCAGTAGAAACCGGTACACTCAAGAACAACGTCTACGCCGATCTCTCCCCAGGGAAGCTCGTTAGCCTTAGCCATAGCGTAGATCTTCAGAGTCTTACCGTCAACGGTAAGGGTACCAGCTTCGTCATCAGCGGTAACGGTGTGAAGGTTCTCACCGATCTTTCCGCAGTATCCGCCCTGAGCGGTATCATACTTAAGAAGCTGAGCAAGCATGGAGGGCTTGGTCAGATCGTTGATAGCAACAACCTCATAACCAGGTGCTCCGAACATCTGTCTGAAAGCCAGACGACCGATACGGCCAAAACCATTAATCGCAACTTTTACTGCCATTTTAGATTCCTCCTAAAATATTAAATTATATTTCTTTTGACAATTTTCAGGGTTTCGGGATCACCTTCCCCTTCTTAGATTGTCAAAATTTTATCAGCAAACATATTTTACGTGATTCCCTGCGATAATTCAAGAGATAAATCAAAAATAATTTCCATTTCTGAAAAATTTTACCGTTTGTTCATTTTTTAGCTGTTTTTTTCTTTGATATCCGTTATACTTACCATTAGAGTTCCATTTGGACAAATTTTAACGTCAAAATTCGCGCGAGCGATTTTGGAAAGGACAAAACATGAGCATCCTCACTTCTGATTGTCACTTGCACTCGCATCACTCCGGTGACAGTACCGCGCCCATGGAGGCCATGATCCTCCGCGGCATCGAGCTAGGCCTCAAGACCATGTGTTTCACCGAACACAACGACTTTGATTATCCGGACAGTCCCGACAGCCCGGGTTCCATTTTTCTGTTAAATGCGGACTCCTACCTCTATGAGCTGATCCAACTAAAGGAGAAATATGCCGGTCAGCTTCAGATTCTTTTTGGCGTGGAGCTTGGCCTCCAGCCGGAATGCGTGAGAAAGAACGCCGTCTTCGCCAAAAGCTACGATTTCGACTTTATTATCGGCTCCTCTCATATCTGCCACGGAAAAGATCCCTACTATCCTGCCTTCTTCGAGGGACGCGCCGAGGAGGAAGCCTATCGGGAATACTTTATTTCCATCTTGGAAAACATAAAGAAAT
Source organism: Acetatifactor sp. (assembly GCA_024693365.1). Taxonomy (GTDB): domain Bacteria; phylum Bacillota; class Clostridia; order Lachnospirales; family Lachnospiraceae; genus Acetatifactor. The sequence continues at coordinate 237,410 of JAILLF010000043.1, read as the reverse complement.
TTCAGAATTTTGACGTGTACGGGCATCTGGATTACGTGGTACGTTACGGTCCGTCAAAAGATGAAAATTATAGTTATGATAAATACAAAGACGTCATTGATCCCATCCTCGAACTCCTTTTGGAGCAGGAAAAGGGACTTGAGATCAATACTGGCGGCCTCCGCCATAACATGAGGGATTTCAATCCCTGCATGGATATTCTGAAGCGTTACCGTTCCCTCGGCGGCGAATTGATCACAGTTGGCAGCGACGCCCACAAGCCGGAGGATCTCGCCATTCATTTTGACCGCGCCGGACAGGTTCTAAAAGACTGTGGCTTCAAGTATTACTGCGTTTATGAAAAAAGAGTGCCCCAGTTCATCAAGCTATAACCCTTTAACCGTGTCACGGGGACGTGTCTACTGACACATTTTTTCAGCGAAAAATGTGTCAGTAGACACGTCCCCGTGACACGGTTTCTCCTATCGAATAATGGTGCCGCCGCCGAGCACGTGATCGCCGTCATAGAACACAACGGCCTGGCCGGGCGTGGCTGCGCGTACCTTCTCCTCAAACCTGCATTCCACAAGGTCCTCACCGATCTTCTCAATCGTACAGAATTCCCCTGCATGATTGTACCGTATCTTTGCCTTCACGCGCATCGGCTCTTTCAAGTCTTCAATCGACATAAAATTCAACTTGTCACAAACCACTCTGTCCACAAACAGTTCATCGTTTTCCCCGATCACGACTTCATTGGTCTCAGGGCGGATTTCCGTCACAAACACGCGGCGTCCCATGGGAAGCTCCAAACCGCGGCGCTGTCCAATGGTATAATGTGTGATGCCCTTGTGCCGTCCGAGGATCTCTCCGCTTGGCGTCACAAAATTTCCGGGACCCGGGACGCGGTCTCCGGCCGTCTGGTCAATGAATGCCGCATAGTCATCTCCCGGCACAAAACAGATTTCCTGGCTGTCCGGCTTATCCGCAACGGGGAGTCCTGCCTTCGCCGCCAATTCCCTTACCATCGTCTTTTCATACTCTCCCACGGGCATCAGCGTATGGGCCAGTTGCTGCTGCGTCAGATTATATAAGGCATACGTCTGATCCTTTGTCGCCGTCACGGAATTCCGGATGCAATATCTTCCGTTCGGAAGTTGCATGATCCTTGCGTAATGTCCCGTCGCTACGTATTCCGCCCCGAGCTCCAGGCTTCTTTGGAGAAGCGCTTCCCATTTCACCTTTCGGTTACATAAAATGCAAGGGTTGGGCGTCCTTCCGCACAGATACTCCTTGGTAAATACGTCAATTACTTCCCGCTGAAACACGTCCTTGAAATTCATGACGTAATACGGTATCTCCAAGACCTGCGCCACTCTTCTCGCATCCTCCACGGCAGAGGTTCCGCAGCACCCGCCATTCTCCTGAATGCGACAGGAATTCTCATCCTGCCAAATCTGCATGGTGACGCCAATCACGTCATAGCCCTGTTCCTTCAAAAGCATTGCCGCAACGGAGGAATCCACCCCACCTGACATGCCGACGACAACCTTTCTTCCCTTGGGGGCAATCCTCTCAATTCTTTTTCCCGCCAAACGGATTTCTTCGTTTTTTTCCTTCGATCCTTTTTCGTCCAAATGCCCGGATGGCTTGTATCCCATCATTTTCCTAATGTTGCCGACGATCTCCTTCAAGGCATCTGCAATCTCATCCATCTCTTCCATGGTATTGGCTTCCGAGATCGTAAATCTCAGGGATCCCTTTGCCTCCTCCGGAGTTCGCCCCATGGCAAGCAACACGTGAGAAGGCTCACTGCTTCCGATGGTACAGGCAGAACCGCTGGAGGCACAGATTCCCCGCAGATCCAGCTGAATCAGCACCGACTCCCCCTCCACGGGAGGAATGCAGACGCTGACGTGCCCCGGAAGACACTCTGCTCCTTCCCCATTGATCCGCACGTCAGGGATCTCCGCCTTTATCCGGTTCTTTAAATGGCTTGACAATTCCCGCATCCTTCTCCCGGCGATCTCCATCCTGTCCTTCGAGAGCTCTGCCGCCTTTCCAAAGCCGGCGATTCCCGCAACGTTCTCCGTGCCCGCCCTGCGGCCCCGCTCCTGGCTTCCCCCGTAGATCAAAGGCTCCAGCCGAAGCCCCTTTCTGACGTACAAAAGACCAATTCCTTTGGGTCCGTGCAGCTTATGCGCGCTGGCACTGAGAAGATCTATTTTCATCTCTTGCACGTCAATGGGCAGATGCCCATAGGCCTGCACCGCATCCACGTGAAAAAGTACGTCCCGCTCCCTGCAGATTCTGCCGATCTTTGCGATAGGCTGAATGGTTCCCACTTCATTATTGGCAAACATGACACTGACCAGAATGGTATCCGGGCGAATGGCACGCTCCACGTCCTGAACCAAAACCCGTCCCTCCTCGTCCACGTCTAAATAAGTCACGGAAAAACCTTGTTTTTCCAATTCCGCACAAGTATTTAAGACGGCATGATGTTCGATTTTCGTCGTAATCACGTGCCTTCCCTTATTTTCCCTGGATCTTACCGCAGAAAACAACGCCCAGTTATCACTTTCGGATCCGCCTGACGTAAAGACAATCTCCTCAGGCTGAGCGCCGATCAACTCCGCAACGCGTCTCCTGCCCAGTGCCACTGCCTTTTTTGCCCCGCTTCCCAGGGAATAGACGGCACTGGGATTCCCATATTGCTCCTGAAGAAAGGGTAACATCTCTTCCAGTGCCAGAGGATCTAATTTCGTTGTCGCCGCATTATCCACGTATATCATTGCGTTTCGCTCCATTTTTTCTAAAATCGACGTCCGGATTTTAGTATAGCATTGTTTGTGTCGTTCTTTCAACCGTCACTTTTTCATATGCTGTTCCTAAGGAAATCAATGGCTGCCATTGTGGCAGCAAGGGTTTTGTCATGAACAACCTACTTAGAAAACTCCGAGAGCTCTCAAAACGTCCCCTGATCACGGGAACCCTGATTCTGACTGCCACCGGGCTTGTCAGCCGCTTCATCGGATTTTTTTACCGCATCTACCTATCCCGCTTGTTTGGCGAAGAAAAGATGGGCCTATACCAACTCATCAGTCCCGTCATCGCCCTGTCCTTCTCCTTAACGGCTGCCGGCCTTCAGACCGCCGTTTCCAAGCTGACGGCAGAAGTGGCAACCCGCCAGCATTCCATAAAAGAAGGCTTAAATAAGCGTCCCTTTTGGGCATCCTTTTGCATTTCTCTCCCTTTGTCCGTTTTCTGCACCGCGCTAACCTATTTCTTTGCAGACCAGATCGGTACGAACCTACTAAAGGAACCGCGAACGATCCCCCTTCTTCGCATCATTGCATTCTCTTTCCCCTTCGTCGGCGTACACGCCTGCATTAACGGCTGGTTTTACGGCATGAAAAAAGCAGCCCTTCCTTCTCTTGCACAGATCATTGAACAACTGACAAGGGTGGGTTGCGTTTATTTGATCACCTCAAAAGACATACTCAGCGGAAAAGAGCCGGACATAGGGACTGCCGTTTTAGGACTGGCCATAGGGGAAATTGTCAGCATGACGGTTGCCATCTTAACCTATCTTCCCTATTTCTCCAAAAGCAAACCGGATTTTTCGTCATCTCCGTGCCGCGGGGAATCGTCCCGCGCCGCCTCCTGGCCGCGCATTTATCAAAACCTCCTTGCCATGGCCCTGCCCTTGACTGCAAACCGCTTGGTTTTAAACATACTCGGAAGCATGGAATCCGTTGCCATTCCGGATATGCTTCGCCTATATGGCTACAATTCGGAAACTGCCCTTTCCGTCTATGGCGTGCTCACCGGCATGGCCCTTCCCTTGGTGTTCTTCCCCAATGCCCTGACCGGCTCCATCGCCGTCATGCTGCTCCCCATGATCTCGGAAAACTATTGTCTAAAAAAAATGGATGCCGTTCGCTCTCTTGCGAACCGCACCCTGGGATCTTGTCTGATCATGGGCTTTGCCTGCCTCATCGTCTTTGTTCTTTTTGGGCCCTGGCTTGGCACCGTCATGTTTCACAGCGCCCTGGCCGGACGCTGTATCCGTACTCTCGGCTGGATCTGCCCCTTTCTCTATCTCGATACCACCCTCTCCGGCATTCTTCAAGGTCTTGGAAAGGCCGGCGTCATTTTCGGCATCAACGTGCTAAGCCTTCTGACGCGCCTCGCCTTTGTATGGCTCGCCATTCCTTCCCATGGCATCATCGGGTATCTTTGGGGCATGCTTGCAGGCCAACTTCTTCTAACCATCCTTTACGTCATCTGTCTGGTCAGATTTTTCCAAAGCGAGACATTTACTTCTTCCTCAAGATAAGGCAATCGCCTTCAGCACGTTGCCGTCCAGATCCGTAATGATTTTCTGATTTGTACCGCTTTTAAATTTCAAAACCCCGTCCACGTAGACACTGACCTGCTTTCCCGTGTTTTCAATGCGATAGCGCCGGTCACCCCATTCCTGTTCATAAATGCATGCGTCCCCCCCGAAAGCGCCCCAATACACCCTGTCCCGCTCCAAGTGTACGCCGTACGTTCTGGCCGCATACTCCATGACGGAGAGCATCGCAGGACCATAGGCATCCTGCTTTCCCTCCAGCGAAACCGCGGAGGGCTTCATGGTAAAGGGATCATATTGCTGTACAAACACGCATTGTTCCCCAATGGCTTCAAAAAGCTTTTTCCCCAAAAGTGGCACGATCCAATCATAGCCATAATTCTCCAGGGCGCGGATCGCCCTCTGATAGGTGAGAGCCTCCGCCTGCCCGCTCCAGTCATTGGTGGTCACGTTCCGAAAAAGCGGATCGTTGACTGCCACGGAAGGCAGGGGCATTTTGGTCCAGAATTCCTGTGGGTTGAGCAGATGCTCCCACACAAAGCGGTCCGCCATGCTTTGCGACAAACTCTTCCAATACATGGCGCGGAGGCTGTTGTGCATCAACGTTGGAAGCACTTTATGGTTTTTGTCTCTGTCAAGGCATGCGCCTCGTTCCTCGTTCCAAAGATATTCCCGGATCTTCTCCTGCACCTGCCGCGCCGCATTCCGCCACTTTGTCTGCAGCTCATCTTTCTTCAGGATCCCCGCGATGTCAGAAAGGACGTCCCTGGCGGAATAAGAATAGCTCATCACGTCGATGGAGGCCATGGGAACAACCTCACAATCCTTTGGCGGCGTTTCCTCCGCCCACCAGTCAGGCGCATCGCCATAACGCAGGGCATGATCCTCCCCGGTATCATATTTGCACCAGCTCTCCAGGCAACCGTCTCCGTCAAAGTCACGCGTTCTCCAAAGGTAAGCATCAAAGCGCTCCAGCGTACCGTACAAAAGATCCAGATAATCCGGGTCTTTTCCGGAAAGATAGTAAACGTTCAATGCAGGCGCCGGGAAACAAAAGCCTTGAAACTTGTTGAACTGAGGCGTGATTTTCCCATCGATCAGCGCAATGCTTCCGGGCATGCGTCCATCCTGCCGGGCCGTCTCCATAAACAGGAGCTGATTGTTAAGCGCCGCTTCCATGTCGCGCTTCGCATACATTTCTCCCCCCATCGGCTGGGTTTCAAGCCAGATTTTCTCATAACCGCCGCCTTCAATGAGAACCTTTCGGCCTGCGAAATCCTTGAGGTTTTCCTTCGACTTTTTTTCTGCCGCGTCCATCAGCTTCTGCAAAAGCGCATTCTCTGTCTCAAAAAAAACTTTTGTGTGCGTTATCTTGCCGTTCATTTAATCTGTTCCCCACAATTTAAAATATCGGAAATCCGCAGAAAGCGAAAGTCCCGTCAAGTCATGAACGTACAAACCGAAATGCGCTCCCGTGAAACCACGGCAGTGCTCATCCGTCAAAATTTCCGTTGTCTGCATGCCGCCCGCCTGTTTCCAATCCTGCGCTTCCGTCTGATAATAAAACGTAACGCCAAGGCCCTCGTCTCCAACGAGGATGCGAAGCCGCACCTCCCCGTTCCCGGGTATCGGCACCGGTTCCATTTCATCCGACACCGCGCCGGTATCAGATTTCAGGAGAATCAAAACGGGCACTCCTTTTTCATTCACGGTTTTACCGAAAATATAATAATTCATGCAATCGTACACGTATGTTATTCCTGCCACCTGCTCCGGATACTCCGGGTGAAATTCCACCGCCGTTTCAACCGCGCAGGAGATTCTCTGCTGCCGGACCGCGAGCAATGACACATTGTGCAGGGAATTCAAGGATTCCCTGCCAGTCATTCTAATATACCCCTTCCTTGCGCCCAAGTCAGCGAAAGCTTCCATGGGGCTTCTTGGCGAAGAATATCTAATCGACAGTTCCGGTGTCATAAACTCATCAAGAAAGCCCTGCTCTTCATTTTCCAAAGGCCTTTCCGGAATACCCTCCGGCTCCTCCGCGCTCATCCGGGCATAATTCCCGCCGCCCTTCAGTCGGAGCCATCCGTCCCCGTCCCATTCCATCTTCTGAATGGCTGTCTCTCTGCCCAGCGTGCAGAGCTTTCGCCCGCTCACCGGCCGGGAACAAAGATGCACCAGATACCATTCCCCGTTCTGCGTTTCGACAAGGTCTGCATGTCCCGCCTTCTGGAGAGCTTCCGGATCCTCCCTGTCAGAGGTTAGAATCGGATTGGAAGGAGCAGTTTCAAATGGTCCCCAAATACTGCGTGACCTCGCCAAGGTCACGCAGTGATCATATCCCGTTCCGCCTTCCGCCGTAAGCAGATAATACCAATCCCCAATATGATATACGTGAGGTCCTTCCGTACAACCGATGCCGGAGCCCGTATACACCTTTCTCCGCTCTCCGATGAGCTGTAGGCTGTCCGGGGCTACCTCCTGAACCAGAATCCCTTTGAAACCATTCACCATATTGATGAGATATTTCCGGCCATCCACGTCATGAAACAGTGAGGGATCAAACCCGATGCTGTTGAAGTACGCCGGCTCGGACCAGTCCCCGTATATGTCCTCCGTCCACACAACATAGTTGTGCGTATTGTAAAACCGGCCTTTTTTCGTCTTCACGTCGGTGTACGTCAGATAAAATCTTTTTCCATCATGACTAAGGCATGGAGCCCAGACCCCTCCCGACGCCGGATCCCCGATCAGGTTCAGCTGGCTCGTCCTCCGAAGGGGCGACGGAATCTGCTCCCAATGCTTCAGGTCCTTTGAATGAAACAGCTTTACTCCCGGCCACCATTCAAAGGTTGACGTTGCAATATAATAATCTTCTCCGACCCTAATGATGCTGGGATCCGGGCAAAAGCCCCTTAAAATTGGATTCTGTATCACGTTTCCTCCTGCCGCTTTACAATGCGCCATCGGCACGTATGTTTCTTTATGCCATAAACCAAAGCTTTCTATGTCTCATTATAGCTTTTTTTAACCTTTCAGTCCACTGGTTCCGATACCCTGAATCAGATATCTGTTAAAGAATAGGAAAATCAGGAACACGGGAATCAGGGAGATGGTTGACATGGCAAACATTGCACCATAGTCCGTCGTGGAAGCAGAATCCGCAAACATCTTTATGGCCAGGGAAGCCGTTGCCTTTTTGGGATCACTTAAGTATAACAGCGGTCCCATGTAATCGTCCCATTTCCAGTAAAACTGAATGATGACCGTTGTGACAATGGAGGGCTTTAAGAGCGGCAAAATGACGTGGAAGAAGATTCCGTATTTGCTGCATCCGTCTATGGTTGCAGCCGCATCCAGCTCCCTCGGGATCCCCGCCATAAACTGCATCATCTGATAGATAAAGAATGCCTGTCCGCAAAAGTATGGCAAAATCAGAGGTACGTACGTGCCCACCAAGCCCAGCTTATGCCAGATCAGGAAGGATGGTACCATCAAAATCTGTCCCGGCAACAGCATGGTTGCAATCATGCAGGTAAACCAGAATTTCCTGCCCTTAAAACGAATCCTGGAGAGCGCGTATGCCACCAGTGCGGAACTGACCACCGTCCCGAGAGTTGCAAGGAGCGTGATCCACAGCGAATTCCAAAAATAGGTAGAAAACGTGATGCCGGAAAAGCCCTTCCATCCGGTCGCGTAATTGCTCGATTTTAACTCCTTCGGAATCAGGTTAAGACCGCCCCTAAGAATTTCGGCATTGCCCTTGAAGGAACCGCTGACCATCCAGAGAACGGGATAAACCATCAAAAATCCAAAAGCCACAACAAAGAAATGATATGCTATTTTTTTAATCGACTTTGTCGTCTTCATTTTTTTCTCTCCTTAATCAGCTTCCGTGAACACCCACGCTTTCGACGTTTTGAAAATGATCAGAGTGATTATGCTCATGATTACCAGCATGAACCAGGACATTGCACATGCGTAGCCCATGTTTCCGTATTTGATGGCATGAAGATAAACGTACAGCGCATACATCATCGTTCCGTTATCGGGGCCGCCGCCGGTAATAATATATGCCTGGGTAAATGCCATAAATGCCGAAATGGTCTGCATGATCAAGTTATACAAAATTATGGGAGACAGGCAGGGAAGCGTGATTCTGAGGAAAATCTGTAAGCCGTTTCCCCCGTCGATCCTTGCCGCCTCATAGTAGGATTCCGGAATTTCCTTTAGGCCGGCAGCAAAAATGATCATGGAGGAACCAAATTGCCATACGCTCATCAAAACGAGGGGATACAATGCAAGATTCTTGTCTCCGAACCAATTGATGGCATCAAGTCCCAGATTGACCATAAGCGCGTTAAACAGACCCTTTCTCGCAAACAATTGTTTCCAGACAAGCGTCACTGCAACGCTTCCTCCCACTAGGGATGGAATGTAGTACAAGGATCGGTAGAGCGTCACAAGACGGCTTTTTCTGGTCAACAAATACGCCACAAAGAGCGCAAATGCCAATTTAAGCGGTACGGAAATGAACACGTATTTCAACGTCACGCCAATGGACTTGACAAAAATTTCGTCCTGAAATAAATTCAGATAGTTCTTGATTCCGATAAAATCCGGCTGTCCCTTTGTCATCATGGAGTAATTTGTCAGGGAATAGTATAAAGAAGTCAAAATGGGAATCAACGAAAAACAAATAAAACCAAATACAAACGGAGCTGCAAAAACATGTCCCACAAATTCATTGCGATGAAGGAATTTTTGCGAATCAACCTTAAGCGATAGAGCTGATTTATCCAAAACAATGCCTCCTCTTCTTGACAATCCGTATTTTCTAAAGACAATACGGGCACACTCCCGCACGAAAGAAAGTGTGCCCAAATTGTCTTACCGTCAAATTTCTAATACTTTTTATTTCGAGAAAATTGCCTGAGCGGCATCATAAGTCTTCTGCGCCGCTTCTTTTGCCGTGATGCTGCCGGTAGCTACCTGCTGGACGAAATTACGGTACTGGTCAACAACCTGATCCTGACCGGCCGGGCTCAGTACGTTGATCTTTTCGGGCGTCGGGAAGCTGCCGACCAGATCTACGTAGTTGTACATCAGCTTCTGACCTTCCGTTGCATTCTGCTGAAGCGCTGCAAGGACGTCACTGTTGATGGGGATGCCCCTCTCTCCCTGAAGCACGTTGTTGCAATCTACGCTGTTCTGGAACCAGCTGATGAACTTTGCGGCTTCTTCCTTATGCTTGCTGTCCTTGGACACGCACAGCATCTGGGAAGACATGATCACGGTGCCGGCAGGGCCGTCAGCCTTATAACGGGGAACCGTTGCAAGAGCCAGGGTGCGTCCTTCCTGAGCGCATACGTCATAGATCGTCGGGAACTGATTCACGGCAACCCAGGTCATTCCGGCTTCACCGGTAACAAGGAAGTCGTTCTCTATGTTGGTAATTTCCATCTCCGCACCTGCATCAGGGGAAGCGCCTTCTTTGATCAGATCTGCTCTCATTTGGATGTAGGGAGTCAGCATTTGCGGATCCTTGAATCCCATGCCCGTGAGCTCCAGATTAAAGAACCCATACTCTCCCACCGCACCCTGCTGGGCTACGTAGGTTGAGCATCCTGCGATGAATTCGGAAGAAGTAAAGCCTGAGCTTCCGTAATGACCGGTAGCCGCTTTGATCTTTCTCGCTGCATTAGCGAAATCATCCCACGTCCAGTTTTCCGTGGGAGTGGGAACTCCTGCCGCCTTGAACATGTCCACGTCATACGCAATGCCATAGGTATTCAGGCCGTTGGAAAGTCCGATCTGATTTCCCTCCGTATCCTGCGTAATCTTAAGATAAGCGTCGGAAATCTTTGAGTGATCCACGATTCCGCTGTCGATATAAGAATTCAGGAACTCAATCTTATCCATGTACTCGGGGAAATTTCCGCCCAACTGGAAAACGTCCCATACGTTGTCAGAAGCCACCAGCGTCTTCAGTTTCGTAAAGTAGTCATCGAATGAGAAGAACTCATACTCGATCTTTACGTTTGGATGCTCCTTCTCATACATCTCAATCACTTGAACGGTTCTGTCATGACGGGTCTGAGATCCCCACCACGCCATTCTCAGCGTAATTTGTTCCTCATCTCCTGACGACTGCTTGCCATTGCCCGTGTCACAAGCTGCCATACTCATCATCATAAGCGCGGACAGCCCAACTGCCAATAACTTTTTCTTCATTTACGTTCCCTCCAATTTTTTTGTTTTCTTCTCTCACAAGCAAGAAATGTTTCGCCTTACAAATTTTATTTTATTTGTACTACGCCCCTAATAATACAAAAATGATATGTGTTTTACAAAAATACCACTGATTTTTTGCCATTTTAGTAAATTATTGATTTCTGGCTATTGTTTCACCAAAACTCCGATGATATAATTAAAATAACGGAGAACGCTCCTTTGTTATTTGACTATTTTTTCACAAAATACAGTTTTATTATTTATGCGCAAAAAATCATATTACGTAAGGGGAAGCTTAAAATGCATGACACAGATAATGATGAAGGGATTTTTATTGAGAAACAGATAAGAGTACCAAACTTTTACATGACCTATGAGCACGTCCATGATTTTCTTGAAATCTTTTATTTAAAAACAGGCGTCTGTACTTACACCGTGAACAATGTCGCATACCATCTCTCTGCCGGTGATTTGTTTATTGTCGCCCCCGGCGATCGTCACTGTACCAGATATGCGGGCGTCGTTCCCTGTGAACGATACGTGGTGTATTGCCGGCCGGAGGCTCTTCCCGAAAAATATTGGGATCTGCATCCCGAAATCATGGAGCACTTCACCAAATCCGGAAAGGTTGCTTTTGAAAAGAAGGCACAGTTCAAGCTGGATACCCTCTTTGGAAGAATGCTGGAAGAAAATAACATGCCGGACGAATACTCCCAGGAATGCCTGTTCATGCAGGTTACGTCTCTTTTTATTATTGCTCAGCGGCATGGAAGATTTCTTTATGAGCAAAATAAAACCATCTCCAACAAAAATTCCGATGCCGACATAGAGAACGTCTTGCGCTATGTTGCCCAAAATTGCGCGATGCCCATTACGCTGGAGGAAGTTTCCGAAAGGACAAACCTAAGCCCCACTTATTTTTCCAAAAAATTCCGGAAAGTAACCGGCATAACCTTTAAGAATTACCTGAATAACGTTAGAATCCGTCAGGCCTGTCAAATGCTGCTGACAACAGATGATACCATCACCAAGATTGCCGTAAATTGCGGTTTTAACAGCAGCAATTACTTTAAGGATTGTTTCCGGCGCTTGAACGGCGTATCTCCAAGAGATTACAGAAAGCATGCGAAAAGTCAATGCAATGCCGATTTCAACCCGTAAATCGAAAAAACAGACGCAACACAGAAAAATAGAATCATAAGGGAGTTGAATATGCTATATAACGTACACGATTTTGGAGCCGTCGGCGACGGACGTCACCTTGATACGGATGCCATCCAGGCGGCAATTGACGCCTGCCACAAGGGCGGTGGCGGTCAGGTTCTTTTATCCGGCGGTCACGTTTACCGCTCAGGCACTCTGGTTTTGCATTCTTACGTAGATCTTCATCTGGAAATGGGTGCAATCCTTAAGGGCAGTGATTCCTTAAAAGATTATGATTATTTTCAAAGCGGCAAAACCGTCCCCGAAGAAATCTCCGTTCCCACCTACGAAGATTGTAGCTATGCGGGACAACCGACACTCTTTTTTCTTTATGCAAAGGACTGCGAACACGTTTCTATCTCCGGTTTTGGAAAAATAGACGGGAACGAAAAAATCTTCTATGGCAACGTTACTCCCTGGCATATCGACGGAAGCTTTTATCCAAGGGTGCCTCTGCTCTTTTTGGAGCACGTGTCTCACCTGACGATCAAGGACGTCACCTTAACCAACAGTGCTTTTTGGACCACGCATCTGGTAGGCTGTTCTGACGTTTTGATCACAGGCATACGAATCCTAAACAATCTGAAGCTGGCAAACTGCGACGGGATCGATCCGGATCACTGCCAGAACGTCAGAATATCCAACTGCCACGTAGAAACGGCTGATGACTGCATTGTATTTAAGAATACTGCCAATGCAATGCAATATGGTCCCTGCGAAAACATTACCGTTACCAACTGTACGCTGATTTCCACAAGTGCGGCAATTAAATTCGGGACGGAAAGCGAAGCGCGTTTTCGAAACGTCATTGTCAGCAACTGTGCCATCAGCCAGTCCAACAGAGGCATTTCCATTATGCTGCGCGACTGCGGCTGCATCGAGAACGTTCTCTTCTCAAACATCACGATCGATACGCGCCTCTTCTCAAAAACGCACTGGTGGGGAGAAGCGGAACCCATTTCCATTACGGCAGTAAAACGCGAACAGCAGACATCCGTCGGCTACGTTAAAAACATTGTCTTTGACAATATTCATTGCCATGGCGAAAACGGCATAATGCTCTATGGCGATGAATCACGCAATATCAACGGATTGGTCTTTCATCGGATCACTCTGCAAATTACAAAGAAAACCGAATGGCAAAAGAACTTCCACGACTTGCGGCCCTGCAACCTATCAGAGCCTGTGCTCACCGGTTCGCTCAATGCCATCTTTGCAAGAAACGTTGCGGACGTATTGTTCCGCGATCTACGAGTCGAAATTGCTGATGATGTCAGGGAAGACGTTGTGACGGAATTTGACGTGGAGGATTGCGAGCAATTCGTCATAAATGAGAACGTATTCTGAAAGGAATTCTTCTTATGAAAACATTTTTTAATCTGGAAAATCCCGTCTGGGAATTTATCGGTAATTTAGCGGATCTGTTTCTTCTGTCCGTACTCTGGTATCTGTGCTGCCTTCCCATATTTACTGCGGGAAGCGCAAGCACTGCCCTCTATTACGTAACGTTAAAAATGGTCTGCAAACAGGAGGGATATACTGCCCACTCTTTTCTTAAGGCTTTTCGGGCGAACCTAAGGCAATCTACCATGATCTGGCTGGTCTGTCTTGCGGGCATTGGCCTTCTTTGTGCTGACGTCTACTGGTCTTTGTGTAGCGGTAACTATTTTGCTTCTGCCCTTCTTCCTGCATTTCTCATTCTTTCGCTGCTGTTTGCCGTTTATTTAACCTTTCTGTTTCCGCTCCTGGCAAGATGCGACAATTCTACCAAAACACTAATGGGTATGTGCGTCGCCATCAGCTTTCGTGATTTCCTGCCCATACTGTCCGCCCTGATCCTGACGGTCGGCATTTTCTCCGCAGGCCTCTTTCTTTTCTGGCCGCTTCTTCTCATTGCTCCGGGGCTGGCCGCATATTTGAATTCCTTTATTTTCCACAGAATTCTGGAAAAATACCATTTGGATCTGCCTACGGATTAGTCTGGCTTTTACGAATAAACGAAAAGAGGATGGCTTTCACCATCCTCTTTTTTATTTTAGCATTGTCTTCAACTCGTCCATGAACGTATTGATGTCCTTAAATTCCCGATACACTGAAGCGAACCTGACGTATGCCACTTCGTCTAAGTCCTTCAACTTATTCATGACAATCTCACCGATCACGCGGCTGGGAATCTCCTTATCCTCCATGCTGAAGATTTCATTCTCCACCTCATTCACAAGGTTGGTCAGCTGCGTTGCGCTGACGGGACGCTTGTGGCAGGCACGAAGAACGCCGGCCTCGATCTTCTCCCGGTCATAGGTCTGACGATTGTTATCCTTCTTGATGATGATCAGCGGAATCGTCTCGATCTTCTCGTAGGTGGTAAATCTCTTACCGCATTCATCACATTCCCTTCTGCGGCGGATGGAATTGTTATCCTCAGCCGGTCTGGAATCGATCACGCGGGTATTTTCCTGATTACAATAGGGACACTTCACTTTGGTTCCTCCTTGTGCGTAAAAATACTCTTTACCTGTCATAATTTTACGCTTTTTCTTAATCTACGTCAACCAGAATAATGTCTGGCCCAATCTGACGAATGTCCTTCCAGCAGATTGCCAGCTCCGGTTCGCACCGCAAAAAGCCAAGCAGCTTGCAGGTCCCCGGAACCATGATCTTGCAGATGCAGCCCTTATGCTCATCAAATTCCAGATTACAAACCCGTCCAAGCCTTCTGCAATCCCGGATATTGATCACGTCTTTGTTTTGGAGTTCTGAGAACGTCATTCCTTCTCCAAATTCGCTTTTTATAAGTATATGAAACGCTTTTACAAAGCGCCACCACGCCATTAGCTTTTATGGTACCGCAAAGCATCTAAGGCCGCGGAAACCCTCCCATTATTCAATCCTATCTACGCCGGAACACATCGGAATGGTATTGATGGAACCGTCCTCATTGTACGTAAACTCAGCCACGCAAACGCTCCGATGGAACAAGCTTCCCCCGGGGAGCTCTCCCGTATGATAGAACAAATAAGAATGTCCCTTGAAGTCACATACGCCCGGATGGTTCGTAAATACGCCGCCCTCCTCCGTCATCAGCACACCGCCGTACTTCCAAGGGCCGGTAGGATTTTCTGAGGTGGAATATGCCAAATGCTCCTGATGCACGTTCTCTGCAAATGCAGCATAAACCATGTAATACAAACCGTTTCTCTTATAGAACCATGGTCCTTCGCCATAAGTCGTTCCGGTCATGTGACCGCCCTTTCCAAAGGATTCCACCGTCATGGGAATCTTGCAAACGCCAACCTTCTCGTCGTATGAGATCATGTCCTCATTTAAGAGCACGTAGCGGAGCTCCGGATTTCCAAAGTACAGATACGCCTGACCGTCATCATCTATATAGACCGTGGGATCAATGTCATTCCAGTCCCCCTCGTCCACCAAGGGATGGCCAAGGTCCTTAAAAGGCCCCGCGGGATTGTCTGAAACTCCTACGGCAATCGCCATGCCGCCGTTTGTTTTATGCACCGGGCAGTAGAGATAAAACTTACCGTTTCTCTCGATAGCCTGGGGCGCCCAAGCTCTGTCGTCCGCCCACTCTATGTCATCCAGGGAGAAAATCTTTCCGTGATCCGTCCAATGCACCATGTCCTTTGTTGAAAAACAACGCCAGTCAACCATGGTGTAAAAATCATTCACAAGCTGATCCTCATCGTGCGTTGTATAAAGATACAAAGTATCCCCGTAAACCATCGGCGCAGGATCTGCCGTGTAAATTGACTGGATGATCGGATTCTTACCGCGTTCCTTCTGTTGTTCCATCATTTTCCTCCTAACGTAAGTTTCAACTTAAACTCGCCTAACGGATTCACCGTTTTGCTTCCATAAAATGATTATAACAGATTCTCGAGTCGCGTTCAACATGCGCTCCTTACGATTCATCAGATCAGTGCGCTCCTTACGATTCATCAGATCAGGTTTTCTTTCCGGTACTTGGAGGGTGCCATTCCCGTCTGTTTTTTGAAGGCATTGCAAAAATAATACGGCGACTCAAAGTGAAGTTCATCGCTGATCTCTCCTATGGAGAGCGTCGTGGCGGCAAGCAGCCTTTTTGCTCTTTCCATCCGCACGCTACAGTGATACTTCCAGAGCGTCGTTCCCGTTGTCTGCCTGAACAGAAGGTTTAGATGCTTAAACGTTAGTCCCATGTGCTCTTCTAGCTCCTCTGAAGCAAAAGGCCTGTCTGCCCGTTCATCAAGAAATGCCATCATTTTCAGCACTTTTTCCTGTTTTCCGTCAACGTGTCTCTCCGAGAGTGATTGTTCATAGATTTCCATAAGGATCTCGTACAGATAGGCATTCAGGCTGAGATTGGCACCGTAATCCCTGGATTCATACATCCTTGCCATCGTCATAAATCGTGAAAAGATCCTGCCATTCTTATCCACGCGAGCCATTTTGGGCAGCACGTGATAGGCTCGGTTTCCGCTTTCGTCCGCCTCCGTAAAAAGAAACCTCTCGTATGGAGCCAGTTCTCTCCCCGTCCCGGATTCATTCAAATGAAAGTGTACGAAAAACCATTTGGTTCCCTTTGGGCACTTTACGTCACCGTAATGATGAAGTCCCTGTTTTAGGAACAGCATCTCTCCCGGTTCAACGGAATACTCCTCTTTTTCCTCGAAAACGTGAAAGCTTCCTTCCTCAACGTACAATAGTACGTTTACGTCAAGAATCCTGTCTGGATGCACAAAGCCGGCATCCGTGCTTAAGTATCCGCACAGACTGATGGCAGGCAATGCGTCCGTATATAATTTGATCCGATTGTCCGTCAATTTTTTCATGGTCATCCCTCAAACCGGCATTTACCTTTCGCGGCTCCCTAATTGCGATTATTTTATATTTTTTTGCATATATATGCCATTTATCATAGCTTATCGTGCGACTATAATGTAATTATAGTAACAAACGGCTTGGCTGTCAATCATGGAAAAACATAGGAGGCGAAAGAACGTGAAAGCTTTATTTGGAAAAGACGTGACGTTATGGGACGGCGAACTGCTCGCCAAGGAGGCTTGTAACAGAAGCTACCTCGATGAATTAAAGTCACCCGCACTGCTCCAGAACTTCTATCAGGAAGCGGGGATCAACCAAAACTATGGAAGCAAACACATGGCACACACTGGATGGGAGGATCCTTCCTGTCAGCTGCGCGGTCATTTCCTCGGTCATTACCTGAGCGCATGCGCCATGCGCTATTTCGAAACCGGTGACGAGGAGCTGATTGCCAAGGCAAATCACATCGTTCATGAGCTTGGACGCTGCCAGATCGAAAATGGCGGTCTTTGGGCTGCCTCCATCCCTGAAAAATACTTTTACTGGATCGCAAGGGGCAAACAGGTTTGGGCTCCTCACTATAACGTCCACAAGACGTTCATGGGACTCTGTGACATGTACCGTTACGCAGGCAACGAAGAAGCCCTAAAGATTGCCGTTTCTTTTGCAAAGTGGTTTTATGACTTTACGGACGGGAAGAGCCGCGAGGAAATGGACAACATCCTAGATTTTGAAACCGGTGGCATGCTGGAAATCTGGGCGGATCTTTACGAATTCACCAAGGACAACATGTTCCTTGAGCTCATTGAGCGCTACGACAGACACAGATTGTTTGATAAGCTCTTGGATGGCATCGACGTGCTCACCAACATGCATGCAAACACCACCATCCCCGAGGCCATCGGTGCAGCCAGGGTTTATGAAGTGACCGGCAATGAGCGCTATAAGAATGTTGCCCTGAAATACTGGGAGATGGCCGTTACAAAAAGAGGTTCCTTTGTCACCGGCGGCCAGACCTGCGGTGAAATCTGGACGCCCTTGAAATCCATGGCAGAGCGCCTTGGCGATAAGAATCAGGAACACTGCACCGTATATAACATGATCCGCCTGGCAGACATTCTCTTCCGCTGGACGGGCGACGTGACGTATCTGGATTACATCGAGCAAAACCTTTACAATGGCATCATGGCTCAAGGATATTTCAGAGGCGGCCATGCTAACGGACAGACTGCAGAATTCCCCGAGGAAGGACTCATCACCTACTTCCTTCCCATGTCTGCAGGACTCCGGAAAGGCTGGGGACAGAAATTCTCTGATTTCTTCTGCTGCCACGGTACGCTTGTTCAGGCCAATGCGGCACATAACAGATATCTTTATTACCAGGATGGCGATCAGATCTACGTGGGTGTTTACGCAGCCAGCAGGGCAATGTTTGAAGTAAACGGAACAAGCGTCACTCTTCATCAGCGCAGGGATACCTTGAGCGGAAGCTTCCATTCCTCCAGCACCTCCTCCGCCCTTCAGGCCGTTGGCGAAAACACGCACATTTACCCGCATCAGCCCGACGTCATGAAGCAGTGCTTCAAGGTTTCTCTGGAAAAGGAAACGGAGTTCACCCTTTGCTTAAGACTCCCCAAGTGGCTTAAGAGAAAAGCTGAGCTCACGGTCAATGGCGAGATCACCGATACAACCGCTCTGGAAAAAGACGGCTTTATCCGCCTGAGACGCACCTTCAGGAATGATGATGAAATCTGCATTTGGCTTCCCTTAGATCTCTATGCGACAAAGCTGGAAGGCTCTGACAACTATTACGCCTTCTCTTACGGCCCCATCGCACTTGCAGGACTCTCTGACGCAGAACGTACGCTTCACTTAAAAGGTCATGAGCTGACGGAGCTTCTTACCCATGACAACGAACGCGAGTGGGGATCCTGGAAGGATACCTTCAAAACCCGTTTCCAGGACGTCGGGATCAAGTTTATCCCCCTCAAGAACATTGGTTACGAAAGATATCAGATCTACTTCCCGGTGGAAGAATAAAAATATGGCTGGTACCCGCAAATCTCGTCGGGTACCAGCCCTTTTAACGTAAATTTTCCTTTTTCACGTCTATCATGCATCCTCACGCATCCACTCTCATGGTTATTTGATCCTGCCCTCCAATTCCTGCATGACTTGAATCTTATCCATGGGAAGGATCGCCTTCACGTCATTGTCGCTGCCGTTGAAAAAGGCGATCAGCTCGTAACCGATTTTCCGGAGTTCCGCGGCCACGACGTTCGCTTCCAAGACATCATATTTGAAATCTTCTCCCACCGGTTTTCCCTGAAAACTATACTTGGATACTTCTGAGCGGTATCGATTTATGGTTGCCAAGACATCAAGCACGTTCGGTGAACCAATGCCGTTAAGGATTCCGTTTACAGCAACCACAAAAGCAGTTACGTCAACGGAGCAGTTCAATTCCGTTAGAAACCCTTCTTCCGTCAGCCGTTCGATCCACGCGTCATAGAATTCAAAAAAAGTGTCTTCCGTGGAATCCTCCGTCAGCGCGACATACTCTTCCATGCCGGTAACGTCAAATTGATGATTGGTGATCAGCTCCGTAATTTCAGAGTAGATCCCCGGATCCGTGGTACCCTCTTCAAATACCAGATCGTATCCGGAATAGTCATAGGGAATGCTAAGAATATCATCCATCCTGCCATACCTCCTTGAATCTATGTCATCGTCAATCGAATCTATGCCTGCTACTGCGCGTTTCACTCTTTTATGATCCATTGATCCATGCCTGCACCCGAATCTTCATTTGGCCGTTCCTTAAATCCAAACTTCTCGTAAAAGGGCTCCTTACCTTTTGCTGAATTCAGCGTGATTTTCACCTTATATCCCGGCTTCAAGTCATTTTTCAGTTTTTGAAGACATGCTTCCACAAGCTTTCTTCCAATCCCCTGTCCCTGATATTCGGGAATCACTATCACGTCCGACAAAAAAGCAATGTATCCGCCATCCCACAAAAGCCGCACCACGCCAATCGCCTTGTCATCATCCCTGACGCAAAGAACCATATAAGCATTGTCAATGCATGCTTTCGCTTCTTCCAGCGGAAATTGAACCCAGCCAACAATCTTCCTTAACTCCATGTACTCTTTCGGCGTTATGTAATCAATGTAACGAATCATACCTTCCCCCTCCTTAATTCGTGCCTCACTCTTCCACTTGCTTGGAAGCCCCTTTTTCCTTCTCAGGCAAGTATTTCCTCACTTTTCCACTTGCCTGGGAGCCAGTTTTCCTTCTCAGGCAAGTAGTATCTCGCTTTTTTACTTGCCTGGAAGCCTCTTTTTCCTCTCAGGCAAGTAGTATCTCGCTTTTTTACTTGCCTGGATTCCACTTTTCCTTCTTAGGCAAGCGAAGTTGTCTTGGGAATCCCGTCCCGTTTATAATAAATAATTCCGAGTGGTGATTACCTTGCTAATTGCAATGAATCAAACCATCCCGACAAAATTGAATTGTCAATGCAACACATAACAATACGTTATTAATTCATCTTCTTTATTTGTCTGAACAAAACCGATTTTTTCAAATAGCGCCAGCGAAGGCTTGTTAGTTTCATCTATACTTACTTCTATCTTCTTTAAGTTATCCGGCAATACGGAAAACAATTGCTTCAGCGCCGCTTCAGCCATTCCACGTCGGCGACGTTTTTCATCGATGCAGATACCGAGATACAGCAACTCGCCGTCCATCTCGCAATGGATACCACCGACAAGGGCTCCATCAGCAATGATTTTATAGTAATAAACACCTTCCGTTCCGGTAACGTAATCGAAATAATTTTCCGATATGGAAACATATCTAGATACCGACTTCTGAAAGTGTATTGAGTATAGTTTTTCTATATCCTTATCTTTCGAAAGCAGACGTTCAATCGTTATTTTCATATGCACCCCTGGCTACGTGCTCTATACCTATTTGCGTCATTTTTGATTAACGTACTCATCCCTTAACGCGGTCAAATGCTCAATGGCATTGGCATTCCAAGGAATCATTGCGGGAAGCTTCTCACACGGAAATTCCTTGCAGAGGCCGCAAAATTGTGCGCCATGCTCCCTGGCGCAGGCATGTATCTTGCACCTGCCTGATCCTGACCATTCCGGAACGCGTCCGTCGGCCTCGATGCATCCCGGGCATAAACCTTGAATCTTTTTTGAACAGCCCGTGCAGCATTCCCCACAGGCCGTAATCGTCGTAAAATCCGTCATGGCATCCCTGCCCCTTTCTCACCAGTCACGTTAGTTTCCGCGTTTGTTCATCGTCATGGAATGATTCACTAACCATTCTATTCCAGAGTCTGCCTGATCTACTCCCGGATTCGCGTTCGTCATGACAATACAGATCTCTCCGGTGCGAACGTCCAGCTTTATCATGCACTGTCCATTCTCTCCCCAGCCTCTGGAAACTACCGTCTCCTCGCCTTCCAGGAAAACGCCCAGACCGGTCCACGTAAACTTCTCCACAGGTTTTATCATCTCCAGCGCCGTCTCTCTCCGTAAAAACGTGCTTTTCCCTTGAAGCGCCAGGGAAAACTCCGAGGCGATCGTCAAAAGCTCCTCCCCCGTACTCCATAGTCCGGATGCGGCGAGATCAGGAATGACGGGAAATCTCCCTGGGATGGGGTTGCCCTCCTCGTCATATCCCGTTGTCATTTTCGCCTGATAATCCGCAACGTTCTGCGGCGTTGCAAAGAAGGTGTTTGAAAGACCTAACCTTTTGAAAACCATCTCCTTCGCGGCTTCATCGTATGCCTTGCCCGTCACGTCCTCTATCATTTGCTGCAGGACGCAATAACCGGCATCTGAATACTCAAAAAACATCCCTAACGGCATTTCAGCCACCACAGGGCGTTGATTATACTTTGTCGTGCCATCCAATACGTCTGCCAGACGAATCTCCGGATCCTCCCTGCGCCATCCGCAAAACCCATCCTCATCATCCACGATCCCAGCCGTATGACAAAGGATTGACCGGATCGTTGCTTCGCTTAGTTTTCCATTCGGAGTAAGAAGCTTCCATTGACGCAGGTAATCATTGACTTTGCAGTCAATATCGATCATTTTTGATTCCTGCATTCTCATGACAATGAGTGCAGTGACAAACTTCGAGACGGAACATCCCGGAAAAACCGTATCCCGCTCTACCGACGTGCCACTCTCTTTGTCAGAGACACCATAAACCTCCGTCCTGGCTTCTCCTCCTGCCGTCCCGCATACAATGGATACCCCGGGAAACCGGCTGAGAATCTTTCTTTTCTCTTCATCCCACGTCACGTCTTAGTCCCTCCATATAGTAGTCCAAAAGCTCATAGATCCAATCTTTTAGAACCGAAAATTCAAAACCCAAGGCCTTTGCCTTATCCGTGTTAATGCTATATTCAGGCTCTCCGTTATAGGGCGCTTCCTCGCCGTCCTCGCTGATCACGGCTCTTGTTCCCGTTTTCTTCTCAACGTAGTCCAGGATCTCGCGAATCGAGATCGTCCCTTCCGCGCTTCCATTGATGGCCCCGCGATAATCCTTATCTACAAGAAATGCCAAAAACTTCCCAGCCTCGTCAGACCGGATAAATCCCATTTGACAATCCACGTTGTCAATCTTCATGGGAATGCCCTTCATCACGTGCTCCACGTAAAATCGCAGTCTTTTTGTGTAGTCATCTTTCCCGATCGCAAAGGGATATCTGACAGCGATCCAATTCCTTTGGGGGTATTCCTGCCACAGGGCATATTCCGCCTGCCGCTTGATCTGCTCATACGGAAAGGCTGACCTGTCACACCAGATCAATTCCGGCGCCGTCCCGTCAAAGTCTTCCTCAACCGTATTCACGCGTTTCGGGTCATATACCGACGTGCTAGACATGTATATGTACTTATCAAAGTCCAAGGCTTCCATCACGTACCTTACGTCCTTTGAGCAATAAGCAATCTTATCGATGACGACGTCATAATGCGTGCCGGACAGCGCTTCCTTCACGCTTTGTTCATCCGTTCTTTGAAATATGATCCTTCGTACCTCATCCCCGAACTCATCCAGAGTAAGTCCCCTCGTGGCAATGGTTACGTCATGCCCTTTTTCCAACAGCTCCTGGACCATGGGAATGCCAAAAAACCTGGTGCCGCCTATCACTAATATTTTCATTTTTCCGTGCCCGCCCCCTGAATGCTTGCTGATGCGCCAGTTTCCCTTTTTAGGAGTATGAGGTATTCCGTTGTGCCTTCTTCCAGTTTCTTTTCTCCCGTAGAGGCAAAGCCATTTCTTTCATAGAAACGAATGGCCTTTACGTTTTTTTCCAGTGCCCAAAGATGGTCCGCGTGGCATTCCTTCACTGCATATTCCAGAAGCCGCGTACCGATCGAAGCATTTTGAAGGATCGGCTCAACAAACAATCTCGCAATATACGTACCTTCAATTTTTATAAAACCTTTGACGACCCCGTCATCATATACGTACAGGCTGTCAAGCTCCGTTTCATAATCCCGCATGAGCGTCGGAACCCGTAATTCGGAAAAATAATACGCGTCACTCTGAAAAATGGGATAAAAATACAATCGGTAGTTAAATACCTGTATCTCCGCTATGCGTGATAAATCTTTTTTCTTTGCTTTTCTTATCATGATGCCTTACCTCTTCCACCCTGACGTTCCGTTTTCATTTACCATTCCATATTACCATGGATGCCAAAAGAAGGCAAAGGAATTCCAACTTTGCCGCGCTAGTTGATTTTAGTCAAAAAAGGTACTGGTTAATTTCAATCAAAAAAGACACTTGCATGGTCACGGGAAAATGATAAAATGTCATTAGACGTATTTTGAGAATTTGCTTACGGAGGAAAAAGAAATGATACTAGTGATCGAAATGGAGATTCTGTCCAAGTTTCAGGAAGGACAGATGAATGAACTGTTGGCCTTAACGGCAAAGGATCAGATATTCTTAATCACGAGGGAGGACGGCGTACTTCCCGTCAGCATGCTCCCAATGCTCACAAAAATCAATGCAAAGCTCGAGGTCAAGACGCTTCCAAAGAGTGATTCCGGCTTCGAAAAAGGCTTTTTATACGGTTCCCTGTCCAAGTCAGCCGGAAAGGAAAAGGTTGTGATCCTAAGTGGCGAAACGGCCCCCTCTTCTCTTGACGAAAACTGTGCTTGGAACGAAGGCTTTGGAGTAAAGCCAAAGCGTAAACCTGCCAAAGTCCAGAAAGCAGCAACCCCGGAAGTCGTACAGAAAACTTCGGAACCTGCGAAACAAGCCCCGGAACCCGCTAAGAAAGCTTCGGGAGCCACAAAAAAGACTCCGGCGGACGGCCTTTTCTCCGCTCAGGCGCTCTCCGAATGCAAGGATTTAATCAAGGGTAAAGAGGAGGTATTCCGCACCGTTCTCTCGGATGCAAGCGACTCCGAAATCGGTTATAAGATGCTCCTTGGCCTGAACTTTGGCAAAGACGGAGAAATTATTTGGGAACAGACTCACAAACAGTTCAAGCAGTTAAGAAAGCTATTGTAACACATAGTCCTTTAATACGTAGCCATACTTGCCTCCGGTCGGCGTAAGGGTTACCGTTACGTCGGCCAGGCGATCATTCATGGACGAATTCCAAACGGATGCATGGACAATGCATTCGTTTTCTTTCTTTTCAAAATCATCCACCGTAACGTAATATCCGGCGTCATCCCCTCTATTGACGTATAGCCATCCATCCTCCCCACAATAAACGCCGGTCTCGGCGGAGCCGTCGCTTCCCGTCTCGTAGGTTCTCTCTTTCCCAATCACTTCCCCGTAAAACCTGATCACTTCCGATTTAGGCATCCGGAATAGGAAATACTCTAGCGAACCATTTTCATTTAAGCGGGAATCATCCGTTGTATCTCCAAGATTAGACACGATCTGGTAATCCTCCATCGCATCAACTCTTTCCCCTAATTCACCGTTCCTGTTTTCCTCTAACCAGGCATGGCAGGAAACCAGGTAAAACATGGTCCTTTCTCTCTGCGTAACGTCCTCGACGTATCTTTCGCTTTCGATCCGGAGGATCGCGAGCATAACGTCCTTCCGCTGATACCCCGTCTCACTCAGAGGCATCTTTGAGGTCTCTCCGTCGTACTCCGTTACGACGAGCTCGTTCTCCTGCCAGTCAGCGATCACGTATCGCTGCGTACCTTCCGCGCCTTGTTCCGGATTATAGTTTGTTAAAACTAATTCATCGTTTTGGTCCCCGTCGACGTCAATCAGAAGAAACCTTCCCCATTCCTCTACGGTCGAAAGGTAATCGCCATAGGCCTGATAACAGTTTTTCTCCACTACCGGATCAGGTTCTTCAAACCTGCGAACGGCTTCCACGTATTCATTCCGTACCGTACGAAGTTCCTCCTTCGGGAGATTATCGTTGACGCCGTCATACATCTTCAAAAAAGCCTTTGTCGTCGGCTCATAAGCACCGCAAACCTTTGCCACGTTTTCATCCTTGTCATACAGGATCAAAGAATAGGAGCTTCCGTCCAACACGTCTTTATCGGATTGAATCTTCATATTGTATAATTTCTTACGGTCAAGAATTTTCTCTATGTTGGAATACTGTTCCTCCGTGAGCGTCAGCTTGGCAATCTGCTCAAGCTCTCCATCCCTCCGATGGACCTCTTCCATTTTTTTGCCAAATACCAGCACGTCACGATTCGTACAGATGATGACCCGGACGCTGATGCAATCGTAGAAATCCCCCCAGCTTAATCCCCCGAAATCAAACCCGACCAGATATTCATCCGAAAATTCCACCTTTTCCTTTGAACCACTCTTATCCGAAGATTCGTCTGACGGATCACCATACTTCACGGGTCCCACGTCGGAACATCCGGCAATGCAAAGAATCAGGACCGCCAGAAAACACAACGTCATTTTTTTTATTCTTTTCATGAACGTAATTCCACCTTTCTTCCCTTAAACCTCACCATTACCGCGTGGCTCCTTTTTCTTGGAGAGCTTGTAGAGTTCTTCCGCCGCAAGCCTTGTCTTTGCAACCACGTCGCGTCCCTTGGTAAAACAATAATATAAACAATCATTCGTCCCAATGGATACAACGTCACCGATCTCATACCAATAGTAATCCGCATTCACGCTGTAGGATGCGCCCGGCGCCTGCTCATAATGAAGCTTTCCCTCGCATCCGTCAAGCACAAAACCGTTCGCGTCATGACGAAGCGTACCCGATCCAATCATATATAAAGCCTTGGAATCCTTTAGGATCGCAATGTCGCAGGGAAGGTTGAGCAGGCACTTGCCACTTTCAATCTCTTCTTTTACCTTCTCCCGTTCCCACGCAAACCAATCGGGAACGTGAGTAAACTTCGGTTCCACGTTCACGCCCTTTAGCCTTCCATACGCGTCAAGCTCATACGTTGCCCCGCAGGAATTGCATTTCCAGTGAATTCCCTTACCTTCCGTCGTTTCCTCCGCCATGCAGTGCGGGCACTTATACAGAATCCTGTTAAGACCGTCCGCCCTGAAGGGTTCATCTATCTCAATTTCATTCTTCTGCTGCCACTTAAAATAGTCAAAAGTAAACGCCTCCTCCAGGACTTCATTGATCTGCTTTACCTTTGTATTGGCGAGCTCGTCCGGCGTGAACAGACACTTCATCTTACAGGAAACCTTTACGTTTCTCTTTTGAAGATTATTGTAAAGGGGATCTCTCGTAAAGGCTCCATAGGAGGTGATCATCACCACGGGGCGCTTCAGTTTTTTGAGAAGCACGCCCAGTCTTTCAGGGATTCTGGTTCCAGTTCCGTCCAGGGAATAACCTGCTTCCGGATACATAAGAACACTTGTATGATTGACGTTTAACGCATAATCCATGTCCGAGATGAGCGTCACGTCAGTTACAAATTTGCACGTCGGAATGGCGCCCAACAGTCTCATGAGAGCTTCCTTACCAACCAGCGCATCCTTCGTACATACAATACTAAACGGCTTTCCTTTTAGCACTTCAAAGGCGATGGCAAGATCCGTAAAGCTGCAGTGATTCATCAGGATCATCCACGGGCCGTCTCCCGCCCGATCCATGTCAATTCTCTCACAGGAAAACCTTATTTCCCTGAGTTCCCCCTTAAGGGCAATGCGAGCGATCCCTGCCAATACTTTGGAAGGCTTTCTTGGTTTTTTGCGTTCCCATGAGCGAAGACCGGCGACCTCATCATAACTCATATGCTTTGTCTTTATTTTCATGATTCCTGCCCCGTCCTTCCTTTCTCATGACCATTTACGTATACAAATTCTGCTCCATTCAGTATATCAAAACCCGAAACCACGGTCAATTCCGTTCTCTTTCGCCGCCCGCCTTTTTTCCAGACTCTTCCCTTTTTTTGTCCCACGTGCTATAATATTATAGTTGCGGAGAATTACCGTAACACTTTATTGTCTGAAAGGCGAAGGAAATGAAAAAAAGATCTGCGTTGTCTGCAATCCTGGCACTGATTACCGCAGTAACGCTTACCTCTTGTGCCATTGTCCCTTCGGAGGATCCGTCAAAAACGCCGGCACCAACCATTGCTCCCGGTCCGCTCTTTACGCCGCTTCCTCCCGTGCAGGAGTTTACCTATGACAAGAAATCCTCCTACATGATCTATTACGGGGCATTAAATCAAAGCATCATCAATGAAGCCAAGCAATATGAAGTCGTGATCCTGCATCCGAAAATGGGGAACATCACCCGCGATCAGATCCAGCAGATCCGTGCCAGCGGAACGATCGTGCTCGGATACATCGCCATCGGAGAGGATCTTCGCACTGCCGGCATGACGCCTGAGCAGATGCTGGCCGACTCGCGCTTTACCGGTGACGGAAGCGGTCCCCGGGTGGATCCCCGTCCTGCCGGAACCACCTCTCTCGACGGCATTGATTTGAAGGGAAAAGCTTCTCCCGGTGGTTCCGGATATGCCTCCTATTTTTTGGACGACAATAATTTTGACGGAAAACCTGACATCAACCCAATCTTCAACTGTGCCTTCACGAACATTGGAGATCCCACGTGGTTTGATGCCCTGGACCAGATGACGATCGACGGAAACGACCGTATTCCCGGCATCCGCGAAATTCTCACGGACGATTACGGGCGTGGTCTTGGATGCGACGGTCTGTTCCTTGATACGATTGATACCTGCGCTCCTAATATCTACACCGACGATACCAGCGAAAACAAGACAAAATTTGAGTGGACTGCCGCAGGCGTCCGGGATTTCACCAAACGTCTGAAAGAAAAGTATCCCGACAAGCTTGTCCTGCAAAACCGCGGCATCTTCTTTTACAATCCACAGCTGCCGCATTTTAAGTATAATCCCCGCGAATACGTGGATTACGTAATGTACGAGAGCTATCATCTCGACTCCAATTCCACGGTTCTTTTCTATGAGGGATATTCTGCAGACAACCGATATAATTACATGCCCAGACTTGCAGCAGAAGCAGCCAGGCCGGACGGTTTCCAGGTTCTCTCCCTTGGTTACGCGGAAGGGCCTGAAGAATATCACCTAAAGGAGACCTTGCTCGGCACCTCTGAGATCGGGTTAGACGTCTTGACGGAGGACATGAACCTGGCACAGGAAGAGGCCGGATTTATGCATTATATCACGGATGGCGGCGTCGTACTGGTCAATGATTTTGTCATTAATCATGAATCTAAGGAAGACGTCACCGCTCCCGCATGGAACAACACCTACAACCCTTCCACGGCATGGCCTCCCGAGGCACCAACCCCGCGCGTCGGCATCCAGCAGGTGGTTCCCGTCAGCAAGGGCGTGATCGTCCGCTGGGACGTGGCCCTAGACAGAAATCACGTTGACTACGTGCTCTACTATCAGACAAAGCCCTTTGATTTCAAGAAAGATCCAAATTTAGAGAACGCAGAGTCGATGATTCTGTTACCTGAGATGGGCGATGGCTATGAAAACGGCGTTGGTCCCAAGGTTTATCCTTATCAGGCAACCATTGACGGCCTCGAATCAGGAAAAACTTATTATTTCCTGATCAGGGCCCGGGATAATTCCGAGAATCAAAATGAAGAAACCAATACGGTAACGCTGAAGGGCGTTCCTAAGTAAGGCGAAAGCCAACTAATTCTTCGCTAAATTCAAATAGTTTTTTTGCAAGTACGGCGTCTTTCGATCTCTTTGAGGAAGGCGCCACTTTGCATTTATAAAAATATTCCCCCGTGACGTTTCGGACGGATTCGTCCGTCGCAAGAAAGATTGCCGTTCGCGCGCCTTCCGCCGGTGTCTGAAAGAACGGTTTTAGAAGTCCCGTAATCGTTTTGCCAAAGCCAGTTTCGCGATCGATTCCAATGTTTGTCGCAACGGCGCCCGGATGACAGCAATTCACGGTAATGCCTTTGTCTGCAACGCGCTTTGCCAATTCGCGGGTAAACAATACGTTCGCCAGTTTGCTCTGGCCATATGCCTTGATGACGTTAAATCCCTTGTGCAGATTGACGTCATCGAAGTAAATCTTTCCCACCTTATGGGCGCCCGAGGCGACGTTGACAATGCGGCCTCCCTCTCCCATCCGTTCGAGAAGCTCCATCGTCAAGAGAAAATGTCCAACGTGATTGATGCCAAACTGCCTTTCCAGCCCTTCCTTCGTCTCCTGTCTGTCTAGGGAAATAAAACCGGCATTATTCACAAGCACGTCAATTTTTCCAAATTGCTCCTTCACCTCTTTTGCAAAGGAACGAATGGATGCATAATCCCCAAGGTCGCACAGCTTGAGATACGTTCTGGAATTTCCGTCCTCCGTAAGCTTTGCATAAGCTTCCTTCCCACGCTTTTCATTCCTGCAAAGCATGATGACCGTCGCTCCTTCGTCAAGAAATGCGCGGCACGTAGCCAGTCCCATTCCGGAATTCGCTCCCGTCACGATCGCTACCTTATCCCGTAATCTCTCCATGCGTTCTTCTCCTTTTTTTATTTCCGATACGTTTAATCTTTTCATATCTGCCAATACTGTAAGTATCCCTACAAAAGATGACGATACAAAATCTTTTGGGGGCTTTCATGGCTATTGGAAAAGTTGAAATCTGTGGCGTTAATACTGCTAATCTGCCGCTTCTTACAAGCGCGGAAAAAGAGGAACTGTTCTCACGCATCCAGACCGGGGACGTACAGGCTCGGAAAAAGTTTATCGAAGGCAATCTGAGACTGGTACTTAGCGTGATCAAACGCTTTCCGTCCGCAAATGAAAACGTGGATGATCTGTTTCAGATCGGCTGCATTGGCCTAATCAAGGCCATTGATAATTTCGACGTGACGCTCGGCGTAAAGTTTTCCACCTATGCCGTGCCCATGATCCTTGGGGAGATCAAGCGTTTTCTCCGCGATAACGCCTCCGGCCTTCGCGTCTCCCGGTCCTTGAAGGATACGGCCTACAAGGCGATCCAGGCCCGCGATGCGCTGATAAAGCGTAACCAAAAGGATCCCACCATCGAAGAGATTGCCAGTGAGATCGGCATCTCAAAGGAAGACGTCGTCTACGCCATGGACTCCATCCAAAGTCCCATGAGTCTCTATGAGCCCGTCTATACGGAAGGCGGTGACGCCCTGTACGTCATGGATCAAATCAGCGATAAAAAGAACAAGGAGGATACCTGGGTTGAGCATCTCTCCCTGAGCGACGCGATAAAAAAGCTGAACGCACGCGAGCGTGAAATCATCCGCCTTCGCTTTTTCGAGGGAAAAACGCAGATGGAAGTTGCCGAAATGGTCGGCATTTCCCAGGCTCAGGTATCGCGTTTGGAAAAGAATGCCCTTCGCGTCATGCGCGGTTATTTGACTGCATGATGCGCTCCATTCTGGCATCCTTTTTATGCCATACGGTTTCCAGCGGCCACGGCAGGCCCTTCACGTACTCGCGATCCTTGGCTTCCAAGCCCTCCAGCCATTTACCAAAATCTTCGCGGTTCTGATACAGTCTTTTCCCAAAATCACAAGCTACGTATTCTCCCGATAACCGGATGGATCTTCGAACCTGCCGGAAGCTTACCTTTCCATAAGCATCCTGCACCTTCTCATATGAGGTTACCACCTTTTCCTCCTGCCGGCCTGGATCCTGCAGACAGATCGTTCCCTGATCCAGATAACGTGCCCAGACAAGCTCACCAATTTTCTCACGGGCGATGGGAAACGCTAATCTTTCATGGATTTCCTCCACCGTACACCCTTTGTCAGCCAACGCCCTTATGGCATCGCCAGCCGCAAATTCAATGGTAAAACGGGAAAGTGCCTTTTGAAACCATTCATCCGACGAAGTCACTTATCGCTCCTTTCAGGAAGAAATATCCTTTCGCCTTTTCCAGACGATAACCTGGATATTTTTCCTTAAATACTTTTTCTTTAGCGATCGAATCCGTATAATACCTAAGCCCCAATTCAAAACAGATTTTCCGGAATACTTGGGGTAACAGCCGCAATTCTTTCTCATTAATCAAACCAGAGGCTTCGCTAGCGTATCCCCGCACCAGTTGACTCGCTGCCGCTTCATCAAACGTCCCGTCCACAATGCAACTGGAACGAATGCAGTCTGCAACATCCTCAAGCAATGAGCCTTGCATCACCGTGTCCAGATCAAGAAATGCCTTTACCTTCCCATCCTGAAATAGTATGTTGGCTAGCTTCGCGTCGCCGTGAACCACCTTTGTCCTGTCCAAAGAGAGCTTTCGAAACTCACGGATCCCTTCCCGGATCTTCCCCTCGATTGCGGCATTCCTTTGTTCTTCCAGGTGATCATTACTGTGAAGAAGATTTTCGTAAATCTCATAATACTGTTCCAAATTGTGAAGCTTAGGATAGACAGCCTTCGGAGACGCTGCAAGCGTTTGCAGGATTTTGTGCATGTTTGCGAGCCCCTGACCGCATGAAAAAAGAACGTCCCTTGCCAGAGGCGGCGCTTGCACGTCGCCCCTGATCAAGGGATACATTCTCCATCGTTCATCCTTTTGATCCGTATAAAAATACTTACCCGCGCGCGTTTTAAGCCAAGCTGGATAACTCCACCCGGCTTTATCACATGCCTCGGAATACAGGACGTAATTGTACTCTAAAGCAGTCACGTTCATGGTTTTGCGAACGCGTTGACACACAAAATCACCGTCTTCGGTCCTGACGCGGTAGGTGTCGTTTATATGACCGTCTCCCAAAGGTTCCACAGACAAAATCCTGCCCTTTAGGAACTCGCTGCAAATACCTTTCAAAGAATCCATGTATCAGCGCCCTCCGCGGCGAAATCGTCGTCTTGAATCATTTGCATGCTTTTCGTTACTGAATCTCCATCGTGAGATCCAAACGAACGTCCGGTAACGGAATGCGATACTCCTGCGCCAGCGCGGGACCGCAGCTTGAAGATCCGACGCCTGCCATCATGCCGTCCACGCATACTACCGTGCTTCCGCATTTTTCAAGCTCATAATTATGGCGTTTCCCCGCAAGCTCTTCCTGCGTATATTCCGAGACGTTAAAGGAAAAAGGATTGGCCGCAGTAAACGTAATCGTTGCGTCATCATTGCAAATCCTCATTTTGCTGCAGTGGTAATGGGAAGAGTTCTCCTGCGGTCTAATATAGTCTTCATGCGAATCTGCCACCTTGGATGAGAATCTGCCAAAATAGGACGCCTGATGCTTATCCACGTAGCTTTCATAAGGCCCATATCCCAAATAGGTAAAGTCATCAAAGCTTCTGTCAAGGAACAGGCGGATGCCAAATCTTGGAAGGAACGTCACCTTATTTGAAGTTTCTCCCTCACTGATGATGCGCATCTTTCCGTCGCCGCTGATCTCATATCGCGTAGTTCCTTTATAAAACGGCTGATACATGCTCCATCCAAAGGATTCCTGCACGGTAATGGTCACGACCTGCTCAGACTTCTCTGCATGAACGGAATAAACCTTTACGTCGTAATCATTTAAGTGGGCCCGATACCACTCGCCGCGCATGTTGTCATTGTCTACCGGCGCGCGGAAGAAGTTGAACTGCAGCGGACGGTCAAGAAGCTCCTTGCCCCCCAGCTTGATGGAAGAAAACGTTCCGGTTCTCTTGTCAAAATGGTAAAGCACTTTTCCAGCACGGATAAAATATGCATCCGTTTTCTCAGAAAGCGAGGGCTCTGCCGCCGTCCGGACGTGTCCCTTTGCTTTATCCAAAGCGCCTTCTTCCGCGGTTTCCGACGCGTCCATGTCATCCCCTTCGTCTGCGAGCGGCAACTGATCAAAGCAAACCTCATATCCCTTTTCGCACCATGCCTCGTCATTTTTTGCATGGAACGTAAAGCGTACGTAGGCTTCCTTTGCTTTCATCAGATCCTTTGGAACGTCAATTTGAATCTCCGTCTTTCCAAGCGGTTTTACTTGGAAGCCAAACGTTCCGCGGCCGATCACTTCACCGCCGTTCGTAAACTCATAGCTTCCGTCGAGAAAATCTCCTGCATCAGCAAATGCCAGAAAGCTCTGGATTTCAAACGTGCCCGGCTTCTTAGAGCAATAAACCCGCACGGGACGATAAACCTGTTTTACCTCCAGCAAACCCGTATGCGGTCTTCTGTCCGGATAGCAAAGTCCGTCCATGCAAAAATTCCCGTCGTTATGTCTCTCGCCAAAGTCACCGCCGTACCCATACTGAACGTGGCCGTCTTCCGTCTTACCCGTGGGAAGACCATGGTCGCACCACTCCCAGACTAGTCCGCCGACAAAGCGGTCGTCCCCGTAAAATACGTCACGGTACGCTTCCAGATCTCCAGGGCCGTTTCCCATGGCATGACAGTATTCGCAGAGAATAAACGGTCTGGGATCCTTCTCCAGAATGTCCGGCAGGGCATCCGGCGCAGTGTACATCTGAGAAACCATGTCAAGCACGTCCGTGGAGGTATTATCCAAGTGATGCGTGCTCTCGTAATGCACAAGTCTTGTGTCATCCATGCGCTTGATCTCGAGCGCGCCGTCACGGAAATTCGTTCCGTATCCAGATTCATTTCCCAGTGACCAAAAGATTACACAGGGGCGATTTACGTCCCTCGCAACCAATAATCTTTCTCGGTCCAAAATAGCCTCATGAAAGCGTTTGTCACTGGCCAAAAGCGCAATGCCGTTATATCCGTTATTGGCACTCCACTTAAAATCGTTAAACACGTCAACGCACCCGTGCGCCTCCACGTCCGCCTCATCAATCACGTAAAAACCATACTCATCACACAGCTGATAAAACATGGGTGCGTTCGGATAATGGGACGTGCGGATTACATTGACGTTATGCCTTTTCATCATAACAAGATCCATGCGCATCTGATCAATGGATGCAACGTAACCGGTATCCGGATAGCTGTCGTGCCTGTTTACGCCCCGGATCTTCAATGGCTGTCCGTTGACGCGGATCACGCCGTTTTCCACCGCCACGTTCCGGAATCCAACCTTTTCTCCAATGATCTCATCCTTTGTCTCAATCTCCAGGCGATAAAGTCTTGGCAATTCCGCGGACCAGAGCATGGGGCTTGCGATCTCATAAGAAGCCGTGACGCCATCCTTTGCATCCGCTTCCAGTATCAGTTTGCCTTCCGGGTTATACAATCGGAGAGACGCTCTTGCACCTTGGAGTTTTACCTCCAGCGTTGCCTTGTCTTCCTTAAGGTTCAACAAAGTCTTTATGCGATAATCATCCAGACGCTCCTTCGGTCTTGAAAGAACGTAAACGTCACGAAAAATACCGGAAAGCCGGATCTTATCCTGATCCTCAAGATACGTTCCGTCACACCATTTTAACACGGCAACGGTAATTTGATTTTTGCCTTCCCTTAAAAACTCCGTTACGTCAAATTCGCTTGTGTGATGCGCCACCTGGGAATAACCTGCAAACGCATCATTTACGTACAGGTACAGGCAACTGTCCACGCCCTCGAACCCAAGAATTCTTTGCAGGCCGTCCTCGTGATATTCATAGTCCGTCTGATACACTCCAACCGGAACGTCGTCCGGCACGTACGGCGGATCAAAGGGAATGGGATAAACCACGTTCGTATACTGAGCCTTATCGTAACCATGAAGCTGCCAGTTTGCAGGCACCGGAATGCTCATCCATCGTTTTGCCTGAAGGAAATCGTCCTCCAAATCCATGATGCTAGGATAGTACCGGAATCTCCAGTCACCGTTTAGCAGGCAAAAAAAGGAGGATTCTTCTCTGGGCAAAAAAGGATCCTGTCCCTTTGCAAAGGGTATAAAATACGCGTGATCCGCCATCGTTCCCACGTGAAATTTCGTCAGATCTTCGTGATAGATCATTTTGCTCTTCGGCGTGCCAGCGCCGGAAAATGCTGCAACGTTCATTGCTTTCTCCTTTTGTAATACGTCGTCTTACTATTTCGATATATGCTAATTCAAAGCCTTTGTACTCAAAACGAATAGGAATCCCAGTTCTTTGGCGCCGCATCCCAACGGTCCTTTTGTTCAAACAATAGGTCATTCATCCACGCGATGGCATCCACAACCCCATCCTCATCAAAGGAAAACTGATTCGTTGTCTTCTGATCCTCGGGCGTGGTAAAATAATTGAACGGCTCCGGCCATACCGTGACAAGAAGGACTTTGTCATCCTCCGTTTCCCTTTTTTCCAAGCGATATCTCATTCCTTGATGGCATCCGGTGTATTCCGTTTTCTTCAAATACTCCATGGACAGAATGTCTTCCCTGTTGATCATCCGTGCAGGCCTCCTTAGGCTGTTTTCATGATTTCACGACCTTTCCTCATTATAACCGTTTTTCCCGTATTTGCCAACTTGTTTCAACTCAATTCCCGCTTTAATTGTTTCATTATTTTCTTTTCCAGTCTTGAAATGTACGATTGAGAAATCCCCAGAAGTTCCGCGACCTCTTTCTGCGTCATTTCGATGCCGTCCTTGGTCCCAATACCATACCGCAGGCTGATGATCAGTTTCTCCCTGTCATTTAATTTCGCCAACGCTTTTTTCAGCAGACTACGCTCCACTTGATTCTCTATGTCGCGATAAATCACGTCTTCTTCCGTTCCCAAAATATCTGAGAGAAGCAGTTCATTACCATCCCAGTCAACGTTTAACGGTTCATCAAAAGAAACCTCAAGTCTCGTCTTATTATTTCTTCTAAGGTACATTAAAATTTCATTTTCAATGCATCGGGAAGCGTATGTGGCAAGCTTTATGTTTTTACTCGGTTGGAAAGTATTGATTGACTTAATCAGTCCGATTGTGCCGATAGAAATCAGGTCCTCCACGCCCACTCCAGTGTTATCAAATTTTTTGGCTATGTATACCACAAGCCGCAGATTATGTTCTATCAGCGTGGCCTTGGCCTCCTTTGCCTCATCCGTCTCCAGTTGGTCGATCATTTGACTCTCTTTCGCCGGCTCCAATGGCGGCGGCAGCACGTCGGTTCCCCCAACGTAAAACAGATCTCCCACCTGTATTTTTTGCATTTTCAGTTCTCGCCATTTGAAACGTCGTCCCAATCCATACGGTAGCGTTAGCTGCATGATCCCGTTCTCTCCCCTTTCTTTTTTCCTTCCCCATCGTCTTTTCCGTAAGTATCTTAGGATGAACGATCAACTCCGCGAACGCTTCCTCATTATCCGTTATCACAGTTGCAACCAAAGCGTTTTCAACGCATTTTACGGGACCACCCAAATCCAAATAAAGCTTGGGAACGCAATATGCCCAAAGAATCCCTCTGGGACCGTCCACCGTCTTATACGGGACTGCCCTGAAAAGCATTCCCTCCGTCCATTGCAGTTCCTTTTCCTGCGCCCGCAGTATGCAAACAGGTTTCCCGCTGATTGGCTCATAAAGCGAGTTTCCCGTATCCACAAATGCCCGGAATTGTAATTTTTCTCCGTGAATCTCCGCGCTGGCCCGGCCTTCCCTCCTTCCCATTTTTTCTTCCGCGCGTCTTAGAAGCACGTTTCCAAACAGTGTCACCATAATCTCGATCCCCAAAAGGAGCAACGTGCCGTCAGCCAATCCGCATTCTTTTGAAACTATCCGATAAGCCAACGCCACCATGCCGCCCCATGCCATGCCACAGACCCAATATGTCTCCAAGACCTTCAGAATCTTTCTGAACCTTCTTACGGAAAAGACAAGGCAAACCGTCATGCTAATGCCCAAAAACCAACATCCTTCCTTTAGAAAGCTTCTTAAGGGAAGAAAGATAACGGCGACGTAAGCCGCTGCCCCGACGGCCGCACCCACTGCGATCCGAAAAGCAGTTGCCGTTCGTTCCAGCATCAAATTTGCCAGAAGCAAGGTGCAAAAGAGCGTAACAAACACAATCAAAAACTGCACGTCATAATAAATCTCAACCCTCATGTCAACATTATAAGGCTCATCCCTCCAAAATTTTGTCAAAAAAACAGCGGTAAGATGAAATTTCTTACCGCTGAGTTTCGACGTCTGATTGTTTATGTTTTATTTTCTCTGAAGGAAATCAGGAATCTTCAGGGATTTCTCATTTACGTTGCTTTTCAGGTCAACAGGCTTATGTACCGGCTGGGATACCTGAATGGTAGGCTTGCTGGGCGTGGCAGGCTGTTGCTGCTGAACCGGAACCTGATTCACCGGCATCTGATTATTCATCTGCGGCTGAGCCATTCCGCCACGGGACATGGGGCTTGCGATCGGCTGGGTGAACATGGGCTTCTTTGAGAAGTTGCTGCTAAATCCAACCTGAAGTCCGTCGGTAATTCCAGTAGCGATAACGGTTACGCTACAGGAATCTTTCATGGACTCATCGTACTTTGCACCAAAGATAACGTTCAGTTCCTCACCACAGATTTCCTGAATGTATCCTGCCGCCGTGTTGGCATCGAACAGGGAGATGTCTCCCGAAATGTTCAGGATGATGTCGGATGCACCGCGGATGGAGGTCTCAAGCAGAGGGCTCTCAACAGCCATCTTTACTGCGATCTCTGCCTTGTCATCGCCTTCGCCGTACCCAATACCGATATGGGCAATGCCTTTATTCTTCATGGCCGTCTGAACATCTGCGAAGTCCAGATTAATGATCGCAGGTACGTTGATCAGATCCGTAATGCCCTGAACTGCCTGCTGCAGAACTTCGTCTGCCTTCTTTAACGCATCCGGCATCGTGGTACGCTTGTCCACGATCTCCAAAAGCTTATCATTAGGAATAACGATCAGCGTGTCCACGCTCTCTTTCAAACGCTCAATACCTGCCAATGCGTTATTCATTCTAGTCTTTGCTTCAAAGCGGAAAGGCTTCGTAACAACGCCAACGGTAAGGCTTCCCTGATCCTTTGCCAGTTTCGCCACAACGGGTGCAGCTCCGGTACCGGTTCCGCCGCCCATACCACAAGTAACGAATACCATGTCCGCTCCCTGCAGTGCGTTAGCGATTTCTTCCTTACTCTCTTCAGCCGCCATCTCACCCACTTCAGGCTTTGCTCCGGCTCCAAGTCCCTTCGTGAGTTTCTCGCCCATCTGAAGGATTCTGGGTGCCTTACACAGTCTAAGCGCCTGCTTATCCGTATTCATTCCAATGAAGTCAACGAGGTCTATTCCCTCCTCCACCATCCTGTTTACGGCGTTGTTTCCGGCTCCGCCAACACCTACGACAATTATCTTTGCTCCTGCTTCCGCTTCGTTATTGTTTATTTCGATCAAGGGTCCTTCCTCCTTTTCTCTACTTATACAAGCATCTAATTCATCATATAATCATTTTCTGAAATAATCAACAATTTTTTAGTAAATTAGCAAAAATTATGCGCATATTGACTCATTCGGTCGGTTCGAACCGGTAATTGCCGTGCATCTCATCATAATTCTCCATGTGAAGCATCCCGCGTTTTCCCTCCAGTTCCGGCAGAATTTGGCGCAGTCTCATGATCTTATCCTCTAATCGGCTCCTCTCGTTTCCAAGTTTGGCATCCACTCCGCCAAAGCATACGGTAACGTCGCCTTTTTCAAATTGTATTTTATCAGCAGATAATTCGTATTTTTTCAAAAGTTTGGTAATTGTCAAAATATCGCCAAACACCTTATCGTCGTCAACGGGAAGCGGCTGCCCGATGATTGCGTAAGAAAATGACAGTCCGGTGATTTGAGGAATGCCTGCCGTCCTCACGCTGGAATTTTCGATCAGGTATCCATCCTTGTCAAAATACATAAACGTGTCCAAATACTTTACGTAACCGGCCAGTGCTTTCTCGTACACCGTGATCTTGATCGTATCCGGCGAAAGCGTCTCCACCGTAATCGCGTCAATAAAAGGAACGTTCTTCGCTTCCCAGTTCTTATACTTCCGGGAAAGATACAGGGAATTGTCTCCCAACACTCCCGTCATAATCATTTCCTTGATTTCATCATCCGTGTAGTGCACGTTTCCGTCAACGTAAACATTCTCCACGTGATACTTGCTGAGCACGTAATTTCCTGCCCACAGCGCTGCGGCAATCAGCATTAAGATTAAAAATAATATGATAATCCATTTTTTTGCTTTCTTATTCACTGACTATCCTCGCCCCCAGCTCCCTAAGATCCCTGCATATATTCTCATAGCCCCTGTCGATGAATTGTTTCCCCGACAGGATTGTCTCTCCGCTTGCGCCCGCCGCAGCGGCAACCAGCGCCGCTCCGCCTCGAAGCTCCATCGCCTCAGCGCGTGTCCCACGTAGTCTTTCCACTCCGTTGACCAAAACGCTCCGTCCGTCGACAATCCGGATTTGCGCCCCCATATTCCTCAAACCGTCCACAACGTGAAACCGGTCTTCGAAAATTGTTTCCCGTATCAAAGTAGTTCCGGTACCGGTACATCGCACGGCCAGTACAATGGATTGTAAATCCGTCGGAAATCCGGGATATACGTCCGTCCTTAAAAAAGGTAACTCCCCTGCCCTTTCAGGATACTGAACGTACACCCCTTCCTGATCAGCGACAAGCGAAGCTCCCATTCTTTCCGCCAAATGACAAACCGCCTCCATGTGGCTGACCGGCGCGTCTTCCAAAAACACGTTACCGCCGGTGGCAAAGCCGGTAAAAAGATACGTGCCGGCCACAATTCGGTCGGCCGGTATCCGAAACCTTGCTCCCGAAAGAGGTTTTCCTCCTTCGATCTTGATTTCATTCGTTCCGGTCCCTTGGATAAAAGCACCACAGGATTTCAAAAATTCACACAGAGCCTGAACCTCCGGCTCCCTTGCGGCTCCTTTGACCGTTGTCCTTCCCTTCGCTGCGACTGCGGCCAGGATCAGATTTTCCGTCGCTCCCACGCTCGGGAATCCCAGTTCTACGTCTGCCCCGCGCAATTCATCAGCAGATGCTTCCAAACGGCCTTCTTTCTCCTGAAAACGGACGCCCATTTTCCCCAGCGCCTTTAAATGTAGGTCAATGGGACGTTTTCCGATGACACAGCCTCCCGGATAGTCCAAGACAGCCTTACGGAATCTTCCCAACAGTGCCCCAAGCAAAAATATGGAGGAACGCATGCTTGCCGCCAGTTTCGCGGAGACGACGCCAAGCCTTGCCTCTCCGGAATCAACCTTAAGAAGCCCCCGCTCCCACCGCACCAGGCATCCCAGTTCCTCCAACATGTGGATCATGCCGTATGCGTCCGAAATCTTTGGAACGTTTTCAAGATACGTCTGACCATTCGTCAAAAGGCACGCCGCCAAAATGGGCAGCGCAGCATTTTTAGACCCTTGAATCTTAACTATTCCCTGCAGGGGAGTTCCGCCTTGCACGCGAATAGAATCCATTTCACACCTACCGGTTGAAATTATTCTATTCTACGTAAGGGATGCCCCCGCGGTAACTTGTATCCTTAATTTCCCCGATATTCAATTTCCCTTGCAACGCTAAACACCAATCCCATCTCGATCAACAGGAAAATCACCGAAGAACCTCCGTAACTGATAAAGGGTAACGAAATACCCGTGTTGGGGATTGTATTGGTTACCACCGCGACGTTCAGCACCGCCTGTACGGCAACGTGCGAAATCACGCCCGTCACCAGGAGTCCGCCAAATAAATCCGGCGCATTATTGGCAATGATCATCATTCTCCAGATAAGGATCGTGAACATTAGCATGATGGCTGCCGCCCCTAAAAGTCCCAACTCCTCACAGATTATGGAGAAAATCATGTCGTTTTGGGATTCCGGAAGGAAAGAAAGCTTTTGCATGCTCTGTCCCAAGCCCTTTCCGCGTACTCCTCCGCTGCCGATGGCATAAAGGGCCTGCAACGTTTGAAAGCCCTTGTCATCCGGATCGCTCTCAGGATTCAGCCATACGCGGATTCTGGAAGCACGGAAACTGTCGAACACGTCGGTATACTTCACCAGCATGACAAGGCCAACCGCCGCCGCCACGCCAAGAAAACCTATCAAGATAAATTTCTTGTAATCAGGACTGGCCACGAATACCATCAGCGCGGCAATCGCCATGATGATCAACGCCGAGCTCATGTTATCCGTGATCTTCCAGATCATGAGGAAAAGAATGCCGGGAACAACCATCATCACAACTAGTCCCTTCCAGGTTTTTATACCTGAACCCATCTTGCAGATCATCACGGCCAAAAACAAGATCACTGCAATCTTTGCTACCTCGGCCGGTTGCAGGTTAAAGCCAGGAATACCGGTTTTAATCCATCGTCTCGCACCGTGAGACTCAACTCCAAGCGGCGTCTTCACCAAGCAGATCAAAACCACTGACACAAGTACGCCAAACAAAGAAAATCTTTCCCAAAAATGATATGGAATCC
The DNA here is from genome assembly GCA_024693365.1 of Acetatifactor sp. Classification (GTDB taxonomy): domain Bacteria; phylum Bacillota; class Clostridia; order Lachnospirales; family Lachnospiraceae; genus Acetatifactor. The sequence continues at coordinate 195,996 of JAILLF010000043.1, read as the reverse complement.
TGGAAACAACCACCATTGCAATCAAACCCAGTCCGGCAGCCACGGCCTGTCTTTTCAAATAATACATTTGATCGCCGTAATCAGCAAACGCCGTGTAGGAACTGGCGGAATAAATCATGACCATGCCAAAGCACAACAAAAACAATAGCGCAAACCAAAGGCTCACGTCCACGTGATGTTCCGTTTTTCCTCTTGTTCTCTCTATGTTTTCCGTTGCCATGTTGACTCCTTATTCGTTCGGAAGGGCGTTCACGTAGTCCTTAAACAGCCTTCCCCTAGTCTCATAATTGGGGAACATACCCCAGCTTGCGCACGCAGGGGACAACAACACTGCATCCCCGGGCTCTGCAAGCGCCGTGCAAAGCTGCAGGCACTCATCATAAGTATCGGCAAATTTAATCTGCGTGACGCCATGTTTCTTTGCACATTCTGCTATCTTTTCCCTCGTCTGACCGATCAGCACGAGCCACTTTACCTTACCGTCAAAGCTCTCGATCCACTCATCATAAACGTTCTGCTTGTCATAGCCGCCTCCAATGAGGACCGTGGGGCGGTCCATTGCTTTAATGCCCTGAATGGCAGCGTCCGGATTCGTACCCTTGGAATCATTATAGTAAACGACGCCTTTCTTTGTTGCCACGTACTCTATGCGATGTTCCACCGCCTTAAAGTCTTTGATTACGCGAAGGATCACGTCCATGGGGACGCCCATTCCCTCTGCCATGGCTATGCCGGCCATCACGTTCTCTGCATTATGTATGCCGACGAGATTCATGTCGGTCCTAATATCCATCAGATCCGATTCTGCCCCGTCAAACTTCCGGATGATGCGCGTTCCGCGAAGGAAATAACCCTCTTCCAGTTCTCTTTGAGAGGAAAAGAACACAACCTTTGCCGGACATCTTTTTCCAAAATCGCGCGTATATTCATTCTCATAATTCAGCACGCACACATCGTCCTTGGTCTGGTTCATCGCCACCGCTTCCTTCGCCTGCACGTAGGCTTCCATGGTATGATGACGGTTTAAGTGATCCGGCGTCACGTTCAGGATGGCTGACACGTGAGGCCGAAACGTATGAATGGTCTCCAACTGGAAGGAACTAAGTTCTCCCACGGTAACGGAATCCTTACTCGTTTTCAAGACTTCGAGCGTATAAGGATTTCCGATGTTGCCTACGACAAACGTCTTCTCCTCGCCAAGATAGGCCTTCATGATTTCCCCAAGTAAGGTCGTTGTCGTCGTCTTGCCGTTTGTGCCGGTCACGGCTGCAACGGTGCCTTTTTCTGCAAGATATGCCAATTCTATTTCTCCAAGGACCAAAGCGCCCCTTTCCCGCATGCGGATCACAAGCGGTATGTCCGTAGGCACGCCTGGGCTCAGGATCACCGCTTCCGTCGCCTCCTCCACTTCCTTCGGTAGTTCGCCGACGATGCATTTAGCATCTACGCCCTGTGGCAGTTTTGCCGCAATTTCCTCCGGATTTAATTTTTCATTGCCGTCATACAGCGTGATCTTGGCTCCAAAATTCGCCAAAAGCCCTGCGGCGCCAATCCCGCTGATTCCCGATCCAATGATCAGGCAATTTCGTCCTTCCAACATTTCCTGTTCCTCCAAAAACTTCCTATTGCGATGAGGCTTTTATTCCTCCTGACTAGTATAACTCATAATCCCCAAATAAGGAAGTATATTTTCATAAAGCTGTCTGAGGATCGGTGCGGCGATCTGTCCGCCGTAATACGTCCCCTTGGGCCGGTTGATAATCGCAATGGCGATCACCTCGGGATCCTCTGCCGGAGCAAAGGCCAAAAAAGAAGAAATATATTGTCCCGTTCCTCTGGGAAGCGTCTGGCTTGTCGCAGTCTTTCCTCCGATCCGGAACCCGGTTACGGCCCCGTTCTTCCCACCGCCTTCGCTGACTACCTTTTCTAAGACGTATCGCATGGTCTCACTCGTCTTCGCAGATACGATTCCCTCTTCCGCCGGATATGAGAATGCCGTTACCGCCCCCGTTCCTGGATCCACCGCCTTTACGCCAAAATGTGGCGTGACCCTCGTACCTCCATTTACAATGGCGGCCGCCGTCACAAGCAACTGTATTGGCGTGATCTGGAAAGATTGCCCGAAGGAGATCGTGGCCAGTTCCACGTTCCCAACGTTTTCTAACTTATGCATGATCGTCCCCGCTTCTCCGGGAAGATCGATCCCTGTCTTTTTTCTTAGTCCAAAGGCATCAAAATAATGAAAATATCGTTCCGCACCAATCCGAAGTCCCAGCGAAACGAATGCGGGATTGCAGGAATTCATGACCGCATGCGTGAAATCCTGGCTGCCGTGTCCGGATATCTTATGGCATCGGATCCTGCGGTCATCCGCCACAACGTAACCCGGACAGTAAAATGAACTATCCGTCGACACGACTCCTTCCTCAAGTCCTGCAGCCGCCGTAATAATCTTAAACGTGGATCCCGGCTCATAGGTGTCGTTGATGCAGGCATTCCTCCACTTGGCATTCAACACGTCCTGCTCCGTTTTCCCTTCCATTCCTATAAAATCAGCGTCACAAAGCTCATATGGAGCATTTAAGTCAAACTCAGGTTCGTTGACCATTTCGATCAATTCACCGTTTTTAGCATTCATGACAATGATGCAAACGCCTCTGGCTTCCTTCGTTTTCAGTGCCTGTTTTGCCAACTGGGACGCGTAGCTTTGCAGATTAACGTCCAAACTGGTCACCAAATCTTTCCCGGCAATCGGCTCCAATCTTCGCTCACCTTCACGCTCTACCTCAATTCCCTTGGCATCCGTCATGGTGAATATTTTTCCTTTGCTTCCCTGAAGAAAGGAATCATATTTCACTTCCAATCCAAGGATCCCCTGATTGTCCGAACCGGTAAATCCGAGTACTTTGCTGGCGAGGTCACCATAGGGATAATACCTCTTGTAATCCTCGTCGACCTTCACCCCGGCCAAATTCCGTTCCCGGATTCTGTCCCCCGTCTCCTTGTCAACGTTGCTCTTGATCCGCTCCATGGAGGACCTTTTTTGTACCTTTTTCCGTATTTCCTCCTCTGGTATTGATAACTCACGGCTTAAAAAGTGGATTACTTCTTCAGGATTCTTTATCTGATAGTAGATGACCGATACGCTGCATACCGTACGGTTATCTGCCAAAACCGCCCCGTTTCTGTCGAGGATTCTGCCCCGGGCAGCCTTAATGCTTCTCTCCCGCTCATGCAGTTCCCTTGCTGCCTCCGCATAATGCTCCGAACAAAAAATCATAAAATGTGTCAGTCTTCCCATCAGGAAGATGCAGATACCAGTCAAAATAAAAAAAGTGATCGTGATTTTTTTGCGGTGAAAAAACCTTAATTTGCCTCGGAGCATCGGGTCCGCGGCCTTCCGTTTGTCTTCAGACATGGAAAACCTCATAAAAAAGGGGATCAATTATCTGTATTCCCGTCTTTATGAGGTTATTACCAACTATTCCGTATGCTAGAAATCCACAGCTGAATAGGTGCCCTTCACCGGATCTCCCGTATCGGGATCAAGAAGCTCGCCAGTGCTTGGATCCTTCCTGCATCCCGTGGCCGGATCAATGGGGAAGCTCTTCCATGCAGGATCTTTTTCCTGTTCGCCCTCATTGGTTTCGTTCTTTCCCTCGTCCGGGTTCTCCATTGCTTTTCCGTATTTCAGCGTGTTTTCCAGTTTTCTTTCTTCCAATTCCTTTACTTCTTTATCACTCAGCTCTTCCGTCATGAAGATGTTCATGTAGGGAAGGACCTCCGTAAAGATATTTCTTACGATCTCTCTCGCATAACCTACGTTGTCCTGCTTTGCCTCATTTACCCTGTCGACCACGACGTAAACAAGTACCTGAGGGTCATCAGCCGGCGCGTATCCGATAAAGGATACTACAAAATCATTTCCTTCTCTGGGGTAGGTCTGCGCCGTTCCCGTCTTTCCGCCGATCATGTATCCTGCCGGTCTGGCAGCCTTACCGGTGCCTTCCGTGACAACCGCCTTGCAATACTCCCTAATGCGCTCTGAAGTCGATGCGGAAATGGTCTGTTTTAAGATTCTGGGCTCAATGTTCTTTACGGTCACGCCGCTGGAGTTTGTGATCTTCGACACCATGTGTGGCTCGTAATAATATCCGCCGTTGATCAGGGAACAAAATCCCGTCGCCAACTGGATCATGGTCACGTTAAAGTTCTGACCAAAGCTATACGTTGCCAGGTCGGACGGATCCATCTCGTCGGCGCCGCGCAGGAAATCTGCCGTCCTCGCTTCTCCCGCTAAGTCTACGTTTGTTTTAAGCCCAAAGTTAAAGGCTTGCTGGAACTTGCTGAACTTCTCCGCCCCCATCGTGGTTGCAATCTTCATCATGGCCACGTTACAGGACTGTGCCACGGCTGTCTTTAAGCTGATGGTACCATCACCGTAACGGTTATGACAATGAATGTTGTGAGGGCCCACCTGCCATGAACCAAGGCACTCATAGTAAGAATCCGTCGAGATGGAATCCGTCTCCAGTGCTGCCGCCACCGTGAAAGGCTTGAACGTGGAACCGGGCTCGTATGAGCTGGTGATGCAATAATTTTTCCAAAGGTAGTTCAGGTTGGTCATGATCTCATCGTCCGTCATCGAATCGAGGAGCTCTTGGTCTATGTACTTTCCCGTCTTCTTAATCTCAAAATAGCCGTTTTCCTTATCGACCTGCTCTACCTGAACGCCTCCAAGAAGTGCGCTCAAATCCTTCGTATCATTTAAGTCAAACGTTGGATAGCTGGCCATGGCAAGAATGTTGCCAGTGTTCACTTCCATAACGATACACCCAAGATTTTCCGCGCCATTTCCCGGATGATGATGATCTTTATGGTCCTCGTTAAACTTCTGCAGATATTTCTCTGCGATGGACTGAATGTTCACGTCAATCGTGCTGTGTACGGTATATCCGTCAACTGCAGGTTTTACGGTTCTTTGGAGATTCAAGTCATCGTCCAGATATCCGTAGGTTCTGCCATCCACGCCATTAAGTTCTTTGTTGTAAAACTCTTCCAGCCCGTACAATCCGTGATTGTCCGTCCTGGTAAATCCAATCGTGTCTGCCGCAAGGCTTCCGCCCGGATATACCCTACGGTACTCCTCTTCAAACCAAATGCCCTTGATCTCTTTGTTTTCACTCTGAAGCGCCTTAAACTCGCTGATCTCGTCAAAGGTCAATTTTTTCAAAACGACATGCCATTGATTTCCCGGATTCTGTTTAACAAAGCTCCTGATCTCGCTGACGTCAAGCTGCGGAAAGCATTGTCCAAGTGCCTCGAGCGTGGTCTCAATATACTTGCCGTCCTTCGTCGTCATGACCGACGCGTCTACTACCAAATTATAGACCTTTTCGCAGGTAGCCAGCTTAACGCCCTTAGAGTCCACGATGTCACCGCGCCTTGCAGGCAGCGTGCGGGAATCATAAGATCTTTGCGACAGTACCTGCTTCTGATACTCCATCTCATTATTCTTGATCAGGGAAACAATTCTCGCAAAAAGAAATATAAAGGCCGCCAGTACTAAAAAGAATAGTACCAGGACCTTTTTCTGACTAATTCTGCCAAATTGTCTCGTCTTTTGCTTCTGCACCGCTACCTAATCCTCCACAACTTTGCGCATGTAGTCCGTACCTTCGCCGGAATAATATACGATCTGGCCTTCCTGTGCATAGGTCATGCCCAGTTCGCCAATGGCAATGCGCTTGATCTCTTCCAGATCAACGCTGTTTTCAATTCTAAGGCTCTCCTCGTCATTCGTCTGACGCATAGTGTTTAATTTAGACTCCAGCTGATTCACAACGGATACCTTGCTGGTTACCTGAGACTGAAGGTTTACGTACCAAATGATGACGCCAAGCGTGGTGCAAAGGCAAAGCAATAAAACCATGACGTACGCAGGGCTCATGGAATGTACGTGCTCTCTGTTCTTCTTCGTTGCCTGGCTGACGTGAACGCGTCTTGCGTCCTCCATCTCGCGGCGAATGTCAATCTTCGGTGCCGCACTACCGTATACGTAATGATCCCGTCTTCCCGTTTGACGTCTTCTAGTCTCGTTCGCCATGATCTTGTTCCCCCTAATGCTTCTACCCAATTTTTTCAAATACCCTTAATTTTGCGCTTTTAGATCTGTTATTTTCCGTTAATTCTTCCTCCCCCGGAAGAATTGGTTTCCTCGTGATTACCTTGCCCTTGCTGACCTTTCCGCAGGTGCACACCGGAAATCCCGGCGGGCAAGTACATGGATTTTCATTTCTTCGGAATGCGTTCTTCACGATCCGGTCTTCCAGGGAATGAAACGTGATGATGCAGAGCCTTCCGTTTGGTGCCAGCAGATCGATAAAACCATCTAACGCATTTTTTAGCACTTCCAGCTCATGATTGCACTCAATCCGAATGGCTTGAAACGTTTGCTTCGACGGATGTCCGTTCACCCTCATCTTCGCAGGAATCGCCGCCTTGATCACTTCATTCAGTTCAAAGGTGGTTTCAATTGGCTTTTCCGCCCTGGCTTTCGCTATGTGCTTTGCAATGTTCTTTGCGAAAGGATCTTCTCCGTAATCCCGGATAATCGAGTACAATTCCTTTTCCGAATACGTGTTGACAATGTCCCTTGCCGTAAGGCTCTGTCTCTGATCCATCCGCATGTCCAGCGGTGCGTCATATCTGTAAGAAAACCCTCGTTCCTCGGTATCGAGCTGGTATGAAGAAACTCCCAAGTCCAACACGATTCCGTCAACCTGCGTAACTTGCATTCCTTCCAACAGTGCCTTTGCATTTTGGTAATTATCCCGAAGGATGGTCACCCGGTTTCCAAATTCCTTTAGTCTCTCGCTTGCCGCCTGAATGGCTGCCGCGTCTTGATCAATGCCGTAGAAGTGACCTCCCGTCAATCTCCTGCATACCTGATAAGCATGTCCGCCGCCTCCCAGCGTGCCGTCTAAGTAAATTCCGTCCGGCTTTACCTGGAGTTCTTCGATGGTTTCCTTTAGCAGTACGGAATAATGATTGAACTGCGTCTCTTCCATTTCCGATCCCCCTTTATGCTTATCCTCTTGCGTTTCTACTGGGTTAAGGTAATTCCCAGCTTGTCCATCGTCTCAGCGATCTCATCCATGTCACCGCTGGCTGATTCGCCTTCCCATCTGTCCTTACTCCAGATTTCAATTCTGTGTCCAACGCCCGCAAGCACCACGTCCTTGTCCAATTCAGCGAAGGTCCGAAGACTTGGCGGAACCAGGATTCTTCCCTGCTTGTCTACCTCCACCTGGCTTGCGCCGGAAAGAAAGAATCTTACGAACTGTCTGGCTTCCTTGTTTGTCAATGGCAACGTGGAAAGTTGTTTCGCGAAAGCATCCCAATCTTCATTGGAGTAAACGTACAGGCAATGATCAAGGCCCTTACATACCACAAAAGCATCTCCCAAGATTTCACGGAACTTTGCAGGTACGATCAATCTGCCCTTTGCATCCACTGTATGGTTGTATTCACACATGAACATCTTGATCACCACCCATCAATCAGGCCAAAGCTAACGAAATTTCGTTTATCCTTCGTTAAATGCTTGCTTTACCGTTTAAATCTACCACTTTCTTTCACTTCTCACCACTTTTTACCACTTATGAGCTGATTTTACTCCATTTATTAAGATTTTGCAAGTATTTTTATGAAGCTAATTTCCCGGAAAAGGCAATAAAATAAGGCCCTGCGGCTATCCGCAGGGCCTTATGGCACAAGATATAGTGGTTATCGTTTTTTCGCACACCATATCTTCCAAAATGGCATGTTCAAAATTTTGAAAAAAATTTTTTATTATTTCTTAAGAATTATGAATTCACAAGTTTCAAAACCAAATGCCGCTTCCGGCGTCGCTTGGTTTTGCTTACGGGCTACACGTTGAATCTAAAGAGAATGACGTCACCGTCTTTCACAACGTAGTCCTTGCCTTCCATGCCGACAAGTCCTTTCTCACGGGCAGCGGCAAGAGAGCCCTGCTCCAACAGATCCTTATAATTCACAACCTCCGCCTTAATGAAACCACGTTCGAAATCCGTATGGATCTTTCCTGCTGCCTGAGGCGCTTTCGTTCCGATCTTGATCGTCCATGCTCTGGTTTCATCTTCCCCGGCCGTCAGGAAGCTCATGAGACCAAGCAGGGAATAGCTTGCCTTGATCAGCTTTTCCAGACCGGATTCCTTCACGCCAAGTTCATTTAAGAACTCTGCCTTCTCATCATCATCCAGCTCAGCAATTTCTTGCTCTATCTGCGCACAGATGGCAAACACCTTACTGCCCTCAGCCGCAGCAAATTCCTTTACGCGCTGCACCATGGCATTGGATTCACCGTCATCTGCCAGATCATCCTCGGAAACGTTTGCCGCATAGATTACCGGCTTGTAAGTCAGAAGATTGTAACCCTTCATCAAAGCCTCTTCATCCTCGTCCTCGATCTCCATGGCCTTTGCCATCTTGCCACTCTCCAGCCATTCCTTCACGCGGATGAGGAGCGCTTCTTCCTTTGCAAGGGTCTTGTCCATCTTAGCTGCTTTGGTCACCTTGGAAAACCTTCTCTCCAGCACCTCCAAGTCAGCAAAGATCAGCTCCAAATTGATCGTCTCAATGTCACGGATGGGATCAACGCTGCCGTCTACGTGAATAACGTTATCATCCTCAAAGCAACGAACCACGTGAACAATGGCATCCACTTCACGAATATTTGCAAGGAACTGATTGCCAAGACCCTCACCCTTGGACGCACCCTTCACCAGACCAGCAATGTCCACAAACTCAATCACGGCAGGCGTCACCTTCTTTGACTGATACATGTCGCCCAAAAGCTTCAATCTCTCATCTGGCACAGGCACGATCCCCACGTTGGGATCGATTGTGCAGAACGGATAGTTTGCGGATTCTGCTCCCGCCTTCGTCAAAGAATTAAAAAGAGTGCTCTTTCCCACGTTGGGAAGCCCCACGATTCCTAATTTCATGGTGTTTTATCTCCTTCCGGAAACCTTATTTTACAAGGTTTTCCCTGTTTTCAATTTTTCAAGTGTTACGTTACTTTTAGAATTGCCTTTGGCATTACTTTTGGCATTACTTTTTCGCAATGCCACGCTCCTCATGCTTAAAAGGCTGCTTGCTATTTTATACTTTAACTATGGAATTATAGCAGAAATAGCGTTGAACGTCAATTATGTGGAGGCAAAATCAAGAATCTCCGCATGCGAATGGGCACCGCATCTCCCCCCGATTTATACATCCGTAATCATCCTGCCAACGCGCCTTTCTTCGTTTTATTAAGCACTGCCCTTACCGTCATAGGCATTGTTCTCAACATATTCCAACCGTCTGAATTCCTCCGCGGCATATTTCACTTATCCGGATTCATTTGAGGCAAGGATCTCTTCCAGCACGTCTACGGCGTCTGCCACAACCTTGGGACAAAGTTCTTTAAATAAGTTGTTTTCCCTCGCGAGGCGGACTCCTTCCTCAGTTGAGACGTCACACCCAAGGATGTCCCTGCACAGACAGGAACCCATTTTTTCCGCGAATCCGTTCATCATCTCGTCATTCACCTTATTTGAGAGTCTCCTACTCTCAAGATCAGCTTCATTACATTGTCCGTACAGCGCCCCCAGAACCATTAATGCTCCCGTGCACGCCCCACAAACCTCTCCCTTACGCATGCCGCTTCCAAAACACCCTCCGAGCCTTAGTGCCTGCTCTTCCGTCAGGCCACACCTGTCAGCATATGCGGCCAAAACTGCCTGAGAGCAGTGAAAGCTCCTGCCAAAATAATCTAACGCTTTTTCTTTTGTTGTCATAGTCATTCTCCTAGAGTTTCTTCTGCATCCAAATGAGATCATACCATCTGTCAAATTTCTTTCCGATAGTCTTCAGATGGGCTACCTTCTCATAACCCTTTGTTGTATGAAACCTGTAACTGTCATGCGTTAGGTATTCGTCCTCCGTTTCGCAGTATGCCGCACCTGCAAGGACGTTAACAATCCCCTGCTTGCGCAGTCTTTTCTCCAACTCATCGTATAACGTGCTTCCAATCCCTTGTCTACGGTAATCTTTGTCGACGTAGATGGATGCAGTTGCCGTCCATGCATATGCCGATCGGACACTGTATGCGCTTGCATAAGTATATCCTACCACGTGGCCATCCTTTTCACATACCAAATATGGATATTTCTCCACCGTATTTCTGATTCTGTTCTCAAATTCACTGACAGACGGAGCATCATATTCAAAAGAAATTGCAGTATTTTGAACGTAATAAGAATATATCCCCGCCAATCTCCCGGCATCCTCCATTCTCACTTCCCTGATTACGTAATCGTTCACGTCATATCCTCCTTTTCACGTTGTAATATCGTTTTCCGTCGGGCCCTTAACGGTATAACGTCGTAAATAAAAAGAACCGCATCGACTTAGTCATCTACCAAATCAATTACGGTTCTGTTCAGCAAAATAATAACAGCACCGTACGGCAACAAAGCATAAGCTCCTGTAACCATACGGATTCCTGTATGATTACAAAAACTTATGCTTTTTCTGTCTTGGCTGCAAATTGTTCGTCAAACGTAAATTCATTATTTTAGCCTCACCAAATAATTTGTGTCTTATAATACACTCCCATCTAACTCACGTCAATAGAAAGTTTCAAACAAAAACTATTTTGTCTTTATGACTTTCCCTGCGGTTCCATCTACCAGGACGAAATCCCCATCCACTAATTTTTGGGTTGCATTTCCCGTTGCGAGAACTGCCGGGATCTGATATTCCCTTGCAACAATGGCCGCATGAGAGAGCGTTCCTCCCGTATCCACCACAACGCCTGCTGCCAGGCAAAAGAGCGGTGTCCACTCAGGATCCGTGTAGGTGCAAACCAGAACGTCTCCTTCACGAAGCTTGTCAAACTCTTGCGGCGATTTGACAATGCATACCTTTCCGCTTGCCTGCCCAACGGAACCACTGATGCCAGAGATGCCATCCTCTCCGTTTTCCAGTGCATCCTTCATGGATTTTTGCCAATAGGCTACGGCCATCGGACGCATCGCTCTTCTGTGTTCCATAAGTGCCTGTTCCTTATCGGTCCATCCATGCTCACATGCGGCAAAGAATTCATCTGCAAAAAGATATAAATAATCCTCATAGGACCGGTCCGTGATTTTTTCCAGTTTACGCAGCAATGCCCTGCAATACTCAAATTCGGATTCCCAGAGATACTGCGTCGCCTCGCGCACGTAATGATAATGCCTGAGAACCTCTGCCCTTTTTTCAAAGGCTCTGAATTTCTTTGCCGTCAGGCGTTCCCTGGCCTTACCAAGAATCGCCTGATATTTCTCCAGCCCTTCCTCAATGGCGGGCACGCCATTCTCTGCCTTTCTAACCATGGGCCGAAGAACCTTTAAGAACCTGTCTGGCTCCTCCCGCCAAGATTTCGAAATATAACAATAGCAGTTAAAATCGGATTTCCCGCCATATTGCTCCAAAAATGCTGCAAAACGTTCCGCGAGGTCAGGATACTCTGCGCAGATTTCCTGATACTCACCGGTCAGGACGCATTCCTTTCTTTTCTCATCTTCTCGAATCCATGCAGCAAGCTTTGCCATTTCCCTGTTCAGATCTGCCGTAACGTAGGACAGTCCCTCTAACAAGTCATAAGAATTCAAATTGTCTCCCAGCTTTTTCAGTTCCTTGTTAACCCGCATGCTTTCAATGGCATTTGGGAAAAGTGCATATAAGAATCTGTCATAGGCAGTCTTCCCAATCAGCTCGCGCATACGCTTCAAGGAATTTCCGATCTCTCGTGCCGTCTTGGGATCTGCCTGCTTTTCTTTTTCAAACTTTGCCGTGCATTGCTCCAGCGAAGCATCCGCCTTCCTGACGTTCTCATCCATGTCATTGACCATCTTTATGTAACGCGGAATCTGAAAGACCTTGCGCGTAACGCTGGGCTTGCTTTTTGTCATGAAATTTACGCCGTCCTGATCAATCGGATACATACAGTCACCAAACTTTATGCCGATCTCCTCGAACAAGATTCCCTTTTGTTCTCCCACAAGCCCGCCAAAATCATGATCCAGCGGGAAATATGGCGTTGGCGTTTTCTCTAGGTTGAAGAGAACGTTCTCCCGCATTTTCCCTTTTGCGGGCCGTACCTTCGGATACCGTGCGAAGTCTTCCGCCGTGAAAGTCCGTTCCTCCTGCCTACTTATGGTCGTAATGGCTCTCGCCTGAAGAATAAAAATCCTGCCATTCCTCACTGCCCATTCAATATCCATGGGATGCCCGTAATGCTTCTCGATTTTCATGCCCTCTGCCACAAGCGCGAAAATCTCTGCTTCAGAAAGCACCTGCGCCCTGCGCGCCGCTTCAGTAACAGCAACCTTCTCCGTCCCATTTTCGCCATAAATAATCTGATATTCCTTGCTTCCAATGACGGCTTTTAAAACCCTTCCTTCTCTGTCACAAACATATTCATCAGGACTGACAATGCCAGAAACCACGGCCTCCCCAAGGCCATAGGAGGCATTCACGTGTACGTTTTCCGGGTCACCTGACGGGTCACTTGTAAACATGACGCCCGCGCTCTCACTTTCGATCATCTCCTGAAGCACAACCGCTAATGCGACTTTTTGCTTATCATAGCCTGCATTTTTCCGGTAGCTGATGGCACGATCTCCCCATAGGGAGGCATAACAGTCCTTGACCTTTTGATGAATTTCCTGCAACCCGACAACATTCAGATAGGTCTCCTGTTGCCCTGCAAAGCTTGCATCCTCCAGATCCTCTGCAGTCGCGGAGGATCTGATGGCGAGGCGTGCCTGCCCGCCCAGTGCTTCATAATATGCATCCAGCTCCTTCTCCAGCTCTTCCGGCAGTTTTCCCTTGCGAATGGCTTCTCTTAACTTCTCCGCGCTTTCGTAATCTTTAGGAGAAATCTGATTCTCCTCCATATATTTCTCATAGGCGGCAGCCGTGAGCACGGCCCCCTTGGGAACAGGAATTCCTGCCGCCGTCATCTCCCCAAGATTGGCTCCCTTTCCACCGGCAATCGCCACGTCTTCTTTTTTGATCTCCTCAAAAGGAATACAATATTTCATAACCATGTTTCCCCTTCCTGTCAAGTCACTTTATGATTTCTTTTAATTCCCGTTTTTTCTTTTCACTTTACCGTTTCCCCGGATTGCTTTCCTAGATATTTCTTCCACGCATGGGTACCAATCCCCAAAGAGATTAGCAGCGCCAGCCCGCTGGAAATCGGCTTAAACCAAACCAGCCCCGCCTCGCCAAGGAGTGCACAAGTCGCATACAAAACAGGAATCATGCAAAATCCGTTTTCCAGCGTCGTCACCATGGTTGCCAAGGCGAACCTTCCAATGTTTTGAAGAAGCATTCCAATGAGGACGTAATATCCCATAAAGGGCAGGATCACGCACTGTGCGCGAAGAATCCTGTTTGCCAACGTTGCCACTGCCTCTTCCCCCGTAAAGGCTCTGATAAACAGCGCTCCCTTAACATACAGCATCCCCGTCGTCAGGAGCAGAAATACCGTTACGGTAAATAGCGTCATGTAAAACGCTTTCTTAATCCTGTCGTATTTTTGTGCGCCATAATTCATGGCACAAACGGGCTGAAAGCCTTGTCCAAATCCAATCACCAGCGCATACGCGATATAAGCGACCTTGATGGCGATGGTCACTGCCGCTATGGCGCTTACGCTGAAGCTTCCTGCCACGTGGTTGATCAAAACGGAGGAAATGCTGCTAATTCCCTGTCGGCAAAAATTCGGAGCACCTCCCGCCATGATCGTCCTTACGTTCGTCCAATCCAGCTTCGCTTTTTTCCGTAAGACCGGCACGTTTCCGTTCTTTTTCGTCTGACCATACAAAATCACCAAGCCCGTGATCTGCCCCGCCATGCTTGCGTAAGCCGCGCCCTCCACGCCAAGTCCGGCCCAAAGGATCAGCACGGGATCCAAGACCATGTTCAAAAGCATGCCAACCATCAAACCGATCACGCTACTTTTTGCGCTTCCCGCCAAACGCAGTTCATTGTATATCACGTTGGACAAAAGCATGAAGGGCACCGTACAGATGGTAATCCGGAGATAACGCATCGTCGCATTCAACAGTGCTTCCTCTCCCCCCGCTCCCATTAGGACGGCAACAGGCTTAAGAAATAATAGTCCGAGTATCAATATGACAAGGCCTGCAACGACTGCCAGCACGACGCCCGTCGCCGCCATCTCCTCAGCCTTGTCGTTCTCCTTTTTGCCAAGCATCCTTGAGATAACGTTTCCCGAACCATATCCAAACCAAAATCCAATCGCCTGAATGACCGAGACAAAGCTAAACACCACGCCCACGGAGGCCGTTAGCGTTGCGTCATTTAGCTTTCCAACAAAATACGTATCCGTCAGGTTATAGACCGTACTGACGATCATGCCAATCATGGAGGGAATGGCCATCCTTACCAGCAGGGGATACAGCCTTCCCGTCGTAATGATTCGTATTCTTTCTTCGCGTTTCTTTGCGTCGTTCACGCCTTCACCACCTTAAAAAACCTATCAATCTCCGCTTCACAGAATACTCTGTAAATCATCGGAAAATAGACTTCGTCCAACGTCTTTGCATTGGTAAACAATATCCCTGCGGCCAACCCCACGTTCAACAATCCATTTAGGTCGCATTCAATCACTAACCCTTTCTTTCGCCAATATGTCAGGAGCTGTTCTAAGAATGACAGATAGGTGTCATGAATCTCGTTTTCCCCGCGTTTCGAAGCCCTCGTCCAAAATTCCAGCGTTCCACTCTCACCGTTTTGAAACGCCTTATTTTCCTTTAAATGCATTCCCTCTCGATATAATAATTCTATCAGGAAGCCTCTCGGATCCTTCAACGTCTCCTTTTTCTTGTCAAGCATGGCCTGTGTTTTCTCCCGCACCCTAAGGCACATGAGATCCATGACAAAATCTTCTTTATCCTGGTAGAAAGTATAAAAACCTCCCTGCGCGATCCCGACCTCCTGCGTTAATCTGCGTATGGAGACATTTCGGATCCCGCTCTCGGCCAGTAATCTGAGCCCGACGCGTCTGAGCGCTTCCTGAACCCGTTCCCTCTCTTCTTCCGAAAATGCTTTACCCATGTTATATCCTCTCTCGTTTTTTGAGTTAGTTCTTTCTAATCATCTGTGAACATTATAACCAAATGTTCACAGAATGTCAAGAAAAAAACGGCAGGATTATAATATCCTGCCGCTGAATTAGTCCCCTATTTTACGTTAAAGGCCTTCTTTCCGGGATAAACAGCGCTGGCACCCAGTTCTTCCTCGATGCGAAGCAACTGGTTGTATTTAGCCACGCGTTCGGATCTCGAAGGAGCACCCGTCTTGATCTGGCAAGTGTTTAGTGCCACTGCCAAATCTGCGATGGTGGTGTCTGCCGTCTCTCCGGAGCGATGGGAAGAAATGGCGGCATAGCCGGCCTTGTGTGCCATCTTGATTGCTTCCAGCGTCTCCGACACGGAGCCAATCTGGTTTAACTTGATCAGGATTGCATTGCCTGCACCCATCTCAATGCCCTTGGAAAGTCTTTCCGTATTCGTAACAAAGAGATCATCGCCCACAAGCTGGACCTTGTCTCCCAATCTCTTGGTGAGTTTTTGCCAACCCTCCCAATCCTCCTCATCCAAGCCATCCTCGATGGAGATGATGGGATACTTTTCACACAACGCGGCCCAATGCTCGATCAATTCATCCGTCGTATATTCCGTTCCGGCCTTGGGCAATTTGTAAAAGCCCTTGCCCTTCTCGCTCTTCCATTCAGAGGATGCCGCATCCATGGCAATCATAAAATCCCTGCCTGGCTCGTAACCAGCCTTTCGGATCGCTTCCAGAATCGTCTCAATGGTTTCCTCGTCGCTGGAAAGATTCGGTGCAAAACCGCCCTCGTCTCCAACAGAGGTTGCAAGCCCTTTTGCCTTCAGGATGGACGCAAGCGCATGGAACACTTCCGCACACCATCTCAGGCACTCTTTGAAGGAAGGCGCGCCTACAGGCATGATCATAAACTCCTGCGTGTCCACGGTGTTAGTTGCATGTGCGCCGCCGTTCAGAATGTTCATCATTGGAACAGGAAGCCTGTTTCCGGAAATACCGCCCAGAAATCGGTACAGGGGAATGTCCAGGGAGATGGACGCAGCCCGCGCTGCCGCAATGGATACCGCCAAAATGGCATTGGCTCCGAGGTTCGATTTGTCCTTTGTACCGTCGGCCTTGATCATGGCCTGATCAATGGCATATACGTCCGAAGCATCCATGCCAACGATCGCGTCGCTAATGATCGTGTTAATGTTCTCTACTGCCTTTGTGACGCCCTTTCCAAGGTATCTTGCCTTGTCTCCGTCCCGAAGCTCAAGCGCCTCAAATTCTCCGGTGGAAGCACCGCTCGGGGCAGTACCGCGCCCTACGGTTCCGTCAACCAGCGTAACTTCCGCTTCCACGGTAGGATTCCCTCTGGAATCCAGGATTTCTCTTCCGACAACCTTCTCGATTTCCAAATAATTCATTGCATTTGCCTCCTATTTGTGCTGTTATTATCATCCCCTTTGTTCCTCAACTTATGCCAATCCTCCCTTAGGAAAATGACAAAAAAATTAGGCCTTACGCCTATTTATCGACCCGATTTTCTCGGAGGGCGCCCCCTCCGAGATTCCAGGCCTTCACATGAGTTTTCAAAGGTGGTTAGTTATTTCTAACCTCTTTTATTATATGGTCACGTGCTTTCAAAATCAATAGGTTTTATTGAAAAAATACCTCGTTAAGTCACGTGCGGTCGCAGGAACAGGTTGCAACGGAAACGCTGCGAATCGACCGTTCGCCGGAAAGGCCGCACGCCCTAAGTCCTTCACGGATTACGGAATGCCATTTTTCAGCAGATAGCTCCAGAACCGTAGCATCCTCAAATTCAATGACGCAAGCATTCTCAACGCTGCAAGCGTTTCCGCATGCTATTTTGTACATGTTCTTTCGGTTAATGGCGCCAATTTCTTCGAGCGTATTGATCATGCGGTAAATGGTCGCCGTACCAATGCCTTTGTCAATTTTGGAAGCCTTATAAAAGATTTCCTTACAACTGGAACACTCTTCTCCCAGGATCACGTCCAACAGCATAAGCCTTTGTTTTGTAATGCGGCACCCGCGCTCCTTTAGCTTTTTGATTACCATCTCTCTTTCACTTACCATTTGATCCATCCTTCCCTTTCTTAGATTCTTCCTGTCCATTCCGCTTTTATTATCCCAATGCAACGTCCAGCGCCATCATTAGCGTAAAACCAAGCGCAAACATTATGACTCCTATGTTGGAATGTTCTCCGGATGACATTTCCGGAATGAGCTCCTCCACGACAACGTAAATCATTGCTCCTGCAGCAAAGCTAAGTAAATAAGGCATTGCCGGTACAACAAATCCCACCGCAAGGATCGTTAATGCGGCGCCAATCGGTTCAACCGCACCCGATAACACGCCGTCAAGGAACGCTTTGCCTTTACTCTTTCCTTCCGCACAAAGCGGCATGGAAATGATGGCTCCCTCCGGAAAGTTTTGGATGGCTATGCCCAAGGCCAACGCCAATGCTCCGCCTGCCGTGATCGACGTGCTCCCGGACAGCATTCCGGCATATACGACGCCGACAGCCATGCCCTCCGGAATATTATGAAGCGTGACGGCCAGAACCATCATGGTCGTCTTTTGGAAACCCGATCGTATGCCCTCCGCCTTTTCAGCGTACATGTGTAAATGCGGGATAACGGAATCCAAAAATAACAAAAAAAGGATTCCCATCCAAAACCCAGCGCACGCCGGAAGGAAGCTAAGCTTTCCAAGCCCCCGTGATTGATCCATCGCCGGAACCAGCAAGCTCCAAATGGAAGCTGCCACCATCACTCCGCTGGCAAAACCCGTAAGTGCGCGTTGCACCCCTTTTTTCAGTTCATTTCTTAACAGAAATACGCAGGCAGCTCCGAATGCAGTCCCGGCAAAAGGAATCATAATTCCAATCAATACCTTCATTTCCCTCACCACCTCTCTAGTTAGTTATGGCTAACCTCTTGGTATTATTTTCTTTCTTTTTTCTTCAGGGCACTTTTAAACAGAAAAAACACCATACCCGCATTCGGCAGGTATGGTGCCTTAAGTTTTCCCGTTTACCTTTTAAAGCGATTCCGTCTTTTTGATAAATGCCTTGATACACTTATAGGTGGAGTCGCTGATCACGTGCTCGATCAGGCACGCTTCCTCGGCCGCCGTTTTTTTGCTTACGCCAATGGCGATCAGCGCCTTCGTCAAAAGCTTATGCTTATCATAAACCTTTTTTGCCAACTTGCGTCCTTCGTCCGTAAACTGGATCAATCCATTTTCATCAAACAGGATCATGCCCTGCTCGCGCAGCTTTTTCATCGCAACGCTAACGCTGGGCTTTGTCACGCCAAGTTCGTTTGCCACGTCAATGGATCTGGCATTTCCCTGTCTCTCCTGAATGATCAGAATGCTCTCAAGATAATCTTCTGCCGACTGATTATTATTCATCTTTTATGACACGCGCCCCCGGCCGGACAATTACTGCAATTGCATCCGCACGAAGACTTTCCCTTTCGTTTATTCTTAATCATATTATACAGAATAAACGAAATTACTGCAACTAAAATAATGCAAATGATGATCGTTCCTGCATTTTCTGCTAACCAGCTCATTATGCGACTGCCTTCTCCTTTAAGGTCGTAGCCTCTTTATATGGTCTGAAAAGCAACCATATAAATGCCGCCAAAATTACAAACGCCAGAATGATTCCGATAATGTTTCCGTTGCCGGCCACCATGTTCATGAGATGATATACGACGAAGGATACCAGGTAAGCGAATCCACATTCATAGCCGATTGCGAACCAGGTCCACTTTGCATTGTTCATCTCTCGCTTGATTGCGCCAATAGCCGCAAAGCACGGTGCACACAGCAGGTTAAAGAGCAGGAAGCTCATGCCGGAAGCAGTCGTAAACGCCGTGGCGAGCGCTGCCCATGCAGACCCTTCGCCGCCATACAAAACTCCCATGGTGCCAACAATGTTCTCCTTTGCAACAAGTCCGGTAACGGAAGCGACCGTCGCCTGCCAGTTGCCAAAACCGATGGGTGCAAAAATCCATGCGACTGCATTCCCCACGGAAGCGAGAATGCTGTTTCCAATCTCTTCTTCCTCGAGCAAACCAAACGCGCCATCGTTCCATCCAAGACGGGACAAGAACCAGATGACAACGGAGGAAAGCAAAATAATGCTTCCTGCTTTCTTAATAAAGCTCCAGCCCCTCTCCCACATGGAGCGGAGTACGTTGGGAAGCGTCGGCCAGTGATATGCAGGAAGCTCCATAACGAATGGCGCAGGCTCTCCTGCAAAGGGCTTGGTCTTCTTTAGAATAATTCCGGAACAGATGATTGCTGCGATTCCGATAAAATAAGCTCCGGTAGAAATCCATGCACTGCCGCCAAAGATGGCACCTGCGATCATGGCGATGAACGGAACCTTTGCACCGCAAGGAATGAAGGTCGTCGTCATGATCGTCATTCTTCTGTCTCTTTCATTCTCGATGGTTCTGGATGCCATAATGCCGGGAATGCCACATCCGGTACCAATCAGGATAGGGATAAAGCTCTTTCCGGAAAGACCAAAGCGCCGGAACACCCGGTCAAGCACAAACGCAACACGGGCCATGTAGCCACTCGCCTCAACGAAAGCCAACATAAAGAACAGAACGAGCATCTGCGGCACAAATCCAAGCACGGCTCCTACGCCGGCCACAATGCCATCCAGGATCAGACTCTTCAGCCAATCCGCGCAGCCGACTGCATCAAGCCCGCTTTCAACCAACACGGGAACTCCGGGAACCCATACGCCGTAATCTGCCGGATCCGGTTCCTCAAAGCCATTCTTCTCGAAATACGCTATGGCGTCTAGATAACTCATGGCGTTCACGTCATCACCGGCTCCGTCAGGAACGGATTCGTAATAAACCGTAATCTCACTTTCCTCCAGGGTTTCTTCATCCTGAACGACGTACGCCACTTCTGTCTCGTTCGGGGTGAAGGCCCGCAGGTCATCTATCTGCATCTCTTCGTCGAATCCGACGTACGCGTCAACGGCCTGCATGGCAGCCACATAGTCTTCCCCTGCCGCCTCTGCGTCAGCCGAACCGATGCCAAACAGGTGATATCCGTCGCCAAACAGTCCGTCATTCGCCCAATCCGTCGCGGGTGCACCCACGCCAACCATGGCGATCCAGTAAATCAGAAACATTACTAGAGCAAAGATGGGCAAACCAAGGATTCGGTTTGTGACGATCTGATCGATCTTATCGGACTTGCTGAGAAGATTTGCGTCTTTTTTCTTGTAAATGCCCTTGAGCAATTCCGCAATGTAGACGTATCTCTCATTCGTGATAATGCTCTCGGCGTCATCATCCATTTCCTTTTCTGCCGCCGCAATGTCCTTTTCAACGTGAGCCATCACGTCCGGGGAGATTTTTAATTTCTCAAGCACCTTGTCGTCCCGCTCGAAAACTTTGATTGCGTACCATCTCTGTTGTTCCTCGGGCATGCCATGCACAACCGCTTCTTCAATGTGGGCAATGGCGTGTTCCACGGGGCCGGAAAACGTATGCATGGGAACCTTCTTGCCATCCTTAACGGCAACGATGGCTGCTTCCGCAGCTTCCAGGGTTTTCTCGCCCTTTAATGCAGATATCTCTACGATCTTGCACCCGAGTTTTTCCGCTAATTCCTTCGTATTCAGCTTATCACCGTTCTTCCGCACAACGTCCATCATGTTGATGGCAATGACCACGGGAATTCCCAGTTCGATCAGTTGCGTTGTAAGATACAGGTTTCTCTCAAGATTTGTGCCGTCCACAATGTTGAGGATTGCGTCCGGGCGTTCGCCGATCAGGTAATTACGTGCAACGACTTCCTCCAGTGTATAGGGAGAAAGAGAATAGATGCCGGGAAGGTCAATGATCTCCACGTCATCATGTTTCTTAAGCCTGCCTTCCTTCTTTTCCACGGTCACTCCGGGCCAGTTTCCGACAAACTGATTGGCACCGGTAAGTGAATTGAACAGCGTTGTCTTACCACTGTTAGGATTTCCCGCAAGTGCGATTTTCATACTCATGATTTTTCTCCTCTTCTACTTTACTTCTATCTTTTCCGCATCAGCCTTGCGGATGGAAAGCTCGTATCCCCTTACGGTAATTTCAATTGGATCTCCCAGCGGCGCAACCTTTCTCACGTAAACTTCCGTTCCCTTAGTGATCCCCATGTCCATGATCCTTCTCTTGATTGCTCCTTCGCCGTTAAGCTTTACGACGGTCACGGTCTGCCCTACTTTTGCTTCCTTCAAATTCATGCTCACTCAGCCCTCCTGTTTATCATTCTTATTCCTCTCTTGAGTCGGATTTATACCATAACCTTTCTTGCCAATTCTTCGTCAAGTGCTATCCGTGATTCCTTCACTTTTACAATGACGTTTCCGCCGACCACGCTGACAAGCGTCACGCTTCCTCCCGGCGTAAATCCCAGGTTTTCCAAGTGCCTCTTCACTTCCGGATTCCCGCCAATTTTCTTTATGACGCTTTCTTCTCCTTGGGGCGCATAAATGAGTGGCATCATTCTTTTCCTCCTCTTTTCTTTCACGCAGAATATTAGTTGAAACTAACCTGCGTTCAAAAAATAATGTTAGAATCATCTAACTATTACTGTTATACACAACTAACCTTTTTTTGTCAAGTATAAATATAGGAAAAATAAAAACCATCTTAAGATTCCTCTCAAGATGGTTTCCAAGTCCTTTATTTACGACGGCTTTTGATTTTTTTTGATATTTGTTTTAGCCAGTAGACAAAAACAAACAAACACGTCGATTTTAATTGCAGGTTGATCAACTTCTGCTCATAATCGTTCACTTCTTTGAGATAATAAGCATTCTCTCGAAATCCGGGGAATGTTTCCAATGCTTCCTTTCCCAAATTCCGGATAAAACTTAAATCCTTTTTTGCAACGCCCTGCATGTAGGTAAAAAGCGTATTCCGGTAAAAAAGGATTGCATATTGATACTCGATCACGTCATGGAATTCCTCAAGTGCTCCATTTTTTGAGGCATAATCCATCATGATTCGCATGGCCTCCATGCGATCCATACATTTCTTTGGGCTGATCGCATGCGTTGTCGAAGCGTCGTGCTGATAATAAAACATGTTCACTTCCGGCAGGTATTCAAAGTGCTTGATTCTCATGCCGATTTCCACGCCGGTTGCATTGTCCTCGTAAAACATGTGCTCCGGAAAGTGAAACTCCTTTTCCGTAAAAATCTCCCTGGCATAAATCTTCGTAACCAGCGGTCCCGACTTCATTAAATACGCTTTTCTTTTCTCGTGATCCATCGGACCCGTCTGCGACACGTCATTACAGGCAACCCTTTGCGTGGGTACCATTGTGTGTTCATAAACTAGACACATGTCCGTTCCCACAACGTCAGCCCCCGTCTCATCCGCTATCTTCAGAAGCTTTTCATACATGTCCGGCGTAACCCAGTCATCTGCATCCATGAAGCCTATAAAACGGCCCTTTGCCTCTTTTAAGCCAATGTTCTTTGCCCCGCCCTGTTTTCTGTTCTCCGGGGAGGCAATGGCTCTAACGCGGCCGGGATAGTCCTTTTCAAACTGCCTTAGGATCTCCAGGGACCGATCCGTAGAGGCATCGTCCACCGCTATGATCTCCATGTTTTGAAGCGTCTGGTTGATCAGCGACCGGATGGAATACTCCAGCTTCCCGCCTTCCGCCATGTTATATACAGGTACGATAACGCTCACGTCCGTCATTTTGCAGTATCCTTTGCTTTGCTAAATATCCTTTGAACCGCCTTGAAAAGAATCGACCGCAATGCATCCACCGCAATCCCAAGCAGGAACATTCCAATCACTGCTCCCAGCAATCGCAACAGGAACAGCGGCATGGATTCGGAAAGGGAACCCTTTAGTCCAAACCATCCCTGCCATTCGAATCTCAGCTTTAAATTCTCTTGCAGAAGATAAACTCCAAGCGCCAGCGGTGAAATGGCACAGATCAACTTTGCGACCTTCCCGCCAAGAGGTTTTGCATGCAGGAATGCCGCAAAAATGCCGATGGCTGCCATCAATACCAAGAACTGATTGTAATGCAGGGTTGCCATCGTAAAATCCTTTAGGCGTCCCGTAAGTCCCATGACCCAATAGAGCACCGCCGTCTCTGCGTAAATAAGAACGCAGGCTGCGAAATAAACGAGACTTCCCTTATATGATTTGTCCAAAAAGCGGAACCCATATTTTCTAAAGTATGCTCCGATCAGAAAGACAATGCAATACCACAAGAAAGTATAACCCTCGTCATCTACCACATATTTCACGGGCGAGATGCTGATAATAAAACATTCATACGCCAAAAGGCACAGTATCACCGTGCGCAGCTGCTTTTTCTCCATGGAATGGATTCCCGCCGATAAAAACGGTGAAAGCAAGTACGTGACCACGTATGCCGTAATAAACCAATACGTATCCATGTGTATCGGCGCAAAATACTGCAAAAGGCTATAGATGCTAAGGTCTTCACTCGTGACCTTTCCAAACGCCAGGAATACTAACAGCGGCGCCAGCGAATAAAACATTGTCTCCAAAATGATCTCAAACAGACGTCCCAGTTTAAACCTGGAATTGATCATAAAATATCCGGAGATCAGCATGAATACATTGACCGCGCAAATGGAAAGGATTTCTAATCCCCACGCAAGCCATCCGTTTACGGAATCAATGTCATTCATGGGAAGCAAAAGATCACTTTTCCCCAGCGCGTGTAGCATGGTCACCATGATCATGGTAATGATCCTAAGGAGCTCAACGTTCGCGTTTTTCTTTTTGGGTTCCGTCGTCTGATCCATGTTTCGTCAACCTCTTTTTATGCCCACGGATCCTCAGCCGCAGATTTTCTGATGCCCACCATGACAAACTGCTCCCAGAGGAACCACTGCTCGCCCTTCTTGCGAAGCTTGATCTGACGCTCGGAATCCGCGCCGCCGGACTTCACGTGAAGCATGCAGTATCCGTCATTCTCATAAGAGTAGGGATTGGTGTGGAACGTAACGGTAAAAGGCTGGCTCGGCGTATAATTATTGGAAGGCACTGCGCCCTCAAAATAAGAGAAAGGCACGTACTTCTGATCCCTGAATCTATCCTTCAGGAAGCTGAGATCATAAGCGCTCAGCGGCTGCGGCCCCTTTAGGAAATTTAACATTTCGATTCCCGCCTCAGGTGACGACGAATATGCGCAAAGTGCACAGATCGTCAGTGCCGCAGCCTTGAAAGGCGTGTCAAGGGAAGCTTCCGGAAGTGCCTTCAACTCCTCTAAGTTCTGAGGAAGTGCCTGAAAAGTAAAGGTCTGTGATTCATTTGTCATGTTCTTTCTCTCCTTTGCATTTTTATTTTTGGAATCTTTTATTATTATGTTTCCTAGTCAGATTCCTTGCAGAAACAGAAGGAATCTTCCCAACCTTCGGCCGGGACACTTCTTCCGTATATTTTAGCATAAACCCGCGCGTAAGGCAAACAAACTTACGCATATTCAGGATTTCTTAAGGATGTCTATAATGCGGTCGTAATTCTCTGCCTGATGCGGGAACGTGCAATTCGTGCAAACCTTGATCCTACGCTCCCCCTTATCAATATAAGTGGGATTCCCCGGACAATTCTCCAGGCGGTACATGGGGCAATAACAAAAAAGACAATTGAGTTGCTCCAGGCCTTTATGACAAGGATAATATTTGCACTCCTTATTTTCAAAAAAACGATGTGAATTCTTTTCCACGTTATTTCCTCCAGCTTTCGCACTGATCCACGAACCATTTCGCAAATCCAGGGTTTGACGGATAATACAGATGTCCAAAGCTTAAATATCGTCCATCGCCAAAATACCCACATTTCCAGTTTCTGCCCGTCACGGGCTTTACCGCGATGCAATCCTCCCCGCAGGCATCACTGTCATAATAATGAAATTCATGACCCCGGATTTCGTTACTGACGTTTTCATCCATTCCATCTGAAAACGAGGCAAAGGATCTTGGCATCTGGAATGTTGCATATCCAAATCGCACAAGCTTTCCGGAATTCCGACAGCTTCCGGAAATCACTCCTGCCATGGGATAATCCTCTCCCTCCGGAGACTGAATGAAATCGTGCAGATACATAAATCCGCCGCACTCCGCGAGGGCAGGCATCCCTTCCGCGAGCTTACGTTTGATCTCCGCACGCATTGCCACGTTTTCCGAAAGCTCTCTCGCCCGAAGCTCCGGGTAACCGCCGCCGAGGATCAGTCCTTGTATGTCCTCCGGCAGCTTCAAGTCCTTCATCGGAGAGAAGAAACAAAGCTTTGCACCCGCATTTTCCAGAAGCCGGAAATTATCCTCGTAATAAAAACAAAAAGCCTCATCCATTGCAACGCCGATCCGGACCTTCCCGGCATTTCCGCCAAGTGCGTTTAACCACGCGTATTCACCTGCCGTCAGCGGATTCTTTTGCGCCGCATCGTTCGCAAGCTCAAGAATCCGGTCTACGCAAACGGATTTTACGAGTTGTCCTGCTGCGGCCTCGATCTTAGCTTTCAGTTCCCCCAGCTCGTCCGGAAGCCAAAGCCCCAAATGCCTGCTTGGAATCTCTAATTCCTTTTTCGTCGGATAATAACCAAATACCTCGACTTTCAACTCCTCTTGAATCATCGGCGCGATCGACTGATAAAAGGTTTCACTCACTTGATTTAAGATGACGCCCTTGATCAGTTTCTCGTGGTCTAGCGCAAGGAATCCTGCAATCTCCGCCAATACGGATCTCCCCATGCCCCTGCAATTCACGATCAGTAGGATCGGCGCATTCAGCGTTTTGGCAAGGTGGTATGCCGAAGCTTCTTCACTTGTACCCGAGAGACCGTCATACAATCCCATGACGCCCTCGATCACGGAAACGTCACTGTCGTTGTCCTTTAAGAACAGTGCCCTCGTCACGTCCTCGCCCGTGAAAAAAAGATCCAAATTGCGGGAGGGTACGTCAAGCACCCGTTTGTGAAACATGGGATCGATATAATCCGGTCCACACTTAAACGCCTGAACCTTTAATCCTCTTTGTTTAAGCGCCTGAAGCAGGGCACACGTGATTAACGTCTTACCGCTGCCACTCCTTGGCGCAGCTAACATAATTCTTGGATTCGCCAAAGCTTCTCCCCCTAACTATTCTGCCTTTTGAAACGTAAATGAAAAAATCATCACGGGATTTGCCGCCTGCATCAAGTTGTATGGCCCCGCTTGTTTTGCTTTGCTGACGGAAACGTTCGTAATCTCCAAATCCTCCACCGGGAACTCCCTGACGAGTTCTTGCATCTTCGCAATGCTCTCTAAGCTGATGGCATTCATGACAATTCGCGCATACGGATTCTTTTGGTAAACGGCTTCGAGTATCTCACGAAGGTTTCCGCGGCTTCCGCCGATGAATACGTGCGTCGGTGCCGGCAATTCGTCCATCCCTTCCGGTGCCTTTGCCTCGATAATCCGTACCTGATAAGCGCCAAACTTTTCACGGTTTCTTTGGATCAGCTCCACAGCCTCCGGATTGCACTCAATCGCATAAACTTGAATCTGCGGTGACAATGCTGCCATCTCCATTGCAAGGGAACCCGTTCCGCTCCCCACGTCATATGCCACGGCGTCTTCCGTTAATCTCAACTTACAGATCGATATTTCTCGTACTTCTTCCTTTGTCATCGGAACCTTTTCGCGAAGAAACGCCTCATCCGGAAATCCCGGCGTAATTTGACCGTAAACCCCGCAAGACCGCCCTACGTCCGTTCCGGTGCAAGAACTTTTTCTTGGTACCATAAAACCTGCATACAGCCCAGGCTCCGTGATTTCCATTGCTTCTTTTGCAGTAGGCGTAAAGCACCTTTCCTCCGCATAGGAAAGCTGATACCCAAGTTTTAGATCGTAACGTTCGTCAAATCCACGCTCCACGCAGAACGCTCCGATCTCCCGGACGTCCTCCGGACCTGAGGTCAAAAAGAAAACCTTTCTTCCCCTTCTCATGGCAAACAAAAGCTCAGCCTTCCACTGGTTTTGCTCCACGCCGTGAGTGCTGAGGATCATGGCCTCCTGCCAGCTTTCCCCAAACTTTGCGGCAAGGGCTGAGAGCGTCGAGGTTCCGGGCAGAAAGCGCACCCTAATGGCATCCATCTTTTCAAGTGCCGTACTTAGCTTAGCAGCGCCACTGTAAAATCCAACGTCTCCCGAGAAAAGAATCGTCACGTTCTGTTTGCCATTTTCTTTTTCCCGAATGTCTTTTAGACAAGGCACAATATCCTTCTCGAGATAATAAGGGTATGCGTTCTTCTTCGCACGAAGACCTTCCAGCATGCGCTTTGCACCAAACAAATAATCCGTTTCGGCCAGCCTTTGCTCCAGGGCTAACGTCCGTTGCTCCCTTGCTCCCATGCCAATGCCTGCCAGAACCACGTCGAGAAAAGCCTTTTCATTTCTTATACCGTCTTCTCCAGCCGAAAGCTTTTCAATTGCTTCGCATACTTCCCTAAAGGAATAGGTTTGATCCGCTTCAGGAACGGGCCTTCGAATGACGCAGCACGAAATTCCGGCTTCCCTTGCGGCTTCCAGTTTCTCATCAACGCCGCCGATCTTTCCGCTTTCCTTTGTCACCATACAGGTAATTCCATATTGGTGGATCGTCGCCAGATTCATCTCCTTGGTAAAGGGTCCCTGCATGGCAATGATCTGTTTTCCCTCTAGCCCATTCTTCCAACAAAGCTCCATACTCTCCCTGCCGGGGAGCACGCGAACCACAAGGCGGGGTCTCAGTTCCTCTCTTTGACAAAAAGCCTCCAGCTCCTTGCTTCCCGTTGTAAGAAAAATATTGCCTTCTACGCTGCAAAGCCTTTTTGCGCAAGCGCTCGCCGAATCAAAATAAATGCAGTCCTTTGTCAGGTCTGTTTCTTCCTCCAGATTTCTCTCCAGCCGGAAATAGGGAACGTCACTTCCCTCCATGCTAAGCCTAATGTTTTTCGTCACTTCCGTTGCATATGGATGCGTTGCGTCCACAACGGCTAAGGGCATTTCCGCCAGCAGGAGAGCTTTCATTTCCGTAACGGAAAGTCTCCCCTGCCTTACGTCAATCTCTTCCTGCACTGCCGCGTCCTGCATGACCCTGGCGCCATATTCCGTGGCAACGGAGACGATTGAAAAAATACCTTTTTCAGCAAGCCGTTGCGCCAGCTCGCGCCCCTCCGTCGTGCCCGCATAGATCAGCACTTTCCTCATATCAAATACCCCCGCTTCGTGATCAGTTTACCATCTTGCAAAATGGACTGGGAATTTCCAACAAACACCGTGGTAAACATGTCTGCCTCCGTCTCTTTCAGCTCCTTTAGCGTCATGACGCGGCTTTCCGTTCCGTCTCTTCCGACGTTACGCACGTAACCGCAGGCCCTGTCTTGGCTGGCACCCGCGTCCAGCATGATCTCGCAGGCTCTTTTTAAGTAATCCTTTCGCTTATGACTGGAGGGATTATATATGGCAATCGCAAAATCACCCATAATGGCCGCGCGCAGGCGATTTTCTATGGTCTCCCAGGAAGTCAGCAGATCGCTTAAGCTGATCACGCAATAATCATGATTTAGGGGTGCGCCAAGCACCGCCGCGCCGCTGTTTGCCGCCGTCACGCCGCCAACGATTTCTATGCCAATTTCCACGTTGGAAGTCCCGGACGCATATTCCGGCAAAAGCTCATACATGGGCGCCGCCATTCCGTATACGCCCGCGTCACCGCTGCACACAAGCGCCACTTGTTTTCCCTGCGCCGCCAGCTCGAAGCACAGCCTGCAACGTTCTATCTCCTGCCGCATGCCCGTCGTTAGGTATTCTTTGTCCGGGAAGTACGGTTGTAAAAGTTCCGCGTACTTCGTATATCCTACGATCACGTCACAGGCCTCCAAAACTTGCTTCGCCTCCAGCGTCATTCCTTCCAGTTTTCCCGGTCCCATGCCTACAACGTAAATTGTATGTCTCATTTCATCTCCCTATCCGCGCTTATCATCTCTTCCGTCAACTAGCACGTGTTTTGTTCTTTCGCCCGAACTCAAAAATGAAGTATCGTTTTTCTTCTGGCCACAGCCACCGTCATACCCTGCGACGCCGTCTTCTTTTGAATCAGTTCCCCGCCTGCTCCCGCATGGCAAAGCGCCGCTCTCTCACAAACGTTTGCCACGCCCGTAGTTTCGCGAACGAACTCAGACTCCGTAAATTCTCCCTGCACCTTCTGCAGTTCACTTGCCGGATACGTTACAAAGGGCAAGTGATAATATTGTGCCAATTCCCAAATTCCTTCTTCCCTGGCCTTTAGATCAATGGAAACAATGGCACAAGTTTTCTCCATCCATCCTTCCTGGAGACTTTGCTTCAAAAACGCATCGAATTCTTCGAAGGTTTTTCCTTTCTTGCAACCAATTCCTACGACATATTCCTTTGCAATCAGCAAGAGCGACTGACTTAATTCCGTATGCCGGGCGAGACCTTGCTTAGTAACGATCCTCACGTCTGCCGTCTCTGAAGAAAAAGGTACAAAAATAAGTCCCTCCGGAAGCGCCGTCCTTTCCTCGCCGTTACCCTTAGACATTTCCGCCTGGATTCCATCCTCCCAAGTGATGGTCACCTTCTCTCCCCGAAGCAGCTTCGCAGACACCTTCCGTATGCCGTCGCGGTTTTTGATCTGAAGGCCGTTTTCCATGGCAAATACGTCCACGGAAAATAATCCTTCCACGTCC
The DNA here is from genome assembly GCA_024693365.1 of Acetatifactor sp. Lineage (GTDB taxonomy): Bacteria > Bacillota > Clostridia > Lachnospirales > Lachnospiraceae > Acetatifactor. Next base: position 166,007 of record JAILLF010000043.1, on the reverse strand, counting down.
GTTGCCGTCGTCAGAACCGGAATGGCTCCCATTCTGCCCGCAAGCTTCTTTGCGAGCGCATTTGCGCCTCCAACGTGCCCGGAGAGAATGGGAATGATAAATCTTCCCTGCTCATCCATGACCAGCACCGCACTGTCAGAAAGCTTGTCTTTCACAAAAGGCGCGATGGCGCGCACTGCGATCCCACAGGCTCCGACAAACAGAACGGGGAGGTGCTTCTCAAAACACGCTCCCGTCCATTGCTCTAAAGAAACGTCCGCGCTCCGATACTGCGGAATCATTTCCTGCCATTCTTCAAATATCTTCCGTGCCAAGGCTTCTCCTTGGGCGGTAAAGGTACAAACGCGAAGAATCAATCCTGACACCTCCAAAATCATGAGCCGTTAAGCTCTCATTCTTAAACCTTTGCCGGACGATATTCCGTTGCGAAATCCGGCGCGTAAAGCCGCGATCTTGCATACCCGCTCTGTGCGATTGCCGGTCCAACCAGCACAACGGCAATCTTGTTGATTCCATGCTCCGCCGCCACCGTGGGAAGACTCTCCACGGTGCAAAGATATCGTTCCTCCTCCGGCCAGGTAGCCTTATAAACCAAGGCTGTGGGAGTATCCTTTGCATACCCTCCCGCAATCAGGCGCCGTGATAATTCCTCCAACATCCCGGCGCTCAGATAGATCGCCATGCTCGCGCCGTGCGCTGCAAAGCTTTCAATGGATTCCTTCTCCGGCATGGGCGTCTTTCCAGCCATTCTTGTGATGATCAAAGACTGCGACACCTCCGGCAGGGTATACTCGAGATTTAAGGACGCCGCTGCGCCAAAGCATGCACTAACGCCTGGGCAGCTCTCATATGGTATGCCGCGCTCATCGAGCGCATCCATCTGCTCTCTGACGGCCCCGTAAATACTTGGTTCCCCCGTGTGAAGGCGAACCGTCATCTTTCCGTCTTTCTCCGCCTTTTCCATGATCTCCAAGATTTCTTCCAACGTCAGCTTTGCGCTGTTGTGAAGCTCACAGTCCGGCTTTGCATATGCAAGCAGTTCAGGATTTACCAGAGAACCAGCATAAATGATCACGTCCGCCTTCTCCAACAGTTTTTTTCCACGCACCGTAATCAGGTCAGCCGCGCCGCTTCCGGCGCCCACAAAATAAACCATTCCCGTTCCTCCGCAATCCACCACCGCTATTTATCTTCAAAAGCGAAATGATAATTTAATCCCAGCGCATCCCTTACGGTGATAATGTCCTTTTGTACGGCCTCACCCACGGGAACGCCCTTATCCTTACGGAAGAGCCAAACATCATGTTCCTTCTCTCCCGCCGTATAGATCCTGCTTTCGCCCGGCGCCTTCTTTGACGCACGCAGCGCGCGGCAAATCTCGCCGGCAATTTTCTTAAACTCTTCACGTCCCATAAATGCCTCGGGATCGACCACAAAGAAAAAATGGCCCAAGTGATACATTCTGGGTTTTCCGTTTTCGTCAACGCCGGACAGAGCCTTCATAAATTCACCGCCGGACAAGGCTGCTGAAAGGATCTCCACAACCGTTGCATAACCATATCCCTTATATCCAGCCATCTCCTCGCCAATGCCGCCGAGAGGTGCCAGGGCTGCCGTTCCCTTCACCAGATCCTTTAAGATCTGTGCGCTGTCCGTCAAAGCTTCCCCCTGATCGGAAACCACCATGCCGGCCGGCACGGGCTTCCCTTCTCTCGCATAATACTCAATCTTTCCACGCTGTACGATGGAAGTCGCGCAGTCCAGGCAGAACGGGAACTCCTCATCCGTTGGCAAGGAAAACGTGAGCGGATTCGTTCCAAGCATGTTTTCCACGCCAAGCGTAGGCGCAATGGAGGGTCTCGCATTGGTACCCGTGATGCCAATCATTCCCTCATTACTTGCCATGCCGGTCCAGTAGCCCGCAATGCCGTAATGCGTGCTGTTGCGGATTGCTCCTCCCGCCATGCCGTAGGTCTTCGCCTTCTCGATCAGCTTCTTCATCACGTGATAGCTGGCCACCATGCCCATGCCGTCATGGGCGTCAGCGACAATTGTCGTCGGCGTCTCCTTAATAATCTCAAGCTCCGTCTTGGGCAAAAGCGTTCCCTTCACGATCCTGTCGATATAGATGGGCTTAAAGCGATTGCATCCGTGGCTTTCGATGCCCCTTCTGTCAGACTCCAAAAGGACGTCAGCGCAGATCTTCGCATCCTCCTCCGGAACGCCATACCCCTTAAAAGCGTCGATCATAAAGTTGTTCATCTGCTCCCATGGTACAAAAGGTCTGTTTTCCGTCATAGTTACTTCCTCCTGCGTTTTCCATAATCATCATTTCAATACGTAACCGTTTTCAGGCGTCCATTCCAATTTCTTCGGCCTGTCCGTTACTTGAAAACTTCCAAGAAAATTCGCCTTCAGTCCATCATTCCATACTTTCCCGGCATTTGCAAGACGCACGGCATAAATGGGCTTCTTTTCCTCATCCAAAACACTTGGCGTTGCAATGGCAAGATAAACCTTATATTCGCCAAGCGGAGCGTTCTGTGGCAGAAACGCACTTACGCAAAAACTTGTGATCGTCCGGCTGTCCCATTTCGTCGGATCTGAATTCTCAACCCATTCCATGAAAGGATAATGATATTTCACGCCGTCTCCAACAATCAGCAAACTCACTTCCTTCGGTTTTACCAGGTTTGCAAATCCAACGTTCTCCACGTCTGCTTCCAGAATAAGATTCCAACCCTGCGGCACTTTCTTCGTCATTCTGACGTCGCGCACGACAAACCGATATCCAAAGTGATTTCTTACGTATTCATAACCCGAACGGCCTCGATATCTTGGATCGCTCCCTTCGTACGTTTCCTGCTTTAAGGCATCCATCGTCTGTTGGTTCCAAGCGCCGTTTAGATACGTAAGATGCGTAAGAAAAGCCTCTTTTTCCAAGTAGGAAGCCGTCAATCCGATCTCGTCCATATTATCGCGGGTCACGCCCGCCTCTCCTCCAAAGAGCGTATGCTTTGCCTGATTCGAAAGCCACGTAAGCTCTTGGTCTCGATTCACGTAGGTACCAAGATCAGACTCGGAAGCCATATACCCGTCATCATAGATTCCGACGCGATATTCCTTTTGTCCCGGCGTTGTCACTTGCGCCGCAAGTTCGTTTAAGCCAATGCCGCACCATTCTGCATATTGGTTCGGCGTCCTGACGCTGATGGGAATGGATTCCGGTAAAACTTCCAGCCATTTGTCAATCACTCTGTTAAAGTTTTCCTGCGTGCATGCTTTCGATCCATGCATCTCACCCCATTTTCCAAAGATGCCGCACTCGACGGAAACCACTGCCTCTCCGTGTCTGCTGATCACTTCGCCAAGCTGTTCCTGATGCCGCAAGATCATTTCCATACTAGGTTCATAAGTATTTTCCCCGCTAAACCAGGGATCGTAAGAAAAGCGAAGAATTGCGCAGCGCTGATCCTTCTCAAGCATCTCCAGCGTCTCTTCGAAGCATTTTAAGGCTTCCTCCGAGATTTCCATATCCAAGGAATGATGATAGGCACCCGAAAACTCAGCGAGATCCATCCGAAGATGGATCAGTGGATCAGAAATCTCCGGCACGACGTTTCCATTCTCCTGAAAATGTACGTAGACGGGGGAATAAAACCCCATGCCCGGATTCTCCACGTAATCCAGCGTCTCTTCATAACTAATTTCATCAACGGACTCAAGCCGCCTGTGATCCTTCATCACATATGCGCTGCAGATTTCCGCGATCATAAGATTCATCCCCACCCATGCGGGAATCAGAATTCTGACCATCCTCCACAGGATCAACGTTGGAACCAGCCAAATTGGCTTCCCGTACAAAAATTGCATTTACGCATCATCCATTCTCTGTCTAATTTACTTTCCAAACACCATGTCCCGAAGCCTCGGATGGATCACGCCGTAAGCCATGCCGCAATTCCGTACGTGCATGATATAGACAAAGCTGGTTTTTGACGCCGTGTCCATCTGGATGCAGGCACCTGCCGCGCCGTCCCATCCAAAGACGCCTGCGGGAGCCGGCGATCCTACCATTTCAGGATTCAACAGTATCTGCATGCCGCAGCCGTAACCATAGCCAACTCTTCCCATGGTCCTTGCAATGTCATTCATGGAATCTGAATACAAAAGATTTTGCTTGAACCGCTCCACGGATTCCGGCTTTAAAATCCGGGCGCCCTTTGCCGAAACGCCGCCGCATGCGAGTGTATCCGCAAGAACGGCATAGTCCTCCGTGCAGCTTACCAGTCCCGCGCCACCGCTTTCATAGCATTCCGACAGCTGATAATTGCAGGTCTGTTCCATGGGCACGATCCCTGTTTCATCGCAAATATATTGTTGCGCCAGTCTCTCAAGGCCCGTATTGTCAGGCTTTGCAAAGAAGGTATTCTTCATGCCCAGGGGCTCCCAGACGTTCTTTTTCAGATACTCGCCAAAGCTCATTTCCGTAACGACCTCAAGCACTGCTGCCGCCACGTCATGGCTTAAGCTGTAGCAAAAATGCATGCCCGGCTGGAATTGTAACGGAGTCTCTGCAAAGGCATCTACAATTTCCCTCGTTGTTGCCTTCTGCCCCTTTTCCTTTAGCACGCGAAGGATGCCGGGACGGTTTAAGTCATAATCCAAACCAGACTGCATGGAAACCAGATGCCGGATCTTCAAGGGCCATTTTAAATCCTCAACGCCCTGCTCCGTCTTTACCTTAACGTTCTGATACGCAGGCAGATACCTAGAGACCTCATCCTCCAGAGAAAGCTTTCCCTGCTCCACAAGCTGCATGATCGCCGTCATCGTCTGCACCTTCGTCATGGAAAACATCAGGTACCTTTGATCCTCTGCCACGGCCTGCGTTTTTTCCGTATTGACCGTACCATTCATATGGCGGTAGATCTGCTGATGGTCCTGATAAACAATCAAATCCACTGACGGAATTCCCAGATCCAATAAGGAATCCAGATATGCCGTCATCTTCTCTGCGTTAAATCCGCTCATTTTCTTTTCCTCCTACACGTTATTACCAAATTCTCTCATCTAAAGCATCCTTCCGCCCTATTTTGCCATTGGCTTGTTTACGTGTGCGCCCGTGAACGAGACTACTGCAACGTCCTTACCAAGATCATCATAAATGGAGATCTCATAAAAGCAATTCGTCCTGCCGTCCTTGATTAGCTTTGCCTCCGCATATAATACGCTGCCCTTTGACATGTTCAGAAAGCTTGCCTGTCCCACAAGGCTGACCGTCAGATTCTCCTGTTCAAAATTCGATGCCACCGCAAACGCGAAGTCTGCCAGTGTATAAATGCTGCCGCCCATGATCCCGCCATAGGCGTTTCTATGATTCTCCGTCAGGGGCATGCTGCATTTTGAATAATGATCTCCGACTTCCTCTATCTGGATTCCGGATTGCTTTGTCGCATAGAGATCCCTCGAAAAAATCTCTCGCGCCTCTTCCAATTTGCTCATTCTTCTTCCATCCTTTTTGCGTTATCTTTTTATTGCTTCATTATAGCATTCTTTGGTCTGTGCCACAATTGTCTTTTTCACGTCCTCAAACGCAATCGGCGCATATCCCGACCGCTCAACGCAGACCACGTAATGCTGACTGCTAAAGTTTACGTATTGCTTGGATCCGTGCACGTGCCCAAACAGATTCGCGTAAGGCATGTTTTCGTTGACGTACAAGGGTTCATGCGAAAGGATCCAAAATCCTTCGTACAGAACCGGCAGGTCATAAACCTCTTGAAATCCGGCACGGCGATACTGCTCATTCGAAAGCTCGTCGTGATTCCCCCTGACAAGGATCACCTTTCCATGCAATCTTTTCAGATATTCTTCTTCCTTTCCGGGAACGCAAAAATCACCAAGATGCCATACCACGTCCTCGTCGGAAACCTTCTCATTCCATCTGCGGATCAGTTCCTCGTCCATCTCCCGTACGCTTGAAAACGGTCTGTTCTCATAGCGCCTAATGCTTTCATCTCCAAAATGTGTGTCCGACGTAATAAAGATCATGTTTCCTTCTCCTTTCGCATGCGGATCTTGTCAAATATACTCCATGGCAAAACCCGTTCCGCCCTGCGCCATCCTTTGCAATAACAACGCCTTCAGTTCGACACATTCCTCCGGTAACCTCTCCAAAAGATCAATGCAGTTTGTCGGCGTTAATAACCCTGCCTCTCCAAAGACGTTAACTGCTTCCTGAGGATTCTTCGGATTGTCCATGAGAAGCTCTATTGCCATGTCATTTTCGCAGAGCTTTTTTTGGTAATACGTCTTCCGCTCCGTATTTCCATCAACGGTTAGTCTCACGTAAACGGCAAATGCCTTTCGAAGGCGCGTCGCCCAGCAATGCTCCTTAAGCTTTTCCTCCTCGTCCGCGTAATCCTCCTCGCCACCTGCAAGAAATGGTCGAAACCCTTCCGCGTCAGAGCTCTCAAGAAATGCCACACACGCCTCATCCCACAGCGTTAGCCATTTTTGCTCTCCCAGACTTCGCTCCGTGATCAGTCTGGCGTCCGTCTTGAAAAAGCGAAGCGCAATTGCCATAAGCCCGGAAAGATCGTCTTCCTCCTCCGTGCTCTCCTGATACCAAAAAGCATTCCTTAGCTTATCACAGCCTGCAAAAGCATCCCTTCCAACATACGTCACGCTTGCCGGAATCTTAATCCAGGCGAGCTCCCTGCAGTTTGCAAAGGCCCAATCCCCAATCTCTTTCGTGCCTATTGGGATCACGAAGCTCCTAAGGGACTTGTCCCCCATAAACCTTTTCTTTTCAATCATCATGCCTTATCCTATCTGACTGCCAGCCATTAACTCAGCCAGCATGGCTTCCGCGCCGTCACTCTTTGCAAGCAATCCGTATTGATTGCAATAGGTCATGCACTCGATTTGAAAACCTTCCCCTCCGCGTTTTCGCAAAAAGAACAGGATCCTCTCCATGACGTACTCCATTGCCTTCTCGCAGCATCCAGCCTCCATCAAAATCCGTATGCCTTCCTCCGTCACTGCCGTCTCCAAGACAGCCCTTGCCACGTTTGCGTCGCAGCCGGCCTTTAACCCTGCCGCTGCAAGGAGCTCCATGCGACAGTCTCCCTCCTTGGAGTGCGTGTTCATAATGCCGCCGGAAACCTTGATGAGTTTTCCGATATGGCCCGCAAGGAGCATTCCGGAAAAACCAAGCTCCTTTGCCATGTCAATGGTATCGCCGATGAAATTCGAACACTTCACGCTTTTATCCAGATCATAGTCATAAGTCTGCTTCATAAAATCCAGACCATAATTTCCGGGAGACACGGCAGCTATCGTCTGTCCCAATGCCCTCTTTTGGTTGAGTTCCACGCGAATCGTCTCCAACAAAGCCTTAGAACTCATGGGCTCCACGATGCCGCTTGTCCCTAGGATGGAAATGCCTCCCACGATTCCAAGTCTTGGATTAAAGGTCTTATCTGCAAGCTCCCTTCCTTCCGGCACGGAAATCGTCACGCGAAGGCCCCCGTGATAATCACAGACGCTGCAGACCTCCAACACTTCCTTTTCGATCATCTCCCTTGGCACGTGATTGATCGCCGCATTTCCCACAGGCTGATCCAATCCGGGAAGCGTGACGCGTCCCACGCCCTCACCGCCGTCGATCAACGTCCAGGCCGTCTGACAGTCGCCTGCCATACCGTCCGCAAATAACCTGCTGATGTTTGCCTGATCGTTTGCATTGTCGTTTGCACCACTGTTTTTCTCGCATTCAGTCTTTGACTGCTCGTACGTTACCTCCGCGAACACGTGACATCCCGTCGTCACGTCGGGATCCGACCCGCCGTCCTTGATCACGGCGCAACGCACCAAATCCTCCTGCCTAGTGATCTCCACGATCTGCGCGTGGTACGGAATGCCCTTTGGCGTCTCTATGGTAATCTCGTTTTTTTGTTTCCCCGTAAGGAGCATGTACGCCGCTGCCTTTGCCGCTGCTGCCGCGCAGCTTCCCGTCGTAAAGCCAAATCTTACCGTATTTTCCTTCTCTGCCATCATTGCCACCTTAACCGCTCATCCCTTCAGCGGATCTACTGCAAAAACACGTCTGCCATCTCTCCCAAGCCATGCAGGGACGCAACGTCCTTCAAGCCCTGCATGATCTCCTCCCGGCTAAACCTGTGTTCCTCCAAAAATGCGTCTGTCTTTTCATTCAGGTAAGAATAAAACAAAACGGCAATCTCCAAGTCACTCCTATTGCCGTTCTCCGCCTGCTCGATCACGCGGTTTTCCGCTTCACAGATTTTCCCCGCGTCCACCAGGTCATACAATTCTTCCAGCGCCTGCTTTTGCTCTGTATCCTGCAATAGTTCCGCCGTGGGTGACTGCGTGTCAACGCCAAACAAAAGCTTTATGATCGCTCTGACCATTTCCTTGATCATGCGCATGATATAATCCCGTTCAAACACGTTCCTGCGCCCTCCACTGATACTTCTCCAGATCAACCCTGCCATCCGTAACAACTATGCCTTCCGCTTGCAGAAGCTTTGCCTGCGCGCCGCTGCCGCCAAATGCGAATTCTCCGGCGAGTTCCCCCTTAGAATTGACAACCCGAAAGCATGGAACGTTGTCAGGATCAGGATTTTTATGCAACGCATTTCCCACGGCCCGGGCCATCTTCTTGTCACCGGCAAGCTCCGCGATCTGTGCATACGTTGCCACCCGCCCGAAGGGAATCTGTTTTACTGCATCATAAATGCGCTTGGAAGGACTGTCGCTGATCAGATCATAGCTCTCAGCGATCATCATCTTCACGTCCCTGTCCGGAATGCTTCCGTCCAAAATCACCGTATTCCAATGATCTTTATTTTGATGATAGCCGGGGATTACGGAATCATAAATTCTCCGCCAAAAATAGGCCTTCTCCGGATCCACCTTGACGTTAAGACAAACGTGTCCGTCTTTTTCATACGTCCAAAGAAATGCCTTTTTATTTCCCGCATAGCGCACCAGTTGCCAGTTTGCATCATGAAACGGCGCGTCCTGATAAGTATCCGGAAAGGAAAGTCCGTAGCGAAGTGCCTGTTCTCTCGTTTTCATCATTTCTGATCAACCCCATAGAGCAATGCGTTACAAATGGCTGCAGCGACGTTGCTCCCGCCCTTTCTTCCGCGGTTAATAATATACGGAACGTCAGAATCCAAAAACAATTCCTTTGCCGGAACCACGTTCACAAATCCGACGGGAACGCCGATCACAAACTGCGGCTTAAAGATCTCTTGTTCCATGAGTTCATACAAGGAGATCAGTGCCGTCGGCGCATTTCCGATTGCAAAAATGACGGGACCGGGAAGCGCCGCGGCGCGTTCCATCGATATGGTCGCTCTCGTCACCTGCCGCTCCTTTGCTTCCCTGGCTACGTCCTCGTCAGCCATAAAGCAGTGGACCTGCCCGCCATATTTTGCAAGCGTCGCCTTGCTGATTCCGGCCTTAGCCATGTTGGTGTCAGTCACTATGTCTGCGCCCTGTTTTATGAGCTTCCTCGCGATGTTCACCGCATCCTTGGAATAGGTGAGCGTCTCCGCGTAATCAAAATCCGCGCTGGTATGGATCACGCGTTTTGTCACGGATTCCTCGTCCGGCGGCAACGTAATTCCTCTTTCCCTTAATTCCTCCCCAATGATCTCAAAACTTCGCTTTTCAATATCCCCGGGAAGGATGTATTCTATCGTTTTCATTCCTTTTTTCCCTTTTTTCTCGAATCTTTTTCTTGACTCTCCCGGATCGCTTCCATAGCCTGAAGAAGCGTTTCATTCTCCATGCGGTTCTTTACCGCAATGCGGTAGTAACCTTTGCCAAGTCCCTCGTAATCACTGCAGTCCCGGATGAGAAATCCCCGTTCCAAAAGCTGGTCGTAAAGCGCTTCATCCTTCCACAAAAACAAGATAAAATTCGCATCGGACTGGATGACTTTCGCACCCAATTTTCTTAGTCCCTTCTCCAAAAATTCCCGCTGTGTTTTCACAAAGACCTTACTGGCAGAAAGATATCCTTCCTGCTCCAGGGAAGCCATTCCCGCTGCCTGTGCCAAAACCGAAACGTTCCATTCCGGAAGCTGCATTGCTATCTTTCCCGCAATTTCCTTGTCACCGCAAAGAAGATATCCCAAGCGGATCCCGGGAATGGCAAAGGATTTGGTAAAAGCCCTGAGCACAAGAACGTTCCCATACTCCAAAACGTCCCCCGTCATGCCGTAATTCTCAGGCTCCGAAGTGAGTTCCATAAAGCACTCATCCACAACCAGGACCGTCCCCGCTTCCCTGCAGATTCCCGCAATCATGCGCATCGTTTCCAGATCCGTAAGCTTCCCCGTCGGGTTGGCGGGATTGGCCAAAAAGAAAAGATCATATGCCCCGCTTTTGATCGCATCCCGCAGTTTATCTGCCATTCCCCCCGACAACGCAAACTCCTCGTCCTTTCTGAGGTAAAGGTGCGTGATCCTGCACCCCTGTGCCCTCAGCGCCCTGGCATATCCCGAAAAACCCGGAGCGAGCAGCAATGCCTTTTTCGGCCTCTTCCAACTGCAGATCGCGTTAATCAATTCCGATGCGCCGTTTCCGCACAGAATGTTTTCGGCCTTGATTCCATATCGCTTGGCCAATTTCCCTCGAAGCTCCTCACATCTTTCGTCTGGATACGTCTGAACGCGTGCAACCGCATCCGTCAGCGCCTCCCTGACCTGCTCCGGAATCCCCAGCGGGTTTACGTTCACGGAAAAATCCGTATGTATTTTATTGCGATAAACGTCTCCGCCATGCATCCTTCTCTTTTGCTCTCCTTAGTGATCCGCCCTGTTGAATCCATTCTTCATGTGTTCGCTTGCGATCTGCAGAACCTTGTTCAGGCAATCCGTCGTCTGTTCCTTTGCCATCCTGCAAAGCTTCTCATTCGCTTCGCCTGCCAGCTTCTCATAATCGCCGGATTCCTTCATCTTCTTGTCATACTCTAAGACAATCTGGCGGCTTTTTACAAAAACAGCCTCCTGATATCTCTCGATCTGCTGTGCGCTGGCAGCAAAATTTGCATCCGCGTATGCGGCAATCATTCTGCTTGCCCAATAAAAATTTTCCGTGGAAGCATCCGTCGTGACGTTGCTTAAATACGACGGAACCTTCGGAACGTTCGGATATACCGGGAGAATGGCGTCAAAGGCCGTGGAACCAAAGCAGATCCATTCAAGCCCTTTGATTTCATCCGGCACGTCGCTCCGGATCTGACAGATGCTGGTAACGCCCGTGCGATTGATTCCAACGGAGCGATACCTTCCACGTTTCCCCGTATCCTGTGCCATATAGGGATCAAAATCCGTTCCCTGATAGTGACCGGAAAGCAGATACTTTACGTCCTCCACTGCAAGCTTCCTGTCCGGCACAAAACTCCAGGGAATATGGTCACTCTCCGGCGTAAATTCAGCATTTTCGCCCTCCCAGCGATGACTCTGCGGCGTTAAATACCTTCCCATAAACCAGGCCCTCGGCGTGTTATAGATATGGTCGCTGTCATCATGAGACCCAAAAATATCCCTTGGATTCCACTTGCCATCCTGATTCAGATCCAAATGATTCTCTGCAACAAACTCACGAAGGTCAGCGGAGCACATATGATTTTTCTTTGCGCCAAACGCATCCTTCAGATCAAAGGAATCCATGCCAAACTGATTGGGCATGATCACGCAAACCTCATCCGGCACGCGCTTTGCCATCCAATGATGTCCTCCGATCGTCTCCATCCACCAGATTTCATTTTCGTCATTAAAGGCAATGCCGTTGGATTCAAAGGTTCCATAAGTTTCCAAGAGGGAAGCCAGTCTTAGGACACCCTCTCTTGCGCTGTGAATATAGGGCAGTACCAACACGACGATATCCTCTTCCCCGATACCGCCCGGAACGTCCTTTTCCCTTTTCGTCTTTGCTTTTTTGTATTCCACAAGCGGATCCGCAGCTAAAACCCTGGGGTTGGATGTAATGGTCTCCGTCGCCGTCATGCCAACGTTGGCTGCGTTGATGCCCGTTGCCGCCCAAATCCCCTCCTTCTTGTCTACGTTGGGACAGGCCGTATACCGCATGGGATTCTCCGGTAGTTCAATCTCTAAATGCGTTAATACGCTCTTATATTTTCTAGGCTGCTTCTTTGGTTCCACGACGATCATTTTCTTTACGTCGAAATGTCCGTCATCCGTCCGTGCGATCATTGTGGTATTGTCATTACTGGCCTTTTTCCCGACCAAAACCGTTGTACATGGCATATGATAGTCCTAATCCTTTCTCTTACTTCCGGAACGTCACGCATTCCCTTTCCCTACATACATACTACGCGGAGGTGATTCTCATGATTTCGATCATTTCCTTGCCTCCGAGTCCAAAATAACAAATCAGAGACATCACAATCAGGCAAAGGAGCAGACACAAAATCGCCGCGCCGTACATCAGGCGGTTTGCCCGGCGGATGTCCTCAGGCTCTATCTCGCGCTTCGCGTCTCCAATGGTCGGCTTATGAACAAGCTTGCCAAAATAACTGGCATCTCCCGCAAGGCGGATTCCCAAAGCTCCCGCACAAACGCTCTCCGTCTGGGCAGAATTAGGACTTGCGTGTTTTAAGCGATCCCTTAAATAAACTCTCTCCGCCTCAGGCGCGTCGAAGGAAGCACCCAGAAAATGACAGGCGAAGATCATAAGTCTTGCACTGATTCTGGAGGGAAGGAAATTTACAAAATCATCCAACTTGGCTGCCGCACGTCCATAGTCAAGATATCTTTCATTCTTGTAACCGATCATGGAATCCATGGTGTTGATTGCTTTGTAGACAAGACCCAGAACAGGGCCTCCTATGGCAAGATACAGCATGGGAGCGATCACTCCGTCGGAGGTATTCTCCGCAACCGTCTCCACTGCCGCACGGGCAACGCCCTCCTCGGAAAGGTTCGCCGTATCCCTGCCAACGATCATGGAGACTGCCCTTCTGGCATCCTTGAGGGAACCCGTTTTCAATGCCTTACATACCTTCATGCTCTCAACGCGAAGACATTTTGCCGCCAGAACCTGATAGGTCAAAAATGCTTCCACCACGCATCCAACGATGGGATGGATAAAATAGCTTCCCATAAAGAGGACGTCTGCAACGGCAACCGTGCAGAGAAGGACGATCAGTACGGTGGTGCGCCCCTGTTCCCGCTTCTTTTTGGCTTCGGGCGTAAGAGGTTCGTCCAAGTTCTCTTTCACGCTTTCCATTTCCGCAACTTCTGCCCGAACAAGCTCAACTGGTTCCTCCGTTACCTTTTTCTTCGGCGTCTGACTCCAGTCAAATTCTTCCATGCCCTCAGACCAAATTACGTCCTCGTGCAAGTTCTTCCAATCCTCGTATTCGTCAACCTCAGGCATTGATTTCATTGCCTCTTCGGCTTCATCCTCGATACTCCCGTTTGCTTGACCTATGGTCTCCACGTTCTCGTCAAACGTGCCATCAAGCTCCGTCCCGTTGGATTCCTGACCGTCAGCCTCCAAGACTTCACTTTGGGGGATTTCACTTTCTTGGTTTTCGCTCTTTTGGTCATCAGCTGCGGGGGAGAACACGATTTCCTTCGGCCCGAGATAATGCTTCTCCAGCGCGCTGATCAGCTTTCCGATCGCCTTTACGGGATGCGGCATAAAATACGGATCCCCAAAGATACAATCCAAAATAAAGCCTAACAAAAATGCGATTACGTGATAAAAATATACTGGCATGGCACTCTCCGTCCTAGATTCTTTCCGCTGAAAGAATCTGAAAATCATTCTCCTCCAGTTTCATGCAAACCCTGTATCCTTCCCCATTGGGAATCTGATAATCATAATAATCTCCGCCATACGCACCTGACAAGATGGACATGATGGTACCGCCGTGAACCACGGCAGCTGCGGAAATCTTTTCCTCCGGAATCCCGCGCAATATCGTGAGCAATTCCTGAAAACCCGCAAGATTTCTCTTGATAAAATCCTGCCTGCTCTCGCCCTGCGGAAAAGCCATGGAGCCGCCGCTGTCAATCCAGGCCTGGTACTCTTTGTCTCCGGATAATTCCTGATAATTCTTCCCCTCAAAGGTTCCGAAATCGATCTCCCGAAAGGCTTCGATCAGAATTGGCTCCATATGCGGATACAGGCACTGACAGCTTTCCCTGCAACGCTTCATCGGACTGGCGAACAGCACCTTCGCAGCGGGCACCTGCTTTCCGAGAAGCTCTCTCCGGCCATTTTCCGAAAGGCTTTCTTCCGTTCTTCCCACGTATCTTTTTTCTTCATTTCCCGGCGTTTTTCCATGCCGGATCAAACATAGTTCCACTGTTTTCACGCTCTATGTCTCCAGGGCTTATTTAATCTTCACGGGAATTCCGCAAAAGATTCTCTCCACGCTGTCTGCCTTCACAGCCAGCTTGCAGAGCATTCGCCCCGTCTCCTCCCGATAGCGTCTTTCCTCTTGCTCCATGGGAACAATTCCATTTCCAATCTCATCACAGATCACAACAAGTTCCGTTCTCTCATCCGCAAAGCTTGCTACCTTCTCCCAGATTTCCGAAGGCTCCATTCCCAGCGATAACGCCCGCCTTACAAACAAGTGGAACTGATTCCAGATAAGCCATTCGTCTCTAGGCGCATTCTCTAAGAATTGCAAGAGTTCATCCCTACCGTTCGCTTCCATTTCACCCAAGTCCAAGAGCTTCGCATCAGGCCATTTTTGCATGGCCAACGCAAGCTTTCCCTGTGCGCGGCCGCCGATCCACAATATCATAAGTCCGCCCTCTTCCTTTCGTTCTTACCGTCTCATTCTACTCCCAACAGATGCCTTTCATCTCCCAGGATTTCCACGTGAGGCACGTATACGTCCCCCGGCGTTCTTGAAAAACGAACCGTAGCAATCCCCGTAAATCCAAGGTGCACGGTTGCACAAAGGTAGGGGAACGTCAAATGAAACATCTGGGCGAGCATCGCCGTCGAGGATCCTCCGTGGCAAAACAGCGCCACCGTGTGTTGCACTTCGTCTTCCCTTATGCAACGATAATATAGTCCTTCCCGCTGAAGGCCCAGCGTCGCAAGCCAATCGTCCGTGCAGGCCGCAACTCTCCGTGTTGCCTTTGTCACCACGTTTCTTGCAAAAAACGGGTGCTCCGGCCAGTCAGTTCTGTTTAAGTCCCAGCCCTGCCGCACAAGCTCATCCGCAATATCCCAGGGATGTCCGTCCGCATAGAGCGGGCCGCCCTCCGTTCCCCAGGGAAGCTCATGCATAAAATCCAATATCTTGATCTCCGGAATTCCCAGCAAATCTGCCGTCTCCTGCGCCGTCTGCCGTGCCCGTCCCATAGGAGATGAATAGATCTCCTCGATTCCTTCGTCCTTTAGTCTCTCCGCTGCCGCCTTCGCCTGCCGGATTCCCAAAGGCGTCAAACAATCCTTTTCATAATTTGGTTGTCCATGTCTAACTATAATGATTCTCATTTGTCAAACCTCAATTCATATTCTAACAAAATATTCTTTCAAACTCATCCGCCCGCAGCATTACCAAATTCACCCCAGGATCACTGCCAAAATAGCGGTAACGCATAAGATCACAAGTTCGGTAAGGGATACAAAGTATCCTGCCAGATCTCCCGTGATCCCGCCAAATTGCTTCATGCTGACGTGATGATAATATGCGAAGGAAAGACCGGCCGAAGCAAGGAGCAGAATGCCCATGACGGGATTTAGCACGATGGCTGCCGCCGCTGCCAAAACAAGTTGCAGGATCAAAAGGATCAAAACAGTTTTCTTGCCTGCCGTGTCAGAAAAGGTTTGGAGCATGCCCTTTTTCTTAGCGCCCGGCATGGTGACAACGCTGATTCCGCTGAGCGTCCTGGAAAGAAAGAAGCTCATGCAAAGCACGACAACTCCCCTTCCATCCTCAAAGAGGATGGATGCCTCCCGGATCGCCGCGTCATACAAGATCGAAAGCGCTCCCGCCGCCAGAAGAAAATATCCGGCAAGGCAGATCACGGCAAAGGCACCTATGTGAGGATCCTTTAAGATCTCGAGCTTTTTCTCCCTGTCCTGATAGGAATGCAACGCATCGCAGGAATCCATAAAACCGTCCAGATGGAAGCCTCCCGTGGCCAATATGGGAATGGCAATGGCGATAAAGACGTAGGCACACGTTCCAAGGTCCCTTTGCGAGCATAGAAAGTACCAGAGCCACTCCAATCCGCCGGTTACCGCTCCAACCCACGGGAAAAAGCACAGATGATATTTCATGTCATCCGATTCCCAGTTAAAGCGCGGCATTGGTATTTTTGAATAAATGGAAAACGCCACGATAAACGCTTTTCCAACCGACTTGATCCACTTCACGGTTTTTCCTTCTCCTTATTCCTTACCTTTCACCATCAAAGAAATTCCGGCAACCACTTCCACGACCTGCGCTGCATCCCCGGCGAGTTCCGCATTCACCTTTCCAAGCGCACGCAGATAACCCCGCGTTCCTTCCTCATACTCGATGCCATCTTCGAATACGTTGTTTGTCACGATCACAAGATGATCCAGATCGGAATTCAACTGACGAAGCTGCATGATGATTTTATCCGCTGCAGTCTCCCACGGCGTCATGGTGCCGTCCTCGCCAAACATTTCGTTTGCGACTAAATTCCCCAGGTCCTCCAAGAGAACGACTTTGGATCCTTTCTGCATCTTCGGAAGCGCCTCTGAAACGTCACGCGTCTGCTCGATCGTAATCATGCCCTTATTTCTTCGCAGTTCCACGTGACGCTGCACCTTTCTGCGCCCTTCCTCTCCGTAGACCTGCATGGTTGCCAGGTAATATCGCATAGCGCCGCCGTGGCTCAGTTCCATGATTCTTTTTTCCGCATATGCTGATTTTCCGCAGCCGCTTCCACCCACGATCAAAATCATCATGGCCGTCATTCCCCCATGTCTTTGCCTGCTACGCCCCGTTGGCCGAAGCGCCTTAAATCACTGAAACCGCTCGTATTGTCCGATGCCTGCTCCTTCAAAGGACACACTCTTTTCGTAAACGGCATTCGCTGTTTTCAAAAGCTGAAGCATCATCACCGCACCCGTACCCTCTCCAAGTGCCATTCTGGCATAAATCACGGGCTGCAGGCCCAGATCTTTCTCGATAGCCTTTACGGCAGGTTCCTTACCGGAATGAGAAGGAATCAGGTACTCTTTTACCTTGGGCTCAATCCGGCATGCCACAAGCGCCGCGGCAAGACTGATAAACCCATCCAGAACAATCGGCACGTGATAGTTTGCGCCACCGATGCAAATGCCCGCCATACAGGCAATGTCAAGGCCTCCCATCTTTTCCAGCACGTCGAGCGCAAGTTCTCTTCCGGATAACGCCGGCTCTCTTTTTTCGCCAAGCTCCACGCCGATTTTTTCCACCAGTTCCTGCGCTTCACCCATCTCCGTCTGATAACCGTACTGAAACAACGCCTCCCGGATGATCGCTTGCTTGCGTGACAGCCCTGCGTCATCCAGACCCGCGCCCCTGCCCGTCATGGTGACGGAAGATCGTCCAAGAAGCGCAGCCGTCACCGCGCTGGAAGTCGTCGTGTTTCCGATTCCCATCTCGCCAATTCCAAGGATGGCATATCCCGCTTCCTTGCTCTCCAAAACCAGCTTCATGCCGACGTTAATTGCTTGTTCAACTTCTTCCGGCGTCATTGCCGGCTCTTTCCGGAAATTTCTGGTACCCTTCCGGATTTTTTCATCACGGACGCCGCTGATCTTCTCATCCGCATTGATCCCAACGTCAACGCACAAAACGTCAACGCCTGCCTGCTTTGCCATAATGGCTACGCTGGATCGTCCGCCCGCAATGTTGCCGGCGCAGATTGCAGTGACCTCCTGCCCGCTTTGACTGACGCCCTCCTCAACAATGCCATTGTCTGCACAGCAAACGATCACGCGACTTCTTCCCACCTCCGGAAGAAGTCTTCCCTGAATCGCACCAATGCGTGAAAGCAGTTCCTCAAAGCTTCCCATGCTGTCCAAGGGCTTTGCCACCTTGTCCCAGCCTGCTTTGATCTCCCGATAAAGCTTCTCATCTACGTCCGTTATCTCCAACGGATCCGTCCCGATCCAGTCCATCTCTTTTGCCCTTCCGTTTTTCTCTCGTCACGCCTTCCGATCAATGGCTGCACTTCCCCGCGTCAGATTGCCGCGTCGCGAAGCATTGCATACACGGCATCCACGTCCAGATGCTTTCTCATCTCTGCCGCCAAAAGATCATACTGGCTCTCTTTATAGGCGCGGTAATCCGCTTCCTCCGGCGCACGCAGGGTAACGCCCTTTTTATCTGCCAAAGCTTTTGCAATCCGATAAGCCACGTCCCCTTGATCAAAAATCCCATGTACGTAGCTTCCGCAAACGTTTCCGCAAATGGCGCCGTCCATGCGGAAATCACTCGCGGCAGTCATCTGCTCAAATCCGTCTTCCTCCAGACGGATCCCGCAGATCCGGGTCAGGTTCTTTTGACCGTCAGCTGCCTTCGTATCGCCCATATGGATCTCATAGCCTTCCAAGGCGAGTCCTGACAGGCAGGAAAAGAAACCGTCCAGTTCTTCAAACGTTCCCCGAACCTGCACGGTCGTCTTTTGATCCTTTAGGATTGTCTCAACGCCTAAAAGTCCCAAGCCCCGAATGGAGCCGCCTTCCTCCACGTTCTCCGGATCGGAGATCACGTTTCCAAGCATCTGATAACCGCCGCAGATTCCCATCACGGGCTTTTCCTGTGCGAAACGGTAAATGGACGCCTCCATGCCGCTCTCACGGAGCCACTTTAAGTCTCCTATGGTATTCTTACTCCCTGGCAGAATGACAATGTCTGCGTCCGCAAGCTCCTGCGGCCTAGTCACGTAAGTTACCTTTACGCCGTCAATCCGCTCAAACGCCGAAAAGTCCGTAAAGTTTGAGATGCGCGGGAGTCTGATCACTGCAACGTTCACCGCTCCTCGTCCTTTACTCGTAAGGCGCTCGCTTAAACTGTCCTCGTCATCCAGCTTTACGTGCACGTAGGGCAACACGCCCGTAACGGGAATTCCTCCGCGCTCTTCCAGCATGGTGATGCCCGGATCCAGGATGGTCTTGTCTCCACGGAATTTATTGACGATCAGTCCCTTGATCCTTGCCTTCTCATCTTCCTCAAGAAGCATGATCGTTCCAAGGAGCTGTGCGAACACGCCGCCGCGGTCAATGTCACCGACCAAAAGGACGGGCGCGTCCACAAGCTTTGCGATTCCCATGTTGACAATGTCATTTTCCTTTAAGTTGATCTCCGCAGGGCTTCCCGCACCCTCGATCACGATCACGTCAGCGTACTCTTCCAGCTTTTGGAAGGCCTTGACAATGTCAGGAATCAGCTTTGTCTTGTATTTAAAATATTCTTTTGCAGGCATGTTGCCAAGGACTTCACCGTTGACGATGACCTGGGAACCCTTGTCCGTCGTGGGTTTTAGCAAAATGGGATTCATGCAGACCATAGGTTCGATCCCCGCCGCTTCCGCCTGCATGACCTGCGCCCGTCCCATCTCAAGTCCTTCCTTCGTGATAAAGGAATTCAGGGCCATGTTCTGGGACTTAAACGGCGCAACGCGGTAGCCATCCTGCTTAAATATCCGGCAAAGGCCTGCGACGACCAGACTTTTACCGGCATTGGACATCGTCCCCTGCACCATGATCACCTTAGCCATTAGAAATTACCACCGTTCCATCCCCAGTCGCTCACGGGATGATACGTCACGTAAATGCAATTCCCCGGGATGCCAAGCTTTTTTGCATATAATTCACAGATCTGTCCGGTCAGCTTATCATAATCATTGGAGGAGGCATTGCCGTAAAGACTTACGGATACGTATGCACCCTTCTCCAGCTTCTTTCCACCGAGCCACAGATCATAATTATCTTCAATGCCCACCATCAGATACGTCTCACTCTTGTGAAGCGTAGTGATCAGCTTGCCAAGTTCGCTCTTTAACTCTTCCTTCTCGGAAGCACTTACGGGTACGGTAATCTTTGAATCAATAAAAGGCATTTGGGTTTCCTCCATTCTTTTTGAAATTTATGATGATAATGCGTTCTAATTATTCTACCACGTTTTCCAGTTTCCCGCAATTTTTTGCGTATTCCTTAAGGGCTTTATTTGCCTCATTGAGCGGTCCAAACGTTTTTAGCGGACAAATAACCGTCTCGCACGCGTCGATGAGCTTCCTGGCCCTTTCCAGCGTTTTTGCGTCAATGGGCATGAAAGCTTTCACGCTGACCACTTGGCTGGCGCTTGCACGCGCCGCATCGATCTCCAAGTCATTCTCAGAAAGAATGCCAGCCGCGAAAGGAACTCCTTCACGAAGAAGCCTGTAATACGTGGGGATTCCCTCGCCTCCGCCGCCGATGACAAACGTCTGTGGCTCCGCTGTTTGCGTTTTCAAATACAAGGCTCCCGTCATTGGATTAAAGCATTCACGATCAACTCCATAGAGCTTTTGCACGTAATCTCCGGAAAAGATTTCCTCCGGCGTTCCCTGCCTTGTAACCCTTTCTCCGTCTACGCAGGCAATCCAGTCAGATACCTTCATGGCCAGATCCAGTTCATGCAGGGAAGTAATCACGGCGATGCCATTTTCCTTTGCGAGCCTCCGGATCGACTCCAATATATCCAGCTTGTGACGCAAGTCCAAATACGAGGTCGGCTCGTCAAGCACCAGGACCTTCGGCTCCTGGCACAGAGCCCTGGCAAGCATGACGCGCTGTCTTTGCCCGTCGCTGATCGCATAAAAACTCTTGTCTGCGACCTCCTGCGCATTCATGGTCCGCATGGCTTCGTCCACCTTCTGCCAGTCTTCCTTCCCAAGAATTCCGAGCATTCCCACGTAGGGATATCGTCCCGTTGCCACCATTTCACGGCAAGTCATGAGTTCCGCGGCAGGTCTTTGCGTCATTACCATGGCGAGTTTCTTTGCGATTTCCGCACCCGTCATTTCCTCCATACTGCGCCACGTTTCTTTCCCTGCGTCCGTCTGCGCTGATCCGTCCTTCTCTAAAAATAGAATTCTTCCGCCAAGGCTTTCCAGCTGCCTGGTAAGCGTCTTTAGAATCGTGGATTTTCCGGACCCATTCGGTCCGATCAGCGTCAACACGCTTCCGCCTCGCACCTCCAGTTCCACGCCTGAAAGGAGTACCTTTTTCTCATAGCCGACGCTTAGTTGTTCCGTTTTCAATCCATTTTTGATCTCCACGCGTTTTCCATCCCTTTTCATTTATTCCCTTTTCCGCCCCGCATTGTTACGTTCTTAAAAATCCTTAGATCCATGATAAGATTAACGGCGGATCCGGCAATATAGGCTATCATGTCTTTCCAGGAAAAGGAAGTTCCCATGACCACGCGGATAAAGCGATTCTTTATGCCGAGAAGATCCACGAGCGGGAAAATCTGCGTCACTTCCACGAAAACTGCAAACAGAAAGATCCAAAGGCATAAAAACGCAGGCTTCTCAGGGGAAATGCTTCTGATCAGGAAATAAAGGACAACCACAACGATCACGTCACCCACGTAAGGCCTTATAAAACGGTCATGCACAAATATCCCGATAAAAAATTCGACGGCAAGCAAAATCACAAACAAGAGGAAATACGTCCATCTCTTTTTCATGCCATTATCTAACCTCCTTTTTCCGAAGCATCATGACAATGACCACGGGAGCCAAAAACACTGCCGTGACGGAACTGATGCTGACCTCCGTCGGGGCAAACGCACGTCTTGCGATCCCGTCACAAAGCAGCGTCACGACCGCACCGCCAAGAAAGCAGCCTGGAATGAGGATCAGCGGTTTTGCCGTTTTGATGCATAGCTTTACCAGATGCGGCACTGCGATTCCGACAAAGGAAATAGGCCCTGCAAATGCCGTTACGCATGCAGACAAAAGGCTGGATAACAGGATCATTGCGATCCGGAGCGCCTTCACGTTCACGCCCACGTTTCTCGCATATGCTTCGCCCAGCTGATAAGCGCCCATCGGCTTTGACAATAAAAACGTGATCAAGCAGGTAAGCAGCACCATCCAAGCCATAAATCCCACGTTCGTCCACTGCATGCCTGAAAAGCTTCCCATGGACCAGTTGTGTAAATTTACTATGTTGGAATCGTCTGCAAAGGTGACCAACAGATCCGTCACCGCAGAACAGACGTAGCCGATCATGATGCCGCATACAATCAGCAGGGATGCCTTTTGTACGCGAAGCGAGACCAAAAGGACAAAGCCCATGGCGATCAGGGAACCGACAAATGCTGCCGCCATCAAGCCATAGGATTTCAGGTGAATGCCTCTTCCCAGAAAAAAGATCATTGTCAATGCAACCACAAGCTTTGCGCCGGAGGAAATGCCCAACACGTACGGACCTGCGATTGGATTTCCAAAAAAAGTTTGCAGAAGGAAGCCTGATACGGCAAGCGCACCGCCTAAAAAAAAGGCCGCGCAAATCCTAGGGAGCCTGACGTTCCATAAAATCTGATACCCTGCCCCCTCAGTGACTTGCCCGGTGAGAACCTGCCAAATTTCCCTTCCCGTCATGGAATGACTGCCGCTCCACACGTTCCATAAGATCAGGACTGCCAGCGCAACTGCCGCTGCGACAAAGAAAATGATTCTGCGCATATATGAAGTCCTTTGGGGCTTTATTTTTTCATTCTCAGTCATTCTTCAGATCCTTTCCGAAATCATCCCAAGACAATTCTCCCAAAGATTATTTCGAGAGCTTTTTCATTTGATGAAATTCCTTTTGCTCCGGATTTCGGAGCGCCATGCCAAGATCCTCCACAAAGTCTGCGATGGCCGTGGTCTGCTGAAAGAAATTCTTCTCCGTGCAATAAACCCGGTTCTCCTTTACGGCCTTGAAATCCGCAAAAAGCGGACTTAACTCCAGAAGATCGCCGATGCTGTTTAACTCGCCGACAATGGTACTGTTGTAAACAATCACGTCGGCATCCTTCGCCGCGAGATAAAAGTCTTCCATCTGCATGTTCATGGTGGAGAGGGCATTCTCTTCCTCCACCTTGGCATCCGTTAAAACATACTCTCCGCCTGCCAAAGATATCATTTTGGCAACGTAATCCTCAGGCTTTCTTACGTTGACCACGCCGTTGGAATTCACGTAAAAAAATGCCACCTTGCAATCCGTTTTCTCCTGTTGCAGCACGGGCATTATGGCTTTAACCGTTTCATCAAAAAAAGCGTCAGCATCATCCTCACGGTCAAACAAAAGCCCGTACAGCTTGATCCATTCCATCCTGCCGAAGGGATGTGTTTCATAACTCGAGGTCTCTACCAAAACAGGGATTCCCAACGCCTCCAGTTTTTCCTTGGCCTCCGGATTGTGATAGATCATAGTGTTCTCAATCGCGAGATCACACCCCTCCGCAATCAATAATTCGTAATCAGGTTTATTGTACTTTCCGGCATACAGTAATTCTCCCGCATCCATGGCTGCAATCGCTTCCTGAATGCAAAGATCCTCTTTTTTGGTACCGGAAAGGCGAAGTCTGCCAAGCGCACCTGCTTCACGGATCAGGTCAAACACGGAGGAGGACGCAAGATACGCGCGTTGTATGGGTTTTTTGAGAATTACCACGTCCTTTGGCACGTCGTCAGGCACGCTCTGCCCTTCCGGTACAACAAGAAACCGGTCCGCGTCCGCGATGGTGATCAGTACGTAATCCCCTGCTTTCTCAACAAAAAAGGTCGTGGCATAAGAAAGCTCCATCCCCTTTTCCCAATGCATTTGGGCAAAGGAGGCAGCCTCGTTTTCCATGCCAGCGACCTCGGTTTTTAACATATCTCCGAAATAACTCTCCGCCCCGGAATCGTCATTTCGGGAACCCTGCCCCCGTGCGCCGCAGGCGCATAGGGACAGGCAAATCAGCAAGATCAATCCTGCCTTAATGATTCTCATGTTTGTTACCTTCCGCCATTTCTTATTCCTGCACAACAAACTTCAAAGAATATTCAATCTCATGAGGCGTTCCCATGGCAATGGTATCTCCGATCACGTTAAGCTCTTCTCCGAGGCTCTTCACCGGGATGGTAAACTTGGAGTTTTCACCCTCAGCTGCTTCATTTAAGTATTTCTCGCCGTCCACGATCATATAGTCATAATTCTTGCTGCTCCAAGTCAGTTCGGCGTAAATCTTAGTATCCTTTACGATGATCTTTACGGGATTTTCGATCGTCGCCTTGCCGGAGCCGCCGGTCACCGTAACCGTCGCAACATATTCACCGTCTGCCAGGGAAGCGGCCTGTGACTTAACTGCCACAACGCCGTCAAGATTGCCTTCCGTCACCTCGGAAACGCTTACCTTATGATCATACCACGTACCTTTGGTTCCAACAAGTGCAAGGTCAAATTCCTGATCCAGCGCAGGCACGGGAACGTCAAAGCCATATACTTCTTCCTTCGCTCCGTCACTATAGATTACTTCATCAATTGAAGGCAGAATGATTGCATCGCCAAGCCCCTTCATGTCAGCCACAAGTCCCTGGAAAAGCTTCACGGTGTTCTTGCTGGGCATGGTAACGTGCAACGTCATCTTGCCATCCTTAACCGTCAGGGTTCCCTTGCCCTCACACGCTTCATTGGTCTTAAACATGCCGCTGTCCGTGCTAAACTTAGCGAGATAAGTCACGCCTTCCTTCAGTTCTGACTCCTTAAGTCCGGTGACGGTAGTCTGCGTCTGTTCGGCAAGAGATTTTGCAAGTTCGATTGCCTCGGCGGTATGGCGTACGTAGATCTCCTGCACCTCGGGAATTCTTCCAAGTCCCGCAATCTGCACGTCAACGGTTTCAAACTTTTCGGAATCCGTAAACATGCTCAGCCAGGAATCCTCATCCTCACCTGCCATGTCATTGTTTGCATGATCTCCGGCTACCACCATCAAAGGACGAAGGATGACTTTGGGGAATTTTCTTTCCGCCACCTTCTCAATGACTGCCTCACAGGACGTGTCCTCAGGCTCACCTTCCACGGTGCCGATGAATACGTTGTTATACCCAAGCGCTTCCATCTGTGATTGCATCTGGCTGTACGTAACCTTCGCTGAATGCGCGGTTCCGTGTCCCATCAGCACCAGTGCGGTTCCACCAGCTTCAGCTGCCGCAACGTCGCCCATGTTGGCAGTCTTTACGGCATCGGCCACAACCGCCTTGGCCACTGCCTGCTTGTCGTCATTGATCACGCTGGCGTCGCTTCCAACTTCACCAAGCAAAGGCTCTGCAACCACGATGTTCGGGATCTGATTCTCATACTGTTTCAAAACGCCAACGAGCTCATCGTATTCAGCACCATGCATCAGATGCGTGGGCTGTACTACAAGCATCTTTACGCCATTTTTAATGGCACGCTCCAGAGCCTGCTCCATATTATCGATCTTCTCGCCATCTCTCGCCTGTACGTGATTGATGATGATCTGAGCGGTAAACGCCCGTCTCACGGACCAATCAGGATAAGCTGCCTGCAATGCCTTTTCCACGCTTGAAATGTCTTCCACGCGGCTGTCATTAAAGGAGGTACCAAAGCTCACGACCAAGAGTTCCTTCTCGCCAATGCCGTCCTGGTTTAGTGGATCATCCTTAGAAGCATCACCGGTATCGCGTCCGAAGTAATCGGGATCTGCGAATTCACCTTCCACCAATTCCTTTTGCGCATCGGTCAATTTGTCCCAAGCAGCCTTTGCGGCAGCACACTGCTCATCCGTTTTATCAGTTCTGGTCTGAACGTAAATGGCATCAATCAGGGCTGCCACCTCGTCTGCCAGTTCTTGATCCGTCTTTTCCTTGATCACTTCCTTGCTCTCCTCCGTCGTGGTCTCATCCTGAGTGCTTTCCTGCGTGCTCTCCTCCGTTGACGACGTCGCGCTAGGATCCGGTGCCATGTTTGTGCAGGCGGTCATGCCCAAGGTGAGCGCCATCGCCGCCATCATTGCCAGTAACGTTTTCTTCTTCATCTTCTTCTCCTCTTTTCTCCGTAGGTCTGTTTGTTTGATTCATTTAAGAAGAACAGCCATTTTATGCATCTTTGAATGATTTGAAAATAAAAAACTCTGCCTTTGATCAGCAGAGTCTTTCACATCAAAATTAGACCTTCTCAGGGCTTTTCCCTAAGACGGTTTTCTCTCGATACGACCAATGACTCGTGATCTGGAATTTCTTCCCGTACCATTATAACTGGCAGGTTTCCTGGCTGAAAGATCATTGCAGACGCGTCGCCTTCCCAATCCATCGGATCAGTGACTGACTCCTTATGCAAAAGAGTCCTGACGCTCCCACTCCCTTATCACAGTGACGAGATCGTGCGGGAATCTCACCCGCTTCCCTTTTAACCCTTGGAGAAAAAAGGCTTCTCCGCCGGCACCAATTACTCTTCTTTATGAAACTTGCTATATATTATCACAAAACGTAAATGCATGCAAGAAAAACCAGGTCAACATACAAATAAAAAGGCAACAGAACGACGTTCGCCCTGCTGCCCGCACATATTTAATACTTTACTATTGTCATGTTCATGGATGCACCTTTTTTCTCATACGGCCACGTAAACACTGCCTCAAGTTCTTCTACGTAGTCATTGACAACAATCATGTGTGTCTGACTGTTTCCAAACGTGATATTGATTTTCTCCCCAATTTGTTTACGCTCTCCGTTTACCTTATCATAAAGAGTTAAAGTAACAGTTTTACCATTAAGGTAGTCCTTGTTAATCTGCTCCGGGACGGTTAATTCCACGTATTTAACAAATCCATATGGTTTTGCAGTAACCGTTTTGTCCTTATCAGGATTTAGGTCAAATAAATTAAATCCATGGTTTGGGTCAAGATTTACTTGCTGACTGCATTCATTTAATCCCGTTACGGTATGAACGTAACTATGATTATACAGGTAAAAATCATAGGAATCATCTACAATGATCCGAACGTTATCATTATCCTTAAAATGTCCGCCCTTGGTATCAACGTAGCCCCTCATGCTTGAGTTTGCAACCAGATTATCCACGTTTAAGTCAGAGCAGTCCCGGAAAGTAATCGTCGGCAGTTTCATTACTTCTGAATCTGGCCTCTCCCCTGAAATTGCCATGTTAGAGCATCCAAAGCAATCTTCAAAAAGCGCATCAACGCCTCCGTTGATTCTAAAAAGATTATTATTGGATTTCGTCGTCCCATTGAGATTGCAAGACCTAAACGTCACTGCGGGATATTCCGCACAATTGTTTTTCACAGCCAAAAGCGACGCATTATCCCAGATTTCAAAACGCGTCCCGTTACAAAGCACCTGTGGACAGTTACCAGAACTCGATCCATGATTTTTAATATAATCGAAATTAAAAACGGCACCTTTGTCTTCCATAGTTTCGTGGTCTTTAATGACAATTGAACCGCCGTTCAGAGTAATGGCGGTAGCCCCTTTAAAATAAAATACGTCACCGTAAATGGATTCTATGTCGGTATAATCAAATCTCCAGTTTAAGGCCTGTGGACAAGTCAACGTAAACAACCGGCACGGCTTCGACACTTTTATTATCTTGCCTTCATCATTTTTTTGTAATTTACCGCAATCATTGATCCTGCAATAGGAAAACGTGATTTCGGAAAGCATTTGCGTTGCCCCGTCAGCGCATTCCAGGATTTTATTAAAATGACTGAACCCGCAAGAAAGGAATTGCAGTCTCTGAGCGCCATTCGTACTGACTCCATTAGAATTTAGATTCGAAGAAGCCATGTACATAAAGGTATTTTCTTGATTCCCATCAAATCCAACGTCACGGAAAGTACTAAACGCAAAAACCACTCCAGTGTCAGATTTGTCTTCGATATGATCGTCAAATAAGACGTCTCCGGTAAAATCGATGATCGTAGATTCCCTTCCCGCGCCAAAAACTTCAAACATGGCGGAACGCACTTTAATTGCTTCTTGCTCTTGCGTACCTTCCGTCATCAAACCATCATACACAATTGATTCCGAAACATAGTAGATACCACTTGGAATATAGATGGGCTTGCAACGTTTCCACGGGCCTGCGGGACTATTTGGACTATAATTCTTACTATTGTATTCTGCGTATGCTGCAGCAAAAAGCTTCCGAAAGGCTTCCGTGTCATCTACCTTATCTTCTCCTGAGGCTCCAAACTGCTGCGGCGTCAGATAGTCCGAAGAAACGTCAAAATAATACGTGCTTTTCCCGTCACCCGTTCCATTCTCTGCAGAAACAGGAAGAACGAAACGCGAAAAAATGAATCCCAACACCATACATGCCGTCACCGTAGCCAAGCTGGTAATAAAAATCTTTTGCTTCATATCCATCTCCCTCTCTTTGTACTGACAGTTGTCACGTTTCCACAATCGAATTTACGCAATTCTATTTCTACTATACAATTTCAACATAATATGCTAGCACGTTTGCTAACTGTAAGTCAATACGACGCGCTATCTAAACCCTATCAAATTGGTTAGCTTTTTGAATTGTCAGATTTCTCACGCAATTGACAGTGCGCATTATTTGCGATAAAATATAAGACAGGAATGAAGGAGGTGAACCTCGCATGGAAGAAACCGTAATCACCGAAAAACAATTGAATGAATTATATGAAACCTTGAAAATGAATTCAGAATTGGTAGGTGAATGGAATAATCGCCTGATGGCCTCCTGTGAGGATGCCAACTGGTCTGAGGTTGTTTACGAACGTGCCAAGATTCTTCGAGAAGTATATCAGGAAAACGAAAAACTATTTAACGAGTTCTTCTCTTCCCTTCCCATGCGCATGTCATGGCAGGAATGGGATCTGCTCTTCGAATTCCTCTGGAACCTACACCAAAATTCCCTTTACGTCGTTTCCTTTGGACTAAGGCTTGCCAGATACCTGCTGCCCCACTATGAGGACATGCGGGATTTTGCGAAGATTGTGTTCTTAAATTATGCCATGGGCTGTGCGCACTATCTTCTGTTTGATCAGACGCTGAATGCAGACGGTCCCTCGGAATGGTTACAGTATTTTGAAAGAATCACAACCTACGAAGATCATTATGCGGAGATTCCCCGCGAGGCTTATCGCGGCCTGTTCTTCACCGCTTACTTAAATCTGATCCAATACAGTGCGGAGTACCCGTCCCTCCACGGCCGCGCAAGTGAATTCCGCGACAGATGCATGGCTTTGTGGAACCGCGAGGAAGTGCAGAAATTAGACGGCAACGCGCCTTACGTAAA
Source organism: Acetatifactor sp. (assembly GCA_024693365.1). Taxonomy (GTDB): domain Bacteria; phylum Bacillota; class Clostridia; order Lachnospirales; family Lachnospiraceae; genus Acetatifactor. The sequence goes on along the minus strand of JAILLF010000043.1, from coordinate 136,680 downwards.
GGCGATCGTAAGAAACGTGGAAGAACAATACTTAAACGTCCTTTCCATGAATCCTTCCTGCATCACCGACACTGAAGAATATTGTGCGCTTGCGGAACAGGCACTGAATAAAATGGGCAGGATCAACTTAAAGAGTGATCCCTTGGGATATTACAAGATCATGGAGAACAGCTATAAACGAATCCAAAAGCAGACCTCCGAGGAAGCCAGCGTTGTCTCCATGTCCGACTACATTTTGAAGGCGCTTCCCGCCATCAATTTTGAAAAGAGTGATTCCAAACGAACCTGTCAATTGCTTCGGAATGAGCACTCCTGTTTCGCTTATGCCGCAAAGGCATTGAAAAAGCTTCCTGCGGAAAAAGAAGGCTTATTGCAGGGGGCGTTGAACCGCCTGATCAAGGACAGCGTTCACACGCCGCATACCTTTTATCCCGAAGATTTTAATTGGACCTTCTACGAATTTTACGGACTGGCTGCACCGCTTCTGGATAATGCCGAGGATAAGTTTTCCCTTCTCCTCAACCTAATCCTTCGCAGACAGCCTACGACCTACGTACACAGCATGATGGTTTCCAAGATTGCCCGCATGATCGGCGAATCCGTATTAGAGCATAAGCCCTCTCTTTTCATTGGGCTGTTAGGATACGCTACGGAGAAGGAAATCCAGGAAAACCGTGAAAAGATCCTGTCCTACGTAGAACGGAGCGGTCTTCTGCACGACGTTGGAAAATGTCGCGTAGCCATCGTTATCAACACGCAGGACCGCAAGCTTTCCGAGGATGAATACGGCATTCTTAAATATCATCCAAGTCTCGGCGCCAAGCTCCTCGAAGATGATCCGGATTTCGCACCCTATATCGACGTGATCCGCGGTCATCACAAGACCTATGACGGCAAGGGATATCCTAAAGATTTTGACAACGTAAATTCCCCTGCCCATGTTTTGATCGACCTGATCCGACTGGCGGATAGCGCCGACGCAGGCACGGACGTACTCGGAAGATATTACACGCACGGCAAGACCTTCCAAATGATCTTGGATGAGTTTAAGGCCGGTGCGGGAACCATTTATAATCCCGACCTCGTCGCTTTGGTGGAAAATGACAAACAGCTCTGTGATAAGATATCCCACCAGACTTCCGACGGCCGCATGGAATTATACCAAAAGATCTGCATTGAAGTCATGAACATGCATAAGAACGCATAAAAAATCTGGGTCTCGGGAAATTCCCCGTGACCCAGTTCTTTTTAACTTATTTGTATAAAGCCTTGATCGTCTCCATGTCGCCCCCCTCAATATTTCCGTCCGGGAGTCTCCTGAACTGGCTCATAAACTTCCACGCCTGCTCACAGGTATGACGTCTCACCTCATGTCCCTGATTCCCCACGCACCCAAATACGGAGTAGCACTTTCCGTTTGTACTCTCAAAAAGCTGTAAGGTCAATACGCTGTTCTCGCGCTCCTCGTTGACTAACTTGTAGGTATAGTCACCGTTCACGCCCCAGATGGGATTCTCCCATTGATCCTTCTCTTCCAGTTTAACTTCATAAGGCTTTTTCACCTGATTTACTTTGAATACGTATCGCATGCGGTCAATGCATTTCTGTGCCTGGAAAGGCAATTCCGGAAGCGGCGTGATCTCTCCGCCGGCATAGAACGTAGGTACAAGTACGGTCTGGTTGTAGCCTTCCACCGGATTGCCATAGGAATTGCAACCCACCTCGAAGGTCGCATCCATCGGAGCGACGGCGGCAAATACCTTCGGGTACTCCTGCATCATGTCCCATGACTTACAACCACCCATTGAGAAACCGCTGGCGTAAATCTTCGTCTCATCAATGGAGTACTTTTCCTTAAGCTGGCTGAGCATCTCCATATTCTCAGTCGCTGTGCTGTTCAAATGATTTTCAACACAAACCAGAAGGAATCCATACTTCGCCGCAATCAGATTCCAGCCGGAACAACTCGCCATAAAGAAGGTGGAATCTCCGCCGCCGTGGAAGCAAAGCACCAACGGAACCTTCTTCCCTCCATCCATAATGCCCTTATTGTAAAAAGCAACGTAGCCGATCCTATGCTCCTTTGAGTCCTTATCGTCTCCGCGGTTGTCTGCGGCAGTTTTGACGGTAACGTAAGAAGGCTCGTATACCATACCCATCTTCTCCAAGTCAGGTTCCTCTTGAAGGTCTCCAAGAATGCGTCTATAATTTCCAACAAACTCCCTATAATCTCCAGGAACGTCCAGAGCCTTCTCAATCAATACGTCGTCCAGACTTTCCATCAACGCGTCATTAATCTCGTCACTGTTACCAACGGACACCACCGGAACGTCCCTGCGCTCCGGCTTAGGCATCACGCTAAGTCCCTGTAGAATGCATGCGGCCGGCGTTACGTCTCCGGGCCCCCAAAGGAAGGGACCCTGAATGGTTTTTAGATAATTTTTTGCGATAAAATCAGCAGACTGCCCATATCCATAAAGATAGGTTCTGAGAACTGCGCCGCGGATATAGGGATTGCCCATCTTCTTTGCAAAGCGGTCATACGTAATGGCCATGCCATCCTCATAATACTGACTGATGCGGGACTCCCCTAAAATATCGGTGAAGAATGAATCCGGCGCCTTTTCCCAACCGCCTTCATTTAGCGGATAGAAGAAATTCACGCTTCCCGCAAACCCGGATGCGACCTCCGAAAAACCATTCTTGTCGGCAAACTCCTTTGCCTCCTGCTTTGTAAGACGTTTCTCCTCAAAAATCATGAGGTAGGGCGCACGAAATCCGAAATTAACAATGTCTTCGGGCAGATCCGTTTTGGGCAGATACGTCTTTACCGCAAAGCTTCCCAGTTCCGCTTCCCAAATCTTTGTTCCATCTTCAAAAATTGTTATTTCAGGTTTTTTATCCATGATTGTATTCTCCCTGTGAAAAGATAAGGGCATGCGCCTTAGCGGATCATGCCCTTTCGTAATTAGAACTGGATGCTTTTGGAAGGAGCCCCAAAAGAGGAGAATGTAGCAGTAGCGTTTCTGAAGTAGAGAACCTCAGTATTGTCATCCTCTGCGGAATACGTGCCTTTCAAGTGAGGATATGCCTCCAGCATGTGCTCTTTTGCCTCGATCCTGTCATCGCGGATCAGTTCTCCGGCAACGCGCAGCCATCTGCCTTCCGAAAAGGCACAGATTTCAGCCTTCGGGTTCTTCTGGAGTTGCTTGGAAACTTCCTTGACCTTACCAGTTTGGATATAAAGCTTTCCCTCGAACAGGTCGATGGTGCCAAAAGGCCTTACCCTGGGCTGATCACCTTCTACCGTCGCCAAATAATAAACGCCAACTTCCTTTAAGAATTCATATACTTCCTGCATGGTAATTCCTCCTTTATTTTCCTCAGGCATACCCTGTGCCTGGAAATCTTCTTCGCTTGCCTCGAACTTCCAGGGATCAATCTGATCCTCAGGAACAACAACCTTCAAAACCTCGTAATAAGCTTCCTTCGCCTCACATTTTCCATGGAACAGTAAAGGATAACTTGTCTCCTTGCGGAAACCGGAAAGCCAGCTGTTTTCATCCAGCAGATTCCAGAACGTCACTGCCGTCACGTTCGCTTTGCCAGACTTCTTCGCCTCGACTATAATCCGAAAGAGCTCCTGATATCTCATGGCCAGCTGATGCATGGATTCCTCTGAAGGGTCTGCATTATGCAGGTCCAGCTCCGTGATCTGTACCTCGATTCCAAGCGCTCCATACATTTCCAAAGCCGTTTTGAAATCCTTGAAATCCGGATGATCCATGAGCAGGTGCGATTGCATTCCCATACCGTCAACCAGGCCTTTTTCCTTCAAGGGAATCAGAATGTCCTTCAAGATGCAATCCCGCTTCCAATCCAGGGCAGTCTCATAATCATTGTAAAACAGGGATACGCCCGGGGTCGCATATTTTCTTGCAAATTCAAACGCCTTCTCGATAAAATCCTTACCAAGGACCTTAAACCACAGGGAATCACGAAAACCGCCGTCATTGATGGCCTCATTGACAACGTCCCACGCATAGATGACGCCGGGATAATTGTCCTGCACGAAGCCAAGCACGCCCATAATATAGTTTTCCATTCTTGCCAGCATCGTTTCCCTGCTTGCAAGTTTTCCGGAAGTATTATAGTTCTCATAAAAAAACCATTGCGGCGTCTGTCCGTGCCAAACAAGCGTGTGCCCGCGCATGGGGATTCCCTTGGCCTTCGCCATTTCCAGATAGGGAATGGCATGCTCAAAGGTCAGGGCAGGTGCCAGACGATACTTCTCCGGCTCCATGCGGTTTTTCTTCCCGTCAAGGAAATACATGGGCTTCATGTCATTTTCCACGGTGTAGCTGCTAAACTGTCTTGAAAGGAACTCTACGTGTGCAGGTGTATGGAGATTCCACCTCGACACTGCCGCGCCAACCTTAAAGTACGGTGCGAATGCTGTTTTTAAATTCATGCATAACCTCCTCATAAAAAAATCCTTTTGTCTATTTTCTCAGAAAAAATCGTTTTATGCTACGTAATTATTGTTTTTCTTTTTCAATCCTTGCTAATTCTTGCGCAACTTTGTCATCATTTCCGTCCCGGTGGACAAAAAAAGCCGGTTCCTCTTCGGAACCGGCTCCCAGAAACTATATTATTTGCTTTCTTTCTTTAACATGCTTCCCTTGCTTACGTCGAGCAGCTTTGCCTTCATCTCGTTCTCAATTCTTGCAAGCTCTACCTCTGCGTTTGCACGTCTCGTTCTGCCTTCCTCCTGAATCTTCATCACTTCGTCCAAAGTGCTGATCAGTGTCTGGTTGGTCTGGGTCAAGGTTTCAATATCCACGATACCTCTCTCATTCTCCTTTGCAGTCTCAATGGTGGCAATCTTCAAGGTCTCCGCATTCTTCTTCAGAAGCGCGTTGGTCATGTCAGAAACTTCCTTCTGCGCCCTTGCGGCATTGGTGGAGTGGTTCAGTCCGATGGCGATTACCATCTGGCTCTTCCACAGAGGAATGGTATTTACCAGAGTGGATTGGATTTTCTCACTCATGGCAGTATCGTTTGTCTGGATCAAACGGATCTGAGGCGCCATCTGAAGGGAAATGGTCTTGGTCAGCTCCAGATCATAAATCTTCTTCTCAAAACGATCGATCTGTGCAGAGAAATCTCTTGCGGCCTGGGTATCCTCAGGAAGTCCGCTCTTCTCAGCCTTTGCAAGCAACTCAGGAAGTTCTACGCTCTTAGCGTGCTCCAGCTTCTGCTTGCCGGCGAGAATGTACATGGACAATTCCTTGTAGTAGTTCATGTTCAGATCATACATCTTATCCAACATGGCAATGTCTTTCAACAAAGTTACCTGATGACCTTCCATTACCTTGCAGATCTTATTTACGTTCACTTCAGCCTTGTCATACTTAGCCTTCATGTCAGAAAGCTTTGCCGTGCTCTTCTTGAAGATGTTGCCAAAGAATCCCTTGTCTTCCTCGTTTTCGAAGCTTCTCAGCTCAGCAACAACGTCAGTCAGCATCTTTCCGATCTCGCCCATGTCCTTGGTTCTAACGTTGCCAAGAGCGCTCTCAGAGAAATCAGCGATCTTCTTCTGGCTTCCGGAACCGTACTGCATTACCTGCTGCGTGTTGGTAATGTCGATCTGTGCAGCGAAATCATCTACCATTTTCTGCTCCTGTGGAGTCAGATTTACTTCCTGAACAACCGGTACTTCCTCTTCTTCCTTCACGTTCGGCGTCAAGGTCATTTCAGCGATCGCGTCAGCGGGACTTGGAATGGGGTCCAGGGTAAGGCTGGGTGCTTGATTTAACATCTCGTCCAATTCGTTACTCATTTTGCGTATCCTCCATAGATTTCATTTATCTCCTAGCTTTCCCATGGCGCCTTCAGGGAAGGCAGCACCTCAGGTTGCTCTGGTTCCAGCGTAAGCTTAAACGGATTGTCATCCTCTTCTTCCTCTTGCGCCTCATATTCATCATATGCGTTTTCTTGCTTGGAGTCAATAGTTTCCGAACTCATTTCGCGACGAAGGCCCTCTCTTGAAAGCATTGCCTGCAAAACCTGGGCATCCGTGGTCGCGTCAAACACTTCGTCCTGGAAGAGGTTATTCAGCAATTCCGTAAAGGCTTCGTTGATGATTCCCAAGGTCTTTTGGATCTCTGCCTTGGCATCCCGGATATCCTGACCGGGATTCTCCACCTTTTCAAACTGTACGTAAGCTTCCACAAGCTTTACCGTCGTAGGCAGATAATACTCCATCAGCTTGTGCATGCGGTTCATCTGCTCCGGATGCACCTTCACGCGGTCAAAGATCTGACGCAACAAGGTTTCCAACTGGGACAGTTGTCCTGAGATCTCCTGGCCGGGAATGGATTCGTTCAACTGACGCAGCTTCTGGAGGTATGCCGCTCCCTCCGACATCATGGTATTTAATTCGTTCTCCTGCTGCAGCTTGAGTTCCCGTTCTTCCTCCTCTGCCGTGAGTGCGCGGTTCTTCTCCGCATTCATCTGCTCGCGCATTCTAAACGCTTCCGCAGTTTCCGTATACTGACGATATACTTCGTTGTTTAACATAAAGCAGGTTTCCTGAAGATCCAAATGACCTTCCGGGAACATGCCCAGACGAAGCATTTTCTTGATGTCCTTTCTTACGTACTTGGAACTGTTTCCCGTCTGAACGGCAATTTCATCAATGTCCGCATACATTTTGGTTCCACAGATCTGCATATAACGCTGCGCCCTGTTAATCAATCCGCGCTGCTTGCTTCCCTTGCCCAGCATTGCGATGGATATGCCTGCCACGATTGCCGTGGCAAAGGCAAACGGAAACCAGTGACTTCCGTTTGCCATCAATATCAGGCTCACAATGGACATGCCAAACCCGACGCTGAGCCCCAGCGAACCAAACACCGTATTCAATACGTTCTTGACGCTGCCAACTTTCTTGAACTTTACGCGGTTCACTCTGGGAGGCGGCGGCAAAGGCCTGGACGCGATACCATTTGAAGTATATCGGTACTGTTGTGCCTCGCGAACCTTTCTCCACTCTTCCCTGCGTTCTTCCTTCCGACGGTTCAGCTCCTGCTGCTGTTGCAGCCATTTTTCACGGTTTGCGGCATTGTTCTCCCGGTATTGTCTAAGAATTTCATCCCGGGTTGCCCTCGTGATCTCAGCCTGTTTTTTGGCTTCCTGCACGACGGTGTCAACCGTACCGGAGACCAGACTGTTCAATTGCTGAAAGTCTCCCGAATTTAAGGCTCCCGCCACGGAATCCAGAATCTGTTCTCCAAGATTTTTCCAATCCTGATTGTTACTCATGTGAATTCTCCAATTCTGTTAACCAACGTAACTAGTACTTTCTTTTACTCTTTAATTCTCCATACAACTGACAATAATTTTCATATCGGATCCGCGGAATCTCCCCCGTCTCCACAGCCTGCCTGATGCCGCATACCGGTTCCGTCACGTGACTGCATCCGCCAAAGCGGCAAAACTTTTCATATGGGACAAATTCTTCATAGTACGCCGCCAGTTCTTCCTTCTCAAGATCCATAACCTCAAGGGAGCTAAATCCCGGCGTGTCAAAAATAAAACTGTCTTGATCGATCCGAAGGAGCTCCGAATGTCGCGTCGTATGCTTTCCCCTGTCGATCTTCGCGCTAAGGCTTCCCGTCTCCATGGCCATTTCGCCAAGAAGATGATTGATCAGGGAAGATTTTCCCACGCCGCTCGGGCCCGCCACCGTGGTGGTCTTTCCCTCAAGAAAGGCGCGCAATTCCTTTAATCCCGTGCCCTCCTTGGCACTGACGAAAAGAAGCGGGTGTCCGCTCTTCTCATACGCGGATCGGTATGTCTCCATCAATTTTCCGTCATCCAGATCCATTTTGTTAAAGCAAATCAGACATGGTAGCTTTTGTCTGTCCATCATGATCAGAAAGCGATCCAAAAGATTCAGATTCGGTGAGGGAGAAGTCATCGCAAATATGACCATTCCTTGATCCACGTTGGCCACCGCCGGGCGGATCAACTCACTTTTTCTTGGGAGAAGCTCCGTCACGTTGCCTGTTTTCTTTTCCTCATCCAAAACTTCCAACAGGACGTCGTCTCCCACCAAAGGTTTCCGATGGTCCTTGCGAAAGACTCCCTTTGCCTTACATTCATACAGGATCCCATCTACGTTCACGTAATAGAATCCCGCGATCCCTTTCACGATCTTTCCCTGCATGCTTCCTCTATTCTCTCACAAAATCTATTCTTCTGGTAAAACTCTTTGTTTCCGTCTTCGCCTCACTGACAACGGTTTCTCCGGTAGCCGGATCCGTGGTCGTCTCGCCGGGGATGGTAACGGTATAAGTGACAGTCAGGTTACCCCCCGGGGAATCGATGCTTTGATAGCTGACGGGATATGGAAAGCTGGTCGTCTTCGTATCCAGCAAAACCATCCCCGTATCTGCCACGAGCTTCAGTCCCACGGTGCTGCCCGCCCTGTAATCCGGTGCCTCTGCCGCTGACGGCGCTTCGATCGTCACGTCACACTTATAAGAGCGCTTCTGCCCCATGCTGACACAGATGTCGATGGCAGTGCCCTCGTCCACGTATACGCCGGAAGAATAGCTCTGGGTACAGATTTTTCCCTCCGCATAATTGTCATTAAAGACCATTTGAATATTGCCGATGCTAAGACCGCTTTCAATGGCGCGAAGCGTTCCCTCCGACTGCTCTAACCCGATCAGGTCGGGAACCTTCTTCATGACGTTTTCCTTGCCCTTGCTGACGTAGACCGTGATCACGCTGCCTTTCGGGGCCTTCACGCGGCTGACCGGATTCTGGTTAAATACAAGACCTTCCTCCGCATCCGAATAATCTTCCAGTTTATTTACCAGAAAGCCTGCCTGATCGAGGCGATTGCTCGCTTCATCCAAGGTACATCCCGTCACGTCAGGCACCAAAACACCCTCAACGCCGGAACTCACGGTAAGCACGATTTCACTGCCTTCCGGTACCATAAGTCCTGCTTCCACGTCAGCGCTGATCACGTCCCCCGATGGGACCAAGTCCGATTCCACGTACTCCACGGAAACCAACATCTTAAGTTCCCGCAGCTTTCTTCTCGCTTCTTCAACGCTAAGTCCTTCCACGGTGGGCATCTCCCTGCTGGGAACGTCAGGCTTGGAAATCTCTTCTGACAAATTGCCCGTGGAACTTTCATCCGAGATGATCGGAGAAGTTCGTCCCGAGCCTATGGAACTCTCCCCATCCTTTTCAGGCAAAAAATAGTTGAGCAACTGCTTGCTGAGAACCAGAATGATGATCAGGATCACGATTCCCACGATCACCGTGACGATGGCGGTGATCTTCTCCACCTTCGTCATGCCGCTGCGGTTATCGTCCCCGTCCATGTCATCGTAAGCTTCCGGTTCCGCCTCGTAACCGTCCTGATATTCTTGATCCTTCAGCCGGATCCCCTCTTCGGAATCATCGGCGTAAGTCCTTCCGCGCACCTGGCTAAGCTCCCAGTCATTGATGGCGCGCGTTCCGCCGTCCACGTCCGGATTGTCAAGCTCCACAAAATCCTCGTCCGGCGTAAGGAGCGATTGCTTCAGATCTCTTAAAAGCTCTCCCATGTTCTGATAGCGTCTGTCGGGAGATTTCTGACAACATTTCAGCACAATGGATTCCACTGCCACGGGAATCTCGGGAACGTAATCGCTCGGATATGGCAATTCTTCCTGAATGTGCTTAATGGCTATGGCAACCGTCGTCTCCCCGTTAAAGGGAACCCGTCCGGTCAACATCTCAAACATGGTAATGCCCAATGAATAAACGTCACTCTTCTCATCACTGTATCCGCCGCGAGCCTGCTCAGGGGAGGTATAGTGAACGGAACCCATAACGTTCGAGGTAATGGTGTTGCTGGATGCCGCTTTGGCAATTCCGAAATCCGTAACCTTTACCTTTCCGTCCTTGGAAATAATGATGTTCTGAGGCTTAATGTCTCTGTGGATGATGTGATTGTTGTGGGCTGCCTCAATGCCCATGCTCACCTGAATTGCAATGCTGACAGCCTCTTTGTACGAAAGGCGCGCCTTCTTCTCGATATATTTCTTGAGCGTGATGCCCTCGATCAGTTCCATTACGATGTAATGAATGCCGGCTTCCTCACCAACGTCGTAAACATTCACGATGTTGGGATGCATCAGTCCTGCTGCCGCCTGTGCCTCGATGATGAATTTCGAAACAAAGTTCTCGTTTTCCGCGAATTCCTGTTTCAAAACCTTCACCGCCACGTAACGGTTCAGCTTATGACATTTCGCCCGATATACGTCTGACATGCCGCCGGTACCGATCTTTTCCAAGATCTCATATCGGTTACCGATCATCATACCCATCTTTACCATAAGTCTTCTCCAAAATCTATTCTGCAGGGATCTCGATCAAAATCACGGAAACGTTGTCCTTTCCGCCGTTTACGTTTGCAGCGTCAACCAAGAGCTTTGCCTTGTCCTCTAAGGTTCCAACGCTTTCAACAATTTTCTGCAGTTCCTCATCCTCAAGCATGTTGCTCAGGCCGTCGGAACACATTAGTATTCTGTCTCCTGCTTTTAAGTCCACCTCAAAAAAATCCGGTTCCACGGCCGGCGCAACGCCAACGGCCCTGGTGATGATGTTTTTCTTGGGATGGTTGCGTGCTTTCTCTTTTGCAAGAATGCCTTTCCGGACCATTTCCTCCACAAGGGAGTGATCCATCGTAATCTGACGGATCTCCCCGCCAGAAATCAAGTATAGCCTGCTGTCTCCCACGTTCATGGCCAGAAGCTTTCCGTCACGAATGGTAGCCGCCACGACGGTGGTTCCCATGCCTTCCAGATCCTCTGACGCGCTGGCATCCAGAAAAACCTTCCTGTTTGCCACGTTCAAGGCCTCCTGAAAGATTACCTTGGGATCCGTTTCCTTCACGGTGGAGATTTTCTCCAGCATCATTTCCACGGTTTCCTTGGAAGCCCGGTCGCCAGCCTTATGCCCGCCCATTCCGTCTGCCACGATAAAGAAATTGGAAAGGTTTCCGACCTCTTCCGTTCTTGCACAGACGTAGTCCTCATTTAGTTGTCTTTTCCTACCGACGTCGGTTAGGGAAAATGCTTTTAGCACCCCTGTTGTCCTCCCGTACCTTCCATGGAAATGGATTCCTTATGTTTCCTTCTCAACTGTCCACAGGCCCCGTCAATGTCACGGCCCATTTCCCTTCTAATTGTAACATTTATTTTATTTCTTTCAAGCTTATTTTTAAAAGCAAGCACCCTTTTCGCCTCTGACTGAACGTAATCCCGTTCCTTGATGGGATTGACCGGAATCAGGTTGACGTGGCAACAAAGCTTTGCCGCAAGTCTTGACAATTCCTCCGCGTCCTCATCCGTGTCGTTTACGCCGCCGACAAGACTGTATTCAAACGTGATTCTCCGGCCCGTCTGCTTGAAATAGTAATCACAAGCTTCCATCAATTCTCGTATGGAATACTTGTTGGCAATCGGCATCAGTTTCCGACGCTTTTCGTCATTGGAAGCGTGCAGGCTAAGCGCCAGGGTTACCTGTAATCCTTCCCCGGCAAACTGCTTCATCCGCGGAACAAGCCCGCACGTAGACACCGTAACGTTTCTCTGGGAAACGTTGAGTCCGTTCTCATCTGTCAAAAGCTTTAAAAAACGGATCAGATTATCATAATTATCCATGGGTTCACCCGTCCCCATGACTACGACGTTGCTAACCCTTTGTCCCGTATGTTTTGTAATGGAATAAATCTGTTCGAGCATCTCCGAGGGCGTCAGATTCCTCTCAAGTCCATCCAGCGTGGAAGCACAAAACCTGCAACCCATGCGGCAGCCAACCTGAGAAGAGATGCAAACACTGTTTCCATGCTTATACTGCATCCAAACACTCTCTACCACGTTGCCGTCACGAAGGCCAAACAAATATTTCCGCGTGCCGTCAATCTTTGATTCCTGCACTCTGACGGTTTCCAGGGACGCGTACCAAAATCTCTCCCTGCACTTCTCTTTGAAGCTTGCGGAAAGGTTGGTCATTTCCTCATAGCTTCCGGCAAGCTTTTCATGCATCCACTGATATAACTGTTTCGCGCGAAAAGCCTTCTCCCCCATGTCCTCCATGGTTTTCTGAAGTTCCTCAAGCGTCAGGGATTTTACGTCTGTTTTTCCGTCAGTTTCCACTGTCTGCATTCATTTTTCTCCTAAACTTTGCAAAGAAAAAGCCATCCATTTCGAGAACGCCGGGAAGAATTTGCGCAAAACAATTCTCCCACGGAGTCTTTTCTCCGCGAAAAGCCTGTTTTTCCTCCAGCACGCCCGCCATAACGGCCGCAGGGAGCTCCGCCTCCACCGAAACGGGCTCAAACGGCAAGTTCTCCAGAATCCACCTTACCGCATCCCGGTTTTCCCGACTTCTGATCGTACAAGTGCTGTAAAGCAGGATGCCTCCCGGCTTTACGTACCTTGTCGCGCCGTCCAGAATTTCTTTTTGGAGTTCATCAAGACCGGAAAGTCCTTCCTCCGTGACGTGATACTTTACGTCACGCTTCTTTCCAATGACTCCCAGTCCGGAACACGGCACGTCCAAGAGAAGCACGTCCGCCTTCCCGATCAGGTCAGTTTCCGGTTCTCTTGCGTCCCAGACCCGCACTTCTATGTTGTTGCGGCCCATGCGGGCCACGTTCTCAAGTATTTTTCCCGTTTTTTGCGACGAGACGTCGCCGCAGATTACGCGTCCTTCCTCACCCGTAAGCTCCGATGCAAGAATACTCTTCCCGCCAGGCGACGCGCAGGCATCCACCACCAAGTCACCCTTCCGGATTCCAGCCATTTTCACGGCCAGAACGGAACTAGCATCCTGAACGGTCAGCTTTCCGTCACAAAAATCCGGAAGGCTCTCCGCGCCCTCTAAATCCCGGGCAAGGAGAATCCTTGCGTCATAAGGGGAAACTTCCGCCTTTGCTCCGCCTTTTTCAATGCGCTCCTTTATTTTAGTTGCCTCTGCCCCGGAAAGACTTTCGTCCACGCGCAGTGACACGGGATGAATTTCCAAAAGCCCTTGCAGTATTTTTTCCGTAAGGGCTTCTCCGTATTCTGAAATCCATGCCTTCGTGATCACTTCCGGCATGGAATATTTTACGCAAAGAAACTGAATGAAATCCTTCTTTCGGTCTGGCAAGGGAAGAGATTCCTTCTCCCGCGAGACCTTTCTCAATACTCCGTTGACAAATCCTTTTAAGTTCTGGAATTTTCTGCGTTCAGCCAGCTTGCAGGCCTCATTGCAGACGGCGCTGTCCGGAACGGCATCCATGAAAAGGATCTGATAGGCACTCATGCGAAGAAGATTACGTATCAGGGGCTTCATCTTCCTGACGGGCAAACTGGAAAAGTGATCCAGATAATAATCCAGTTCCATGCGCCTTTCCAGCGTTCCTTCCGCAACGCGCTTAATAAATCTTTTGTCCTTTGCGTCCAGATAATCATATTTATTCAATACGTTGCCGATCAGCCGGTGAGACATTCCGCCGTCCTTTTCCAAGGTCAGCAGCACGTCCAGCACGATCTCCCTGACGTTCTCCATTGCTTCTCTCCCCGCACTGCCACGGGGCAATGCATTTGCTCTTATACTCCCAGCTTATCTCCAACCTGTACCTTTACTCCCAAAAGGAAGTCATGACAGCTCATGCGCTTTTTCCCTTCCAGCTGAAGTTCTTCGATGCGAAGGGATCCTTCCCCCGTTGCGACGATGATGGCATCCTTTGTCACTTCCGTCACTTCTCCGGGCTCAGTTTTTTTAACCGATTGTTTTAACGGTACGGCCTTCCATACCTTCAGTTGCTTGCCATTCCATTTGGTAAAGGCACTGGGCCACGGCGTCATGCTGCGGATCTGGCGGTCAAGATGCACGGCTGGCTTTGAGAAATCAAGCTTCCCCATTTCCTTCGTGATCAAAGGCGCATAGCAACTCAGTTCGTCATCCTGCTTCACTGCGACAAGCTCCCCTGCCTCCAAAAGATCTAAGGCTTCCGTGATCGCCTCACCGCCAAGTACGGCTAATTTATCGTGAAGCGTTTCAAAATTATCCTCGGGTTCTATGGGAATCTCCTTCTGGTACAAAATGTCTCCCGTATCGATTCCCGCATCCATCTGCATGATGGTAATGCCGGTCTTTTCTTCTCCGTCCAGGATCACGCGTTGTATGGGAGAAGCGCCGCGATACTTGGGCAACAAAGACGCATGGACGTTCAGGCATCCAAGTCTCGGCATGTCAAGAATCTCTTGGGAAAGAATCTGTCCAAATGCTGCAACCACAAAGGCATCCGCCTCATATTCCCTAAGCTTGGCCACGGCCTCCGGGCGCTTGATCCTCTCCGGCTGAAATACGGGAATTCCGTGTTTGAGGGCGCACTCCTTTACGGGAGGAGCGACCAGTTCCACGCTTCTGCCCTTTGGCTTGTCCGGCTGCGTGACCACCAGCACTACCTCTCTTCCCGACTGGATGATTGCTTCCAGGGACTGCGCCGCATATTCCGGCGTACCCATAAACACGATCTTCATGCTTCCTCTTCCTCCTGTGGGGCGGGCGGAACCACGTCCTGCAGTTCTCCCTCTACCTTTTCCACGTAAAGATGCCCGTCCAGATGATCCAATTCATGGCAAATGGCACGTGCAAGCAATTCCTCTCCCTCAATCTCATAGGGGCGCATGTTCACGTCAAGTGCCGTCGCCTTTACGTAATTTGGTCTCGTCACGATCCCACTCTTTCCGGGAACGCTTAGACAGCCTTCCGGGCCGCACTGCTCCCCGGAAGTCTCAATAATCTTTGGATTGATCAGAACGTAAGGATCCTCACCCGTCACGTCGATCACGACGATGCGCTTCAAAATTCCCACCTGCGGCGCCGCAAGGCCAACGCCATTCGCCTCGTACATAGTATCAAGCATGTCGCCTATCAGTTCGCGAATGCGGGGCGTCATCTCCTTGACTTCCTTACAGGTCTTTTCCAGAATGGGATCTCCTATCTCTCTAATGTTTCGGATTGCCATGATAATTTCCTTTCCACAAAACAATATATAAGTCTTTTGGTTTTCTTAGCGCAAATATTATAGCACAAAATGCTCTTCAGGTCAAAGAAAGTTCATGGGATCAAAGTCAAATTGCACGTTTTCCTGCGCGATCCGCTCCTCGGAGAGATAATTCTCCAGCTGATCCTTAATCTCAACCAGTTTTCGATAATCCTCCGCCTTAAAATACAGCACAAAACGGTAAACGTCGTTGATCCTTCCAATGGTTGCCGCGCTTGGTCCAAGCATTTGGATTTTATGCACTTTGGCGTATTCCCGCACCTTTCCGGCCATGTAGGACGCAAGTCTTTCCCCTGCCCGCTCGTCTGGCGAAAATGTCTGCACTGCCAACAGATGATGAACCGGAGGATAACCTCCCAATTCCCTGTATAGGATCTCTTCCTGATAAAAACTCTCATAATCCTGTGCAGCCGCGGCTAAGACCGCATAATGATCCGGCTGATAGGTTTGGATCACGGCGACTCCAGGCTTGTCTCCCCTGCCTGCGCGCCCCACGGCCTGCGTGAGAAGCTGAAACGTTCTTTCGCCCGAACGATAGTCCGAAATTCCAAGGGACAGATCCGCGGCGAGAACGCCAACAAGCGTCACGTTGGGGAAATCATGCCCTTTCACGATCATCTGCGTACCGATCAGGACGTCCGCCTCCTGATTCGCAAACGCGCTCAGGATCGTCTCATAGCTGTCCTTGGTTCCCGTCGTGTCACGATCCATGCGAAGCGTCCGCACGCCCGGAAACAATTCTTTCAGCTTTTCTTCAATCTGTTCCGTCCCCGCCTTAAAGCCCAGGACGTACTTTGATCCACAGGACGGACAGACGGCCGGCTTTGGAATCCCATATCCGCAATAGTGACAGATCAACTTATTGCCGCCGTGCTCCGAGAGCGAAACGTCGCAATGCGGACATTTGATAACCAGACCGCAGCTCCTGCAGGACACAAACCCGGCATAGCCCCGGCGATTCAAAAACAACATGGCCTGCTCACCTTTGGATAACCGATCAGCAAGCAATTCCTGTAGTTTTCTGCTGAAGATCGAACGATTCCCGGCCCGCAGTTCCTCCCGAAGATCCACGATGCCAACGTCAGGAAGCGCTCCTCCCGTCAGCCTGTCCTTTAGGCGGAATAATCCATACTCCCCCTGCAACGCCCGGTAATACGCCTCCACGGAAGGCGTCGCGCTACCCAGCACCAGGCTTGCGCCTGAAAGCTCTGCCAGCTTTTCCGCCGTCTCCCTGGCATGATATTTGGGCGTGCCTTCACTCTTGTAGCTCGCCTCATGTTCCTCATCCATGATGATCAGGCCAAGGTTTGGAAAGGGCGTAAAAAGCGCTGACCTCGGACCAATGATGACGTCGATCTCACCCGCCTTGGCCCGCTCGCACTGATCATATTTTTCTCCTGCAGAGAGCGTGGAATTCATGACGCTCACGCGATTTCCAAAGCGCCTGTAAAAGCGAAGAAGCGTCTGGTAAGTCAAGGCAATTTCCGGAATCAGCATAATCACCTGCCGTCCTCTTTTTACCATCCCCTCCACAAGGCGGACGTAAACCTCCGTCTTTCCGCTTCCTGTAATGCCATGGATCAAATAGGTTTTGTGAATTCCCCCGTCAAAATCCTCCAACACGTCATGAATGATCTTATCCTGATCTGCGCTCAGTATCTTCTTTTCTTCCCCCTCGGCGCGAACCTTCACGGGATCCCGAAAAGCGGTGGTGCTGTCAATCCTTAGCGCCCCCAAGCGTTCCAGCGAACCAATGGCCTGGGCACTGACTCCAAGCTTTGAAGTCACCCATTCGTACGGGATTGTCTCTTCCTCGAGAAGTGCTTCCAATAGCCTGGCCTTTGCAACCTGATGCTTTCTTTGGCTCTCCCCCAACATGGAGATCAATTCCTCTTTTGTCGCCTTTCTGACAATGGTGCGCCTTTCCAGCTTTTTTACGGACTTCCGCATGGGAAGCACGGTTTTTAAGGCCTGTATCATAGTCGATCCATAATTTTCCTTGATCCAGGCCGCCAACGCAACGCTTCGTCCCTCGTCACCGGCATCATTTTGAACGATCTCGGCAATCTCTTTGATCTTAGAGGGATCAATTTTGCATTTGTCCCCTAGCCCAACGCAATAGCCCTTGATCAACCGGTTCCCCGTTCCAAATGGGATCATGACGCAGCTTCCAAGGCGCAACGTCCCCTGAAGTCTTTCCGGAACCTTGTACTGAAAGCTCTTATCCAGTTTTTCATGAACAATGTTAACTATGACGTCTGCATATAGCATGTTTTATCTTCAATCTCCCGTATAATGTCTCTTTCGTCCAAGGGATACGTCTTTCCCTTAATTTCCTGATAGGTTTCGTGCCCCTTTCCCGCAAGCACGATCAAATCTCCCTCTTTCGCCATGGAAAGCGCCTGTCGTATGGCTTCACGCCGTCCCGGAATCATTAAGAAATTCCCTCGAACCTCCCTGATGCCCTCTGCAATCTGTTCCCGGATTGTCGCGGCGTCCTCGCCCCTCGGATTGTCATCCGTTACAATGGTTAGATCCGCCTTTTCTCCGCTGATGCGTCCCATAAGTCTTCGTCTCATGACCGGGCGGTCACCCCCGCAGCCAAACAGGCAGATCAAGCGCCCCGGATGATAGGCCCGCAAGGTCTCCAGCAGGCTGGAAAGCGCCATGGGATTATGTGCATAGTCAATCAAAACAACATATCCATCCTTCTCAAGAACTGTTTCGATCCGGCCCTTTACTTTTGCGGCCGCAAGCGACCTTTGCACGTCGGATTCCCTTACGTGAAAATGTTTGCATAAATAAATGGCGGCAAGCGCATTATAAACGCTAAAACTACCAGGCATGGGAAGCCTTGCCTCAAAACTCATGAGACCCGCCGTTTGGAAACGGACACCCGGCTTCCCGTCAAAGCGCTCTAACGTTACGTTTCGGGCCTGAAGCTCATTCTCCTCGTTTAGGCCATAGGTCTCGATTTTGCAGGTACACCCCTCCGTAATCCTTTGCGCATAGGGATCGTCCCCGTTGATGATCCCTATCCTGCATTGTCTGAAAAGCTCCCGCTTGCATTCTAAATATTCTTCAAAATCACGATGCTCGCCCGGTGTCACGTGATCAGGCGAAAGATTCGTAAATATCCCGTAATCAAACAAGATGCCGTCAGTACGGCTTTGCTTTATGGCCTGTGAGGAAACCTCCATTACGACAGTGTCCAAACCCTCCTCCACCATCTGCCGGAAATAATCATGGAGCAACGGTGCGTCCGGCGTTGTGTTCCCGGCAGCCAAATGCCTTCGTCCTATGATCACTTCATTCGTTCCGATCAAGCCAACCCTGCGCCCTGCATTTTCCAATATGGACTTGATCAGGTACGTGGTCGTCGTCTTCCCCTTGGTTCCCGTAACGCCAATGGTGACAAGCTTTCCGGATGGGTGCCCGTTCCATGCGTCGCTTGCATGCGCCAATGCCTTTCGCACGTTCCCAACGCACACAACCGCAACGCTCTCTCCCACGTTCACCAAAAGCCTTTGCAATCTGCCGTCATGCGTCCACGGCGTCTTGTCAGGAATGGTCTCCGTCACCCACGGAGCATCGTCCGTCTCAAGCTCCGCAATCAGTGCCACTGCGCCGCGTTCCACGGCTTCCTTGGCATAATCCGCTCCGTCTCGCACCATTCCCTTGATACAAAAAAATACCGTTCCGGGCACTACCTTCCCGGAATCAGCAGTGATCCCCTTTACTTCCCGGTCTTCATCCCCCCGTAAAAACAAGGCATCTGATCCCGTCAACAGTTCCCTTATGGTCACTGACTGCCCTCCTATCACTTTACCATAGGAATTCCTTCCATTCAAGGAAAGAATTCTTAAGGATTCCTATATCTTAATATATGCAGAAAAAGCGGAAGAGCCACACTATCGTGCGGCTCTTCCACTTTCTTATGAGGGGGGGAGATAGTTAACTTGTAACTATCTAAATACATTCTATCCGAGAATTGTGTTCATTCTGTGTTTAAAAAATAAAAAAAGTGTAATTGTTTATCTTCAATTATGAAAATTTAGTAAATTCCATTTTGCGTCAATAGTTTATTCCTCTAAAAACAAAAAAAGCAAACACATGGTTTGCTTTTTCCTTCGTGCAGAAAGAGGGACTTGAACCCTCATGGTGTTGCCACCACACGGACCTGAACCGTGCGCGTCTGCCAATTCCGCCATTCCTGCGAACAAAATGTATTATATCTTGTTCACGTATAAAAGTCAATACTTTTTTTGATAAAAATGTTTGCACAATTTTATACAATTTCAATTCACAAAAGCAGCCGCAGGATCATCCCACGACTGCTTATAATTTAGTCTTTTCATCGCTCCATCATTTGCTACGCTTTATATTGTGCATTATGCCTCTACTTCATTCTGCTGGGCAACCAGATATTCCGCGCCGTATTTCTTGCGCAGTGCAGGCTTCTCGATCTTACCGGTAGCGTTTCTGGGCACGTCCGCAAAGATGATCTTCTTCGGTCTCTTGTAACGGGGAAGGCCCTTGCAATATTCTTCGATCTCCTCTTCCGTGCAGGTCATGCCATCCTTGATCTGGATAATCGCGCCGGTGATTTCACCAAGTCTCTTGTCGGGAAGTCCGATTACTGCCACGTCGCTGACCTTGTCATATGCCGCGAGGAAATTCTCGATCTGAACGGGATAAATGTTCTCACCGCCGCTGACGATCACGTCTTTCTTGCGGTCTACCAGGAAGATGAAGCCATCCTCGTCCTGCATTGCCATGTCTCCGGTATAGAGCCAACCGTCCTTCAAGGTCTCTGCCGTTGCCTTGGGATCGTTGTAATAACAAGTCATGACGCCGGGGCCCTTCACGCAAAGCTCGCCCACGTCTCCTTGCTTTACGGTCTCGCCGTTTTCATCCACGATCTTGCATTTCCAGCGATAACCGGGTACGCCGATGGCACCTACCTTGTGAATGTTTTCAATGCCCAGATGCACGCAGCCGGGGCCGGTGGACTCGGAAAGGCCATAGTTCGTGTCATATGCATGATTCGGGAAATATTCCTTCCAATGCTTGATCAGGGAAGGCGGAACGGGCTGTGCGCCAATGTGCATTAGTCTCCACTGATCGAGCTGATAATCCGAAAGCTTTAAGTCACCGCGATCCAGCGCTTCCAAAATGTCCTGCGCCCAAGGCACCAAGAGCCAAACGATGGTACAATGCTCCTTGGAAACGGCGTCCAGAATGATCTCAGGCGAGGTTCCCTTTAAGAGAACGGCCCGGCTTCCTGCACAAAGACTTCCCATCCAATGGAATTTCGCACCGGTATGATACAAGGGCGGAATGCAAAGGAATACGTCGTCACGACCCGTCAGATGGTGCTTTTGCTCCATCTGAGCCGCCTGCGTCAGACTCTCATGATTATGTAAGATTGCCTTGGGGAAGCCCGTGGTTCCTGAAGAGAAATAAATTGCCGCGTCGTCCTCTTCCTCCAGGCGTACCAGCGGTGCCTGACTGGAACAGTCTGCCACAAGCTCGCGATAGCTCTCCGCAAACGTGGGGCATCCGTCGCCCACGTAAATGAGGAGTCTGCCCTTGCTGAGCTTTTCTTCAATGGATTCGATACGGCCAATAAACTCGGGACCAAAGAACAACACGTGCACTTCAGCAAGGTCGGCGCAATACTGGATCTCGTCTGCCGCAAAGCGGAAATTAAAAGGTACTGCGATGGCACCAGTCTTTAAAATGCCAAAGTAAATGGGAAGCCACTCCAGACAGTTAAACATCAGGATTGCCACGCGGTCCCCTTTTTGAATGCCGCGGGATAACAGCATGTTTGCCACGCGGTTTGCCTTCTCATCAAAGATGCTCCACGTAATCTCACGGCGATACGGCGTGGAACTTGTCGGCTGTACCAAGTCGTACTCCTTCCAGGTCGTCTTTCTTGTGTCAGGCATGCTGGGGTTCAATTCCACCAACGCCACCTCATCCCCGTATAACTTATGATTTCGTTCCAATAAGTCCGTAACCGGCATTTCCGTTCTCCTCCTGCACGTTCCATCGCCATGAGCTAGTTTAACCCACGCAATTTTTTGCTTTAAACTATGACGCTTTAAAGCATCCATACATAATAAACTAGCACAATTCTCCGGAAATGTCAAAGTCCATTTCTCTTATCCTTTTTTTCTTTACCTGCATGCTGAGCAGAATCTCACCGTAACGTCATATTAAAAATCCGACTTGTTCTATGCTCATTCATTTTATCACTCTTTGCTGGCCATGAATTTAATACATACTGTCCGAATAAATTCTTACAATACCAATTCCGTTAGACTTTGGATCACGTATTTCGAGAAGCGGCACGTCTCCGGCTCCCTTGATGAATTTATACCCGACATACTCTCCCAAGTTATAAACGTAAACCGACGCATTACCCAGGTCATAGCATACCGCTTCTTGCTCGTCCGTGGGGCACGCGTACAGTTTGTCGCCGGCAAAGTATTTTTTTGAAACGTCCTGGGCTTTTATGGAATACAGTTTTGATGATTTCAGTTCGTACGCATAGCAAGTGCCCGTTCCGTATTCCGTAAGGTAACCGAAATATTCCTTTGTGGAAAAACAGCTCACGGGATTTCGTTTTGTTCGGTCGACCTCAATTTTCAGATCCGTCAGTTCTCTCGTATCTAGTTGCATCCTTCGAATGATTATTTCTCCCTCATCGCTCTCTGAGAAAAACGTAATCCCCTGATCGCAAACAGGCAGCCTTACGTAGCCAGAATGCTTTCTTACTTTCATGGATTCCGGCATGGCAACAAATTGCTGTTTTCACACGTCATAAACTGCAATGGAATGCATTCCTTCCGTTGTTTCACCTTCCCACAGGCTGTCATACCACGTTACGTAATTGTCATCCACCGTCAAGCATATTTCATCATACTTGCGACCATCCCTCTCGCCAAGAAGCTTTTCCTTTTGCGTTTCCAGGTTATACTGCATAATCCGGTATACGACGTAAATTTCTCCCGATTCGTCCACCCGATCGCAGTATTCCACCCAATATAAGTACTTTCCGCTCGCATTAAACTCATTTAAAAGGTGGATGTTCGGCTTTTCCACAAGAAGCCTTTGCCCGTTGGTTTTAGGATCCATTTCCAAAATTTCGTACTTTTCCCACAGTTGCGCCATTGGGACGGAATATGCCTTCAGCAAGTAAACCTTCTCCCCGTTATAAGCGAATTCACTGATGCCCCAGTTCAGTCCCGTCACTGGTTCCGTCCCCGTGCATCGATCTCCACTCATAAAAAAAATCGGTTCCGCGTTTCCCTCGCCTTTCTTTTGAAATCCTTCCGGTCCATTCATAGTAATTACCGCATCGGTTTCTGGCATGGCTAACTCTTCCTCCCTGCTTACGGGTTCTCCGTCAGTCATTACAATCTCCAGCTCCTCTGGGCCCTTTTTCTCGTTAGCGCAGGCACATAACACCATCATTATAAGAAAAGATTTCAGAATTGTCTTTTTAAGTTTCACGGTTAACCCCCTCACATAAAAAACGCGTTATTAACATGATTGCTTAGCCTTATGGTCTTCATTAATCAATAGTCGGAACAAATTTTTATTTGCTTTGTTTTACCGGCTCACCCGTGAACGGGTCTATATACTCTTTTAGTGTCATTTGGTCGTATTCCAGATCCTCTTTCAGTTGGTTCTGGATATACTCTTGGATCTTTTTTGCATTTTTCCCTACAGTATCTACGTAATAGCCTCTGCACCAAAACTGTCGATTTCCGTACTTGTATTTCAGGTTTGCATGTCTTTCAAATATCATCAAAGTGCTTTTCCCTTTCAGATATCCTACAAAGCTTGACACACTCACGCTCGGCGGAATTCGAACCAACATGTGCACGTGATCCGGACATATCTCAGCCTCTATAATTTCGACGCCCTTCCTCCTTTGCTTTTTAACTTGGTTGGCGAACCTCAGTTATTATAGCATGGGAGGTTTTTTACCGTAAGCTAAAGCATCTGTTGTTCCCCTGCATAGCAGGGGGTTTTATAAGGGATTGCCCTACAATAAACATGCCGCGAAACTGTATTTTACGGGCATTAAAACAAATGCCATTGTCAGGCATGCAACTATTATGAGCTTCATCATTTTCTTCATTGTGCTTGTACCTTCATTCCATGTCAATCAAAATCAACAAGTTACAAAACCACGTTCTCCATCGGAATCATCACCTTTCATCTTTTCATGCTTTCATTTTACTTTCGTTTATTATTCTTGTCAATATTTATTTTATCCTCCGTAGTATTGATATTATAAATATTATGTGCTATTATTTATTTATGTTAAATTTTATGTATGTCACTTAACGGAGGTCTTATTTATGGCAGGAAAAAATTATTTTATCAGCGGCATTACGGACATGCTGGTCCTTTACTTTCTAAACCAAAAGGATTGCTATGTTTATGAGATTACAAAAGCGGTTTCAGAGCTTTCGGAAGGGCGTCTTAAAATTAATCAAAACACCATCTATACGGCAACTTACAAGTTGGAAAACGAAGGGATGATCAGCGAGTATTCCAAGCTGGTCGGCAGAAAACGAATGCGCGTCTATTACCGTCTGGAAGCCCCAGGCAAAGAGTATCTTGTTGAACTGCTTACTTCCTATCGTTTAACTTCCATCGGCATTGACAAAATCTTAGGAAAGGAGATTCAAAAGGATGCGCCTGAACCGGAATCAGCAAGTTCTGCTGAAGAAAGCGTATTTGACTCAGTTGCGTGCCTTGTTCCCAATCATGCGTAAGGAAGAGCGGGCGTACCTGTACCGCATGGAAGCGATAATTGACGAGCGCCTGGATGCCGGCGACTCCTCTTCGCTCACCTGCATGGAAGATTTTTACAAGGAATTTGGCGAGCCCCATGACATAATTTATTTTTATCTTTCAGAAATGGATTTAAAATCCTTTTACTCCTTCATAAGCATCCGTTATTTTCTGAAACGCACAGCATTTTTTCTCTGTACGCTAATGTTCGTTGCTGCCATCTTTGGGGGATATTTATTTTGGCAGGAACACCAACTTTTTCTTCAATCCCGACCTGCAAACATCTATGTGACTTCAATTCAAAAATGAATATATTCCGTAACCATTTCCTGTACCCCGGCCGGCGTAATTTATTAACTAAACCAACCTTCTTCTCTTATTTATTTCCCCCAAAAAAGCCCCGCAGAACCTTCCTTCTGCGGGGCGTAATTTTTGTTTTATGAAATTAAATTATGCAATGTGGCCCTTTGCCTTGATGACTTCGATGACGGAATCTACGTACTTCTCGCAAATTTCATCGCTCTCTGCCTCAACCATCACGCGAATCACGGGCTCGGTACCGCTTTCGCGAACCAGAATGCGTCCGGTATCGCCGAGTTCGTCTGCCACCTTCTTCACTGCTGCCTGTACGTCAGGATCATTCTGCGCGTCAGGCTTGCTCTTCACGCGGACGTTCTTGAGCACCTGAGGATAGAATACCACGGGTGCCGCAAGCTCGCTCATGGGCTTGCCCTTTGCCAACATTACCTCCATCATCTTCAGCGCCGTAACGATGCCGTCACCGGTCGTCTCATACTTCAGGAAGATGGTATGACCGCTCTGCTCACCGCCGATGCGGTTGCCGGTCTGTACCATGTTCTCATATACGTACTTGTCGCCAACCTTGGTCTTCTCGTACTCAATGCCAACCTTATCCAGTGCCTTGTACAGACCAAAGTTACTCATGATCGTTGTAACAACCTTGTTGTTCAGAAGCTTTCCGCGCTCCTTCATGTACAGGCCGTAAATGTAAAGCACGTGATCGCCGGTAACGACGTTGCCCTTCTCGTCTACGACCAGACACCTGTCCGCGTCACCGTCAAATGCAAAACCAACGTCAAGGCCGTTATCAACAACAAATTTCTGCAGATGCTCAATGTGCGTGCTTCCGCAGTCCGTATTGATGTTATATCCGTCCGGGTGATCGTTCATCACGTAGAGCTTTGCGCCAAGGGCCTCGAACACGCCGCGGGCGATCTGCCATGCAGCACCGTTAGCAACGTCCAAACCAACCTTCACGTCCTTGAAGCTGTACTTAGACAGGGAGATCAGAAATCCGATATAACGGTTTCTTCCTGCCACGTAGTCCACGGTGCGTCCGATCTCATTTCGTTCCGCAACGGGAACCTCGATCTTGCCGTCAATGTAATCCTCAACCTTCAGAATGGTCTCCTCATCCATCTTCTCGCCATTGCCATTCAAGAGCTTAATGCCATTGTCATAGTAAGGGTTATGGGATGCGGAGATCATGATGCCGCAGTCAAAATCATCCACTCTGGTGATGTATGCAACGGAGGGTGTCGTAGTTACGTGCATGATGTAAGCATCAGCGCCGCTCGCCATCAGGCCCGTGCAGAGTGCATACTCAAACATGTAGCTGGATCTTCTCGTGTCCTTGCCGATCACGACCTTGGCCTTCTTCCCCTCTCTTGCTCCGTAATACCAGCCGAGGAACCGGCCAATCTTCACTGCATGCTCAAAATTCAGATCCTTGTTAGCCTCGCCGCGGAAGCCGTCAGTGCCGAAATACTTACCCATGATTACAGTCTCTCCTTTCTCTCGATGTCCAGGAAATACTTGTATGTGTCAACAGTGAGTTCACCGCATGCCGCCTCATCAACTGCAAGAATTGCCGCATTGTGCATCTGCAGTGCGGAGCAGGTCCATTTCTGGGAAACGCCGCCTTCAACGGTTGCCGCCAGAGCCCTTGCCTTGTTGTGACCATTGATGAGGATCAGAACCTCCTTGGAATCGGTCACGGTACCAACGCCTACGGAAAGTGCCTTTGCAGGAACCTTCTCGGGATCATTCCCGAAGAAACGGCTGTTCACGATTCTGGTATCCGTGGTCAGATCTCTCACGCCCGTGCGGGAGGAAAGGCTGGTATAAGGCTCGTTGAATGCAATGTGACCGTCAACGCCGATGCCGCCCATGAACAGGTCGATGCCGCCGTAGGAAGCGATCTTTTCTTCATATCTTGCACACTCTCCCTCCGGATCATCGGTCATGCCGTTCAGAATATTGATATTCTCGGGCTTCATGTCCACCAGATGATTGAAGAAATTGTCATGCATGAAGTACCAGTAGCTCTGGTCATGCTCGTGAGGGAGGCCCAAATACTCATCCATGTTGAAGGTTACCACGTTTGCAAAGGAAACCTCGCCGGCCTTGTTCATTCTTGCCAGCTCCTTATAAACGCCAATGGGTGAGGAACCGGTGGGAAGTCCCAGAACAAAAGGACGGGCTTCCTTGTGTGCGTTGATTTTGCCTGCAATGTAATTTGCTGCCCACTTACACATTTTTTCGTAATTATCCTGAATAACTACTCTCATATTCTATTTTTCTCCCTAATCAATATGCTTTATTTAATTTCCGTGCCGTAAATGCCGGCGGGCTTTGAACGCCCCATCCGGTTAGTTCTTCTCGACGATCTCACCGCTGTTCTTATAAATGCTGTTAGCGGGCACAACGCCTCTCACGCATGAGGTGGGATATACGTTGCTGTTTCTGCCGATCACGGTACCGGGGTTGCAGACTGCATTACAGCCAACCTCTACGTGATCACCCAGCATGGCGCCGAATTTTTTCATTCCAGTCTCCATCTTTTCCGTGCCATTGTGAACGACAACCAGCTGCTTGTCGCTCTTTACGTTGGAGGTGATGGATCCCGCACCCATATGGCTGTAATAACCAAGAATACTGTCGCCAACGTAGTTATAATGCGGCGTCTGTACGTGGTCAAAAAGGATTACGTTCTTAAGCTCAACGGAGTTACCAACCACGCAGTTTGCGCCAACCAAAGCTGATCCCCTGATGAACGCGCCGTGTCTTACTTCCGTCTCAGGTCCAATGATGCAGGGCGCGCCAAGATATGCGGAAGGGAATACCGTTGCGGTCTTGTGTACCCAAACGTGCTCGGATACCTCCTCATAATCGTCACCAAGCGTCTCGCCCAGGGCAAGGATCATGTCCTTAATGCCCTTCAGCGCCTCCCAGGGATAGGTAAACTGAGAAAGATAATCCTTTGCCAGAGTATGATCCAAGTCATACAAATCATTAATCGTATACATAAAATCTCCTTATCATGAATGATATGTTTCATTCATATTTTTGTTCCGCGTCCGAAGAGCCTCTGTTACGGTTTTCATTCCGCTTTTTGCTCTCTCCGTGACGACCCGCGGTGACCGTGGCAGCATCCGCCGAGTCTTTCGATAACTGCCAACCCTCGTCAACCAATTACGGTCCAGGCGCTAATGATCCCCCCATCCTCCGCCGGAATGGGATCACTTTACTGTATCGGAACGCCAAGGCTTTGCCCTGACGACATTCCCAAATCACAATTCTATAAAACCGCACTGCAAAAGTCAAGGGACAATCCCTTGTCCCTCGCTCCCGGATCAACTTACAGATGTTGCTTCAGGCGCGCGGTCACGCCCTCCAACTGTAGATTGCGGTTTCCGGTAAAATAATATTTTGTACCATTGTGGTCAATGCGGCCTGCATGCCAGGATTCGATGTTTGACACGCCCTTTCCGTCATTGTACAAGAGTTCGACGCTGCGTCCGCAGGTCAGCTCCTCATTCTCCAGCCAATAGCGGCCGTTTGCTCCCAGGCGAAGCCGTCCTTCAAGCACCACCTGCGCGTTCAGGCGCTTTACCTGATAATACGCTTCTTCAAGCTCATGACAAAATGCTTCCAGACGTTCCTGCACGTACATCGTCTCTGCGGTAGGAACCAGATCCGGGATATACACCTGCTCCTGATCCAGATACTTTGTCATCTGAAAGAAATCCTCAATCTGCTCCTGCAAATATCCAATGGATTGTAACCACTGCTCATACTTTAGCATGTTTTGTCCCCCTTTTGCTTCCCCAGTCTTCGCTTTCCCCGTTCAAACCCTTCGGAATTTCTAACAATTCCGTTACCATTTTACCACAGAACTGCCAACTTGAAAAGGGGAAAATGTGTCAGCAGGCACGTCCCCGTGACATAAAAAAGAGCCAGGGAATCCTGGCTCTTTTAGACATGCGTTAGCGATACAAATCTCTCTTGTCAACGACTCTCTTGGCCTTGCCTTCGCTTCTGGGAATGGTCATGGGTTCCACAACCTTAACCTGTACGAGAATTCCAAGCATGGACTTCAGTCCTGCCACGATCTTCTTCTCGCGCTCCGCAACGGTCTTCGTGGTATCTGCAACCATCTCAGGGGAAAGTTCTACCTGAACCTCGATGGTATCATTATTACCAATACGGTCAACGACGATCTGATAGTTTGCCTGATAGCCCTGATTCAACAGAACAGCCTCGATCTGGGAAGGCCATACGTTTACGCCCTTGACAACCATCATGTCATCACTTCTGCCCATGGGCTTGTGCATGCGGATATGGGTTCTTCCGCAGGAGCACTTTTCGCGGGTCAGATAGCAAAGGTCTCTGGTGCGATAACGAAGAAGCGGGAATGCCTTCTTGGTGATACAGGTGAATACCAGCTCACCAACCTCGCCCTCAGGAAGCACCTCACCGGTCTCGGGATTGATGATCTCAGGGATGAAGTGATCCTCCTGTACGTGCATGCCCTTCTGCTCTTCACATTCAAAGGATACGCCCGGACCGGAGATCTCGGTCAGGCCATAGATGTCATATGCCTTAATTCCAAGGGTCTCCTCGATGTTATGACGCATCTCCTCGGTCCAAGGCTCTGCGCCGAAAATTCCAGCCTTCAATTTGATCTTGTCCTTTAACCCTCTTGCAACAATGCTCTCGCCGAGGTTAGCAGCGTAGGAAGGCGTACAGCAAAGGATCGTGGAACCCAGATCCTGCATGAACTGGAGCTGTCTCTCCGTGTTACCTGAGGACATGGGCAGGGTCAGACACCCAACCTTGTGGGAGCCGCCATTTAATCCGGGGCCGCCCGTAAAAAGGCCGTAACCATAACATACGTGTACCACGTCTTCCTTCGTTCCGCCTGCTGCCATAATGGCTCTTGCACAGCACTCCTCCCAAACGTCAAGGTCTGCCTGGGTATAGAATGCAACTACGCGGCGTCCGGTCGTTCCGCTCGTGGACTGAATGCGCACGCACTCGGAAAGAGGCACGCCAAGAAGTCCGTAAGGATACTGATCGCGAAGGTCGTCCTTGTTGATAAAGGGGAGCTTATGCAGATCCTCTACGCCATGGATGTCCCAGGGCTTTACGCCTGCTTCGTCCATTTTGTCATGGTAAAATTTCACGTGATCATACACATACTTTACCTGTTCCACCAGTCTCTCGCTCTGAAGCAGCTTTAATTGCTCCACGGGCATGGTCTCAATTTCGGGCTGAAAATAATTTCCCATTGGTTTGTTCTCCTTTTTGTCTGCGCCGCACTTTCTTCTCACGGCAATTTACGTGTTGTGCTCTATTTTTGCTTAGCCTCTGCCAAGTAAAAATGCCTTTTGATTCAGCTCAAGGAACTTCGCCGGAACGCATTCCTCAATGGCCTTCTGCCATTTCTCCACGGGAATCTCGTCAAAATAGCGGGATAATCTTCCCATAAGTACGATGTTCACGGCCTTAGCAGAACCTGCCTGCTCCGCAAGAGAGAGACAATCCATGGCATCCACCTTTGCTCCTAGCGATTCCATCTTCTCAACAAGCCCTGCAGGATACTGCGCAGCTCCGGTGATAACAGGCATGGGATCGATCTCCTGCGTGTTTACCACGATGCGTCCGTCAGCCTTCAAGAACTCCAGATATCTTGCTGCCTCAAGCTTTTCGAAGGATACGATAAAGTCCGCCTGTCCCTTGTCGATGATGGGGGAATACACCTTGTCGCCAAAACGCACGTAGGTAACAACGCTGCCGCCCCTCTGGCTCATGCCGTGAACCTCGGATACCTTTACGTCATAGCCTTCCGTAAGTAATAAGTGTCCCAATAATTTGCTGGCAAGAAGGGATCCCTGTCCGCCAACGCCCACGATCATAATATTCTTTGTCATTTGGCTCGCCCTCCTTAACCGTTTTGCAGTGCATCAAACTTACACAGCTGCTTACATACGCCGCAACCCACGCACAGCGTCGTGTCAATGCAGGCCTTGCCATCCTTCACGCTGATGGCAGGACAGCCCAGACTCATGCAGGACTTACAGCCTACGCACTTCTCGCAGACAACCTTCAAAGGCTTCTCATGCTTTACGTACTTAAGCAGGGCGCAAGGGCGTCTGGAAATGATCACGGAAGGAGCCTTGACTGCAAGCTCTTCCTTGATGACTGCATCGCACTGTGCCAGATCATAGGGATCTACCACGCGCACGCGCTCAAAGCCCATGGCCTTACAGAGCGCCTCAAGGTCAATCTTTCCTGCGGGATCACCCTTAATGTTATAGCCGGTGGTCGGATTCTGCTGATGTCCCGTCATACCGGTAATGGAGTTATCCAGAATAATAACGGTGGAATTGCTCTGGTTGTAAGCAATGTTTGCAAGACCGGTCATGCCGGAGTGCATGAACGTGGAATCGCCGATGACTGCAACGGTTTTTCCTTCGCTCTCTTCGCCGAGCGCCTTGTTAAAGCCATGGATGGAGCTGATGGACGCACCCATGCACAGCGTCATTTCCATTGCGTTAAGCGGTGCAACGGCGCCAAGCGTATAACATCCGATGTCACCGAGAACGGTACACTTATTCTTCGCCAGCGTAAAGAACAGGCCTCTGTGAGGGCAGCCTGCGCACATCACGGGCGGTCTTCCGGGCAGGCTCTCCTCCAGCTTTCTGGAAGCAGGAACCTCAACACCAAGCTTTTCTGCAATCAGATTTTGGGAGAACTCGCCTTCCATGGGAAGCAAGTCCTTGCCGGTTACGGTCAGTCCCAGAACCTTGCAATGCTCCTCGATCACGGGATCCAATTCCTCTACGATCACGAGTTTGTCAACCTTTGCGGCAAAGTCCAGGATCAGCTTTTCCGGAAGCGGGTGGATCATGCCAAGCTTTAAAATGCAGGCATTCTCTCCAAACACCTCTTTTACGTACTGATAACTCGTGGAGGAGGTGATGATTCCAAGCTTTGTGTCCCCCATCTCCACGCGGTTTAAGTCAGTCGTCTCCGCAAACTCGATCAGCTTGCGGGTTCTCTCTTCCACGAAGGGATGACGGCGGATGGCATTGCCGGGCATCATCA
The DNA here is from genome assembly GCA_024693365.1 of Acetatifactor sp. Taxonomy (GTDB): domain Bacteria; phylum Bacillota; class Clostridia; order Lachnospirales; family Lachnospiraceae; genus Acetatifactor. The sequence continues at coordinate 105,314 of JAILLF010000043.1, read as the reverse complement.
CGTACTTCGCGATATTCTTAACGTAAGGTTTCTTCTCGGGAAGAACGCGTTCCATCTCCTCTACGACGCTCTGGGAATGTGCAACGCGCGTGCACATCTTCATGATGACGGGCGTGTCAAACGTCTCGGAAATCTCATATGCTTTCTTAACAAAATCGCGGGCTTCCGCGGAATCAGCAGGCTCTAGCATCGGAACCTTTGCAGCCATTGCGTAATGTCGGGAATCCTGCTCGTTTTGAGATGAGTGCATTCCGGGGTCATCGGCAACGCATATGATCATGCCGGCGTTTACTCCCGTATAAGAACACGTAAAGAGCGGATCAGCCGCCACGTTGAGTCCCACGTGCTTCATGCCGCAAAAGCTTCTCTTTCCGGCAAGACACGCGCCAAACGCAACCTCCATGGCCACCTTCTCATTGGGCGCCCACTCACAATAAATCTCATCATACTTTGCGGCCTCTTCCGTCACCTCGGTACTGGGCGTTCCGGGATAACTTGACACCACGCTGCAGCCTGCTTCATACAGTCCGCGGGCGAAGGCCTGATTTCCTAACATCAATCGCTTCATTTCTCTTCAATCCTTCCGTTTTTCTCATGTGAATACAAAAAACCTCTCTTATCATAGCACCTTTGTTTTTAGAAGTAAACGTTAATTTTTTCAAGCTGCGAGGAAACCGATTGGTTTTCTCGCAGTATCCAAGCTCCCCGTAAAAGGTGCCGTAACGTCCGCTTCCGTCAAGACAAAATCACAGCTTATTTCTGCTGAACTTAGATCCTTGCCGTAAATTCTGTCAGCATAATTCAAAATGGCATTTTCGATAAGGTTCCTGCAAAATCTCCCGTTGCCGCATTCCGGGACGCCTGCTGCCCCCTCACAGGCTGTGAGTATCTGTTTTCTGGCGGACTCGCTTATTACAAATCCCTGTTTCTTTGCTTCCATTTCCGCAATCATGAGCATCTCCTCCGCCGCGTAATCACGGAAGTGCAAATGAAATGGCACCCGGGAGCGAAGGCCAGGGTTCCGTTTGAGCAGACTTTCCATCTTATCCGGATATCCCGCGAGAATCACGATCGTATCCTCGCGATGATTCTCCATCTCCTGCACCAAGGTGTTGATTGCCTCATCGCCGAACTCACCCTCAGTACTGTCAACCAAGGAGTAGGCTTCATCAATAAAAAGCACTTTCCCCTCTGCCTTTTCAAACACTTCTTTTACCTTAACGGCCGTTTGTCCAACGTATTTCGCAACGAGATCACTTCGCCCGACTTCCATGACCTCCTTGCCGGGAAGGAGCTCAATCTCTCCAAAAATCTCCGCGATAATGCGCGCGACAGTTGTCTTTGCCGTTCCGGGATTTCCCACGAATTCCATGCCAAGCGCCATGGAAAGCTCCCTCCCCGTCGCCCTCACGTCCCGCTTCATCCTTGCGAATGCCGCAATCTTCCGGACCTGCTCCTTCACTTCCTCAAGTCCGATTAGCTCGTCGAGCTGTTCCAATGCACTTTTGCGTCTCGCCCGCCCGTCCTTGTCCCGCTCATCCTCCAACTCTGCGTCCACGCCCAGCTTCCGGCAAATCTCCAGGACGCCCTTTTTCCCAAGATTCCGGACGTGCGTCAGTTCCTCCGTGCTCATTGCCTTTAGTTCTTCCACGTACTGAATTCCTGCACGCCTTAGCGAATTATAGGAACGGATGCTAAGCTCCAACTCCTCCAGCGGAGTCTTTTCCTTTTCGTCAAACAAAATCAAGTCGTCTTCGTCTAAGATCTCTTCATCCTCGTCGAAGATCACCTCATCTTCATCAAACGGCGTCACGTCATTCTCACCCAGTTGGATAAAGGACTCCACGTCATATACTTCATAAAATAACCACCGATAATTGTCATACGTCATAAGTTGTGCCTCTCTTTCAAAGCCATTGTTTACGGGTAACAATCGTCGCAATCTGGCAGGCAGCCAAACGGACTTTTCTTCACCGGCGTAAAGTCCGCCCCTCCGCTCGCCTTGGTCCGCTCCTGTCATCGCGTGACTTCCCCGGCTAGCCGCCCGGCCATTTGCGGATGAAGTTTTCAAGGAACGCTTAACGGCACAACAAAAAAGCCGTTGTTTTGATAAACTCCGAGAGGACAGACTCCACCCACGGAGTTATTCTCTCAGCTTCTATCAAAACAACGGCTTCTTATGAAAGGTACAGAGCAGATAACGGGAATCGAACCCGCCTCCTCAGCTTGGGAAGCTGATGTTCTACCAATGAACTATATCTGCGAACAAATGGTATTATACCACGTATTTGCCTTCTTGCCTAGTCCCTTTTTTTATTTTTCCATAACCTTTATCCTGCCATATTAATTGCCAGGCTGATCAGCAAGCACCTCAATTCCTCTTTTGGATCGGCAACCTCGAGCAAATAGGCCTTCCCGGAATCCCCATACGCTTTCCTGCTAATAACCATCAGACATTCGCCTTTGTCTTTCAGCACCCAGCATTCCATGCCAGCTTCATTTCCATGCAGCGAAAGCCCCGCGTAATCCATGGTAATCTTCTTCGGTTCCGATCCCTTGGAAATGACTTCTCCAATCTTCTGCTCGCCTATAAAAATCTCATATTTTCTAACCGCGTCATCCTTAACCAAAACGTCCTCGATCAGCGACTTGTTTTCAACGATCCGTCCCAATTCCCTGCCAACGATGCTGTGGACCGTGACGATCGTTTTTCCTATCTTTCTGTCGCGGAGAATCTCATATTTCATATCCTTCCGGTCATTTACCGCGCGCAACGAATCCTTTGTAAGCGCCCCCAGATCCTCAACCAGAAGGCGTGAATGATTCGAGTTCTGCTCCATGAATTTCCGCATTTTCGCCTGCTCTTTTTCGTCTATTGCCGTGGTGAGCTTCTCTACTTGCGGGGTAATGACGTCTGATACCGGCGAAATGATTTTTTTTGTAAGATGCTTTACGGTTCCTCTGATTAAGCCCATCTTTCCATCCTCACGCTTTTTTTTTCTTATCTGAAACGATTACCACATTTACATGCATACTGATACGTGGGGTTGACTCTTCCGCACTGCGGGCATTTCCACGTATGTTCATCCGCAAGAGACTCTTCCTGAACCACTGTTTCTTCCGTCACTGCAATCTCTTTCACTACAGTCTCTTTCATTGCAGTCTCTTTCTCTTCCGTCTTCTCCTCTGCTGCGATCGACTCTTCTCCGGTTTCCTCAGCTTCCCCGATAATCTCTTCTTTGTTTTCCCCGGCTTTGTCAGTTTCTTCTTCCATGGCTGCCAAATCTGCCTTATTTTCCTCTTCTTTTTTAGCCTGTTCGAGTTTTTCTCTTTCAGCTTCCTCGGCCTCCTGCTGCAGCCTTTTGATTGCAGTTTCCATCTTAGCATTTTGTTTTGAGCCGCCTCCGCCGCCAAAGTTTTCCGCAATCTTTATAATAATATAAATGCCAAAAAGCAAAAAGTAAAATATGTTTTTGACTTCCATACCCATTCTCTCCCTCTTTGACTTGTTATATTATAACATGCGTCCCGTCAGACCGTCTACGTAAAAAAAGCAAAGCAGTCTTTAGACTCCCTTGCCCTTTTCATAAATGACGTACTTCCCGCTTGTCAGACCTTGGGCCGGCTTTGTCCGCATATGCAGGAGCTCTGGAACCCTTTGTTGCGATAACCGCATTTATCACAATACCATTCGTCCTGTCTTTTATTCTCTTTATTGTCCTCAAATGACCATGCCGGTCTCTCATATTCCGATTCAAATTTCGTCGAATTCTCAATCATGCCCATCAGGGATCTCCGATATCTGCGGGATTCATACTTCCGCGGACGATACTCAAAATAATCGTCCGGCTCATATTTCTCTCCTCGAATGACATAGCCGATTCGCTGCCTTAAACATTTTTACGATAACTGCATGCACAAGTGTCTTGAAAGCCGTGATTTAGTCTTCCACAATCGGGACACTTCCAAGCATCCTTCTTGCTTGTCCCTTCGTCACCCTTCGCCCAATCCGGAATCTCAAAATTCGTAGTATCTTGAAGGCCCAATCTCTCCCGGATTCTCTTAGCCCTGAGCGCTGAATAATATCTACTCCTCCGTTGGCGCGTACGCGTCCAGAAACTACTATTCTCATAACGCTCAATGTCTTCATCATTGATATCCGGTCTTACGTAAACGCGATAATAAGTATCCCCTGCTGAAACAATTATAGCAAGAATCACCACTATGAAAGCGCCAAGAATTTCCATACGTACGCCCTCCCTTCCCCTTTTTTACCATTATACTCGCTTTAAAAAGACTGGAAAAGACCCAAACTCCGCACAATACGGCCTTGCATCGTTCGCCCGAATCAAAAAAAGGTTCTCCATCTTCCGAAAAAGATGAAGAACCTTTTTATTCCTAACGATTACCAAACCAGAATTCTGTCTTCCGGCGCCAGATACATATTGTCGCCTTCCTTTACGTCAAAGGTCTTGTAAAACTCATCAAACTGCTGAACCGTTACGTTGGTACGCAGATAGTTCAGTGGATGGGAATCCTGGGAGTAGATCATGTATTCCGTCTCATAAGTGATCACTTCCTGCCAAATGGTTGCATAGGCCTTAAAGAACTTCTCGTAATCAAAGTTCTCCTTCTTTTCTGCAAGCTTCAGCACGGCCTTCAGACCCGCCAGGTCAGCGATTGCCTCAGTCTGGCAATTGTTTCCCATGATCTGGGCGCCCTCCCATGCGGTCAAGGTGTTATAATGATCGATCAGCTTACGCGCGCGCTTCTGGAAGGCAGTATAATCCTTCATTGACCACCAGCTGGCCATGTTGCCGTTCTTGTCGAACTGTGCTCCGTTGGTATCGAATGCATGAGAGATCTCGTGACCGATCACGGCGCCAATTCCACCGTACAGTTCTTCATCACTCATGCCTTCATGATAGAAATCACCGCCGAGGAGTCCCAAAATAATGTTGATGGAATTATCCATGGGATTGTAGAAGGCATTGGTCTCCAGCGTATCAACGCTCCACAGATCCTTATCCACCTTACCATTCGTGTTCTTATGGTCCAACTCCTGATTAAACTCAGAGATTGCCTTGAGGCACTCAAGATAAGAAAGTCCCTTGAGTTCAAGCTTGCCGTAATCCAGCCACTTGTCAGGATAAATTGCATTGATTCTCATGTTATCAAGCTTCTCAATTGCTTTTTCCCTAGTTGCTTCGGACATCCAATCCTCTTCGGACAACATCTCGCGATATACTGAAATAATCTCCTTGATCATATTCGTAATACGGGTCTTTACTTCTTTGGAATCATATTTTTCAAGATATGCGCGATCCATCGGCGTCGTCAGTGCGCTTCTTACAATGCTAAATGCCAGCTTCTCGTCCGGAAGACTTCCCTCCGAACCATTTACCATGTTGCTTGCGTTCACGTTCGCTTCATAGGCTTCCCTGTCAAGAGCGCCCATGTTTCCCAAAACGTACTTTACGATCATGTAGTTCTTGATCGCATCCAGATTCTCTTCCACGTAAACCTCATTGACGGTATCAAGCACCTTAGGCTGGATCAAAAGGAATTCCTTTGCGTTATCATACCCCATGGCTTTAATAAACCGTTTGATCGGGAAAACGGGAGAAGCCTCCTCAAGCTCCTTCAGGGTACGAACGTTGTTTACCTTGGAAAGATAATCGGGGCTCATCGAATCCGCGCTGGTAAATGCGTTTTCTGCCAGCTTTTTCTCGAAATCAAGCATGGCGTCAAACATTGCGACAGCCTCTTCCTCGGTATAACCCACTCTGGGAAGCATGTACTTTGCCAGGTAAACGTACGCCTCACAGGTTCTGTCTCCCATCTCCGTACGCTCCTTGTATTCAGCAGCGTCGCCAAGCATGAGACTATCATTGGCAATGTACGTAATATACTTTGAGGAATCCGTAAGACCGGTGCCGTTACCGCCGCCAAGGAAGGTGGGAACGCCATATGCACGGTCCATGTCACAGATGAAATCCGTCAGTTCATCCATGGTCTTGATGCCCTTGATGTCCTCAATGGTGCTCATGAGGGGCGTAACACCGGCAGCATTTCTGGAATCCCAGTCAAGATATGCATGATACAGGGATTGAATCAGTTCAGCATCATGCCCTGTGAGGGTTTCGTCATTCAGCAGTGCAAGGGCTTTCGCCTCAATCTCATCAGCCACAACGTTAAATGCGCCCCAGGAGCTGTGACCCTCCGGAATCTGGGCATTCATGATCCAGTCATGATTTACGTACAGATGGAAATCATCCTTGGGGGAAAGCGTCATGTCTGCCGTAACGTTCTCCTTCAGGTCGGAATCGATCCAGGGATTTCCTCCCGTCGTCACGTAGCCAACCTCCGCCTCAGGCTCCTCCGTCGGCGCAGTTTCCTCGATTGCCGTGCTTTCCTGCGCTGAGCTCTCTTCCGCGGAGCTCTCCGGTGCGACGCTTGACTCTGTGACGGAAGATTCCGTCCCGTTCTCATTTCCGCCGTTCTTCTCACCCGAAGCGCAGCCGGAAATGACCAATACGCACGTAAGTAACAGTGCTACAATTCTTTTTTTCATTTCTTGCCTCCATAACTTTGTCAAATTTTTTCGGACAAATTGGATTATAGTCCGCTCTTCCCTCAGTGGCAAGGGGTTTGTTGTGAATTACGTCATTTTTGTCGTGAAAGGAGAATTTTTAGAGCAGTTTCCCCCGAAGTTTGTCACTTCCGTATATATTATATTTTCCAATTCTTTCGAATCTGGAGACCGATGCATTCAGTTTCCCCATGAGGGAATCCCAAAGCTTTGCATCGTCGGCAAGACTAATGGGATTGACAAAGACGTCTGCCGCAAGCATTCCCTCATGCAGGTAAAGCTTCACGGCAGTCACGCCCTCATGCAGTCCCTTGACTCTCTGCTCGATCTCTCGCACGGACACGTTCTCCCCGTTTGGAAGCGCGATTCTGGTATCCTTGCGTCCTCGCAGATACACTTTTCCATTCTTTATACAGCCAATATCGCCGGTCAGGAAATAGCCATCTTCATTAAACGCCGCCTTGGTCGCCTCTTCGTCACCGTAATAACCCTTAAATACGTTCTCGCCCTTGATGGCCAGTTCGCCATAACCTTCCTCATCCGGATCGATCACAATGGCGTCAACGTCCTCGAAAAGGGTCCCGACGCTCTCCACGTCCTCCTCGCCAGGATAATCAATGCTAAACCCGGAGGAGGTCTCTGAAAGCGCGTAGGCATTCATCATATACATGCCCTCTGCCTTATAGGCGTTTCTGACCTGCGCGTCAAGCTTTGCGCCGCCACAGAACAAATATTTCATGCGCCCACCAAACAATGTTCCAAGCCCAATGCCCATTGCCTTTGACGCATCGTAAAAACGCATGAAGATCAGCGGCACGCCGGAGAACACGGTGGGATGAATCTCCATCATCTCCTTTGCCATGTCCGTAATGGAATAGGTTAAATAAATCTGATATCCATAGACAAGTGAATAGAGGAAATTATAAATGGATCCATAGGTGTGATTAAGCGGCAGAAACAAATAGCATACGTCCTCCTCCGTGAGAGGCGCCCTTCTGCCAAGCGCCTTATAACCGGAAAAGACATTCCTTACGGAAAGCAGCACTGCCTTGGGGAAGGACGTTGTTCCTCCCGTGAACACTACCTTCGCAGGCTCGTCCTCGTCTTTTGCTTCCAACGCAAACAGCTCCTTGGTCATCTCCTTGCCTTGACGCAAGCATTCTGCAAAATCTTTTTGAACGGACAGAAAAGTGATTTCAGGAAATTCCGCTTTCAGCTTATCAATGTTTTCTCCCTGACGCTCATCATAGATCAGGCAGGAAATCTCACACTTCTTCACGCCATATTGTACGTGATCATAGGACCAATCCTTAGATATGCCAACGCTGCAGCCCACGTAACACATAATGGATCCGTCTGCGATCATCCACTCGATGCTGTTAGGACCGTATATGCCAATGTTCTTTCCGTGAAATCCCTTATCCAAAAGATATGCAGCCAGCCAGTTTACCCTTTCCGCGAACTCCCCAAACGTCACGGAAACGTACTTGCCTTCCTTCTTTTCAAACAAGTACTCGCGATCGCCCCAATTCTCATATGCTTTGCGCAAAAAGCATTCCAATTGATTTGTCTGACCTGCCATGTTTCATAACCTCTTTTCTTATTCATTCAGTACTTTTTCCAGTAATACGTATTCATACCGGTCCGTAACGTCCTCTGCCGCATAATTCTGCGTGAGCTTCCCGTCCTTGGCCAGCGCGCCGATGCTCGGCAAATGATTTTTCTCCAATTCCTTCATGATCGCATAGACGATGGCCTTTCCCAATCCCCTGTGCGCCTGATCCACGCCCATGTAAAGCATGACGTAACGCTTCGGATTCTTTTTCAGCCTCAGGATCTTCAGCAGATTCCAGGGATTTAGGCGATATACCAGATTTCCGTAATCCGGAAGGCTTACGTAGAATCCCACGGCCTTCCCGTGATAATATGCCATCTTCGTCATACTCATGTTCATAATGGACTTGTAGCTTTGGAAGATTTTCAGGAAATCCTCCTTTTCAACCCTTTCATACACGGGAAAATCACTGTAGAGCTCCGAAATCATCTCATAAACCTCGCCGACTGCCTTGTCATAGGTTTCCGGCGTCGGACTGACGATCTCGTATCCCTGCTCCAGAAAGGCCTGATATCGTTTCTCGAACTTCTCGTTCACGTAGCTCTCATCGATGGCCCTGTACCCTTGCGAGGTGTAATGCTCTTTTACGACATACCCGTTATCCAAAAAGAATTGATAATAATATTCCTTGTTGTAAGGCTCTCCCGTGTATGGAGACCTGTCAAAGTTGTTGATCTTTAACCGGTACGTCATCCAGAAGGAGGCGTCCACGGGACCATCGATCCTGTGAAGTCCTTTCTTGCCGCAAACCTTCTCTGCCTCGGCAAACAAAAAGGCCGCAACCTCCTTGCGATCCACGCATTCAAAAAAGCCCAGATAGGCAACGTCCTCACCGGGATAGGTTGTGATCGCAAATCTCCCGACAACCTTCTCCCCGTCATAGATCAAAAACGGATCGAAGGAAAAATACTTAGACAGCACATGCGTCCCCAAAAGAAGCTCCCGCACGGAAGACCCGCTCTCCATATACGTGCCGGCATCATATAAACGCTTTGACAATGCAAGGAATTCTTTGACTCTCCCTTGATCCTTATTTACGCTAACGCACTCCACTTATCTTCCCCCAATGATTTCAATTTTTCCCGTATTTCCGTCCACGTGAAGAAGGTCTCCCGTCTTTACCGTCTCCAGAAGATTCTCAACGCCTACGATCGACGGCACGCCAAGCTCTCTTGAAATAATGGCGGTATGGGATAACAGCGACCCCTTCTCCGAGATCACGCCCTTTGCCGTCGTAAGAAGAAACACCCAGCCTGGATCCGTCATGCGGGTCACAAGAATCTTGTCGCTCACGTCCTTTGCATCCTTCACGCTTTGGATCACCAGCGCAGGCGCCGTCACCTCACCCGCAGAGCAGGGCACGCCCTGGAGCGTTCCGGCTTCACGCCTTCTCTGAAAAGCATTTACGCGCTCATGCCTCTTGTCAAATTCCTGTTTTTCAAAAACAAGTCTTCCATACGCCGGAAGCTGCGAAAAGAGCTCGTAAGATGCCCTGCGCTCTTCGATCGTTCTTTGTACGTCAAGTCTCGATGCCTCTGGTTCCATGCGGCCATCGTTCCCCTGCGTCATTTCCGCACGAGTCACGTTCTCATCCGCCAGCGCGAATGCCTCATCAATCGTCAAATAAAAAATATCCTCCGGATCTTGCAGGCTTCCCTGTTTTGCGTAGTACTTGCCCATGCTTCCAAAGATCAGCCGCACCATGCCGTACACCCTGCTCCGGTTTAAACGGGACCTCTCGCGGCCAGCGATTCCCGCCGCGCATCTCTTTCCAAGAAATCTCGTGATCCAGTCTTCCTTCACAGCCTTTTCGCGTTCCTGATGCAATTCCTGCCAAAGGCGCTCCAACCGCTTTGGATCTGCCTGATACTCCCGGATCTTTTCCTCCAGGATCTCCGGGTGACTCCGGAAGGTCTTGCTCTCTAGCTTTAATTCCTCCAGGTTTCTGTCCCCATATTCCTGAACGTAGACTTTCTTCCGCTCTTCCCGCTCGCCTGGCGTAAGACCAGGATAATCATGCGCCAAATCAATGAGTGCACGAACGGGCTTCATGCTCTCGATATTCGAGATGCCGGAGATATAGCGGTTCGCATACGCCTCGTCTCCGGGGTGACGCTTTAAGAGTCTCCTCTTTACAAGTCCCGTAGAGATAAAGGTATTTAGATCGTTTAAGAGCGTAACGTCCCAGGCATCCAGGAGCTGCTCCTTGACGCGCTGATATAGTCCGATGAGTTCCTTGGGGGTTAAGTCCTCGCGGTAATTCGCATAGAATTCCTGATTGACTTTGCCAAATGTTTTCTCAAGCTGTTTTAGATGCCTCGGCACGCTGAGAAGCTCGCAAATTGAATTGAAGTAGGTCATTAACCGTACCATGGATGAAAGCTTTACGTCTTCCTCGTCATATCCCTTCTGACGAACGCCCATCATCTCCTGCCACACGGGAATGATCTTCTGGTGCATTGGCAGAAATTTCAATACGGCGTACCAATTGCTGATTTTATAATATACCCTGCCGTTGGCGTGTCCCACCATGTGATAAAACACATCCTCATGCTTCCTCAGTTCTTTTTCATTCTTCAAAACGCGGCGGCTCACGCCCTTAAACACGCCGCCGTACACCATTTCGACAAACGAGATCGTCAGCGGAAGTGACAGTCCCGGATAGCTTTCCACAATGTTGCTGTTGTCCAGGATCAGCGGATGGTCTCCCTGAATCGTGGTAATTCTCCGCACTTGCAAAACAAATACTTTGCCATCCTGAAAGGCAAATTCCACGTCAAGCCATGGACCAAACTTATCTTCCAGTCGCTTTGACAGGTCGATCAATTCTTCCACCTCCGCGTTGGAAAGAAGTGCCTCCCTGCCCTCATAATAATACAGCTGATTTGTTCTCTGATAATAGTACGTCGTGACGTCACTGCCGCCGGAAACCACGCCCTCACCCAGGCCTCTTCCAACCGCAATCACGCTCTCGTTTAAGATTCCCTGGGGATTGGCCGTAAACAACACGCCCGCGCGGTCTGCCTGCACCATGTCCTGCACCAAAACGTTCATCTGTAAACTCGCCGCATTGGCCCCGGACTGCTCCAAGTATTTCAAGACGCTTTCCTGAAGCAGGGATTCAAGGCACAAAAGAACCTTTTGCGAAAGCTCCTCTCTCTGCACGTTCAAAAACGTGGCAAACTGTCCGGCAAAGCTGTAATCCTCTCCATCCTCTAGGTTGCAGGAGCTTCTCACCGCAAATAATCCATCCTTGTCATCCGCGGCAGAGCGCACAGTCTCTTCCCAATCTGGTTTAAGGCAGGCACGCAGTTTGCCCGGATCCGTGAGTTTGCCCTTCGATTTTGTGACCTCGTTTCGCCATGCTCCTTCGTCCACCAGGTCCCCAAAACGAAGAATGCGAAACTCCGGCACCGGCAAGCCCTGCTCACGCATTTTGATCAAATTGTCGATCTTATTGCCATACATCGCAAACTATATCCTTCCCACCAGCAGGAATACCACGATCGTAAGAAGCATCGTCGACTCCTGCAGATACGTATACCTCTCCACCTTGTCCACGATCTTGAACTGCTCCGGGTTCTTCATAAACTGAATAAACTTCCAAGTCATCCAGGAAACCAGACAGATCAAAACCGCAATGGAAATCTTGTTCAAGCGGAATACCAAGATGATATTCGTGACAATGTCCATGAGCGTCAGAATCAATACAAAGCGCGTTGCCTTTTTATATCCAAAGAGCTTGGAATAGGTCGTATAATCATTCTCGTCCTTAGGCGCCTTGATCTTACGGGAAACCTCCCAGATGAGCGCAGGGAAATACAGAGTCCACAACGTCATGACCGTCGTCAGCGTGATCGGCGGAAGGTCATATTTGATCACGGTAAAAGAAATGATGTAAAGGTTCACAAACATTTGCACGGGATTATGCGTCACCAGCGCAAGCGGAAGGCTTGGCTGGATCTTCGCCCGCTGAAAGAACCACTTACTCATCAGATATCCATAAAAATACAGAATCCCAAAAAAGATCAGATTGTTCATGAACACCGCGTTTAGAATCACTGCGATCGCCTGCACGATCGTGCACAGGATCATCACGTCCTTCTTTTGCACGGCTCCTCTGGCAAGCGGCCTGTCCGGGAACAGCTTTTTATCCGTCTCAAAATCCTTTAAGTCATCGGCAATCCGAAGCCATAGCAAAAAGGCAAATACCGTGTATGCGCCAACGACCTCCTGAATTCCAATCTGGAAATCCGTCACTCCTTCGTTTAACAAGATAATAAAATGAATCTCCAAAAACACGATCAGTCCCAGCACCAACCGTGCCAGAAGAGGATATCGCTCCTTCAGATAAATGCGTAATCTACTAAGCATTGATCTCTCCTACCCTTTCCCCAAACAGGACCTTGGTCTCCGTCTGTTTCTTGCTCTGCTCCAGAATATCATCATCCATCGTGATGCTTCCCGGCTTGAAAATCTGCAAAATGGTGGAGCCGCCGGGTTCAAAGTATCCCTTCTCTTCTCCCCTCTTAAAGCGATTTACCTGTCTGTTCCTAATTCTTCCCACAAGCAATGCCCCAACCTCAATCTGGATCATTTCCCCAAAGCTTTTTGTCACCATGAGATTCACGACCCTGCTGTTTTCCTTGTAGATCTTATAATCCTTTGACAACGGACTGACGGTGTGGAGCTTCCCCCTGATCCGCCACCGCTTTCTCATCCTGCCGCCATCAATAAAGCAATACCTATGATAATCCTCCATGCAGAGGCGATAGACAAGACAAGTTCCGCCGGCATAGCCTGAAAGCTCCAAACGGCCTCCGGTCAGTTCCTCCAAAGTATACGTCCTGCCCTTTACGAAAACGCGCGTCTTCTCGTCCACGGGATATGCCAAAAGCTTAGCGTCTGCCGGTGAAATCAGCGCGGAAGGATCCGTCTCGACTTTTCTGGCACCCGGACGGAGCTTTCGCGTAAAAAAATCGTTGAAGGATTGATATTCCCTGTCTTCAAAATCCTCCATGCGAATGCCATTCTTTGCCACAAACGCAGGAATCTTTTTGGTGCTTGCCCTTCTGCCGTTCCACCATCCGTAAAGTTTTGACGCAAAGGGTGAAACTGCCAGTTTTAACAACACTCTTCCCGCAGTGCAACCATACAGGAACTGCAGAGCTCCCTGCCCAAACTGTTCAATCTCCTCATATTGTTTTGTCTGCCGATTATAAATCCTCATGCAACCGACCTCACAACCATATTTTGACGCATTTTGGCGTCACGTTTTTTTACTCTTTGATCGTCACAATGCCGGTTCCGCCGTCAATCGTAATGATCTGTCCATCCTTGATCTTCTTCATGGCATCCTTGCAGCACACGATTGCAGGAATTCCATATTCCCTCGATACAATTGCCGCATGACATAGGATTCCGCCATATTCCGTCACGATTCCTGAAAGGATCGCAAATTTCGAGGTCCAGCCGGTATCCGTGAATTTCGTCACAAGCACGTCGCCTTCCCTCAGCCTGTCAATCTGCGTAAAGTCTTCAATCACGCGGGCAACGCCTGTCACGATTCCGTTATTGGCTCCCAAGCCTCGGATTGCCGCATTCCCGCCAATTTTGTCTTCAGCCTTTACGACCTTTGTGCCAATCTCATTCTCACTGATAAAATTCCTGTACGCCTGATAGTAATAACGGTTCTTTGCGATCATCCCGCGAAGGTCATCTGCCGTAAGCTTCCCATCCAGGAAATCCCAGATCGCCCCAACCTTCAAGAACCATACGTCGTCCCACTTCTCCAGCGTGCCGTCCGTCTCAAGCTTCTTGGCGAGTGCGATCGTATAGACTCTGATCAAATAATAAAACCTCGTGGAAACGTCACGGAATTCCTCTCGCCACCAAAGCATGTCACGCATGCCTTCCACCTTCTTGCAGATCTTGCGGTACGTTGCTTGGGAAACCTTTGCCTCAATCCCGCGAAGAACCTCCTCCGTCTTTTTCTTTCCGCTATCCTTATCTTCATATGGCGAGAAGGCATCATCCAACTGCGCCATGTCCTTCACCATCCGCACAAATACGGCCGGTTCCTCATAATAGCAGGGATAAGTCACGTCCAATTCCTTGTCGGAATGGTATCCATACTTAAACAGGATTTCCTTTACTTTTGGCATGCAATGCGCATCCTGATCCAGCGCCGCCGTTAGAGTCTCCGCGTCATTCTCCTGCCAAAATGCCTTTGTCTCCGCGTTCTTCCGAATGGTTCTTGTCACATCCCACATCTCATAGAAGGGCAACAAATGTGAAATGTTGTCAATACTTCCAAGAAGCGTCAGATAATCGCTCTCGGACACGTACTTCAGCAGGCTGTCCTTGTAAAGAGACTGATGAATCGTATTGATAAAGATCTGCCAGAAATAGGTTGTCTCACTCTTCCTGTAAGTCTTCTTCGTTAGTCTGTAAAAATCCTGTTCGAGATTCTGGAACTGACATAGGTCATAGCGCTTTTTGTAAGAGTAATAGCGCTCCAAGAGCTCTTCCTTGTATCTTTGCGCATTGTTGCGTCTGTGACGAAGGATCTGGCTCTGGCGCACAACGACGCGGGCCATTTTCAAAAGTGACGCCGGCGTTAACTTCGTGACGTTGCCGTCTCCCTCATAATCACCAACGATGCCATATTCATTGTCAAATTCGCGCTCCTTGTACCCGATCACCTGGCTCATGGTTTTCTTTACGGCCGACATGTTCCAATAAGGCCGGCCGTAGAACATTTCACCAAGCTTTTTCGGAAGCTCCTCATCCTTCAAAAGCTTTGAGGTCACGATAAACTCGCGCAGGGAAAACTCCCAGATATACTCGTAAAGGCTCCACATGTAGGGCGTGCAGACCGTCGCGGATACGCCGCCGTCCTTAAAGTCTGCCGTGGTCCACATATCCTTGATCCCACCGTAACGAATCTTTGTGATCTCCCGGGCCTGCAAGATATAGAGCTTTCCGTCCGCAATCGCAAACTCCACGTCACAGGGATATCCAAAGAATTGCTGGATCTCCGCAAACGTTTTCGCAAACTGGTCCACTTCTTCCACGGAAAGGAATTTGTTGGATTCCTTACGATTCACTTCTTTTCCATCATACCAATTATAAAAATACTGCTCCGGCGCCGTTTTTCCGCTGACAAGGTTCTCGCCAAGCCCTTCCGACACTTCGATCAGCATCTCCTTGTCATTTCCGGTCGCAGGATTCAGTGTAAAGCAGATGCCGCTGTATTCCGCATCCACCATTTTCTGAATGACCACCGACATCTTTAAGTCTTCCGCCGAAACGCCATTCCCAAGCAAATACTGCAGCACGCGCTCACCAAACGCGGAAGCGTAGCACGCCGTTACCTGCCTTGCAAGCTCCTCCTTAGGCACGTTCAAGAAAGTATCATACTGTCCCGCGAAGGAATAGCCCGCAAGATCTTCCTTACTGCCACTGCTTCTGACCGCATAAAGCTTGTCCGCGTCTGCATACGCGTCCATGATCTTTAAAATGTTATCCGGAAGCTTTGCGCCGTTAAGGAGCGCCTGCAGCTCCTTTGACCTTTCGCTCACGTTCTCCGCCGTCAAGCCTTCCAGCAGCTGGTTGATCTGCTCTTTCAGCCCATTTTCCGCTATGGTCTCGTCATAAACGTCGCTGTCCAGGATAAACCCTCCTGGCACGCGAAATCCCTGCTTTTTCATCTGCAAAAGGAACTTTCCCTTATTGCCAAGCTTCTCTTCGTTTTCCGTTTCCTTACTGAGTTGAATAATCATTTTCTGCCCTCCGTCTTATCAGAACATGTTCTTTCTAAGGTGCATAAAGTATAACAGCATATTTAAAAGCAGATGCGTTGCCGCGCCGACAGCCACGTAAAGCAAATACTTCCAAAGTCCAAGATCATAAAAAAACCAAACCACGAGCACACATCCAAATACCGAATCTGCTTGGTCCAAAAAGATAAAGAAGACCTTCCAAAATCCTGAGATGGTTTTTCCCGGTTCCACGTCCAGTCGCCTTTTCAAAAAACTGTTTGGCAGTTCAAACAAGGCATAACCAAGGCCCAAAAGCACGCCCGTAAGCAGATTAAACCCTATTGCATTCTCATGGTTTACGTAAAAGAAATTTAAATGCTCAAATCCGCCTGCGCCGCATGCAAATCCCCAGAGCGGCGAAAAAATCAAGTTCAAAACCAGATATCCAAGAAACCCTTTCCAGGTTTTGTTGTCACCGAAGATCCTCTTTCCGTCAAGGAAATTCTTCCCTCCATCCATGGGAACCTTTGCGACCTTGAGAAGCTTTGACTTGCACCATGCCATGTTTGCAATCCCTGCAAGGATTGCAGGCATCAAGGTCACGTACATCATCAGTATTGTGTTTAACATATGTTTATCCTCATCTTGCGGAATGAAATCAGTCCGTAATATTATAACATAATATTCCAAAAATACCTACAATTTTCGCAATAACGTTACCTTCTTTTCACCTATCATACTACGAAATCCAGAGCTAAATTTCCATAGGACGTTCGTCACAAAAAAAAGGGCGGCAATGACAAAAGTCACTGTCGCCCTGATTCAATAAGTATCCTTAGCGTTTCTTATACTCTTCAAGCTTTGACGTGTAAATGATGGCCCTTCGCTTCATGATCATAACGTCGATCAGCAGGGAGATCACGTACGTTGCAACAATGATGCCTGCAAAAAGAAGCCATAAGATCAGGTTGCCGCTGCCCTGGAAAATGCCCATCGCGTAAAAGAGGATAATCTCCACGGGAAGGAACAGCACGTAAAAGCAAGTCAGTGAGAACATGAATCCTTTATTTCTGATCTTTGGGATGCGAAAGCTCACCACAAGACTGACGGCTCCCCAGGCACAAAGCGCCAGGAGCTTTAACAAAAAACTCACCCTGATCGTATCATTTCCGCCGCACAGCGTTGCGGCAATCACGCAGATGACCAGCCAGGTAAAACTATATGCGATCGCGTCGCGTAAATTGCATAAAATTTCTTTCATAACCTTCACCCTATCTTTCTATTCCGATAAGCTTTTTCAGCTCCGTTGCATACCTTCTGGACACAATGATGGTTTCCCCATTGCAGAGCGTCGCCAAAATGTTTCTGGTGATCTCCGGCTTGATTTTCGTCACTTTTTCCAAATTCAAAATCGTGGATTTTGAGCACCGGAAAAAGTCCCGCTTATCCAAAAGATCTTCGAACTCATAGAGTCTTTTGTCCGTCATGAGAACTTTGTTTTCCGTATAGACGTAGGTTCTCTTGTCGACGGATTCGACGTAGAGCACGTCATCCAGCGCGACGTTTACCGTCTCTCCGTCTGCCGTCGCCGGCAGAAAAGACTTGTAGCGCTTTACGTATCGCTCCAGCTTCGAAACCTCCTCCGTGACTTCCCTGCAATGGATTTCCACAAACGTCGATTCAATTGTCTGGTTCTTATTAATTTCGACTTTCAATTTTCCAATTTGCCTTTCTTACGTCAGCATAAAGAAATATGCATAGTATGATTTGCATGATGATCATGAAAAACGTCATGATCCGGTTGCCGAAAATGCATCCGATGGCCAATGCCCCGATGGTCTCCATGATTGGAATCACCACGTAAGCCTTGTTGTCATATGCCCAGCTAAAGGGTAACAGATGTGCTCCAAAAACGATGGCGAACAACATGATCATCGCCTCAGGCGCTTTGCTGCAGGCCCACATGACAATGAGCAGATAGAGATTTTGATTCATGGTGCACAGAAAAGCAAGTTTGCTGACGGGATTCGACGTTTTCCGGAAAATGTCTGCGCCGATCAGTTTTGAAAAGATCCAGGCCAGCGGCAACAAAAGACAGGTCGTCATAAAAGTGAACTGATTTACCCAAATTATGTTTAGGTTCATGCAATTCAGAAGACAGATCAGCGACCAGATCACCACCGACGCCATCATGTACGGCAATCCCTTCCCTTGCAGTTTCTGTGCCTCTTGCTTTAATTCATTTAATCCGTTGATTGATTCCGCTTGTTTTAACATGTCCGTTTACCTCCTCAAAAGTGTTTTGTTTGGTTGTTATGGACACATCATACGTGATCCTTTTTGCAGTTGCAATAGGTTCACTGCCAAGCGGTACGTAACCCCATACCAAGATGCCAAAAAGTCTTCTGACTGTTCCGTATTTCTTTTCTTATTGTCCCATGACCTTCTTCCACTTATCGACGTACAACACGTCAAGATCCACGTCTCCGTTGATGCCGTCAATCTTACCCGTGGAGGAATGCTGCCACATGTAGTAATCTCCCTCATAGTTCGTTGCGGAAGTGTAATGTGCAAGCCACTCAGGGTACTTCCGGTCATTCTGCCAAATATTCGTATGAGAGTTCTTGCTGCCATACAGACAAACGGCATAGCCCCTTGCCTGCAGCTCCTCGGCGAACGCATAAAAGCATTCCGTCAGATCCCGAAGGTTCATGTCATACTGTTCAAAGTTAATGTAATCCTCCCAGTCATATGCGATCGGGAAATCCAGCGTATTTTCCCCGAGAACGCCCAGCAAGTAGTTCACGCTTGCTTTGATCTCTTCCCGGCTGCTCTCCTCTGCATGCCAGTAAATGCCGACCTTTAAGCCTGCTGCCTTGGCATTGGCAATGTTGGCCTTATAATACTTGTCCGTATACAGTTCGCCGTTGTCATAGCCGCCAAGTCTGATGATGACAAATTCACATCCAGCTGCCTTAACCTTATTGAAATCAATGTTTTCCTGCCATCTGGAGACGTCAATTCCAAGGATTGTCGCATCTGTTTTGTAATTCTTGATAAAATCAGCAAACTCCTCTTTCTTACCGCCGCTACTGCCTCCGGAAGATCCGCCTGATGAGGATGGCTCCACCACCTTCACGTTGATCGTCTTGGATGACTGATGCCCCGCATCGTCGGTCAGCGTAACCTTCACGGGATAAGTACCTGCCTTGGAAGTATCCACGGTTCCCGACACGTCGATCGCTACGTCCCTGTCGACGTCATCGGCATAACCCACGTACTTATGAACGTCAAAGGTTCCTCCCACCTTGATCGAAGCCGCTTTCTCTATCAGAAAGACCGGTGCGTAACGATCCACCATATTTTCGCCTCCCTCCGCATTCTGCGCCGGAGTCTGCGTCGGTTCCGGAGTAGGCGTAGCCGTTGGTTTAGGCGTGGGAGTAGGCGTGGGAGTAGGCGTCGGTTCAGGCGTCGGTTCAGGGGTAGGCTCCGGCGTCGGTTCCTCCGTGGGTTCCGGCGTCGGCGCCACGGTTGCTTCCGAAGTTTCTTCTCCCACCGTGATCACGGAAGCCCCCTCCGTCTGTCGGCTTGCCACATCCAAATCCTCTGAGCTTATCACTTCAACCGCGATGACCGGCGTTTCCTCCTCTTCCTTTCCCAGCATTTCCGGGAACACAAAACTGAGCAGCACAAAGCATGCCCCCAGCGCTGCCACTATTCCGATCAATGCCAAAACAATCTTTCCAGTATGTTTCATCTAAGTCAATCCCCTCAAATTTTATGCAATCATTTCCGAATTATTATAACACAAAGAGCGGGCATCGTCTATGTTCGATACCCGCTTTCCATAAATCTTAATACTTTTTTAGAAAACCGCCGCTTACTTGACTGCCACTACGGTACACGTGCTTCCCCACTCTTTTTCCAGACGTACTTCTGAGAATCCCGCCTCTCTCAGCACGGCCATTTCATGCGCTACCGTCAAGGGAGTGTCATAGTGATAGAATTCGTCATCCGCAATGCCCTGCTCCTGCTTGATTCTTTTCAGCTCTTGGAAGTATTCCTTCTCCTCTTCTTCTGATTCCGCGAAATAATCCGTCAGAACGAAAATCCCCTGCATTTTTAAGGACGCATGTAATTTCTTGTATAAATATAATTTCTTTTCTGCCGTGAAGTGATGCAGTGACTCAACGGAAACGGCCGCGTCATACATCTCCTCTCCTAGCGGAACGTCAAAATAGGATCCTTGAATCAGCGTCATTTCCTTTTCAGGGAATTTGCCCCTTAAAATGTTCAGCATTGCCTCCGTCAGATCTATTCCCGTAACTTTGGCTTGGGGATTTACCTTAAAATACGCTTCCAATTCCAGGCCTGTTCCGCAGCCAAGGTCAAGCACGCTCACACCTTCCGCCCCAGGAAGCAACGCTGCGGTATACTCATAAAACGCAGAATCTCCCTCAACGTAAGTTCTCATGTGTTCATCATAGCCCTCAACGCGGGCCGTGAAAAAATCATCCATTCTTTCAATCATTCTCTCAACTCCTTTCCCCACCGCCTTAATCATAACAAACGGCCAAAGGTAATTCAACCTCAAGAATGATTCTAATCTTGCTCTATCTTTTTATGTTCCAATCACACGTAACGTCAAGGAAGGAACGCGCAATATCCTTGGCGAAATCCAATCCCCTGTCGTTATTTGTCAATACGGCAACGAATTTGTTTTCCTCGGGATACAATACGTAAAGACTTTGAAATCCGGGATTGATGCCGGAATGCCAATAGGTCGGCCTCGATTCGCCTGCGTATTCCATGGCAATGCCAAGGCCCCAGGAATTCCTGTCATCAATCTTCACGTTTGGCAGAAACATTTCACGAAAGACGCCATTTTCTTCCTTCATTTTACTCATCAAAGCCTTACAGAATATAGCCACGTCTTCACCATTCGATTTGAACGAGTATGCAACGTTCGCCTTGCCTTGCACCAGATCATTTGTCACCGGAATGGTCACGGGAATCAAGGAGCCAAGAAGGATCACAAGTAATAAAAACAAAGGCGCGACGGAGTAAAACAAAGATGCCTTTTTTCTGGTTAGAAACAGCAAGCTTCCCATGATCACAAAACATGCCAAAAAGCCAAAATAAACTTTAGACAGATTTGAAAGCACAAACAGCAAAACAACCGTATTGATCATGCCTGCCAGAAGAAAACATACGGGGAAGGCACGTTTGAAGGTAAATACCTTAAATTTGGTGATCCGGCCTATGATAAGCGCAAGGACTGAAAGTATCAAAAATGCACCGGCAAAAACCGCCAAGGCGTAAAGCACGACATTGCCCAGATTCATATATGGCGTGATCGTTTTCGCGTTTTCAAACGTGCTGTTTTTCATTCCAAGCGGTTCAAACACGTATTTTGCAGCTGCCTGATCCACGGGCAGCTTACCCGCATTCTCGATGACGCTTTGGAGGTAAATATATCCTACTCCCGAATAACGGAACTCCGTTCCCGGGTCACTGTAAATTTTTTTATCCACGCCAAGCTCATAGCTTGGTGAAAAGCCGGCAGTATGACATAGCAGTTGTCTTAGCGTGATTTCCTTTATTCTTTCATCATTGGTCACCAGATCAGCATCAAGATACGGCGCTATTTTCTCATCCAGCGACAATACTCCTTCATCGACCATGGCCAGCGCCACGTAAGCAGCCACCGTCTTGCCATTGGAGCCCAGTTCGTAAATGGTCTTTTCGTCCGTATTCCTTCCATGATTGACGTACTCCAACGCATCATTGTCGGAATAAACGATCGTATAATTTTTCACTTCATCCGCATTCGCGCACCCCATAAAAAGCGTTACAAAGAATGCAAAAGCAACGAAAGACAGGATTCTGATTATTTTCTCCATAGTTTATCCTTTCCCATTTTGGCACAGGCGCGAATGCGGTTATTTCCCCAAAAGCTTCAAAGTGCTTAAGTACAGGCAGTGAATTAGTTTGTTTTCATCCAAATAATTCACGTCATCCGTTTTTACGCCATAGCATTTATTCAGCGTTACGTCCCTGATAATTCCGTCAAAAGACGCTACGACGTAATTCATCAAATCCTGCATGGGAATCGCTGGTTTAAAATATCCCGCTTCCGTTTGCGTGACAATCAGTTCCGCAACGCGCTTGGCCAAATATGGGAAAACTGGCTTTGCCTTAGTTTCTCCGTTGATTTTCTTATCACATTCAGGGTTCTGAATGCAATAGGTCCCCAATTCAAACAATATCTTATTATAACTAAGCAACATGTCCGAAAAGAAGCTTTCAGCTATTGCAAAGAGCTTTTGAAGTTTGACTTCCGGCTT
This sequence comes from Acetatifactor sp., assembly GCA_024693365.1. Classification (GTDB taxonomy): domain Bacteria; phylum Bacillota; class Clostridia; order Lachnospirales; family Lachnospiraceae; genus Acetatifactor. Next base: position 82,997 of record JAILLF010000043.1, on the reverse strand, counting down.
CGCCTTCGAATCCATGATCTTGTCTATTCTTTCGATTTGATTTCCCATCTGATTGGCATCATCGATCAAAGCGGCATAAACGGAATAGATATTATTAAAATACTTATAGACTCCGCCCTGACTCATCCCCGTTTCCGCCACAACGTCGGACATCGTCACGTCATATGCCGGCTTCCTCTTACACACTTCAAACGCGGCATTTAAGATCTCATTCCTCTTTTCCACCAAATACTCTTCGTTAACTTTTGGCATGATATCTCTCCCGCAAATAAAAACGACAATGTTATCGTTTTTATTTATAACATCTTTTTTCCGTCCTGTCAATACAATAAAATCTATCAAAATAAAAGAACCAGGCGCCAGGCCTGATTCTCAATTTGTTTCGTTCCAATGAACGTTCTCAACGGTAGTTTTCATGCTAATGCTTCTCCAACCACCTTGAAATAGCCAATTTCATTTTCTCCAATGATATTTCATCCGCATGCCGTATCGTCGGTACGTGAATAAAAACTACGTTTCCGGAATACTTATGGAGTGCGTGCCAATACGCATCGTTACAAAGCGAGACCGTCGGGTTCTCCGAAATCACTGCCGGTATTCCGGCATCGTCAAGAGAATCCTTGAGCCTTTCCAGATTCAGCTTGGAAACAATCTTTTTGCCCTCCTTTACCGCAACTCTTTCGATCCTCACCGTTGACGTTAGCGTCTTATCCACGCCGAACATAATCACTTGGTCATATTCCCTGCAGGCGGAGGCAATATCCTTCCTTAACCCGTCACGGGAATTCGTCAGTAGCAAATGCTCCTGGGACATATTCTCTGCCATAGTGCATGAGAAGTTATTCTTTCCCTTAAAACCAACGTACAAAACCTTTTTCATCTCAAAGGAATAGGATTCCTCAATCCCAAACCAATCCGGTAACGCCACCAATTCTTCCCGCGTGATTCTCTGCTTATCACTGGCCCTTGTAACTTCTCTGATATCCATATTCTCTTCAATGCCTCATCTAAATCAATTGTTAATCTTGCATGATTCCTAAATGATCTTCCTGCATATAGACAAATTTGCAATCCCCGCAAACTTGAAGCTTTCAACCACCTTTATCCCGACAAACTGGAATTTGCTGAGCTCTTTTGTCTCGACAGACGAATCTCGTTTCTTCAATTTACGGGTCAAACTTAGCTTTTTGTCATTCTACCCGTAGACATTTTCATTTTCCTACGGGCCATTTTGCTTCTTTTGCTTTTTTGCCCGTAGTCTTTTCCGGCTTCCTACGGGTCAAATTGCTTCTTTTGCTTTTTTGCCCGTAGTCCTTTCCAACTTCCTACGGGCCATTTTACTTCTTTTGCATTTTTGCCCGTAGTCTTTTCCAATTTCCTACGGGTCATTTTGCTTCTTTTACCTTTTTGCCCGTAGTCCTTTCCGGCTTCCTACGGACCATTTTGCTTCTTTTTCTTTTTTGCCCGTAGTCTTTTCCGGCTTCCTACGGGTCAAATTGCTTCTTTTGCATTTTTGCCCGTAGTCCTTTCCAACTTCCTACGGGTCATTTTGCTTCTTTTGCTTTTTTGCCCGTAGTCCTTATAAATGTATCTGAACGCTTTTCCTATCTCACCGTTCGCATTATGACCGTTTACGGTAAATACCGCATGGCATATTTACGTTTTCTCTACAAATCTACGTCACTTAGGCATCTTATGGCTACGGAAAGAATTCCAAGAGCTTTTCGTTAATCTCGTCAACCTTTGCTCCCATTCTCTTTAATTCTTTCAGGCATTTGATCTCGCCGATTTCGTCTTTATCCCGGCGTCTTTCTTCAATGATTTTCAGCATCACGCCGGAAATGCTAATGCCATACATCCCGCCAAACTCCTCATGCCATTCCTTAACCCAGTAACTTGGGGGCATCTGATAATGCACCAGTCCCAAATACGTAAAGTCAAGACCTTCTAAGCCAAGTTCCTCCAGGCACTCCCTTTCGATGCATTCCCGAAGACTCTCCCCTGGCTCAAGTAATCCGCCGAAGGTTTCCCAATCATCCCTCCACTTATGGAATCCCAGCAGATAATCCCCTTCGATCTTAACGATCACAAGCGCATGATTGATCAATGGATACTTGCGAATTGCCTCGTCCTCATCTACGCTAATCCTTTCCAATATCTCCGCTCCGTTGCTTGCCCGAAAGATCATTTTCTTGTTCGAATAGTCCAGTCTCACAAGCTTCTTGCCGTTTGGCAATGGATGCTCCTTAACGCTAATGAATCCATATCCTATCGCCTTTAACGACCTCGTCAGCTTCTCACGTTCCATTTGATGATGCACTTCCTGCAATCGATCAAACACATGCAAATACGGAGAATCTGAGACAAATCCATCCGCCTCGTTAATCTGAATGACGCAGGACACGTAAGTGGGCTGCACTCTCTTTATGGCATTCTGAAATGCTTCATACCCCACGTATTCTACAAACAAGTCCGCGATCAGCAACTCTGCCTGCGGTAGCTGGTTTGCGTCCGTAATCACGTCGAGGCACTGGAGCTCCAAAACATTGTCAAGATCGCGATGTCGCTCTTTCGCTTTTTCCAGATAGTTCGCATTTACGTCTATGCCATATATGCGCTGATACTTTTTCACGTCAACGTGTTCCAGGCCATTTCCGCCTGCAATGCCCAGAACCATTGCGCTTGAAGCAGCAAAATCATTGAACTGCCCTTTCATAATGAGGCTCAGTTCCTGCAATTGCCCGATTCCTTCCAGGCTCATGTGATTTTCATAATCCGAAAGACTGACGTCCTTCCAAGGATTCCCCATCTCTGTATCCTCTTTCTTTCATGAAATTATAAACATTCCGGTCCAAAGCTCCATTTCACCTTCTACGTCAGACGTTTTCAGGAGAATATTAAACTATTCCAAGTATAGCAAAGATAGAAACCTCGGTCAATTTAATCATCCCGACCTACGTTAAATGAAAAGATCCCGACATTGTGTGCCGGGATCTATGGTAACACTTATTTTTTAGATTTCTTGGAATCCTTGGAATTCTTTGTATCCTTTTCAGCTTTAGAGCGTTTGGATTCCTTGGAATCTTTTGAGTTCTTGGATTCTTTTGAATCCTTTGAATTCTTTGAATCCTTAGAATTCTTTGATTTCTTGGAGTCCTTGGAATTCTTGGCCTCTTCGGGGAGTTCCTTAAGGATCTCTTCTTTATAGCCTGCAAAAGTCTCAAGGCGCTCCTTTGTCACCTCAGGGAAGCGGGGATCCATTTCCTTGAGCGTTTCCAGAATGATCTCAGAAACCACGTAACGCATATACCACTTGTGGTCGGCAGGAACCACGTACCAAGGACAATGCGTTGTTGACGTCGCATTGATTGCACTCTCAAATGCCTCCTGGTATTGATCCCAATACTTGCGCTCATCATAATCGCTGCCGCTGAACTTCCAATTCTTCTCCGGCTCCTCAATGCGCGACAGGAAGCGGCGCGCCTGCTCGTCCTTCGACACGTTCAGGAAAATCTTTACCGTGCGCACGTTGTTGCGGTACAGATATTCTTCAAAATTCCTAATATCCTCATAGCGATTCACGATCACCTTATCGAGATCAATGCGTCTCGCATTGGCTTGTGATTTGTAGAGCTCCCGCACCTTCCCGATCAGAACGTCCTCATAATGGGAACGGTTGAAGATGGCAATCTCTCCCTTTGCCGGCGTCTTTGACGCTACGCGCCACAGATAATCATGAGCCAGTTCCTCCGAGCTCGGTGCCTTGAATGCAACCTCATGCACGCCATGCGGCGAAAGCGCGGACAGTACCGCACGGATGGTGCCATCCTTTCCCGCTGCGTCCATCGCCTGGAACAGGAAGATCACGCCTTCCTTCTTTTCGGCATAAAGCTTTTCCTGCAGCTTGTCAATCTCCTCGACATTCTTTTGCATCTTTGCTTCTGCATCCTTGCGATCCTTGCAAAGACTCGTTTCGTCCGTTGATGCTTTTGCAATCACAAATTTCTTGGATCCGTCGAAAACATATTTCTTAAACGCCATGCTGATCCCTCCCCCATACTAGGTTTTATGATTCTCTGCGCCTATCGCTCCATTACGGGCTTACCCGGGAACCGATAAGCAGGTCTTCTAAAATGTATTATATCACCGTATCGTTTTCATTTCCACTACAAACTTATAATAGCACGTTTACGTCAGTGATCGCGTGCCGTCACGTGCAGCGCTTACGATTCATGTTTACTTTAAGTTCAGACTACTGAGCAAACCACCCCGTCAATAGTAACTTGCATATTGTGCTATTCTCGTTTGGTTTAGGAAATCAACTATTCCAATTTGTTTTCATGCTGTATCTAAAAGAAAAGCAAGGAAAATCCGTTAAGTTTAATACTTCTTTCTATAAAACCCACCGATCCCATGATGGATTTCCATTGACGCATGATCCGCCTTCCATGTTTTCGCTCAATCTTTTAGCCCTGCTTGAAAACCCGATAAAGTTTCCTTCTCGCGTTCAATATGTGTCTCCAAATCAGCCAGACGCGTAGGCACGGGAACGTGACTCTCCTTGTCGGTCAGCTTCAATGCAAGGGAACAGGCGGTCTCAATTGAAATATGATTTCCCACGGAGACAAAGACTGGCCTGACGTTCTTGTGCGTTCTCAGCGCTCTCCCGTATGTCTCGCCGTCAATAACGATATCCGTATAACTTCCGGCTTCGTTCTCAGGTTCAACGTAATCGGTTTGATGATCCACGCGGAAATAAGACTTTGCCACTCCGAAAGTCGGCTTGTCTAAATAGAATGATGCATGAGTCGCTATGCCCATGTGGCGTGGATGAAGATAACCGTTTCCGTCAAAGATATAGATATCCGGCTGCGTTTCAAGCAGTTTTGCCGTCTCAATGACAAGCGGAAGCTCTCTGAAGGCAAGAAATCCCGGCACGTAAGGAACTTCGATCTTGCCGCTGAAATGCTTTTTTTCGATAACTTTATGCGTGGCAACGTCTATCACTACAATACAACAGACTGCATATTCCCCGTCATCATTCTTCCAATATGCAAGATCTACCCCCGCAACAGTCTTCAGTTCGGATGCATCAAAATCGTCGCAAAGAGAAATACCCTTCCTCAGCTCGTTTTGTATTGCCGCGTATTCTGCCTCGTCTTTCATAGGATCTCCTTTCTTCCGCGATCACCGTTCTGCAAGATAAACCTACTTCAGCAATCATTGTTTTGCAAGATAGAGCTTTGGGCGCTTTTCGATGACGTTCTCCGCGCCTGATTTTAAGAATCGAACTAATCACCAGTGCATCCATGGCTACCTAATAACCGCTTCCATTTCATGCCAGGTTTCGCCGCCCCAAGCAGACCCGGATTTTCCCAAATCCTGAAATCCAAATTTTTCATACATTCTCACTTTATCTTCTAAACAGGTCAGTACTAGCTTCTTTCGTTTTCTTTCCCGTTGAAGGCTGTAGTATCTGGAAACCAACTCCCTGGCCAAACCCTGTCCGCGCCATTCCGGCAACACGGCCACTCCCAGGATCATAACGTTTGGGCCATTCGGGTCATGCAGTGATTCGTCCGTAAAGAATTCATCGCGCAATTTTGTCTCTGACGTTGCAATCCCATTTACAAAGCCAGCCATCCTTCCTTTTAACGGATCAATGGCCACCAAAAAGAAATCAGATGCTACGCAGATTCTGCGTTTCATCCGTTCGGGAGTGCACGCCTCATTTGGCGGAAAACATCTTCTCTCTACCTCAGCCGCTTCCTCTGCTTCTTCCTGTCTTACGTAACGAATTTCAAATCGCCCGTTGTCACTCTGCTCCATTTCTTCTCCGCTCCCACTTTATTTAGCAATCGTTTTCTCTTCGCTTTCTTATTGATCAACCAATTAGAATTTTTTCCATAAAGAGAAACTCGTTGTCCCAGGGCACCGCTCAATTATTCCGTCAATTGAAATTCCAGTGGTTTTCCGTCCTTGCTGTCGTTACAGATCCAGACAAGGAATTTTCCCGGTTCACTTTCCCACTTCTCTCGCGCCGTCCAAAAACGCAGCATTTCCTCACGAATAATAAAGCTTACTTCCTCTTCAGCACCGGGATCTAGAGAGATTTTCCTGAAATCGGCCAATTCCCTGACGGGACGGACGCGGCTCCCCGTGACGTCCCTTAGGTAAAGCTGGACCGTCACGCTCCCCTTCCTGTCTCCGGTATTCTTCACGGTCACGGAAGCCGTAACCTGCTCTGACGCTGACATCTTTTGCGCACTCAGCTTCAGATCCGCATATTCAAAGGTTGTATACGAAAGCCCATATCCAAAAGGGTAGAGCGCTCCATTCTCACAGTCAAGATACCTTGAAGTGAATGGCCCGGGCCCATTTTCCGGTTTAGGCCGTCCCGTGGGATACACGTCATAATGCAAGGGCTCTTGCCCTACGGTGTACGGAAAGCTTGCGGTCAGCCTTCCGGAAGGAGAAACCTTTCCCGTCAGGACGTCAAGCACGCCATGCCCGCCTTCAGTACCCGGCAGCCAACAGATCATCAGTGCATCCGACAGCTCCCGCACTTCCATCAGTTCAAGGGGTCTCCCCGTAAATACAAGCGTTACGATCTTTTTCCCTGTTTTTTTGATCTCATTTAACAGATGCACCTGCACTGCAGGAAACTTAATATTCGCCTTGCTCGCAGCTTCCCCGGTTTGGGCAATGTCTTCTCCAAGACATAGAATCACAACGTCCGCCCACTCTGCCACGCGCATGGCTTCCGCCAAAAGCTCGTCATTTTTCTCCTGCCAGTGATCTACGTGACGGATCTCTCTCGCAGTCATGGTATCCTGATCCAGTATGGTGCAGCCCTCTGCATACTTTACGTTCTCCGCCTCAAATGCTTCCGAAGCCGCCTCCCATATGGTTACGGTGTTCTCATCCTCTCCCGAAAAAGCCCAGGAGCTCTGAAGCTTTTTCGTATTGGCATAGGGACCGATAAAAGCATGCTTTTCATTTCTAAGCGGCAGCGTTTTTTCCTTGTTTTCAAGAAGCACAAGGCTATTTGCAACAGCCTCTCTTGCCAGGCTCCTGCTCTCTTCGGTAATCACAACATCTCCATCCATCGCAATTCCCCTGTAGGGATCTTCAAAGAGACCAAGGTCATTTTTCATGTTGAGAACCCGCCAAACCGCCTCGTCAAGCATCTCCTCGGAAACGGCTCCGGCGTTCACCAATTCCTCAAGATGCGCACTGTAACAGCCTGAACACATGTCGATATCCACGCCTGCCAACATTCCTTTCAGCGCCGCATCCCTTTGATCCTCGGCATACCCATGATTTATCATTTCTCCCACGGCGCCCCAGTCAGAGATCAGGACTCCCTGAAAACCAAATTCTTCCCTTAATATCTTTTTCATTAAAAACTGATTGCCCGTAGAAGGAATGCCGTTTATGCTGTTAAAGGAAGTCATGACCATTGCCGGTTTTTTCTTTATGGCTTCGCCGTATGCCCGGAGATAATACTCCCTGAGAGTATGCTCTGAAAGCTCGGTGTTGTTATAATCCCTTCCGCCTTCGGCAGCGCCGTAAGCCGCGAAATGCTTGACACAGGCCGCCACGTGCGCATGATCTCTTAAATTATCTCCCTGATACCCCTCAACCATGGCTGAGGCCATACGCGAATTCAAAAGCTTATCCTCGCCAGTGGATTCCATGATCCTGCCCCACCTCGCATCCCTGCAAAGATCCGCCATGGGAGAAAACGTGGCGTGAACGCCATCGGCAGCCGCCTCCCGCGCCTGCAACTCGGCACCTTTCTTTACCGCATCCGGATCAAACGTGGCTCCCTGCCCCAAGGGACAAGGCAGAACCGTCTTATGTCCATGTATCACGTCGAGCATAAACATGAGCGGGATATGATGAGGCTGCTCGCTGACGTACTGCTCCTGAATCTTCCTAAGTCTTTTGCCTCCCCATATTCCCAAAGTACTTCCTGCAAGTCTTTTTACGCTGTCTTTTACCTGGCCTCTTTCGACGCCGGTAATCTCTGCGTCCGATTCATACTCGGAGCCTGAGATCTGTACCAGCTGCATAACCTTTTCTTCCGTTGACATGTCATCTAACAATGCCTTTAATGCCGTCTTATCCATTTTGTTTCCTCTCTACGCTCCATACGCGAAAATACCTAGCACTGCTGAAATCGCGATCATTATAATCGGAGAGGTTTTCTTCTTCCTTACTCCCCGTAAACCAAAATACAATAATGCCAAAATCAGGAAAATGATCGGCGCCCTGAAATCCATGGCTTGCTGAAATAAAGGAGAGATGCCATTTTTTATGATCATATGACAACCCGTAGCCAGAATAATTCCCGCGATGCATGGCTTAAGCCCACGGAAAACTGCCTGGACGTACTTATGGTCAAGCATCTTCCTCATAAGAACCATGATTAATAATATGATAAAAAATGCCGGCAGAATAACGGCAAACGTTGCCAATGCTCCTCCCCATATTCCCGCCTTACGGCTTCCCACGTAGGTTGCCATGTTGACCATGATCGGGCCTGGCGTACTCTCGCTTATGGCAACCATATTCATTAACGTATCTTCGTCCAGCCACCCATAGGAAAGAACCACGTCCCTGATCAACGGAATTGCTGCATACGCACCGCCAAAAGAGAATAAACCTACCGTCAGAAATCCTACAAATAATTCCAGATAAATCATCGGCTCTCACCACCCTTCCCGGCCGGCTCACCTTGAATGAAAAAGATCACTAAACTGACAACTGCAGCAATCAACATAAGAAATACTGATGAGAAACTCCAGGCAAAAATACAAATCAAAAACATTGCCGCAAAGGAGCATGCCATGATGGTGCATGAGACAAATTTCTTTTTCATCTTTACGAACATATTGATCCCTGCATCGAGAATTAGTAATCCTACTGCAATCCTTATCCCCTTAAATGCATTTGCGATCCAAGTAATCTCCAGAAAGTTATCCAAAAAGGCGGAAATCAGATAGATAATGAAAAAAGATGGCAATACAACTCCCAACGTGGCTGCCATGGCACCCCAGATTCCCTTTTGCTTATAGCCCACGTAAGTGGCACAGTTGATTGCTATCGGTCCAGGCGTAGATTCCGCGATCACCGTGACGTCCATCATTTCATCATGCGTAATCCAATTCTTTTGCTCTACGCAAATATTCTCTATGATTGAAATCATGGCATATCCACCGCCAAAGGTGAACAATCCAATTTTCGCAAACGTAAAAAACAAAGTAAATACCATTAAGCTTTATCCCCCTTAAATGATAGTTCAGTGCTAAGCGCAGTCATGCCTTAGAAAGCCAACCCCTCAATGATGCTTGTAATTCCATACATATTGCTTTCCTCCCAATTCGATCTTCGCAGCATGTTCAATGGATTCTGATAATTATGGCATAAATGCCGGTCGGCATTGGGCGATCCATTTTATCTTAGATCAAGAAGCTGTTTGTATTCATAATCCGGATTTTTCACAAAAAACATTTTTTCTTTACAATCAGCCAGGTCGCAATTGATCAAATTATAAACATGCCATCCATAATACCAATTCTGACTGTCAGGATCGACGTATCTGTTGTTGTACGTGATCCTTCCATATTGATTTTTCTTAAGGATAAATGCCGTTTCATTCAGTCTGTCGCGATGGTAATAAATCGAATTTGCATTGTTAAATGCTTCATTCCGTCCACGGCGTTTCGTTGGACACCATTCAACGTTTTCATCGCAAAACATGATCTTATACCCTTCTTCTGCCTTAAAAATTCTGATGAACTTTAACAGACGGTTATAATTGTCGTATCTGTCCCTCGTGCCCTCGGTAAAGATATTTTGCCCATACGCCCTATACGTTTCAGAATAAAGCTGCGCACGCATGGCTCTCTCTTCGTCACCATATCGAAAATAAAGAAGCTGTGCAAACACATCACATTCTTTGATTTTGCTGCAGTCTATTTTCCGGAATACGTCTCCGCTTCTTAACCGTGCATATTCCGAAGACCGTTCCTGTTTATGATAAAACGTATCTAATGATTGAATAAAAAGCATCTTTTCTGCACCTTTTAACCTACGGACAATTACAGATAGGATTTCGTCCTCTTCATATCCGTAATTAGCTCTGGATTATCTTGCTTCATCAATTCAATGAGTTTCGCCAGGTTGCTGCGATCCTCTTTTATGGCGTTCAGCTCCGCCTGCGTAATTCCAACAAACTGGATAAATCCCAGCTTGCCGTGAACGGTATTCTGCGCCTGCGCCGTAGTGTCATCTACGGTGATCAACGCCGTGATGAGGGATTCCGTGCCAATATGTAACGACGCACCATTTCCTTGAACAAATTGCTCCGGATCAAAAAACCGTTCTGACTTGTACGTGTATCTGGCCAAATTGGACAACATGTCTATTGCCCACAGACAGTCCTCTGCTTTGTCCTCCTTCAGCTTGATCGTCATCTCATATCCCCAGCGACTGTACTCCCCGCCGAATGCTTCTTCATCCGTATAGAGCTCCGACATCCCAAACGTCACCAGATGATAATATCCTTTTGCATTCTCATAAATTGAGCAGCCGTCAAGATATTCGTCTCCGCCGAACATTGCCCTGGAAACCATATTCGTCGCATAATGCTTTGGTTCCTGCCCTGGATATAAGCGGCCAAACTCACCCTCAATGGCATCCCAGCCCGGCGCCCAATCATGCTCTTCATTCATTCTTTTTACGTACTCTTCCTTAGTCACGTCTACACCTCCTAACGACACTTTGAGCCGAGTTTTATCAAATTGTTTCTGCTTACGTGTTCTGCTTGACGTTCAAGATGATAACCGCAGCCAGAACCATAACGATTCCCATCCCCGCGAAAATGGTTAACGTCTCGGAAAAACACGTGATCCCAACCAGCGTAGCAACAACGGGCTCCAAGGTTGCCATGATTCCGGCTTTGCTGGCTTCCACGCCGCGAAGTCCAAGCGTATATGACAGAAATGGTATCACTGCCGTTACCAAGGCTGTCAGTATGCAAAAGAATATCAGCCCCGTAAGATCATCCGCTTTTTTAAACTTTGATAACATGTCCGCCGGCTTGCAGATCACCCAGGAGCCTATGGCTGCAACCAGGAACGTATACGTCGTAACCACGTACGGAGAATACTTTCGCAAAGCTACCGTACCCAATATGCTGTACAAGCCGTATCCCATTCCGGAACCAAGTCCAAGAAGCAGCCCGCTAAACGTGATCCCTTCTCCGGAAATTCCTGATACCAACACGCATCCTCCAAACGCAAGTATCAGCGCAATCACCTTCCTGCCGTTCATCTTTTCATGAAAGAAAAGAGCAGACGCCAGCATAATCCAGATCGGTGAGGTATATAAAAGGATCGCCGCGGTAGATAAGGGCATGATTGTGATCGCAGTGAAATAGCAGACCGTAAAAAACAGAATGCTTCCAAGTCCGAGTCCGAGAAACAAAGGGATGTCCCGAAGTGATATCCGAAACCCGGACCGATCCCTGATCAGCAAAAGCAGGCTAAATATCAATGCTGCCAGCGAGACCCTGATTGACACGATCTGGATAGAGTCAAACCCAAACGTGGTAAGTCTTCTGACAAAGATTCCCATACTGCCCCAGAAACACGCTGCAATTATGATCAATATGAAATTCAGTTTTTTCGTTTCAATTTTGTTCTTTGTTATTCGCATAAAACAGTGTTCGTCATCCTAGTTAAAAATTTTTATCAGAAAACAATCCGTCGACTTTTCGTCCTTGCCCTCTTTAATTCAAAGATTATGCGCAATCAAATTATAGTATTGATTCTATGATATTTGCGGTCTCGCCTACTAAGTCATTGCAGTTTTTCCCTTGCAGTCGTCTTTTCATGATCAAGCTGGCACATTTATCATCACCGTTTTGTTCCAGGAAACGCTTTTCAAATTCTTCTGCGGCTTCCGGCTTTATCATTTCCAATAGCTTTTTTCCTGCCAGGAATCCTCCGCATTTTCCTCCTTCAGATCTTGGCGCCGGAGCGATCCGCGCCGCTTCTTCCGCTGACATGCCCAGCTTATCAGCAAATGCCTTAAACAGACTGGCTGAGCAATTGCTTCCATTCCGATGATTTAATCTTGCGTTCTCCTCGTATCCCATGTTTTTTCCTTTCTTTTGACCTGTTCTGCCAAAACCGCGATGATCACGGCATCTTCTTTATTACCATGTTTATCCTATCCCATGATTTGTCCTTAAATTGAAATGCACGCTCCTGCGTTTTTCTTACCGTAAAACCAACTCCTTCATAGCATTTCCTAGCCCTTGCGTTTTCGGAAAAGACCATCAACTGTACGGCATCCGCCTTCGTGACGTCAAATGCATAACGCACCGCCTGCTTTAACATTTCCTTTCCCAATCCAATTCCACGTCTGGCGGGATCTACCATCACAAATTTGAACATGCCCTCCTTCGTTTCAGCGTTTAACGAGTAACAAAAGAATCCCATGACAACTCCGTTCTCATCCACTGCCACAAAGGGATGATCTCCATTTCTCATGGAAATGTCTTTCAAAAATTCATCAAAGCTTTGCTTTTGAAGTGGAAACCGCGTCCTATTTGCGCACCACATGGCATGCGTTCTCTCGTCCGTGATCCAATTCTTAATGCCCTCAAAATCGCTTTCTCCGTAGTCTCTTATGATCACTTGCGTACCTCCCGCTGCCTGTCGTAAAATCTCGTCATAGGACTCAGCGCGGATCACGCGAAAGTTCTTTTCTATCTCCTTTGTCCACAGATCAATCTCGCCTTCAATGTCAGACGTTTTCGGAAGAATAAATCCCCAAGTGGAACAGCCCGTCTTTTTTAATTCCGGAAGAAAGTAGGAAAATCCCCAGTCAACGTCTTCCTTCACGTCCTCAAATCCGTTTCTCGCGTCAACAATGAAGAGACTCCCCTTGTGTTCCCTAAGCATCTCCAGCGAGGCAATGACCGGATTCCGGTAATCATCGAAATGAGCTTCCTTTTTCCACACGTGAAAGACCACGTTATCCTTTTCAACGTATTCACATTTGGCAAAATCACTCTCAAACATATTTCATTTCCCTTTCTTCGCCATAATATGCTAGCCTGTACTTTTTCACAAAATGATCTCCCTGTTCAAATCCCTCCCTATAGTATATCAAAAACGGAAACTCTGGTCAATTTGATTGTCTGATTGGCATAAGCAAAAAGATCCCGGTACGATAAAAAAGTACCGGGATCTCAAATGCCACTGTTTTTCAATTGTTATAATCGTTTTAAACAGGAATGCTTTTCATCTATCGCAAACCCATTGTTTCTGTAGAAATTCAAGGTGCTTTCCTTATTGGAACCCGTCTCCAGAGACACCTTGTAGCAGCCTTTTTCCCTCGCGATTTCTGAGGCTCGTTCCAAAAGCGCTGATGCATAGCCCCTGTTTCTGTAATCAGCATGCGTCACAACGTTCTCTATGACGGCAAAGGGGCGAACGTTATGTGTCAGGCTTTCAATGATTGCCATTTGTACGGAAGAGACTGCTTTTCCATCCTCTATGGCGACAAGCAAATACATGTTGTCATCTTTTTCAAACTTATTTAGCAGTTCCTGCCACTCTTGCATGTTTTGTTCTTCCTTGGGAGGATAATGTGTTAAAAAATCAAAATATAACATTTTCAAATCATCCGCGTCCGACCCCGTTGCTTTTCTAATGATCATCTGTTTGCTCCTTTGTTTTATTGTTATGATCTGAGATCAAGATAATCCCCAAAATTCCCGTTCATTGGTGATCTCTTTACACTCTCTCACCTTTTTATAATCATATCCTGGTGGAATCAGACATACGTAAGAATCGCCAACGCGCCTCCTGCTTTCCAAGCTAAATCCATACGTCGTATGTCTTGCGAACCAATATAGATTCTTCGCCCAATAACACTTAAGATACTCTCTTCCCTCAGAGGATCCGTACCAAGTATCCTCAAAGCCCGGAAGAACGCATATTTCAAAGTCACCTCCGGAGCAAATGTATTCGCGCATCTCAAACAAAGAAAGCTGGGTACCTTCTTTCGAGATGGCGTACTCCGTCATGTCACTGTCGATCATGGCCCATTTTTGATTCTCCGGAAGCCAGACGTGATTTACCACGTGACAATCCCCGTCATTTTTGTCTTCGGGAAGGCACGTGATAAACGCATTTTTGATTCCGACGGCTAAAAGCAGCTCGCTTAGCATGATGGAATGCCACCTGCAGTTGAAACCCGTTGGCGTCTTTTTTGCGTATTCATACAATGTTATGGCATTTAGCTTACTGATCCATTTTTTCTGGTTGTCATGCGGGACATGCTTTGCAACAAACTGCGCGAGCTTTATCGCTTTTTCCCAGGTCGTTAGTGGCGACTTTTCGATCAAGTCAAGATCGAGCCCCGCTTTTTCTTTATAGTACTTCCTGATAACGTCTTTACGCCTCTTGTCAGGCTTCACCATATATTTTATGCCAGCGTTGCCATCCTTGTAGGGCGTTGCCTCCCGAAGGATCCTGGCATAATCCTCGAATGTTTTATTGTTTATTTCCATACGTTCATCTCCACGCCTTCATCAAACTTCCTTGTGATCCGTCACTCCTCTAAGCCCAAGTTTACTCAGGCAGTCTGTCGCAGAAAGTCAGAAGCTGGCTGGTCACCATCTCTTCCTTCTTTAGGGGCTGGAAGATGCCTTGGTCATACATCTCATCCAAGACCATGAGCGCCTCCATGGGGCCAATGAAGCCAGTGGTATGGAAAAACACGACGTAATCCTGCATTTGCGCCGGATATCTCTTTGCCTCTTCCATGGCCTGCTCTAAGGCAAAACCGGCGAATTCCTTCTTGATCTCTTCATCGAGCTCCGGGATTTTTGCAAAAAACTCCGCCGCCTTTTCCTTCACGATCATCACGTTCACCTTGCCATCTGCCGTGATATATTCACGTTCGCGAAGTCGCTTCACCTTTTCCTGATTTGCCGTATCATCCTTGATGGTGCCGCAGATCCACTCATACAGGAAATCATAATCCTCGTTCCGATTGTTTTCCCAGGCTCCCTTCCGGCTACAGAATCTCGTATCGATGGACCAGGAATATACGCCTTCGTATTTTTCGGATTCTCTGGTCATGCAGCCACAGGCGAAGTAATCTTTCCCAGTCCCCTTATGCTTCATTTCATATTCAGGATCCTCGGCTTCCTGTTTTAATTCCACCTGCGCAAAATATGCGCCGCCGCCAAGCGTTTTGATCCAATACTTCCCGAGGTCCTTCTGTATCGGGATCTGGCACTTATTCATAATCGCATAAAAGATCACTGCTGCCTCAAATAACTCCCTGTTACCGCTGGGAATATAGACGTCCTGAACGTCAGCAATAGCCGCCCGGACCTTCGGTACGTACTTTTTTAACAGCTCCTGAACGACCTGAAGCCGCACTTCCCAGTCCCTGTCTATTTGTTCCAAGGAATATTTTCTCGGTGAAAAACACACGTAAGTAGTATAGCGGTCGCCACTTGTTCTTACCAAAAATCCATTGTTTTCCAAGAGCGCAATCTTGTCCTCAAGAAATACCGGCGTAATCCCAAGCTCCTGCGCAATCTCTTCCTTTGTGCGCGGCGTCTCATATACACTGTAAGCAATGTTCAGATTGATGGGATCCGACAAGTATTTCTCCGGTCCACCGTCAGGATCCGGCCGTCCATTATGTCCAAATTCAGTTGCCTCAATGGGAGATATTCCCAACGTTCCTATTTTTCTTTCCATTCCAAAGCCCTCCTTCAAGTCATTTCTTGCCTTGTTTAGGTGCCATTTTACGGTACCCTCGGAAAGGCCCATCTCGCCGGCAATGGCTGCAATGGACTTTCCCTCGTAGTAGAAGGAGAAGACAATTTTTCTGCGGTTCTTTGAAAGATATGCAATTTCCCTACGAAGTCTCGCAAGCTCTTCCTCCGCCTCGCCAAGATCATATTCGTCGTAATAAGGCAGCTCCATTCCATTCAAGGAAATACCTTGTTTCTTCTTTGTTGAAACGTGCCTGGCAAAAACGTTAGAACAAATGCGCCACACGTAACCGTCCGTATTGGAGATTGCTTCCGCGCCAAGAAGGGAAAGGTAAACCTCCTTCACCATCTCCGCGCAAAGCTCCTGCGCCTCATCATCCGAATATGCTTTCTTCACCGCAAATCCGTAGATCTTATGGAAGTATGTCTCCATCATATGATCTACCAGCTGTTTTTCCATCTTCTCCTCCAAGTTCGAAAGAATCTTTCTTTTCAGGCCCTTATGACTATATAGTGAGGATTAAATCCCAAAGGTTGGTGACTCTCAAAAAATTTTTTCACCCCTTAAATCCGGAATCTGAGATCGGTTCATCTTCGCATAATAGATGCGCCACTTCCCCAATTGCGCGTACGCGGAACCAGGCAACGCCCGGATCTCGTTCTTCCGTCTGAATGACGGTTAGTCCAGTGGGTGCGCAGAAGAATCCGTGCCATAAAAGGGGCGCTGAAATTCCCGTCAAATGTGCCACCACGCTGAGCGACGCAATCATGTGACAAAAGATTACGATTGTCACGTCACGCGGCCCCCCCTCGCCCCAATCCGTCCGGTATACGTGGCCCTCCCGTCGGTAACCATATTCCTCGAGAAGGGAATCAAACCCTTCCGTAATCACCCGATATCCATCCTTGCAGGAAGGATTGTCGTAGTAGTGTGAATTCTGCCAGGTATCAGCCGAAAACAGCGACGCATCCTTAGTCCAGTCGGCCGGATAAAAATCCCAGGCGTGACGCTCGTAACCCAAGCGTTCATTGAAAGTGCGCCCCGTATATTCTTCAATCCACGGAAGAACCGTCGCTTCCTTTCCAAGCGGCGAAAGGCAGGCATTACAGGTCTGTCTGGCCCTGCCAAGAGGTGATACGTAGTAGGCCGATACTTGCGGATCAATGCGGCTGATCCACTTGGATAGGCATGCCGCCTCACGCTCCCCTTTTTTAGTCAGCGCATCCTTTGAATAATCAGGTTCTCCGTGACGGATCATGATGATTTTCATTTGTCTTTTTTCCTTTCCGTATTTGATGGCTTAAGCAAAGCACCGTTGTTGAAACGCTATCAATTCTTCCGCGGACTTAAATCAAGCATAGCTTGCCGCTCGCAACGGCTCATCCCACGTTACCCTTCCCCCATGCTCTGCCGCAAGCCTATCTATCTCATCCTTAAAAGACCCGCTTTCCAAGAATTCCTTTTCCCTTTTCTTTGACCGCCGTCCCTTGGCATGATACAGTTCCTTTACAAAGCAGGCGTCGTAAGATACTGCATAATCTTCCTCGTCACGATGCGGGAAAAAAGTAACTGACGCTTCGTAAGTAATCATTCCGGCATTGGAATCGGAAATCAGGGCAACCAGCGCAGCCTTGCGCCGTACTCCGTTATACGTGCAGTCCGCAGCAAAGTATTGTTCATAAACGTTTATCGTAGCCATGTCTCATCCCCCCTTGATACAATTCAGTTAACGAAAAAATTATATCAAAGTTAGGATCGCGGGTCAACAAACAGCCCCGTTCCATACAACACAAAAATCGACCAGCAGAGTGTCCTTGCCGGTCGATTTCTAATATTTTGCATCTTTCCGTGGTGTTGCCTCATCTTCCGCGAAAGCACCTCTGCGAATTTAAAATGGCATAGTGTTCGGGTTTCCCGACAAGCCAACGCAACCCGTTAGGTTAGCTATCATCCGTACGTCCTCGTCATCCAGTTCAAAATCAAAAACTTTCAAATTCTCCTCGATTCTTGAAGGTCTCTTTTTATTGTAACAAAAAAGGCGGCATCAAGCCACCTATTTTGTTACTCATGCCATGCATTTTTTTCTGCCGTACCGTAGGGAATTTCTCAGAAGAAATTATACGTGATTTAGGTGTAAATTCCGTTCCAATAACGTTCGAAGATGATTTCCCCCGTCTTTGCATCCACGTCTACCGTGCTATATCTGTTGATTGTAAAGCGGTAGTAAAGGGTACCCGTTGAATCAACTGCGAGAAGGTAGGTGCCCGTTATTTCGTCCACGCTCTGTCTGACCTTATCAGATTGCGAAGCCCTCTCATAGACTTTCTCAAAAACGTCTTCTGCCGGGATCAGACCGTTCTTGCTGAATTCGGTCCGCCTGAACTTGGAATAATCAATGCTCCAGGCATTGCTTTTTGTTTCATCATCATACCAGCAGGTCATGTCAGCGGAATCATAAGTAACACCGTCATTCATCATCTTGCCAAAGAAGCGGAATTCGCCCTTCTGCTCTGCTTCGCCTATGCCGGTCACGTACACGTCATCATGAAGATCCTTATCAGCTTTTTCAAGCTGCGAGATCATGTAGTCCTTAAATTTCTCATTGCGGCCGCCGTCATCAAACATCCCTTCCTGATAATACGTGTGCTCGCCGATCTTGATCAATACTACTGCCTGAAAAGCTCTGTCAGTCGCCTGATTCTCATCCTTCGCGGTCGACGGTTCCTCCAGTGCCGGGGTTTCGGTTACTTCAGAAGTCGTCACGATCTCAGATTCTGTTTTGAGCTCAGAACTCTTGGATTCTGAGCTCTTTGGTCCTGGTTTCCCGCAGGCAGTAGCGCCTGTCAGAACAAGTGCTGCAAGAAATAAAGTGAATGACGTCTTTGTTTTGATTTTCATGGAAGTCTCCTTTCAAGTTGCGCTTCTTGTCATATATAGTTACAGGACGTGAAATCCTTCTCTGAAACTATAGACGGTCTTTGCAACGAAAAGTTTCATCCATTTATAACGAATAAAAAGAATAATACATGATCAGGCAATCATCTAGTATGACGTACTCCCTCCAGGTACCGCCCCATTCTTCCCCCTCACTGGTGTAGGTGGTGACAATCTGTATGCCGGACGGCGTATCGTAAAGACTCCACTTCACTTGATGGCCGTATATGGTTCCCGTTCCTTCTTTTGCCAGCTTTCGTCCATTCAAAAGATCTTTTCCGTCTGCCGTTTTCAACATCGTTATTGTCATGCTGCCGTCATTACTTTCGTAGGCCTCCTCAACTTTGATCAGGCATGGCGTCTGGCTTCCATTCAAGTAATAGGCTTCAAAAAGCTCTGCAACGTCATAACCCTTCTCCGTGACCGAACGACGCGTCGTGGCTGTCGTAACCACGCACTCCTTTTGTTTGCCCGGGATCCCGCTCATCTCGCGAAGGGCATTGACTTCCAAATCGTCTGATCCACTCCACCAGAATCCTCCGTAGATCGCGTCTGCCTTATAATCGAATCCTTCGGATTCGTCCTCTGGATCATAAGTGGTAATGACCTGCCCGTCCGACAAGAGACGGAGCCTGATCCGATACCCGTAAAGTTCCTTCTTCTTTTCTACGCCGTCAACAGAAAATTCCATTCCATAGTTCGTTTCCTTTGTTTTATAGGCCGGCGGACTTCATGCTTGTGTTGAGATTATTGCCAATGCCAGCCTTGAGTTTCTTATCATTGTGAATAATTAAGGAACCTATGTCCCGGGAAGGCTCAAAGGTCTTACCACTATAGTCAAATCCAAAATAGACCTTATCATCAAACGTAAACCCGCCATACGCTTCGTTTTCACGTTCAGGCCCCCAGTAATCATACCTGTACGGGCGATCAAATGCCGTTATCACCTGGGATGCTGGCTTTCTTAAATACTCCATAAGGTCTCCATACTCGATGGGATCCTTGGATAACTCAGGCGCCGGCGTCGCCGTTGCTTCCGGCGTCGGCGTTACTTCCGGCGTTGACGTTACTTCCGGCGTTGACGTTACCTCAGGCGTCGCCGTTGGCTTGGCAGATGCCTCAACAATCTCAGACGAAGCATCCTCCGCAGTATACTGCGTTTCTTGAGTAACATCTGCATACTCTTTATTGTCGCCCCGGCCATCACAGCCACTAAGCGTTACCATGAATGCCAAAAGACATAAAACCGTTACCGTTTTCTTCATTTTCTCTCCTCCTCATTTAATTCATAAACGCTATAATATTCATTGTACAGTGAAGCAATAAACTCGAAAATATATTCCTGTCTTTTTCGTATAGCCCCGTCATGACAAGACCTTCTGATTCAAGTCCCCAGTTTTCCAGTAAATATAATAAATGCCTCTGTATATCCGCCAACGCCGGTCTTCCTAACTGATTTCTACCTCTGATCTGCAAACGTCTACGCGTTTATCAATTCCAGTATATCAAAAACGGAAACTTCGGTCAGTTCATGGCAGGCAGTAACGCACAAAGATCCCGGATCAAAATCCGGGATCTCTGCGAATGCTTTTACGATTGTAACATACGTCCCGTCACGGAACAAGGCGTAAGTGGTGCCATCAATTACTCTACGGGAAAACATGCCTCCGTCACATACTCCTCAGGATTCCGCGTCTGCGCCGGACCCACGTGATAAATGTTGAACATCGGTCCGTTCAACTTATAGCCGTTTGCCTCGATCCAGGAAGCCACCGTTGCACAAGCCTCTCCCATCTGATCATAACTGCCTTTGATGATGCAACTTGCGACCTTTACCGACGGCAGCATCTGAAACTTCACGTGCTCGGTATCCTGATACTTTCCCTTCACGGCCATCGAAACTTCGATCTCAACGTTTTCCTCCTTAAATTCATCGTCTAAAAATTCCGCGATGGCATAACAAGGATCAGCAGGAACAAGCGGCTCCTTGCATTCTCCCATCATGCGCCATGCCATTCCCTCATCTTCATAACGCGGAACCACCATGCGTACGGTTGCTGCATATCTTTCGGGTATCGTCTTTACTGTAACGTCAAAACTCATTTTCTGCTCCTTTCTCAGCCTCTTTCGGGCCGTATCCAGAAGCATCAGCTTATACTCCATTTCCTTGGCCTGCTGCGCCAGTTCGTTTTGCCTGGCTGTCAGAAAGCCATCCAGTTTTTCTTTGTCATCATAGATTTCAAGGATACGCACGATGTCTGCCAAGGCAAATCCCATGTCTTTTAACGCCGTAATCCTTGCAACGATGAATAATTGGTCCTCACGATAATAGCGGTATCCGGTGAAATCATCAATCTCTGCCGGCTTAAGCAAACCGATATCGTCATAGTGGCGGAGCATCCTGATGCTTACTCTGGACAGTTTTGAAAAATCTCCTATTTTCAGCATAATTTCTACCTCCATGGATGTTTGTTTCTTGAGCTCATTACTACCATAATCCCTACCATAACGTGAGAGTCAATAGTTTTTTTAAGGGGACAGCTCGCTCCGCCGTATGCATTCTTTTCGCTCATAAATCTTCCCCGATAAGAAACAAATACGTAAATGAAGCGCTTTGCCAATTCCTATTTAATCATATCACGCTCTGGTAAGTATGGAAATAGACGATTCATGACATTGCGCCCTAAAATAGTCCCCTTTTATATCGATACGGGATTCGCAGGGCTACGCCCTTGCTCATCTCGCAATATTCGCCGAATAAAGAAGCTCACGCTTCTTTATTTACGCCCAAAACAAAAAACGCATTCCTCTGTGCAAGCACAGGAATGCGTTTCTCATTTTGGGCAAGCAAAAAGCCGAGCTTTTTGCTCGGCTCATTATAATGCGGAAGATGGGACTTGAACCCACACGGTGTAACCACCACAAGATCCTTAGTCTTGCTCGTCTGCCAGTTCCGACACTTCCGCTCAGCGCACCGCGCAAATAGTATATTATCATCTTAAGTGCTGAATGTCAACACCTAAAACAACTTTTTTGAAGCTTTTTTTCTTAGAACTCAAACGCCTCCAAAAGCCCCTCCAAACCGCCTTCTTCGTAGATTTTTTTGTAGTAGTTTACTTCGTCGGCGATCATCTCGTCAATGACGCGCATGCCAAGGAGTTCCACGGGGGCCTGATCGTCCGTCATCACATGGTAATTAGCGTCTGAAGCTCCCTCTGGAGACGTCGGCACGACCTTTTTATAGGGTTTTAACTGGTCAGTCACGACCTGCATCATGTTCTTCAGTTCTGCATTGTCTTCCTTCGCAATATTACGCGCCATGACGTCAAGCATTTCCGAATTCTCAGATGCAAAAAACTCCCTGTTGGAAGTTCCCCGCACGTTCACTTGATAACAATTGGGAAAAACGGTGCTGATCGTCTGGGACAGGTAATGGGTGATGCCCTCATCGTCGTTCTCGCCGCGCATGTTCATGTTGACCACCATAATGCCGCCGGGATTCAGATGATCCTTCACAAGCGTAAAAAACTCCACGGAAGACATTTGAAACGGAATGGTGATGTCCTGATACGCATCGACCATGATCACGTCGTATTTGCGGTCTACGGCGTTTAGAAAGGCCCTTCCGTCATAGGTATGGACCGGAATCTCTTCCGACAGGTGAAAGTACTCTCTCGCCAGCTTCGTGATGTCCTCGTCAATCTCCACGCCCTCCACGCTGATCCCATCGAAGAAACGATTACACTGCGTCGCGTAGGTGCCGGTTCCCATGCCAAGGATCAGCATGTCCATGCTCTCCTTTTCCATGATTCCAGCCATGTAAGGCGCTGCCATGGCATAATCGTAATACATGCCGGTCAGTTTTCCGTCCTTCTCATATACGGACTGCACGCCAAAAAGAACGTTGGTGGACAGATAGGTTCTTTTCTCATCCTCGCGCACCTGAAGGTAATTATACACGGATTCGCCTTCATAGGTTAGGTTGGATTCCCAGAAGGCAAAGCTGTCGGATTTCCCGGTAAAGCATGCAACGATAAAGATTATGACTCCTGCGGTCACTTTTATCGCATTCTTTTTGTCAGCCTTCTTTCCTTCCGATGCCTTCCCGCCAGCATCCGTTCCGTCATTCTTCTCTCCATCGCCCGGCTCCTTACCGCTCACGAAATACAACACCGAAAGTGCCAGCAGGATTCCCGCAAAGATCAAAAACGTGATGGACGTTCCAACGGCCGGAATGGTCAAGAAGGTGGGGACAAAGGTTCCGATGATGCTTCCGATGGTGTTAAATGCATTCAGCGTACCGACCGTCTTTCCGCTGTCACCGAGATCGTCGATCGTAAACTTCACCAGTGACGGCGTCACGGTTCCAAGGAGAAACAGCGGGAACACAAAGACCACCATGCAGGCAGCAAAGGCTGCCCAGATCAGGAACATGTGATTGACCGAAAAGATCATCACGGCAGAAATGCCGATAATAATATATTTCCCGAGCACGGGGATCAATGCGATCCAAATGGCAGCCAAAATGATCCGCCCGTAGAGTCTGTCGGGATCCGGGCGCTTATCTGCGGCGCGCCCTCCGTAAATGTTACCCAGCGCCATGGCGATCATGATCGTGCCTATAATGATCGTCCAGACAATCTGCGAGGAACTAAAATAGGGGGCAAGCAATCTGCTTGCCCCTAATTCCACCGCCATGACTGACATGCCGGCAAAGAACTCCGTCAAATATAAATACGTCTTATTTCCTAAAATCTTTCTCTTTCCACTGCGCATGATACGTCGTACACTCCTGCCTACCTTGTTCTGCCTGCTTGCTCCCATATTCCTTGCGGCCTGCCGCATCCTTGTGATTCTATCTTACGATGATGGTTACGTCCAGATGGATGTTCGGGAGCGGAATCCGGTATTTCTCGGACAATGCCGGTCCACAGCTCGCGGAACCTATCCCTGTCATGGCAGCGTCGATGCAAACGACCGTACTGCCACTCTTCTCCAGTTCGTAATTATGGCGCTTTTGTGCCAATTCTTCCTGGGCATACTCGGATACGTTAAAGGAGAAAGGTCTGGCGCCCTCAAAACGAATGCGGTTTTCCTTGCCCTTTAATTCCAAGTATTTACAGCCATAGTGAGATCCATTCTCCTGCGGCTTTACGTAGTCAACGTGCATCTCGGAAACTCTTGCGTTAAAGAGTCCCAGCCATGAAGCCCTGCGCTTGTCAATATAGCTTTCTTCCGGTCCGAAGCCATAGTATCTCACGCGCTCAAATTCTTTATTCACAAAGAGTCTAAGACCAAATCTGGGAAGGAAGGTCACCTTGTTGCTGACCTCGCCGTCAGTAATGATCCGAAGTGACCCGTCCTTGCCAAAGAGCATCTCCGTCTCTGCCCTTGCGAAGGGCTGATACATGCTCCATCCAAAGGAGTGCTTCACGTTGATGGCCACCTCGCCGTCTCTCTTCTCCGCATTAATTTCATACACCTTCGTCACGTAATCATGAAGATGTGCGCGATACCACTCATCCTTTAGATTATCATTGTCCGTAGGCGCACGGAAGAAATTGTGCTGAATGGGACGATCCAACAATTCCCTGCCCTGCCATTTGATCGATGAAATCTCGCCTGTTCTGCGGTTCATAACGTATTCCACGTCCGCCGCCGTGATCACGTAAGTCAGGGCCGTCTCTTCCAATTCCAGTTCAGCCGTGATGGGCTTTCTCTTCTCGTGAGGCTCAAGTTCTGAAAGAATCAACTGGTCAAAGCAAACCTCGTGTCCCTTCTTACACCACAGAGTATCTGCCTTTGCCGTGAAGAGGAACCGGATTGCAAGTTCTTTCCCGCAAAGGAGCTTCAGTTCGGGGATCACTACCTTCTGTTGACCCATGGGCAAAATGGAATAATCAAATTTCCCTTCCGCAATCTTTCTGCCGTGATCCGTGATCTCATAGCTTGCGTCATACAAATCCCCCGCGTCTTCAAACGCAAGGAAGCTCTTCAAGATTACTTCCCCGGCCTGTTCCCCTAAGGAAACCCTGACGGGACGATATACCTGCTTAGCCTCCTTTAGTCCGGGATGCGGCGTTCTGTCAGG
Organism: Acetatifactor sp.; assembly: GCA_024693365.1. Taxonomy (GTDB): domain Bacteria; phylum Bacillota; class Clostridia; order Lachnospirales; family Lachnospiraceae; genus Acetatifactor. Next base: position 58,151 of record JAILLF010000043.1, on the reverse strand, counting down.
CGCCACAAGGCCATCCAGACAACTGTTGCCGTCATGATGTCTTTCCTTCGGTCCAAAATCACCGCCGTAACCATACATGACGCGCCCATCCTCGGTCTTTCCAAGAATGACGGAATGATCGCACCATTCCCAGATAAATCCGCCGGCATATCGCTCGTTGGAATAAAATACCTTGCGATAATTCTCTAAATCTCCGGGGCCATTTCCCATTGCATGACAGTACTCACAAAGTACGTAAGGCCTCGTCTCGTTTCTTTCCATGAGGAAGCGCTTCACCTCCTGAACGGAAGGAAACATCTTGGATACCACGTCCAAAATGGCCGTAGGCGTATCATCCAAAGCGTGCGTGCTTTCATAGTGAAGAAGTCTTGTCTTGTCTAATTTCTTTACCAGCTTCGCCGCATTGAGCAAATTCTCACCCCAACCGCTTTCATTTCCCAGCGACCACATGATAATGCTGGGACGGTTATAATGCTGGGTCACCAAGCGCTCGGATCTGTCCGCGATGGCTTCTCTAAATTGCGGATCTATGGCAATCAACGCCATGCCGCCGTTTCCTTCCTTGCGAGTCCAGCGAATGTTCTGGAATACCTCAGCACAGCCATGGCATTCAAAATCAGCCTCAGCGATCACGTAGAAGCCATATTCGTCGCAAAGCTTATAGAACAAAGGCGCATTGGGATAGTGGGAGCTTCTGATGGCATTAACGTTGTGCTGCTTCATCAGTTCCAGATCCTTGCGCATCTGCTTTTCTGATGCATAATATCCCGTGTCAGGGTATGAGTCATGACGATTGACGCCGCGGAACTTAATGGGGGAATCATTCATCTTGATCACGCCGCCCACGACTTCAATGGTGCGGAAGCCAACCTTCTCAGCGAAAACTTCCCCTTCCGAAACAATGGTCAGGCGATACAGCACGGGTTTTTCAGGCGTCCATGGAACGATGCGCTCCAGATTGGTTTCAAACTGCTCTCCGTCCTTCACCTTTCCCTTTAGAAGAATCTTACCGCTCGGAGCTTGAAGCGTGAACGTCGCATTGGCCCCCTTGACGGACAATCCGAAGTTGCCCTTAGCGCCTGCTTGAACGTGGTAATCCACAAGGCGCTTAGCCGGTCTGGATACCATGTAAACGTCGCGGAAAATACCGGAAAGGCGGAACTTATCCTGATCTTCCAGATACGTGCCGTCGCACCACTTCAATACGGCACAAACAATGCTATTTCTCCCTTTTTTAAGATAAGGTGTCACGTTAAACTCAGAAAAAGAATGGGAAACCTGCGTGTAGCCTGCCAACTTTCCGTTGATGAACAGATAGAGGCAACTGTCAACGCCTTCAAACGTAAGAATCCTGTCCATGCCGTCCGGCACGTAGGAATAACTTCTCTGATAGATGCCTACGGGATCCTCGTCCGGCACAAACGGAGGATCAAAAGGAATCGGATAACTGATGCTCGTGTACTGGGGTACGTCGTAACCAAAGAGCTGCCAGTTGGAGGGCACGGGAATCTTGTCCGTAAACTTTATTTTGGTAAAATCATCCTCAAGGTCGATCACGCTGTCATAGTAATGGAAATTCCAAGTGCCATTCAGCATCTCGACCCGCGTCGAGGTATCCTTATTGCCGAAGGGATTCTGTCCCTCGGCCACCTTTTTCTCATCGAAGGGTACAAACCAGGCATGACTGGGCAAGGTACCTACGTGAAGCACGGAAGAATCTTCATGGTAGATCATCTTGCTCTTTGGACTGCCTTCATTTGAAATCAATGATAAATTCATATTGAATCCCTTTCCATCCAATTGTACGTAAAAGCACGTTCGCTCCTTCGTGAAAACCGCAACTTCCTCCGTCAGTTCCAAAGACCAGAGACAAAGGTCATCAGAGCGATCCAGGTATATACGGAATAATAAATCCCACATTCATCGGTGCCCTTTTTCAAAAGCTCCTCTGCTTCCTTCCTGGTGTAGAAGCAAAATCCTCCGATACATTCCCCGCCAACGTTTCCTTCCCTGGTAACCGAAGGCATTTCCTCACGGTAAAGGGTCATCTGCACCATGGCGTTGCTCTCGTCCGTTATGCCGGGAGAGCTAAACAAAAACGGATTTACGAGCTTGATCTCGTCACCTTCCTGAAATTCAATTCCCGTCTCCTCAGAGAGTTCACGGATTGCCGTGACGTACAACGGGTTTTCTTCCTCCAGATCCTCAGGATCAATCAGTCCCGCAGGCACGCCCAACAGGAATTGACCGGTAGGAAAACGCATCTCGCGAAGAAGCATCAGAAGCGGTTCCCTGTCCTTGCATTTCAGAATCACGACACAGCCAACGGCATCCGGCTTCATGGTTTTGAATTCCTGATCCCGCTTCAGAGCCACTAAATCCTCCGTTGCATGGCGGGAAGTCACGAAATAATGGCGTCCCGGATAAAACTGAAAGTCATACGTGCGAAGGAATCTCTTATCCAAAAGCACGTCCACGTTCTCTTTTTTGAGAATAGGCTTGTTTACCGACGTAACCAACTGATCCCCTTTGTAGGTAAGCTCCATGTCGATCTCAGGAGTCCCTGCAATCAGCTCCTTTAGGAACAGCCGATCGCCTTCCCAAAGATTAAGTCCCGGGATCTCATCGAAGCTCACCCAGCGAAGCTCGCCTTCGCTGCAGGCTTTGTCAATTTCACCCTGGAATCCCGTCGCCGTATAGAGATAAGTGGTCTCGTCCTCCCACGGATCCAGCCAGAAAACAATCTTGCCGCGATAGGCGTATTCCGTGAGCTCCAATCCCGTCTCTTCGCGCACCTCGCGAAGAAGACACAGTTCCGGGGTTTCCCCCGTCTCGAGCTTTCCACCCACGCCAATCCATTTTCCCGCATTGGGATCCTGTTCTTTTTTATTTCGGTAAAGCATTAGGTATTTACCGTCCTGCTCCAGATAACAAAGCGTTGATTCAATCATGTTCTAACTCCGGTCCTTACAGTTTATCGATGGTTAGAAATGGCGTGAAATCATCCGTATCGGATCCAATCCTTCCGCCAAACGCCTTAAGGAAGGCGTCCATTACCTTCCGTACCGTCTCCGCATCCGTCGATTCATAATCACAGGAAATGACTTGCTTTACGCGAAGGTCATTTAATGTCTTTTCATCTTCCTTCTCAAGGCTGTCGCGAATGTCCTCAAACGTGATCACGCCATCCTTGGTCGTGATTTCCAGGACACATTCATCGTCCCAGACCTCAATGGCCTTCCTGTCCAGAAAATCCAAAGCTTTCGCGAGGTTTTTCGCAGTCGTCTTCTTCGGAAGAAGATACAGGAAATCACGGAATTCCTTGACGGGTTTCTTTGTTGCGGCAGCGTCAGGCTTTCCGGCAGTCTTTCCCTTGCCATTCGCGCCCGCTTTCCCGTTCGCCGCCTTATTCGCATACATCTTTTCCCAAGGCTTGTTCTTCGAAGCATTCTTCGACGCGATACCGCCAGGTTTCTTAGATGCCGCAGAAGCATTCTCTTTCTTTGCCGTAACCTTGCCGTCCGCAGAAGCATTTTCTTTCCTTGGCGCAGCCTTGCCGGCCGCAGCAGTTGTCTTCTTCGGTGCTTCCTTGCCTTCTGCGGTGCCAACTTTCTTCTTTACCTTCATGTCCGCGATATTCTTACGCTCTGCCATATTCTTTCCTCGTTTCTTATCCTACCAGCTTTTCCATTTCGCCAAGAATTTCTTCAAACGCCTTCATTGCTGCTTCAATGGGAGCCGCCGTCTCCATGTTCACGCCCGCGATCTTAAGGAGTTCCACGGGAGGCTTGGTACATCCGCCGGAGAGGAATTTTTTGTATCTCTCAACGGCAGGCGCACCCTCGTTTAAGATGCTCTTTGCAATCGCAACGGATGCGGAGAAGGAAGTCGCATACTGGTAAACGTAGAAGTTGTAGTAGAAATGCGGGATCCTGGCCCACTCATATGCGATCTGGTCATCCGAGATCATGTCGGGACCATAGTATTTCTTGTTCAGTTCCAGATACATGGCATTTAAGTTCTCTGCATTCAGGCTCTCGCCGGACTCGCAAAGGGCATTGCTGCGCATTTCAAACTCTGCAAACTGGGTCTGACGGAATACGGTTCCCTTGAAGCTGTCAAGATAGTGGTTCAGGAGATATGCCCTCTCCTTCTTGTCCTCCGTGTTCTTCAGGAGATACTCCATGAGGAGGATTTCGTTTGTCGTGGAGGCAACCTCCGCAACAAAGATCTTGTAATTGGCATAGATAAACGGCTGATTCTCGTTGGAGTAGCAGCTGTGGAGTGCATGGCCCATCTCATGAGCCAAGGTAAACATATTATCCAGCGTTCCATTATAATTGAGAAGGACGTAAGGGTGGGTTCCGTAAGCTCCGGACGAATATGCCCCGCTTCTCTTTCCCTCGTTCTCGTATACGTCAATCCAACGGTTTGCAAAGCCCTCGCGAAGCTTTGCCAGATAATCCTCGCCGAGCGGCGCCAACGCTTTCAGCACGGTAGCCTTTGCCTCGTCAAAGGAAATCTCCTTTGCAACGCCATCGATCATGGGTGCGTAAACGTCATACATGTGAAGTTCGTCCACGCCAAGGCACTTCTTGCGAAGGCGTACGTAACGATGCAACAGTTCCACGTTTGCGTCAATGGCGTCCACCAGATTCTTGTAAACTTCCGGCGACACGTTGTTTTGATCCACGGCTGCTTCCAGCGTGGAATTATATTTTCTTGCCTGCGCATTAAAGATCAGTGTCTTCACCTGTCCATTATAAAGGCTTGCAAGCGTATTATTATACTGTTTGTATACGGAATACATCTTTTCGAAGGCATCCTTCCGGACGTTTCTGTCAGGGCATTCCATTAATGCTCCGTAGGAACCGTGCGAAAGGCGGACGGATTCTCCCTTCTCGTTTATCACCTCGGGGAACTGGAAATCCGCATTGTTGAGGATGGAGAACGTATCGGATGCCACCTGACTCATCTCCGTCGTCATTGCCATCAGCTTTTCCAGCTCAGCAGAAAGCACGTGTGCCTTCATGCGGCGGATCTCATCGATCTGTCCGCGATACAATTCCAAGCCTGGCTCAGCCTTGTAAAATTCCTCCAACGTTTCATCATCCATGGCGAGAAGCTCAGGCTCCAAGAATGCCATCATGCCCGCGCCCTGTGCGTAAAGGTTCATTACCTTCGCCGTCATGGCCTGATGCTTTGTATTCTTCTGATCCTGATCAAAAAGTCTCTCTGCATAGTTATATGCCAGATCCAGCTTCTCACCGTACTTTGCACTCCACTCCAGCGCCTTTAAGAGATTCCCGGCGCTCTCAGCAAGCTTTCCTTCCAAGCCGGCGATCTTCTCAGTCAACTCGTTCAATTCTTTTAAGTCTTTTTCCCAATCTTCCGCGGTGGCGTACATGTCTTCAACCTTCCACGTATCCTCCACCCGCACGTCTTCTCTCTTCAACAATTCCTTAGCCACGATTTCCATTCCTTTCAAGATTAACTATATTTAATTCTGACCACCAAGTCCGCCCAGCGTTTTCAGCAGTTCGAGATCACTTGCCTGAATCTTCAAGCTCGTCTCGATGCGCTCGTTTTCCGGCGTGGTCACTATGATCTCAATGACGGAATCCTCCTTTAACCCCTTCTCGTGAACCGCCTGACAAAAAGCGGGAAACTTAGGGTGATTTGCCTTAAATGTATTCCAGGCACCGACGAATTTCATCATAATTCCAAAATCCATTGTTCCTCTTCCTCCATAGTTATCTCAGGATACACTACAACAATCCTATTATACTCGCTTTCTCCTTATATTTCAACTAAAAAAGTGTGTCATGGAACCTCCATGACACACTTTTTTCTAACCTTTATGCTCTTCTTCCTCTTCTTCCGCCACGGTTCCCGTGAATCGGTATAGTACAATTTCCTCCGCCAGGGGATCCGCACCGGGGATCAGGGAAGAAAGTCCATCCTTTCCCGTATTTTCAAAGGACAACATCAGCATCAGTTCCCCATCCTTTTGAACGGCCCTCACTCGATAATCCCCAACCTTACGGATCAACTTTGGATAATTACGCGTAAAAAGCTCCAGCGTTTCTTCATCCGTTGATTTCAGCTTGATCACGTCCGGCGGATCGGAACGCGTATCAACGTAAAGCCTGTCATAGCCGGAAATCTCCATCTTATAGGTCTCCACAACGGTTTTCAGCGTAACCTTGCCCTTGGCAGTAAACTCCAAGGCTGCCGTGTATTCACCCATGGTGCTGTCATAAAACAGCCAAGTGCCTTCCAAAAGCCTTAAAAGTTCAGCTTCACTGTGATATTCCGGTCCCCTGTGTTCTCCTGCCAGATCCCGTCCCATCACGTAAGTCGGAAGTGGAACGCCTTCCTTCGTCTTTCGCTTCAGCCAGTTTTCCGAGCCGAACGCATAATCACCGTAGTAAGCACCCGAAGTCACCTTGATCCGCAGCTTCGGAACGTCCTCCAACGTTACGTTAATCCCTATTTTTTCACCCTTTTGGAGTGTTACGGTCGCCAGGTTTTCACCTGGTACGTAAGCGCGTCGCTTTGCCAATTCCAGGCAGATTTCGTCTCCGACATATACGCGGTCAACGCTAATCCTGCAATTATCCTGCTCAGCAGTGATCACGGCCACGTAGGGAACCGGTTCGTCCTTGGTTTTTTTCTTGGCGGAAGCCGGTTCTTCTTCGTATTCCTCCTCTTTGGGAAGTTCAGGAATCTCAATCCATTCTCTTGGCCAATTCACCAAGGCATCCGTTCTTGAGAGGTAAAAATCTATCGTGGCGAGTGTTTGCGGCTGCACCTCATCTATTGGCAGATTGGAGATAAACTTCCACTTTCCCTTATCCACCTCGGCACGCATAACGTATTCCGGCTTTTTCTCCTTGCTCCATACGGCCTTCCGCCAATAAATTTCATAGACGTTGCCGCATACGGTAGCCTTCATGAACTCCACGCGGACAGTATTCATTTCTCCAGGCACGTAATAAAACAGATTTTTCGCGATAATCGGCCATTCCAAAGGCTTTCTCGCTTCGGAATACTCCAATCCCGTCCGGGATTTTACAAAATTCTGAATGGATCTCAAGGTGAGTGCGGTTACGTTACTGCTCGACAAAGCAAGTTCCTCTTCCGTAAACGGCTCTTCAGGATCGTATCCTCCGTCCTCCGGCAAATCTTCCAATTCTCCTCGCATCAAGGCCTTTTCCCTGGCTTCAAGCACGCGGCTTGCACGCATTTCTTCCCGGATCTGGGCTATCTGGTCGTCGCTTAAGGTCACTCTCATTCCTGCGCCGCCCTGCAACACCGTCTGCCAGTCAATCTCCTCCGGGCGATAATAAGTGCAGGAAAAAAAGCCATTATCCGTCGCGCGAACGGAATACTGAAGCTTTTTGAGCTCCTGATCCGTCAGTTCCCTCAACTCCGGCTCAGCATCATCCGCCCCTTCCAAAACCGTGGTTCCCCTCGTTTCTGCGTAAGCCAGTTGCTTCTCCGCGAGCTCCCGCGCGAAATCATCGAGAGATTTGACTAGCTTTGTCTGGGTAACTTGTTCCTCCGCCGGGCGAAGTTCCTTTGCCTCCCTGCCCTGCATCTGAAAGGCGTAGGCAGTACGGCTTCCATATTCTTGTTTTTCCATTTCCCGGGTCTGTAGTACCGCATCCGTACTTTGAAGCACATCCGTAAAACATGCGTTACTCTCCAAATCCGCTCCGCTCTTTCCGCAACCGGAAAGCAGCGTCACGCAGGCACATAGTCCCAGGGCCATCCTTAGTTTTTTCATGAAAGTCCGAATACTCCCTGCAAACGTTTACAATCCACGCGCATAAAAACACGTAACCTTATTTTAACCGAAACCACCCGTTTTTGTCAAATTTAGGCGTAAAACAATACGGGCAGGGTTTTTGTCAAACCCTGCCCGCTCCTTATCAGAAAACAAGATAAATCCTATCTCTGTACGCGCCCGGAAGCATCGCCGCCAGCCAGCGTCTCCACTTCTTTTCTGGACACCATGTTGAAATCTCCGGGAATCGTGTGCTTCAATGCGGAAGCAGCCACGCCAAACTCTAGTGCAGCCTTGAAATCCTTGCCGTCAAGCATGCCGCAGATCACGCCGCCCGCAAAGGAATCACCGCCGCCTACGCGATCAACGATGGGATGGATGCTGTACTCCTTGGAGTGATAGAACTCCTTAGTGTCTCTGGAGTAGATGCATGCAGACCAGCCGTTGTCGGATGCGGAATGGCTCACGCGCAAGGAGGAAATGCAGTACTCGAAATTATAATCAGCTACCATCTGCTCAAAAATGGACTTGTAGCCGGCGAGCTCGAGATCACCGCTGGTAACGTCCGTATTGCCGGGCTTATAGCCAAGCACCAGTTCAGCATCCTCTTCGTTTCCGATACATACGTCAACGTACTTCATCAGGTTCTTCATGACTCTCTGAGCCTTCTCGGAGGTCCAGAGCTTCTTGCGGAAATTCAAGTCCACGGAAACCTTAACGCCTGCCTTCTTTGCTGCAATCAGAGCCTTCTCTGTCAGCTCTGCGGCAGCATCGGAAATGGCGGGAGTGATTCCAGTAAAGTGGAACCAGTCTGCATCCTTGAAAATATCCTCAAAATCAAAATCAGCCTCGGTCGCGGTGGAGATGGAGGAATGTGCCCTGTCATAAACAACCTTGGAAGGTCTCATGGAGCAACCGCTCTCCAGATAGTAGATGCCAAGTCTTTCTCCGCACCTTGCCACGTGCTTCGTGCAAACGCCGTACTTTCTAAGCGCTGCCACTGCACACTCACCGATCTCATTATTCGGAACTGCAGTCACGAACTCCGCATCATGACCGTAATTAGCAAGGGAAACTGCAACGTTTGCCTCGCCGCCTCCATAATTCACGTCAAACTCATCTGCCTGGATAAACTTCTCAAAATTCGGGGTGGACAGTCTAAGCATGATCTCACCCATCGTAATAACCTTTGCCATTGTGATATCCTCCTAAATGTTTTTGATTTCTCACGTGATTGTTCCGCTCAATAATTACTTTTGAACAAGATGAACGGCGAAGCCGCCAATCTGCTCTTTCAGGTAGATCGCCTTGTACTTGCCCTTCTCATCTTTCTTGGGCTCCTCAAATTCTACGCCAAGCACGCTTTCCATGTAGTTCACGGCACGCTCGATATAGTTGGTGCGGATCGCAATATGTCCATTGGCACCCTTGAACGGGGTCTTCATCACTTCCACTGCCGTACCAGCAAAAATGGAGCTGTTGCCGATCTTCGCGGGCATGCCAAAGAGGAATGCGAAACGATTGGCAATCTTCAGTGCCTCTTCTTCGTTTGCACCATTGATGCCAACGTGTGCCAGTTCAAAGCCAAGCATCGTCTGAACTGCCTCGCGGGTCAACTGCTCGATCTTATCCCACTCTCCCGCATTGATCAAGTCGCCGGGAACCATCCAGGATCCGCCGCAGGCAATAATCTTCGAAAAATCCAGGTAAGAAGTCAGATTCTTCGCATTAATGCCGCCGGTGGGCATGAATTTCATGTTCACGTAGGGAGCCGCCATCGCCTTGATCTTGGCCAGTCCGCCAGACTGTTCCGCAGGGAAAAACTTAACAACTTCGAGACCAAGCTCAATTGCCTGCTCTATGTCGCTGGGGCTTGAAGTACCGGGCGTAATGGGCACTCCCTTCTCCTGACAATATTTCACGGTTCTGGGATTGAGTCCGGGACTAACAATAAACTTCGCGCCCGCCGCAACTGCCGCATCCACCTGCGCTGCATTTAATACCGTTCCCGCGCCAACGCACATGTTCGGGAAATTTTCCGTCATGATCCTGATCGCCTCTGCAGCAGCGTCCGTTCTGAACGTCACCTCCGCACAGGGAAGTCCTCCCGCGCACAATGCCTTAGCCAACGGCAACGCATCCTCTGCCCGATCGATCTTTACAACGGGCACAATCCCAATTTTACTGATCTGTTCCAAAACCGCTTCCATGATCCTTTTCCTTTCTTGAAACCCCTTATGGTTCCATTCCCTGTTTGGGGAGATCGTAGTATAAAGCTAATGATTTGTCCATGCGTTTTGCAAAAGTGAATGATTTTCGCAAAATGTAAGAGCTTACATTTTTCATTATAGCACATTTCTTTGGAATTTCAAGAGATTACTTTAATTATTTTCTCCGTCGGATTCTGATTGCCCTTCCATTTCCGCTTTCGTCATCATTTCAGCTCCAGCCGGCACTTTCTCTCCGGTCACCTCTTCCGCTCCAGCCGGCACTTTCTCTCCAGTCACCTCTTCCGCTCCAGCCGGCACTTTCTCTTCGGTCATCTCTTCAGCTCCAGCCAATGTCTTTCTGTTTCTTCTGTGTGCCCGTCCCTTGGGCAAAATAATAAAAAACAATACAAAAATACAAAGGCTGACCACGGTGATCACAATTCCAAGCTTTTTCCCTTCGGGTTCATAGTTAAGCTCGATCTCATAGTCTCCTGCGTCAAGATCCAGCGCAATAAAGGCATCCCCGAACTTTGCAGGCTCTTTCTCCTGTCCGTTGACCAATGCCGTCCAGCTTTTCTCATAGGGAATGGACAAGATCAGTCTTCCCTCTTTTTCAAGATGCAGCTTTCCCGAGATTTCGCTGCTTCCAACCTTTACGTCTGTCATATGGCGCTCACGAAGAAGCTCCAGCGCCTCTTTTATGACGGAAACATTCAATTGATACATGGCTACGGGTATCTTTTTCGTGTCATCGGAGGAATCCCCGTTGGTCATCGTAACCCTTTGTCCTTCCTCCAAAAAACCCACGTAGAAAAGCACGTCCTTCTTTAGATCCTTAAGATTTACTTCCGATGGATTGGCGCCAGTCATTTTAATCTTGGCCGTACCGTAATCCGTAACGCATCCATAGTAAATTCCATCCTCTGAAGGCGTGAAAATAACGTCATCGCCATCCTTTTCACTTGTCACCTTCGTCAGGATACTTTCCTCAATCCCCAGATCTCTTAGCAAACCGTTTTGCGTAAGTATGCCTTTCTGCCTTGCATCCTCAGGGAGATCGAATCCTTTGGGCGCCACGTAGCCAAAGGGCAGAGATTCCACGGCCTCATAGAGGTAAATGCCATTCTGTTCATCCTTGATCTTGAAGAGTTCATTCTCCCATTTCTCGGAATCCGAAAAATAATAGTTCACGTTTAACAGGGCGGCCGCAAACGGCGTTGCACCGTCAAAACCATAATATACCTTGCTGTGTTGCATTCCCATCTTGGTGTAAAAATCCATCACGTAGGAATTCATGGTCGAAGAAAAGACCGACGCAGACGGAAAGCCCGCCAGCGTGGCATCATTCTTTGTCTTTCTTCCAAATTTCTCAAATCGGGAAAATCCATTTCCGTCATTCCTGTTTCTCTCATACAGTGCCTGATAATCCTCCAGGTGATTCAGATATGCCGCCCTGTCGGTCGTTCCAACGCTCGTATACGCCATGTTAATGGCAGTCTCGGAGAGAACCGCCGCCATCGCAACCACCACCGTTATAATCCTTACCCAGCCTTTTTTATTCACCACGTAAATATATAGGCACGCCGCGTACGACACGATAAATGCGAGGTTCAAAAGCCAAGTCCAGGTCAAAAAGTCAGACACGTCAACAAATTTCTCGATGCACAGCATGAAGGCCCCCGCCCCCAATGCCGCCTTAACGATTGCCACCGGCTTTATGCCGTCCAGATGCGTCAGGCAGTCATAGCATGCCACCAAAACGATCAAAACGTAAATAAAGGATTGTCTGGCCGGCAGAGAATCCGGATAATTTAAGCCATGCCAAATAAAATCCAATCCGTTAGTTGCAAAGCTGATCAGGAAAATGCCTGCCAGCGTCATGAATCCCAGTCTTCTGCGAGCCGGAATCTTTTCATTAATTGCATAAAGCGGGATCATGAAAAACACCATGGTACCGCAATAAATGTTGGGCCAGTGCTCCAGCGCACGCTCCGTGGTAATGGCCATGCTATGCCTTGCCAGTACGTCAATAATCGGGAAATAAGACTTCCACTCCTTCGGGAAATCCATGTCTCCAAAATCCGTTGCCATCAACGCCTTCACCTCGGGAACCAGGAAAATGGCCGCAAGACCGCCCGCAAGAAGGGAGCCTGCGGCGAATTTCCATATCATGGAAAAACTCCGTTTCTCTGCCAGAAACAGGTAAATAAAATACAATACCAAGAAAAGACAGATCATAATGGAGATATAGAAATTCGTAAAAATACACAGGCCCAGGGCAACAACGTACAATCCCATTTTTCCCTTATGGACCAATCTCTCCAGCCCCATCAAGATCAACGGCAGGAGCACCACGCAGTCCATCCACATGACGTTCCAGTTATATGCCGCCACAAAGCCACTCATGGCGTAAAACGTTGAGCAGAAAAGCGCGGCAAGCCACGCATTCTTCTTGTCTCCCGTGCGGGATCTCAGATAAATCCAGGAAGTTAAGCCCGCAAGGCCGATCTTACACACAACTGCGTAACTCATGAATTCGATCAGATACTTTTGCGGAAATAAAAAAGCAAGCCAGTTAAACGGACTGGCCAGATAGTAGACGTAAAGTGCCAGGAAATTCGACCCCATTCCCACGTTCCAAGAGTAGCTAAGGCCTTCTCCCGCCTTTATTTTTCTCATCATTTCCTGGAAAAATGGCATGTACTGGTGATACATGTCAGAAAACAAAAAGCATCTCTTTCCAAAGGGAAAAATCCCATTGCCAATAAAAATTGCCAACATCAGGAAAAACGGCAACAAAAACGCCGCCAGCCACGTCAGGCGGGGCAGATCACCTTTTTTTCGTTGCACCTTAGTCTCTTCCATGTCTTGTTACTCCTTCTTTAATTCACTTTCCAGACTTTGGATCAGGCGGTCGATCTTATCCAGGGCATTTAGGCCGGCCATTTCAAACAGGCGCTTTATCCCTTCAAGCAATCGCCTTTTCTCTTCCGCGTCCAGCCTTTTTATCGCCAGAGCCATCTCCAGAAAGCTCTTTTTCTTATCCTCACTGATCTGTATCAAGTCTTCCTTCCGCGAGGCCTCCAAAACGGAAAATGCCACGCGGATAAATTCCCTGATCTGATCCCGGTTAAACGTCAAGATCCACTGATTCACCGTCTCGTCAATAAATTTTCTGCCACGACTCACGTCTGCAGCTTCCACGAACTTTCCGTCCCTGACCACCCAGGAAAAAGGATCGTGCTGCAGCAAACCAATATTATTACTCTCCGTCACCTTATAGGAATTTTCTTGCTCAAACATCATGCCTATGAAAGAGGAACGGGGAAGAATCTTAACAATTCTTTCCGCAATCTCGTCATAGGCACTCTTTTCCCGGACCTCTGGCCAAAAGCCCGGGCCATCCATATTGTAAATTGTCCGTATCCTGCCGCGAATCGGGGCGTCACAGTTCATGGCCGCATAAACGGCCAAATTCCCGCCCTTGGAATGGCCGCCAAGGAAAAAGGAATCTCCCAGCCTATCTGCGATTTCGCCAAGATATTTTAACGCACAAAGCTGCGCGGGAATCGGACTTTGGAAGGTCATGTTAAAATATTCCTTCCAGGCAATCAAAGTCTCATCCGTTCCACGAAATGCAACAAACGGACTTTCGCTTTCCAAAAAGATCGTAATGGCAGAAAACTGCGCCTCCCAATCCTTTTCCACCAGATTGACGTAGGCACATAGCCTCAGTCCTCCAAAGCGCCGGCTCTCCGCCACGTTTTGAAATAACTCACGATTTGCTTCCTCATATCTTTCGTCCGAAAACAGTCGTCCCACATGGGATGCAAGGTCAATTCCTTTAGGGAAACGACATTCCCCATTTGATCCACGCCTGGCACGAGACCGTCAAATTTCAAGTAACTAAACTGGCAAAGAACCAGGGCGTCCACCTCACCTAAAGGCTTTTCAGAAAAAGGCACGCCGCCCTGTTCCCTCAGATACGAAAGGATAGAGTCATTCACGTTTTATGCCTCTTCCCGCGCTTTGGTCTCCGCTCCCGCGCGCTCTTCCATGGGAACGTAATCCCGCTCTTTCATTACACTTAAATATGCAGGGCGGATGATCTTGTCCATGTTGATCAATTCCTCAATCCTGTGTGCGCTCCAGCCTACGATCCTGGCAATCGCAAAGATCGGCGTATACATCTCCAGAGGGATCTCTAACATACTGTAAACAAATCCGCTGTAAAAGTCAACGTTAGCGCTAACGCCCTTATAAATCCTGGCTTTCTGACTGATCACCTCAGGTGCCAGTCTCTCGATCATGGAATACAGGGCAAAATCCTTTTCCCTGCCCTTCTCCTCCGCGAGTTGTTCCACAAATGCCTTAAACACTTTGGCTCTCGGATCGGAAAGAGAATATACTGCATGTCCCATGCCGTAAATCAGCCCTTTCTTGTCGAAGGCTTCCTTGTTCAGGATCTTGCGAAGATAATCCCGCACCTCGTCCTCATTCGTCCAGTCGGATACGTGCTTTTCAATGTCGCGCATCATCTCCACGACCTTAATGTTGGCGCCGCCGTGCTTAGGCCCCTTTAAGGAAGACAGAGCTGCTGCCACCACGGAATAGGTATCCGATCCGGAGGAAGTGACAACGCGGGTCGTAAACGTGGAATTATTACCGCCGCCGTGCTCCATGTGGAGAACCAACGCAATGTCCAGCACGGTCGCTTCCAGCTTTGTGTATTTCTTATCGGGTCGAAGCATCATCAGAAGGTTCTCCGCCGTGGAAAGCTTCTTCTGTGGTCTGTGAATGTACATGCTGTCATCATTGGAATAATGATTATAGGCATGATAACCGTATACTGCCAGCATGGGAAAAATACTGATCAGCTGAAGGCTTTGCCGAAGCACGTTCTCCACGCTGTTGTCTATGCAGTTTTTATCATAAGAGGCCAGGGTAAGTACGCTCCTGGTCAGGGAATTCATTATGTCTCCGGACGGTGCCTTCATGATGACGTCCCTGGTAAAGTTTCTGGGCAGGGTTCGCCCGGAAGCCAGTATGTCACAAAACTCAGCAAGCTCAGTCTCATTCGGCAGCCTACCCAAAAGGAGCAGATACGCAATCTCTTCAAAGCCGTATCGTTTCCCCTTAAATCCATTGACCAATTCAATACAATCATAACCGCGATACCAAAGCTTTCCGTCACAGGGTGTCTTCACTCCGTTCACGATCTGGAATGCCTCAATCCTGGAAATATTCGTCAGTCCGGAAAGGACGCCGTTTCCATTTTTATCCCTGAGGCCACGCTTCACGCCATACTCATCAAAAAGTGCAACGTCGATGTCGTCCTCCTGGTAGCAGATCTTCGAATACTCCGATAAGTATTCATCATTTTTCTTCATCATGGGCATTTCCCCCTTTACTTATTATGCCTTCTTTAACCCTACCTTTTTAGAGTACCTTGTCTGCCGCCTTTACGTCAATGAATTTTCTATTAAATTTTTTTACAAAAAAGTAGGCCGCGTCCTAGCGGCCCACTCTAAGTTAATTACTTTTGAGTTTCCAAAACAATCTTCTTAAGGAACCCTTCCACGTAAGTGCAGTACTCCTTGTCATTCGAAACGTTCATCAAATCATTACCCTTGATGACGTAATGATCAGCCGAGTCTCTTTTCCAAAACTCCGCATTACTCGACGTATTCTCCAGCATAAAAGTATTTTCAATGGAGATGACGGGATCATGCAAAGCAGAAATCACAAGCACGGGCTTGTTCCCCGTCTTTTTGATGGTTTCCTTCGGAACCACGTTGTCAGCTACGTCCTTGCCGTAAATCCATCGAAACGCCTGATGCGTAAACGGACGCTGAGCATTTCGAAGGAATCCTGGAATGCCATGCTCCTTTAAGTAAAAATCCCATTGGTCATCCGGAGAGGCGAACGGAGACATTGCAATACATCCGCTGATCTCAGGAATCTCTGCCGTGGCATTAATGGCAATGGAACCACCCAAGGAAACGCCTTGAACAACAATGGGAAGGTCCTTATATTTGTCTACGCTCTTTATATAATCAACAACTGCCCTAACGTCTTCAACCTCCGTAAATCCAAGACCAAGCTTCTTTCCGGAGCTTTCGCCGTGCGCCCGGACTTCCAAAAGGAAGGATGCATATCCAATCTTTTGCATCCACGCGGCATGCGCGTAAAAATACGTAACGGAAGGCTCTTTCTGGGCCCCAAGGTAAATGATCACGCACTGCGGCTTTTCCGCCTCAACTTCCGAACACCAAAGCACTTCGCCGTCAGAAGTCTTTAACGTGTGCGTAATGCTGTCTATGTTCATCCTGGAGGATTTATATACCGCCTGAAGGGGATGCAGGTCATCCTCCACGTTCAAATACTTCACGTGGCGGAATACGTAGAACATGGTTACGATCATCGGAATCATAAGAATAAAAACAAGGATCAAAATCCATAAAATGATTCTCTTTTTTCTCCAACTGTAATCAGTGATAACTCCTTTTTTCACGTCGATAACCCTCCCGTCATTTCAGCATGAAATTCATGCTTCCTCACTCATCAGTTTCTCTTTCCGTTCTATCATCTCATCGATCTTCTCAAGATACAGGGATACGTCCTTAACGCTGTCGCTCCGTTCGATCCTCCCGTCCGGATACACTCTCTTGCTGATGCATCCCGCGCCCAAGGCGATGATGGTCTGAACCTCCTCCATGATCAGAATGTTATAAATTCCATACTTTCCGGGAAGGGCATAGCCCACGTTCTCAAAATTCCCGGACATGTTTTTTTGACGATATAAATAATAAGGATTCATCCCCAAACGCTTGGCGCCTTCAGCTGCGATCTTCATCGTCTCGTCCGTGTTACTGAGCGTCTGTATCCCATGTTCCAAAATCCAGTCGCTCAACTTGGACGCTCGTTTGATCGCCAGGGAATGCACCGTCAGGCTGTCAGGCGCAAGCCTCACCACTTCGTCAATGGTGTTTTGTACGTCACTTGCCGTCTCCCCCGGAAGTCCCAGGATCAGATCCATGTTTATATTGTCAAAGCCCTCCTCGCGAGCCAAATGATACGCTTCCAAAACCTGTGCAACGGAAGCCTTTCTTCCGATGACGTCCAGCGTCTCCTGCTTCATGGTCTGGGGATTTACGGAAATGCGGCTCACGCCATGTCTCTTAAGCACCTTAAGTTTTTCCCGCGTAATGCTGTCCGCGCGTCCTGCCTCCACGGTAAATTCCTTTACCTGCGAAAAATCAAAATACTTTTTCAGGTTGGACAAAAGCTTTTCGAGTTGCTCTGGTTCCAGCGTCGTAGGCGTTCCGCCTCCCACGTAAACCGTGTCAAGAATCTTGTCCCGATATTTTTCAGAGACAAACTGCATCTCCCGGACAAGGCAGTCCAGATAGGCATCCACCTTTTTGCGGTATGCCGCAATGGGAAATGACGTAAAGGAACAATAGAGACAAGTGGTGGGACAAAAAGGAATTCCCACGTACAGGCTGTAACCGCCTTGATAATGGATCTTGGAAAGAATCTCCCGCTCCCTCTGCGCTACGTCCATGCTAAGGAGCGCTTTCTCATCACTGACGAAATACTTTTGCTTCAGATGGGCCAGGATCTCCTCTCTCGTTTTTCCTTCTTCAAAAAGGCCATAGGCGATCTTGGTTGGGCGAATGCCCGTAAGACTTCCCCAGGGAAGGCTTCTTCCCGCATGCCGTTCCAGCGTCTGGTAAAAAAACGCCTTAAATCCCGTCTTATAACCCTCATAACCTTCCGAAAGGGTTCCGTCAGCGCTATGCCACTCGTACGTCACCTCTTCAGGTTCCGATGAAGAATTTTTGTTTGCTGCCTTTCCCTCCGCCTTCACGGTCATGACCGCACCGGTTTCCCGCAGGTCGATCAGGATCTCTTCGACGGAAGCCTCCCCGTCTGCCTTCACTTCCTGCCATTCCTGCATTAGGCTTGTGCTCTCCGGCGTGATCACCTTGACCTGCCTGTCCGGATAAAATGCTTTTGCAATCGAATTTATGTCATATTCAAAGCTTGGATGATTTACGTTAACAAACAAATATTTCTTATACACAGAATGGATTGTTCTCCTTTTCGTAGCCGATGGTAGTGGCACCGCCGTGTCCCGGATAAACCTTGGTTTCTTCCGGCAGACAAAACAACTTGTCCTTGATGGAACGCACCAAACTGCTCATGCTTCCCGTCGGGAAATCCGTTCTTCCCACGCTCTCTTGGAACAGCGTGTCCCCGCTGATCAGGAAACCTGCCTCCGGAACGTAATAACAGCAACTCCCTGCGGTGTGCCCCGGCGTTGCAATCACTTGGAACGTAATCCCGGCAATGGTGATCTCCTCGCCATCCCTTACGTACCTATCCGCATTCACGACGCAGGCCCTTCCTGCCATTTCCGACACGTTCAAATTTGCGTCCCCAAGGAGCTCTTTTTCCTCGTTAAGCGCGTAGACCCGTATGGGATCAAGCCCCTTCTCCGTCCGCTCGCGGTTTACGGCACCCTTGAGCGCCGCGAGTCCCCAAATATGATCAAAATGACCGTGTGTCAACAAAATCCCTTCGACCTTCAGATCATTCTTGAACAGGCTGGCGTAAATGGAAGTTCCCTGATCTGCAGGGTCCACTGCGATAGCCTTATTCTCGCCTTCCCGATAAATAAAATAGGTATTGGTGGCGCAACTTCCCAGCACCATCTTGCCAATCTTGATTTCACCCATGTCATTATTCCCTTTATCCAATGCTTCTCTCGATGTCAATCACGCTCTCGATTCCGTGCAGTCTTTCCATGATGTTGTTCAGCGCATCCCTGCCGCTCACTTCAAAACCAAGCTGCATGGTGACCATGCCCTGCTTGTTCGTTCTGGTGTTTAAGGACATGATGCTGATGTTCTTTTCGGTAAATACCTTAGAAATATCCGCCAGGAGGCCGTTTCTGTCACGCGCAAACAAATTGATTTCGCACACGTAGGAGCCTGTGGGCTGATCATCAGTGGATTCCCAGTCTGCCTCCATGATCCGAATCCGTTCATCCTCCGGCAGGTTCAGGATATTGACGCAGTCCGTGCGGTGAATGCTAATGCCCCTGCCCCTCGTGACAAAGCCTACGATTTCATCTCCGGGCACCGGAGAACAGCATTTTGAAAACCTTACGGAAAGATCCGCGATTCCCTTGACAAGGATGCCGCCCTTTGAACGCATGCGAACGGGATGCCCCGCTGCCTGACCATTTTCCGCTATGGTCGCCAACACTTCCTCGTTGGTCAGTTCTTTCTTATGGTCTCTGTCGTAATACTCCTGAAGGCGTCCAATGATCTGGCCTTCCTTGAGCGCTCCGTGACCAATGGCCGCAAGCACGCTGTCCCAATCGCGGAAACCATATTTATGCATGATGGCGTCCATGTATTCCGTGGAAAGAAGGCTCGCCATGTTAATGCCTTTTGTTTTGCAATACGTGTTTAAGAGATCCTTTCCCCTGGAAACGTTCTCTTCTTTTCCCTGGCTCTTAAACCACTGATTGATCTTATTCTTCGCCTGGGTACTCTTTACGACGCTCAGCCAGTCGCGGCTAGGTCCCTTCGAGTTTCCGGAAGTGATGATCTCAATGCGGTCGCCGTTCTTGATCTGGTAATCAATGGTTACCAGCTTGCCGTTGACCCGGGCGCCCACCATCTTATTGCCCACGGCTGAATGGATGCTGTACGCAAAATCAATGGGCGTGGAGCCTGCGGGAAGATTTTTGACCTCACCGGTCGGCGTAAAGCAATATACCTGATCAGAGAACAGATCCAGGTCATTCTTCAGCAGGTTCATGAATTCACGATTGTCTGACATGTCCTGCTGCCATTCAAGGATCTGTCGCAGCCAAACCAGCTTCTCCTCTTCCTGCGTCTCCACCTTCTTGCCGTCAGAGGCTTCCTTGTATTTCCAGTGTGCCGCAATACCATATTCCGCAGCCTTATGCATTTCAAAGGTACGGATCTGGATTTCGAAGGGCTGGCCGCTGGTCCCGATCAGCGTTGTGTGGAGAGACTGATACATGTTGGCCTTCGGGATCGCAATGTAATCCTTAAATCGTCCGGGAACGGGTTTGTAGTGCGCATGGATCTCTCCCAGCGCCGCATAACAGTCCTTGACGGAATCCACAATAATCCTGACGGCAAACAAGTCATAGATCTGATCCAGAGTCTTATTCTGGTTCTTCATTTTCTTGTAAATGCTGAAGAAGTGCTTCACGCGTCCTTCAACCTTAGCCTTGATGCCCGCCGCGTCTATGATGTTACGTACTTCATTCACTATGCCTTGGATGTATTGTTCACGGGCGCTTCTCTTCATGGCGATCTGGTTTACCAAATCCCGGTAAGCTTCCGGCTCCAAATATTTTAAGGACAGGTCGTCCAATTCGATCTTAATTTTGCTGATGCCCAGTCTCTGGGCAATGGGGCTGTAAATCTCCAGTGTTTCTCTCGCAATGCGCTGTTGACTTTCAGGCTTTTGGTGCTGAAGAGTGCGCATGTTGTGGAGTCTGTCCGCAAGCTTAATCAAAATGACTCTAATGTCCTTCGCCATGGCAAGGAACATTTTCCGGAGGTTCTCCGCCTGCATCTCCAGTTTTGCTTCCGACTGATCCACGTCGGAACTAAGAGGAATTTTTTCCAACTTGGTAACGCCGTCCACTAAGAGCGCAACGTCCTCTCCAAATTCCCGTTCCAAATCCTCCTGCGTCATCGCCGTATCTTCCACCACGTCATGTAAAATGCCTGCGATGATGGTTTCCTTATCCATTTCCAATTCTGCCAGAATAATGGCGACGTTCAACGGATGGATAATATATGGTTCTCCGGATTTTCTGGTCTGGCCTTCATGCGCCTTGCCGGCAGTTTCGTAGGCTTTTGCGATGGCGGTAATGTCGTCACTGGGATGGTAGGTTTTGACACACGAAATAAGCTCCTGATACAACTGCTCGGGAGTCTCAAATTCCTGCGGCTTTGCCAACGGACCATCGCTATATTTGACGTCATTCATCTCTTCCGTCATCCGTAACCACTCCTACGTCATCAAAATTCTTTTTATTTCCCGGGATAAACGATCGCGGAATCCAAACGGTAACCTGCAATCCTCTCGCGTCCCTTTAATCCTGCCAATTCCATGAGTACCACGACGCCAACCACTTCGCCGCCAAGGCTTTCGATCAGCTTGATCATGGCTTCCGTCGTACCGCCGGTTGCAATCAGGTCATCCACGATCAGAACCTTCTGACCGGGCTTGATGCTGTCCTTGTGCATTTCAATGGTAGCCTTGCCATATTCCAAGTCATAGTCAATGCTCACCGTCTCACAGGGAAGCTTGCCTTTCTTTCTGATCAAAACAAAGGGCTTGTGAAGATTATATGCAATGGGGGTGCCAAAAATAAAACCTCTGGATTCCGGTCCCACGACCACGTCGAATTCCAAATCCTTCACCAGATCCTGCATGGTACTGATGGCCAAATGAAGTCCCTCCGCATCCTGCAGCACGCTGGTTACGTCGCGAAAGATAATCCCCTTCTCGGGAAAATCAGGTATTGACCTTACGTATTCTTCCAGTTTTTTCATGTTCTCTCTCCCCTTTTTAGCTTTTGACTTTTAACAAGAACGAGCCTCCCCCCTAAGGGAAAAGCTCCATTCCATCGTTCCTTATTTCTTACCGCAACATTTCTTGTATTTCTTTCCGGATCCGCAGGGGCAGGGATCGTTGGGATAAATCTTGTCCCCCTTGATCACGGTCGTAGAGGATTTCTGCTCCTTATAAAGACGCTTTCTGGTCTCGTCGTCAAAGATGTCATTCCATGCATCCAGCTTGTAAAGCCATTCCGCATCTGCAGCCACCATGTTCTTGTAAAGGAGTGCCTTGTCAAATCCAAGGTTCACCTCGGTGTCCTCTTCCATCTCCTCGATGGGGTTCTTCTCGATCAGGCTGTCATTGATGCCATCAAGGAATCCCGTCATCGTCATTACGTCAACGTTATAGCGCTCGGCAAGTTCCTTAACGGTACCCTTCACGACTTCATCAGGATTCTTTAAGAGTTCCGCATAGATGTCCTGCTCTCTCTTAAAATATACGCCCCAAAGTCTCTGAAGCTCGTCCTTGCCCAATCTCTCATTGTATGCTACGCTGCGCCATTTCTCTAAAAGTGCCATAATTTTATACCATCCTTACTTATTTACAGGCCTTATGCCTGCCATTTTCCTTATAACTTATACTAGTATATAACAAAAGAGCCCTTAAATCAATAAAAACTTACGTATTCCCTTGCAGTTCCCCGCATTTTGGGTATACAATAAGAATGTTATCAGAATAGATTTCACGCACGGAGAATATAAATGATGAGAAAAAGATTTGGATGGGCCTTGCCCCTCCTCGTCTGTCTTTTCCTTGCCGGCTGCGATGACGGTTCCGCCGGCATGGCGTCGGTCACCATCGCGGAAAGCTCAATCGAAGCCGCCGCGCCTTCTTCGGGAGTCGTCGTCTCTCTTGACGCAAGCTTCCAAACGGAACCAGACGTTGCGGACGGGGCGCAGGTTGACCAAGAGGAACCGGAAATGCACGGTTTGGAATATTTTCTAAAAACCGCCCTGTTACCCGTCGGAGAAACCGCCTATATATGGGGAGGCGGCTGGAATGAAGAAGACACCGGAGCCGGCGTGGAAACCCGCACCATTGGGTTATGCCCCGGATGGAAGGAATTCGCAAAAGAACTTCCGTCAAACTATAACTACAAAAAGACCCGCTATCAGATCCACGACGGGTTAGACTGCTCCGGCTTCGTCGGCTGGGTCGTATATAACACTTTGGAAACGGAAGACGGTAAAGAAGGCTACGTTTATACTTCTACCGAAGTGGCTCAAAGCTTAGCCGCCTTGGGATTGGGAGAATTCACGGCCGCAAAATCCGTGGCTGAGTGGAAACCAGGCGACGTTGCCAGCATGAACGGACACGTCTGGATCAGCCTTGGCACCTGCGAAGACGGCAGCGTCTTGCTCGTGCATTCCAGTCCTCCCGGCGTGCGGCTTTGCGGGATTGCCAAGTCAGCTAAGGCCAAGGATGCCGTTAAGCTGGCAGAAAACTACATGCGAACCTATTATCCCGACTGGTACTCCCGTTTTCCCGACTGCGAATCCCCCAAGTCTTACCTGAAAAAAAGCGCGCAATTCCGATGGAGCGAGGAAACCTTCCCGGATGCGGCGCAGATTCAGTCCATGACGCCCGAGGCACTGTTAAAACTGCTTTACAATGAATAACCATAAAAAGAATGAGAGGTATCCCATGTCTGCAAACACAAATGAAAAGACAAATGCAAATGCTTCCGGCAGGAATGGCAAGTCAACTAAAATGACGGCGAAACGCATCGCCGCCATCATCGGCATTATACTGTTACTTGCGTTATACGTCACGACTCTCATTGTCGCGATCTTTGACAGAAGTTCCTCCGGGCAATGGTTCATGCTCTGCCTGATCGGCACCGTGACTATTCCCCTCCTCATCTGGATCTATACGTGGATGTACGGAGTGCTCACGCAAAAGCACACCATAGCGTCCTTGGACTTGAAGGAGAATGCTTCAGAAAACAAAACGGGAGAAGCCTCCGATCAGGAGTGACCTCTCCCGGTAATTCTTATGAATTTAATGCTTCAAGATCTTTCCATGCCTGCTCGGGCGTTTCGAATACAATCCCATGGATCCCGAGCTTTTGACCTGCCGCAACATTTGCAGGAAGGTCATCCACAAAAACGCTTTCCTCGGGAATCAGGGAATATCTGTCGAGTAAAAGCTGATAAAATGCCGGATCCGGTTTGATCAGCTTTACGTTCCAGGAGAGGAGCCCTCCATCCATATACTCCCGAAAGACTAGGCCTTTCTTGCATTCTCTCTCAATCTTTTCCGAAAAGTTCGAGAGACAATAGACGGAAAAGCCTTTTTCTTTGAGCTTTTTTATCCAACCTACCGCATAGTCCCGGATTGTGACTATGTCAGTCATGTCGTCAAAAGCCTTGTGAAGCTTCTCTTCTATCTCCGGATCATTCTTGATAAATCCAGCCATCACTTCGTCAAAGCTCCAAACGCCGCGGTCAAGTTCTGCCCAGACCGGCGTTAATACGCTGGCCTTTGCGATGCGTCCGATCTCTTCCTCTGAAAAGCCCTTGTCCGCAAGGAACTCTGCCCACCGGAAGTCTGTCAGCACGTTTCCAATGTCAAAAATTATGTTTTTGATCACGCTCTCCCGTCATCCTTTCCCGGTCAATCTCTTTTACGCCTTCTTCAAAGGGCTCTCCCTGTAAATGATGTCCTGTCTTCTGGGACCATTGCTGATCATGGTGATGGGATATCCGATCTGCTTTTCAATAAACTCAATATAGTTTCTGCAGTTCTCCGGAAGATCCTCATACCTGTCGATGCCGCGTATGTCACACTTCCATCCGGGGAGCGTTCTAAGCACGGGCTTTGCCTTCTCAAGAAGGTGCGTTACGGGGAAGTCCGTCGTCACCTTTCCGTCAATCTCATATCCCACGCAAACAGGGATCTCATCCAAGTATCCGAGCACGTCCAATACCGTGAAGGCTACGTCCGTAGTTCCCTGCAGACGGCAGCCATACTTGGAAGCAACGCAGTCAAACCAACCCATTCTTCTGGGTCTTCCGGTGGTTGCGCCATACTCACCACCGTCTCCGCCGCGGCGACGAAGCTCATCCGCCTCATCCCCAAAAATCTCGGAAACAAACGCGCCTGCGCCTACTGCGGAAGAATATGCCTTACATACCGTCACAACCTGCTTGATCTCATAGGGCGGAATTCCTGCGCCTACCGCACCATATGCAGCGAGCGTGGAGGAACTCGTAACCATGGGATAGATTCCGTGATCGGGATCCTTCAAGGTTCCCAGCTGACCCTCTAGCAGAACGGTCTTGCCGTCCTTCAGCGCACGGTCAAGGAATGAGGAAACGTCGCAAACGTAAGGCGCGATCATCTCTTTATACTCATGCAGGGTCTTTAACAGCTCTTCAGGATCGATCTCTGGCTTATTGTAGAGATGCTTTAAGAGAACGTTCTTTACCGCACACACGCTTCTAACCTTTTCAGCTAAGCCTTCCTCGTCAAACAGCTCGTTGACCTGGAAACCGATCTTTGCATATTTGTCAGAATAGAAAGGCGCGATGCCGGACTTGGTTGATCCAAAGGACTTACCGCCCAGGCGCTCCTCCTCATACTGATCAAAGAGAATGTGATATGGCATCACGATCTGTGCACGATCGGAAACCAAGATTTTGGGCATGGGCACGTTTCTCTCAACAATGGACTGAATCTCTTTGAACAAAAGGGGAATGTTCAGCGCCACGCCATTGCCGATCACGCTGGTGGTGTGTCCGTAAAAGACGCCGGAAGGTAACGTATGCAATGCGAATTTACCATAGCAGTTCACGATCGTGTGTCCTGCATTTGCGCCGCCCTGAAAACGTACGATTACGTCCGCTTTCTCTGCCATCATGTCCGTGATCTTACCTTTTCCTTCGTCGCCCCAGTTTGCTCCTACAACTGCTTTAACCATATATTTTTTCCTTTCTTTCCGTGAATTCCTCACGTTTTGAATTCATCAAGTTTGCGTTTTGATTACTCTCTGCCATCCCAGCAGTAAGTACAAAGCTTTTCTTTGTCAATGCCAACGGAGTTGATCATGTCGTCCAGTCTGTGGAAATGCAAGGTGGTGAAATTGAGTTGCTTTCCAATGCGCGCCACCATGTCATTGTATTCATTCGTGTTGGGATCCACGTACTTCTTTAAGTCGATCTTCAAACCTTCCTGCTCCATGTCTTTCAATACTCTTCTCGCAATCAGGTCCATCTCAGAGGTGGATCTGGAGAAATTCAAGTATTTACAACCGAACAGAAGCGGCGGGCAGGCAGGACGGATGTGAACCTCCTTCGCCCCGCTCTGATACAGGAATTCCGTCGTCTCGCGAAGCTGCGTTCCTCGCACGATGGAATCATCGATCAAAAGAAGCTTCTTGTCCTGGATCAGGTCATGCACGGGAATCAGCTTCATCTTCGCGATCAGGTTTCTCTGCGTCTGCATTGTCGGCATGAAGGATCTCGGCCATGTCGGCGTGTATTTGATAAACGGTCTGGAGAACGGAATGCCGGACTCATTTGCGTATCCGATGGCATGTGCCGTTCCGGAATCCGGTACGCCGGCAACGATGTCCGGTTTTACGTGATCCCTGCCGGCATCTCTCTTCGCCAGGGCTGCGCCGCAGTTATAACGCATCTGCTCCACGCTGATTCCCTCGTAGGACGAGGAAGGATAGCCGTAATAGATCCAAAGGAAGGTACAAATTTTCATGTCCTTGCCGGGATTTACAAGCGTCTTTACGCCTTCAGGCGTTACCACCGCAATTTCTCCAGGTCCTAATTCCTTGCAATCTTCATATCCCAGGTTCAGATAAGCAAAGCTTTCAAAGGAAACGCAATAGGCGTCCTTTTTCTTTCCGATCACCACCGGCGTTCTTCCAAGCCGGTCTCTTGCGGCATACAGGCCCAGGGGCGTCAAAATCAGGATACTCATGGATCCGTCGATGACCTCCTGTGCATAGCGAATGCCTTCCACCATGTTGTCCTTCTGATTGATCAGTGCCGCAACCAGCTCAGTCGCATTGATCTCGCCGCTGCTCATCTCCATAAAGTGGGACAGGCCGTTGTCAAAGATCTGTTTCGTCAAGGCTTCTGCATTGTTGATCTTGCCCACGGTGGTGATGGCGTAGGTGCCGTGATGCGATCTCATAAGCAGGGGCTGTGGTTCATAGTCGGAAATACATCCGATTCCCAGATTTCCCTCCATGGAATTCACGTCACCGTCAAATTTAGTACGGAAGGGTGCGTTTTCGATGTTGTGGATCGCACGGTCAAAGCCTTTCTTGCCGTATACCACCATTCCCGCGCGGCGCGTTCCCAAGTGGGAATGATAGTCCGTACCAAAGAACAGGTCAAACGTACAATCCTCTTTTGATGCAACTCCAAAAAATCCGCCCATGTCATTTCTCCTTACTGTATATTTTGAAGAACTCGGGGCTTTGTTTAAATAGGAGCCTATTTCAAACATCCCCTCGAGATTGTTTCAAGCCATTAACTTTCATTAATCAGTTAAATGACATTATAAATTATGAATCATGAATTTCCTACACGTTGATCTCTGCCTTGACGCCAAGAAGGTCGGCGTTGGCAGCGAGGATGGGGCGGATGACGCCAGTGAGGAAGGCGTCAACCTGAACAACGCTGCGGCCAACGTATTTCGAAGGATCCATGCACTTCTGAAGGTCTTCGAGAGAGAGGCCAAAGGCAGGATCTGCCGCAATGAGTTCAAGGAGGTTATTGTCCTTGCCTTCCACCTTGACGTTGCGTCCTGCTTCCATGGAAAGCTCACGGATGCGCTCGTGAAGCTCCTGACGGTTGCCGCCGTTCTTTACGGCATCCATCATGATATTCTCCGTCGCCATGAAGGGAAGCTCGCTGCGAAGTCTCTTTTCAATCACCTTGGGATATACCACCAGGCCGTCCACCACGTTCAGGCAAAGATCCAGAATGCCGTCAATGGCAAGGAAGCCTTCTGGAATGGACAGTCTCTTGTTTGCGGAATCATCGAGCGTTCTCTCAAACCACTGGGTTGCCGAGGTGATGGCAGGATTCAGCGCGTCGATCATAACGTATCTGGACAGGGAAGCAATTCTCTCGCTTCTCATGGGATTTCTCTTATATGCCATGGCAGAGGAACCGATCTGCGTCTTCTCGAAAGGCTCTTCCACTTCCTTCAGATGCTGGAGCAGACGAATGTCATTGCTCATCTTGTGAGCGCTGGCTGCAATGCCTGCGAGTACGTTGGCCACCCTGGTGTCAACCTTTCTGGAATAGGTCTGGCCGGATACGGGATAGCACTCCTTGAAGCCCATCTTTGCCGCGATCATGGGATCGATCTTGTCGATGGTCTCCTGATCTCCGTTAAAGAGCTCGAGGAACGATGCCTGAGTACCCGTGGTTCCCTTGGAACCAAGAAGCTTCATGGTAGAAAGCACGTGATCCAAGTCCTCTAAGTCAAGAGAAAACTCCTGAAGCCACAGGGTCGCGCGCTTGCCAACGGTCGTGGGCTGTGCAGGCTGGAAGTGCGTGAATGCAAGCGTTGGCTGTGCCTTATACTTGTCAGCGAAATCAGCCAGCTCCTTCATCACGTTGATCAGCTTTTTGCGAACGAGCTTTAAAGCCTCGGTCATAACGATAATGTCCGTATTATCGCCAACGTAGCAGGACGTAGCGCCAAGATGGATAATGCCTGCCGCTTTGGGGCACTGTTGCCCGTAAGCATATACGTGGCTCATCACGTCGTGGCGTACCACCTTTTCCCTGGCCTGTGCCACGTCATAGTTGATATCCTCGGCATGCGCCTTTAACTCATCGATCTGTTCCTGCGTGATGACGGGCTTTCCGTTCTGGGAGAGGCCAAGCTCCTTCTCCGTCTCGGCAAGGGCAATCCAAAGCTTTCTCCAAGTGCGGAACTTCATGTCGGGTGAAAAGATAAACTGCATTTCCTTGCTGGCATATCTTTCTGATAATGGACTCTGATATCTGTCAGTACTCATTTACGTTCTCCTTACGTTTTTAAACTTCGATAGCCCAAGGTGCTTACGCCGTTGAAAGCATTGCCTTGGGCCATGATATGGTTATACTAATTTTTTACCTGTCAGCAGTTCATATCCCTGAAGGTACTTGTCGATCGTCTTCTGCACGATCTCGTCAGGCAAGGTCCAGTCATGCTCATTTGCCTTCAGCCAGTCTCTTGCAAACTGCTTGTCGAAGGAAGGCTGTGCATGTCCGGGTTCATACCCTTCCGCAGGCCAGAAACGGGAGCTGTCAGGGGTAAGCATCTCGTCGCCCAAAACAATGTTTCCGTTCTCATCAAGACCAAATTCAAATTTCGTGTCAGCGATGATGATGCCTCTGGTCAGTGCGTAGTCTGCGCACTTTTTATATAAGGCGATGGTATAATCCCGAAGCTTGGAAGCATATTCTTCGCCCTTACCGGGGAAACGCTTCTCAAGATATTCCACGCTCTGCTCGTATGAGATGTTCTCGTCATGATCTCCGATCTCCGCCTTTGTGGAAGGAGTATAGATAGGCTCAGGTAATTTGTCAGACTCCTTTAATCCCTCAGGAAGCTTGATGCCGCAAACCGTGCCGTTCTTTACGTAACTGGCCCAACCGCTTCCGGTGATGTAGCCGCGAACAATGCACTCCACGGGAAGCATCTCCAGTTTCTTACACATCATGCTGTTGCCGTCGAATTTCGGCTGTTGGAAGAACTCAGGCATGTCCTTTACGTCAACGGAAATCATGTGGTTGGGAATAATGTCCTTCGTCATGTCAAACCAAAACTTGGACATCTGCGTAAGTACGGTACCCTTCTTCGTAACAACGTTGTGAAGAATCACGTCAAAGCAACTGATGCGATCCGTGGCAACCATGATCAGGCTGTCGCCGTTGTCATAGATCTCGCGCACTTTACCCTCTTTGATGGGTTTCAGCTCCTGCATACTCAATTTACCTCGCTCTCTTGTCATACTGAAAAATAATTTCAAAAGAAATCACTTTAATAGATAAACACGTTTATCGAAAATTTTCAATAGAAAAAATCAAGAAAATTCGAAAAAAATTGATGGTTTTTTTGTATAAATCGAGAATCACTCCCCGACGCTAAACCGGTACTGGTTTTTGAGCGATTCGCAGAGCTTCGCCCCTTCTTCCTGATAGTAACGTTCGTCGCCGGATTCCTTTGCTTCCCTGCGTTCCCTCAGCATCAGTTCCGCCGGCTGAAGCCGGAATTCACGCCTTAGCTCCTCCATCTTTTTCTCGAGTTCCAAGGTGAGTTCATAATGCTCCATCTCCCCTGCCGCAAAACCGACGTACTGGCTTTCCGGCAGTTCCATGCGCTTTGTCGCCAGAAAACAAAGATACTCCTCCTCATTTCCCGTGATGCGGTAGGCGGAAAGGAAGCTGTCACCGGCCTGGCCGTACAGCATCAGCCTCGCGTAGGCCACGCCCTTGTTATGGCAGATGTTGGCCTTAAGTTCGTCTCCTGGAACGGAAAGTCCCATCTCTCCAAACTCCTCCCATTTCAAGAGCAGCCCGTCATAGCCACGGATGGCTGCCACGTATTTCTTCTTTTTGGCCAGATAATCCACCTGCTCCTTCCGTTTTTCCAGACTCGAAAGTCCGGCGCCCTTCTTGAGGATCTGTTCCACCTGGCGGATGGTTTCCGCGTCATACAGTCCCACGTACTGCAAAATGGCAGAGACAAAGGTGCTTAAGGATCCCTGCCGGTGAACCATGGGATACAGAAAATCCGCCAGCTCATCCAGCCCGCAGCGCTCCCGGATCCAACGGAGCAGCGTATCGCTCATGATGGAGCTGTCGAGAAGAAATGCATTTTCCTTAAGTCCGTAACAGAGCTCCTCCATGCAATATACCCGCATTTCCAGGCCCTGGATCAGATATGGTACGGAAGAATACTCTCCCACGCAAAGATATGCCTGCATAAATGCCTCCTAGTCTAACGTGACGTCTTTTTCCCAAACTCTCGTCTCCGCGGGACGGAATTCTCCAAAGCCCAGATCCGCAAACCGTGCGTGAAGCAATTTCTCACCCTTCGCGTACAGCGTCATGCGGATGCGTGCCATGTCTGCGGAAAGTCCCTCCAGTTCTATGGGCAAGACCATTTTTCCTCCGCCCACAAGGCTTGTTGCCGTCAGTTCCACCACGTTCTCGCCCTTTAAATAAAATTCCAGGCTTGTCGTCGCTTTCTTCCAGTTTGTTCCCGCATCCAAGAGGGGAAGATACGTGCTGTTGCCCTGACGGAAAACGTTCATGCCAATGTTGCTCTTTAGCTTGTCTTCCCCAAGGAATACGTACTCGCTTGCCACGTCGCTCGGATGAAAATGCTCGAGCATGCCGTGACAGGCGCCCTTGCAAAAGAGATTATTCCCAAGGAATATCCGCCTTCTGTCACACAGGAATTTTAAGGATTCCTTGAGCCAATCCTCTGAAAAATCGTCTCCGATCAGATAGACGGATGCGATCCTTCCGTTTCCGATCTTCTCTTGAACCAACTCTAAAAAGGTACGGTCCAGGATCTGATTTCCTTCCTGTTCCTTGCCTGACAGGGATGCCTTGGACGGAAATTCCTCCTCTTCCCTGTGAATAAACGTAACGACGGGCTTTGTCCTCCTGTTACATTCCATCCGATAACAGATCATGCGGTTTCCCTGATAATGAAAGAGAATGGAAGGCTCCTTCCACAGTTCGCCCTGCTGATGGATCAGATAATCATAATAGCTCTCCTGATGGGATTGCCACGCGATCTTCTCCGTCTTAAGCCGGAGGTTTGCGGACAGTTTTTCCAAAACCGCGGTCACGGTCGCGTCCAACCGGTCACAGGTAATCATCAGTGCTTCGATCTTTTCCGTGCCGGCAGCGCTGGATAGCATGCCAAGGCTCCGCTTGAAAAACAGCGTCAGCAATGCAACGGGATCATACTCTCCGCCGTCGATCTGGACGGACTCTCCGTCCACGGCAAGCTGAAGCAGGTTCTCCACCAGGATCCCCTGATTCTCCTGAGCGTACTGCAGAGCCTCCTTACCATAAAACCACTGGTTGACGCCCGGGCGTTTACAGAGCACCGTCGGTATGCTGAAATATTCCGAACCCGCAACGGAAGACACCGTTTCCACGGGACTTCCCGCCGCATTGCAGAAGCTAATCTGGGCATAATCCCATCCGAGGTCATATCCCACGATTAATTTTTGATTGCTGCCAATTTTAAGCATTTTCCGTCCTCCCAAGAGCCCTATCGCAAAGTGAACAGGCTTTCGCCGCAAAACTCCTTAAAATAATAGTGTTCCAATGCTTCATCCAGTGCATCCCCGTCCTGCATGCCCTGACTCATGACCATGTCATTGATCATGCCGTACATTGTTCCCGCGGCATCTGCATCCGTTTCACGGCACTGAAGCGTTCCCGAAACCGTCATGGTCTCTTCCCCGCCAATCTCTTCCGTCACGTAATACTGCAGCGTCTCGCCAAAGAACAACACAAATTCCCGGCAACAGATTCCGCAGAATACGTCTCTCATGTTCTCAGACAGGTATTCCTGACCCTTTTCGCCATCCTTCGTTATCACGTAATGGATCCGGGCGCGTCCGCCAGGTTTTGTGCGGTATTCCACAAGGCACTTGTCCGCCAGTTCACCCAAGAGATGCCTTTGATGTCTTAGCTTGTGATAAAACTCGAAATGGATCTTCTCCGCCATCATTTCCCGAAGGAACGCGTCCAGCGCGCCGTCCACTTCCCTGGAAACTTCGGAAGGGTTCTCCGCGTAATGCTTTAGAAAGGCCAGCTTACATACCTTTGGAAGGTTCGACTCCCACCGCGCGCCATCCAGCATGACGCGAAAACAAATGGAATCCGTCGTCCGCTCCTTGACAAAGTAATCATAACTGCCCTGAATGACGTAAGCCTTGATCACGGAGGATTCCCCCGCATTTTTGTAGTATTCTTCAAAAATCTCAGACCGCTCGGCAACATAGGCACCCGAGAAAATCATCTGAATCAGGATTCTTTCTTCCAACGCCGTAACGTCAAGGGAATTCTCCCGCATCTCCTTCCAAAGATCCCTGAGATCCTTCAGCCGTCCCTCACCGTATTTGCTCAGATAATCTAAGGCGAGTGCGCTCGCCTTTCCCCTGCGGAAGAGATACGTCACTGCCGCAGTGATGCTCGGCTCCTCGCTGCATCCGCCCGCCAAAAGATTCCCCAAAAGCCTTGCCAGCGTATTACCATCCATAAAATACGGACCAAACTCCTGCATCCATGCGTAGGGAATTTCATAATCACCACGAAGCACGGCGTACTTAGCCGCTTCCATGCGCTGCGTGAGCGTGAGCGGCAAAGCCTTCATGATTCCAAAGAGCTCATCCATTCTCTCTGGCTGTGCCCCTTCAAAGAATTGCTTTAACAGACGAAGGCAAATCTGCGATTTCTTTCCCGTCTCCAATCCTTCCCATGAACAAAGACCGATCGCCTTCTCGGCCAACTCGTCCCCTAAGGGCTCATCCCCGGTTTTATTTAGCAGGTATAAGTCAAACTCCGGAGACTGCATGTTCTTGTTTTCCAATCCCTCCAGGAAAAGGTCCGGTTTCAGGTAACGCTCCGTCTCAAAAGAAATTTCATCAGCAAACCGGTTCCCAAAGGCATCCTCGAAAATCAGCGTACTGTCTTCGCCATAGACCGGTGCCAGCGTCTCCCCGCCGATCAGCGGGTACTCCATGCCGATCATGCTTCCCTTCGCAAAGACGATCAATTTCTTCATCCGTTCGTCCTTCACGCGGACCTTCACGGTAAACAGGAGCCTGATCAGGACGTCAGCATTTTGTTCGCTGATCACCTCCGGCGTCAGCATCCGGGAATAGATGCGTGCCAAATGGCGATTGATCCTTCCTTTTGCAATCTGGTCATTCACAAAATCCCTGCACCGCAGCACGTATTTATCATAGACGTCAGCATACAAAACCTTATTGTCCAGCACGTAGTCATACAAAAAGGCGGTGCGGTCCTGATCCAATTTATTCTGGTAAGAGAAATACAATACTGCTGCCTTGGGCAAGCTCTTTCTCTCCTCCGGATCAATGGAAGACATGAAGGATTCGTAAAGGTTCGTGATACGGAGCTGTTCCTCCACTCCCTTTTCGTACCAAGGCAAAGCCTTCGGTCCAAGAATGCCGCCCCGGACGAAAAGCTCGCACAGGTGCTGCACGATGCGCGCATCCTTCCGTTTGCGATAGAGTCTTTCCAGTATTCTGCATAGAATCGGCGAATAGTCTTTGTCCTTCGCCAGCAACCCCAAAAAGCGTTCCGCGAGGTCCGGACTGAAATAATCCTTGCGGATGCCATAGTAAAGCACCTGTCTTTCAAACTCGCCAAGCTTTCTCAAAAGTGCTGGATTGCCAAGATATGCCTGTAATGCTTCGACGTAAATGACAAAACTGCGGCATCCGCGCTCAAATTGCTTTTCCATGAAACGGAGCTTTTCCGCAGGTTTATCCATAAACTCCGCAGAAAGATACAGTAAGAGCCATGCGATCCTCCAGGATTCCGGATTCTTGCGGTAGAGCTGTTCCACCTCATCCGTCACCTTTAAGATTTCTTCCTCATCCCTGCTGAGAAGCGTGGTGAGATAAAGGTAATATGCCCATAACTCCTCATCGACGTCCGGCTGCCTCTCCATAAGGTCCACGGCGTGCGACAGTAACCACTGTGCCTCATTCTGGCTGTCCTGCGTGATCAGAATCTGTGCCTTAAACAGACAAGGCATGGGATCCTCCTCATTCATGGCGATCAGCTTGTCCACCTGTTCCCGCGTCTGGTCCAGCCAATTTGCCAGTCCCATCTTGCGGGTGCGGAAACGCTCATAGGTCCGCATGATCTTCACGATTGTCTGATCCCAATGAAGTCTTGCCTGATTCACCAAACGTGCCATGCCATTTTTTACGGTCACGCTGACTTCAAAACTCGTAAAGGAATTATAAAAAACTAACTTCCCGTGATTGATCCCCGGCTTTAATTTTATTGGATCCACGTAGAAGGGAATCCTGGCGTAATTTCCCAGAAAATCTTCTTCCACAAGAAGTGACTTCTCCAACACAAGGAACTCTCCGTCTGCCTCCACGTTGAGTGCCACGTAGCCCCAGCCGCTCCTCGTCACCGAAAGCTCCTGCTCCATGAGATGCCACTCGCCTTCGGCCTGTTGCATTTCCACCGTGACCTGCGGCGTCTCCGTCAAAAACTCCACGTACTGCTTCTTCCCTGCGTGGATCAGGAATTCTTCCATGTTCTGTTCCCGTCCCGGATAGGCTGCCAGGCCATAATATATGGGAATACTTTGGGGATTATCATTCTCAAGGATCTTAAGAAAAGAATCCGAATAAAAAAGAGACACGGCCTCCTGCCAATTTCCCTTGGCAAGATTTGCAAAATCCGTTAGGGTTTGAACCGTACCCAAAGAGGTTTCCGGCCATCCGTCCTCACATGTCACCTCATAGGGCAGGGAATATTCTCCCAGATTACTAATCACGCGAAAAGCGCCCTTGACCACCTCACCCGTTTCCAGGCATGAGCCGTGAAGGACGTATGAAATCCCGGCATCCCTGCCGACAAATTCCGGGGTGAGGCATTCCACGCGATAATCCGTGGAGAAAACACGGCCCTTTATCAGAGCATCGTTTTCCCCATAAATCTGAAAGCTTCCCTCGTATTCTTCTCCCGGATAGACGGATAGTTCCATGGTTGCCTGCGAAAAATCAAGGGATCCCGTTTCGCTGCCAAAATTCCCGCTAAGGACCTCATCTATGACTTCTCTCATTTTTCAAGCCCTCCCAAATCAACGTTACGTCAAAATCCTACTCCATGTTCAATCGGTCGCTCACCACGTGAATGGACCAGAAAAACAGAAGACATGCAAAAATAATTTGGGCTAAAAGATTGACTAAATACTTGTCATTTGCCAGCATAAACATGAGTTCAGGATCGTTTCCCGCATTCGTGCGAAACATGGTAATGCCAAGGCTCAGTATGCCGCTAAAGATTGACATTGCGATCCTCACGCCAATAAATGCCAAAATTCCCATAAGTCCTTTATTCTTCCACGAATACTGTCCCAAAGTAAGCGCACCAAACAAAATGCTTAAGGTAGCAAAAGGGGAGATGATCGTCATGCAAATCAATAAAATCCATGACGTGGAAAAGTCATAGTCTGCGACTTCTTTCACAAGTTCAACAAACATATTAAGCGCTTCCCTAAAGAAGGTTATCACGTCGAAGAGACCAATTCCCCTCATCTGTGAATAGCCAACAATGACCAAGAAGCCCACAAAAACATATAATGCCAGCGTCATGATCAGCATCCAGATACCGCCCGCAGCAATCTTTGCGATGATAAGATGGGAAGATTTCACCGGAAGGGTATTCGTCAGATATCCCTCATCGGAATACATGCTGCGATAGAAACGGAATCCAAGATAAATGATAAATCCAAAACTCAGTCCAACCAACATGAGCATATAGGAAAGAAGGCCAAGCAGGGCTATAATTCCGCTCACCACGGTTAACGCCATGCTGGAATTGTTGCCGGCATCAATAATGCTGTGAAATAGCGGAGATACAAGATAAATTGCACCAAAAACGGTAACTCCAAAGAATACCGCCAAAAGCAGGCTGGCCATCTTGCCAATGCGTCGGAATTCATGTTTAAATAATTTTCCTAACATGCGAACACCTCCCTAAAGTATGCATCCACGGACTTACCCTGTTGCTCCCGGATCTGCGGTGCGGAACCATACAGGATCAACCGTCCGTCGCGCATAAAGATTACCTCGTCCAATACCTGTTCAATGTCGCTGATCAGATGCGTGGAGATCAAGATGGAAGCATTCTGATGGTAATTATTTAATATAGTTCGCAAAATGTAATCTCTGGCTGCCGGATCCACGCCTGCAATGGGCTCGTCCAGCACGTAAAGATCCGCCTCCCGGCTCATGACCAAAATGAGCTGCACCTTCTCCTTGGTACCCTTGGAAAGCGTTTTCATCTTGGCACGTGGATCAATCTGGAGGTCTTCCAGCATCTTTACGGCTCTCTCTCGTGAGAAATCCTCATAGAAGTCCTCAAAATAATCCAAAATGCTCGAGATGGTGTCGCTGGGAGAAAGATACGTGCGGTCCGGAAGATAAGAAATCCTTGCCTTGCTTTCCGGTCCGATTTTCTCTCCCAAAAACCGGATTTCGCCCTCCGTTGGCTGGAGCAATCCGTTGATCATCTTGATCATCGTTGTCTTACCGCTGCCATTTGGCCCCAAAAGTCCAATAATCTTGCCTCTCGGAAGGGTAATGGAAACGTTGTTTACAGCCAGTTTCCCATATCCGTAATTCTTCGATACGTTGCTAAGCACTAACAGATCGTTCATGGTTTTCCTCCTTATCCGTCAAAATCCTTAAATACTATACTAATATAATCTTGTCATTTTTTCAATCCTTTTCCCATCGTCACGCATCTGGAAAATCTGCATAAAGTAACGAAAAAGGCTCTGTGAGAAAATCTTATGACCAACCTTGAAATTCCTGACGTCCCCCTGGCTCCGGTTTTTCCCGCCGCGGCGTCTGTCGGGACGCTAAAAATCATGATCACTTCCTCCTTGGGGCTATTGCCCATTCAAGGTGCGCTTGTCCGCGTTTCTTTTACGGGAGATTCCGGGCAAACCATTGATACCGTGACCACGGATGAATCCGGTCAGACCAAAGTCATTTCCATTCCGGCACCAAACGTTTCTCTCTCGCTCGCTCCTGACCAGCCACAGCCCTATGCGCAGGTAAGCGTTTCCGTCACGGTGCCGGATTATGAAACGGCGCTCGTCGACGGCATCCAGATTCTTCCGGGGGAACTGGCCCTCCAAACAATCCGCCTTCGCCCTCTTTTCCTGCCCGAAACGTCAGGCGGGGAAGAGATCTACGTCATTCCAGCCCACGCACTGTATGGAGAGTATCCCCCAAAGCTCCCCGAAGAAGAAATCAAACCTTTGCCGGATACCGGTGAGATTGTCCTGAGCCGCGTCGTGATTCCGGAATACGTCATCGTTCACGACGGCGTCCCCGCGGACTCAACTGCCCCCAATTATTACGTGCGCTACAAAGATTATATTAAAAACGTGGCTGCAAACGAGATCTATTCCACCTGGCCGGAAGCCGCAATTCTCGCAAACGTGCTTGCCATCCAATCCTTTACGCTAAACCGCGTCTACGTGGAATGGTACCGGTCCAAAGGCTATAATTTCACAATTACTTCTTCGACGGCATATGACCAGAAATGGGTCAAGGGCAGAAATACCTACGAGAACGTTGACCAGATCGTAGACAACGTCTTTGCCAACTACCTCTCCCGCCCGGGCGTGCGCCAGCCGATCTTTACCGCTTACTGCGACGGCAAAAAAGCCACCTGCCGCGGCCTAAGCCAATGGGGCTCCCGGTATTTGGCCGATGAGGGCTACAGCGCCATCGAGATTCTGCGGTATTATTTTGGCAATGACCTATATTTAAATTCTGCGCAGCAAATCTCCGGCGTGCCCTCCTCTTATCCCGGATATGCGCTTCAAAACGGATCCCGCGGTGATAAGGTCCGCCAGCTTCAAAACCAGCTAAACCGCATCGCGCAAAACTATCCTGCCGTACCGACGCTTTCAGAGGACGGGATTTATGGTCCCCTCACTGCCAACAGCGTCCGGATTTTCCAGCGAATCTTCGGTCTGCCTGCAACTGGCGTCACGGATTACGCCACCTGGTATAAGGTCTCAGAAATCTATACCGGCATCTCCCGCATCTCCGAACCCGGCGCCTACTAACGTGTCACGGGGACGTGTCTGCTGTCACGTTTCCGAACGTGTCACGGGGACGTGTCTGCTGTCACGTTTCCGAACAATCGTCAACTCCGATACTTGCCCGGTGATATGCCAAAGGCATCCCGGAAATTTCTCAGGAAAACGGAATAGTCTCCAAAACCCGTTTTCTGGTATGCCGTTGTCACGCTCTCGCCTTTTTGCAGCAATTCACATGCACGGATCAGCCTCTTGTTCATGACAAAGGCATGCGCCGTCACGCCCGTCAGCTCCTTAAATTTCCGGAGAAAATGATACTTGCTCACGTGCACGCATTCCGCAAGCTGCTCCAGCGTGATGTTCTCCTCCAGATGCGCTTCCACGTATGCATTTACCTGCTCCACGAGCGGATGCTCCGCAACGTACTCCCCTGAGAGCAGCGATTCCTTTCTGCCGCAAAGAAGATTCAAGTGTGCAAAAAACAGCGTCAGATATCCTCTGTCCATGGCACGACGGATCCCCGTGGATGCGCCGTCCATGGCAAGCTTTAGGAGATACCCGCGAAGCATTTCCTCATAGTAAACGGGAAAGTGCCATGCCCTGGAATCCTGCAGGCGGAAGCATTCCGTCAGGTCCAGTTCCCCGTCTGAAAGACTTTTCAGGAAGGCTCCCGTCACCCACAATATGATGCGCCTGGAATTCTCATTTTTTCCCTCCGTAGGCTGATACTTATGCATAACGTTTTGATCGATCAGCAAAAAATCGCCCTTGTGCAAGTGATAGCTTTGGTTTTCCACCATGGAGGAATACTCTCCCTCCAGCACGTAAAGAATTTCGTAAAAATTATGATAATGAAAGGCCATGGCTCCCGTCGGCACGCCTTCCTTCTCATAGGCTTCATAATCCCCATCGATCAGATACTGTCGTTCTTCCGTTGCCGGTAATCGCCGTATTTTCCCCTTTGTCCGTCTGTCATTTTCCATTCTGCATCCTCACTTCATGAAATCATTCCATCCACGCCATCTCCCAGAGTAGCAATTTTTACATGATTTCCAGCAATATATATTCTTTTCTTGCATTTATGGTTTGATTATACTAAGAACAAAAGCTGGACGCAAGTGTTTTTCGCTTACGAACCAAGAACGTATAATCATTGATCAGGAGGATAAAAACATGCAGATGACTTTGCGCTGGTATGGCAGCAAGTACGACACGGTTACTTTGAAACAGATCCGTCAGATCCCCGGGGTGACCGGCGTGATCTCCACCCTTTACGGCACGGCGCCGGGTGAGGTTTGGGAGATGGAGGACATTCTCGCCCTCAAAAAGGAAATTGAGGACGCCGGACTTCAGCTCGTTGGCATTGAGAGCGTGAACGTTCACGACGCCATCAAGGTGGGCACGCCTGACCGCGACAAATACATCGACAATTATATTACCACGTTGGAGCGTCTTGGACAGGCCGGCATCCACATGGTATGCTACAATTTCATGCCCGTCTTCGACTGGACCAGAACGGAGCTTGCCCGCGTTCGTCCCGACGGATCCACGGTTCTCGCTTATACGCAGGAAGCCGTAGACGCCTTAAATCCCGAGGACATGTTCGCTTCCATCAGCGGTGACTCCAACGGTGCCATCCTTCCCGGCTGGGAGCCTGAGCGCATGGCACACATCAAGGAGCTCTTCGAAATGTATAAGGACGTGGATGACGAGAAGCTCTTTGCAAACTTGAAGTATTTCCTTGAGCGTATCATGCCCGTCTGTGACAAGTATGACATCAACATGGCGATTCATCCGGACGATCCCGCCTGGAGCGTCTTCGGTCTTCCCCGCATCATCATCAACAAGCAGAACATTCTCCGGATGATGAAGATGGTGGACAATCCACACAATGGCGTGACTTTCTGTTCCGGCTCCTACGGCACCAACCTGGAAAACGATCTTCCCGACATGATCCGTTCCCTGAAAGGCCGTATCCACTTTGCACACGTTCGTAACCTGAAGTTTAACTCTCCCACTGATTTCGAGGAGTCCGCACATCTTTCCAGCGACGGCACGTTCGACATGTACGAGATCATGCTCGCCCTTTACGACATTGGTTTCGAAGGACCCATCCGTCCTGATCACGGACGCATGATCTGGGACGAGGTGGCAATGCCTGGCTATGGTCTTTACGATAGGGCACTCGGCGCCACCTACCTCAACGGACTCTGGGAGGCAATCTGCAAGTCCCATAAGTAAGTTTGTCGGGGACTAACCTTAGTCACGGTTGGCGCATGCCGGCGAGTCCGCAAGACACGCTATCGTCTGTGCTGACTCACCGGCATGTTCCAACCCGTTTACGTAATCTCCACGTCACAATATCTCTTTATGGAATGGGACTTGCAGATTGCTTAGTAATATAAAAAAATTATATAAATATAATTTCGCGTGGGGTTGGATTTGGTGCTTAATGGTTTGGTAGTCGGGTTGCGGCGGTAGTCGCCCCCCTCCCCCAAACATCAAATCCAGCCCCACGCGAACCCCAGCACGGACTTTGGCTGGGCGTCATGGCCCGCCGCGCGAAGACAATAGCGAGGCTTTCGTTACGAGGGCTGCGCTTAGCCGTCGCCACCGAGCCCGTGCCCGCTTGCGGGCGGATAGGGCGAATGGCGACAAATAAGGCGCGCGGCCCGAGTAGAAAACGAAGCGTGTCTTGCGCGGCGGGCCATGACGCCCAGCCGAAATCCATGATACCATAACCATGGCCAGGATCCTGGCAGAAAGAGTGATGAAATGAAATTAACGTTAGAAGGAATTAGGGAAGGGAAAGCCGAGTATCTTGCAAAGGGATACCAGTTGCCCGAGTTTGATTATGAGAAAGTAAAGAAAAACACGCAGGAGAGACCCACGTGGATCCACTTCGGCGCAGGCAACATCTTTAGGGCATTCCAGGCGAACGTAATGCAAAACCTCCTGAATCAGGGAGTCACCGACGTTGGCCTGATTGCCGCAGAAGGATATGATTACGAAATCATCGAAAAAAGCAACAGACCCCACGACAACCTAAGCCTCCTGGCTACGCTAAAGGCGGCCGGAACCGTTGAAAAGACCGTGGTGGGATCCATCATGGAGTCCTTGATCCTCGATTCCGAGAATGAAACCGAATATGGCAGACTGAAGGAAATCTTCCGGAATCCCAGCCTGCAGATGGCAAGCTTCACGATCACCGAAAAAGGCTACAGCCTTGTAAACGGCAAGGGCGAATTACTCCCCAGCGTTGCGCAGGATTATGAGAACGGCCCTGCGAAGCCTTGCAGCTACCTTGGAAAAGTCGTATCCCTGCTTTACGCAAGATTTCAGGCTGGAAAACTTCCCATCGCCATGGTCAGCATGGACAATTGCTCCCACAATGGCGATAAGCTTTATGCTGCCGTAAATGCCTTTGCGGAAAAATGGACGGAAAAAGGACTTGCCGACAAAGAATTCCTTGCTTACGTCAATGACAAAACCAAGGTTTCCTTCCCTTGGAGCATGATCGACAAGATCACCCCCAGACCGGATGCAAAGGTAGAAAAAATGCTCTTAGACGACGGCATGGAAGAATTAGAGCCCGTCATCACCTCCAAAAACACCTACATCGCTCCCTTTGTCAACGCTGAGGAATGCGAATATCTTGTGATCGAGGACGTCTTTCCGAACGGAAAGCCTCCCATCGATAAAGGAGGCATCATCTTTACGGATCGCGAGACCGTTGACAAGGTGGAAAAAATGAAGGTTTGCACCTGCTTAAATCCTTTACATACCACGCTTGCCATTTACGGATGCCTTCTCGGATATACTTTGATTGCTGATGAGATGAAGAATCCCCTGCTAAAGAAATTTGTGGAAACCATTGGCTACGTAGAAGGCCTTCCCGTTGTCGTTGATCCGGGAATCATTGCTCCCAAGGACTTCATTGACGCGGTCGTAAACGTCAGAATCCCCAACCCGTTCATGCCTGACACGCCTCAGAGAATTGCAACGGACACCTCCCAAAAGCTTGCAATCCGCTTTGGTGAGACCGTAAAGGCATATCAAAAAAGGGCTGACCTTAACGTAAGCGATTTAAAGTTCATCCCCTTGGTATTTGCCGGCTGGCTTCGTTACCTTATGGCCGTGGATGATCAGGGAAATGCCTTTACGCTTAGCCCCGATCCCCTGCTTGACGTTGCCACTCCTTACGTTGCAGGATTCGAGCTTAGCGAAAAGGAAAAAGACCTCTCCGGTCTTGACGAGCTTCTCCGCAATGAGAAAATCTTCGGCGTTGACCTGATCAAGCTGGGTATGGCAGACCTCGTAAAGAAATACTTCGCTGAGCTCTCCTCAGGAAAGGGCGCCGTTGAAAAAACCTTAAGATCCTATCTTGCGTAGTTTCATTTTACTACTTTTGGTATTATTTGACAAAATCTGATTTAGTTTTATCAAATTTTGGGCGGTAGCATTACAATATAGGTAACCTTTCATGAAAAGTGAGGACGTTACCTTGAAAAATCTGTTGATGCTTCGCAAGAATGCAGGTTTAACGCAACAAGCCTTGGCTGATGAGTTTCATCTCAGTCAACAGACGATTTACAAGTATGAGCGTGGTCATGCTGAACCTGACATCAAAACCTTAAAACAATTTGCTGACTTTTTCGGCGTTACCGTTGACTTTCTGATTGGCAATGAGAAGCCCGTGGAAGAATTGCAACTCGACTTTACCATGGGCGAAAAGGAATTGATCACAAAGATCCGCAAACTCACTCCCGAAGTGAAGATCGCGTTGAACGCATTCATCAATTACCTGACTGAAAATAAGTAAAAAGGCCAAAAACGCGTATGGAAACGTTTTGGCCTTTTTATTATTGACGTGATATTTATCTCAATAATCTTCTATTCTGAGCCAATCTCTTGACGAGAATCCTTCCGGCAGAGCACTGCAATCACCTCATGTGCGATCAGCGGCATGGCTGCCAAACCGCACAAAATCCCCCACTCGCCAAAGCTTAACGACACCGTTCCAAAGGCCTTGACCAGAAATGGCAACTCCGTGACTGCAAGCTGTAGGGCGAAACCAATGACAATCGCAAGGAGCATGACCTTATTCCAAACCGGACGCATGCAAAAGACGGAACGGTTTACGTCCCGCATGCCAATGGCATGAAAAAGCTGGCTCATTCCCAATACCGTAAATGCATAAGTTTGCCTTCTCGCAAGCAAGGGCTCCCCCGCCTGCCCGAGCTCAGGCAGTGCAAATGCAGCCAAACTGATCCCTGCAATCAAAATTCCGTAGAAGCAGGTACATCCCCATCCGCCTCTGGAAAACAGACTCTCCCCCGCCTTTCTTGGGGAACATCGCATCAGTGCCTTTCCGTCATTTTGATCTACGCCAAGTGCCAGAGCCGGCAGGGAATCCGTGATCAGATTGATCCAAAGGACGTGACTGCTCTTAAGCGGTGAGGCAAATCCAAAAACCACTGCGGCAAACATGGTAAGGAGTTCCCCAAAGTTAGAAGAAAGGAGAAAGATCACCGTCTTCCGGATGTTTTCATACACGCCCCTGCCCTCTTCCACCGCACGCTCAATGGTTGCGATATTATCATCCGTCAGCACAATGTCCGCGGCCTCCTTCGCCACGTCCGTGCCATTCTTACCCATGGCAATCCCAACGTCAGCTGCCTTTAGCGAGGGAGCATCGTTTACGCCATCCCCCGTCATGGCGACAATCTTCCCCTGCCCCTGCAACGCCTTTACAATCTTCCTCTTTTGTGCCGGCGTCACCCTTGCAAAGATGCGTATCCGACTTCGTTCCATCTCATCATTTAGCTCTCCTTCCGACAGGCGTTCCAGTTCCTCCCCCGTCAT
The DNA here is from genome assembly GCA_024693365.1 of Acetatifactor sp. Classification (GTDB taxonomy): domain Bacteria; phylum Bacillota; class Clostridia; order Lachnospirales; family Lachnospiraceae; genus Acetatifactor. Next base: position 13,772 of record JAILLF010000043.1, on the reverse strand, counting down.
GCACTGCTCCGCATGCTTTGCGATCGCCAGTTCCTTTCCGATGGCAAGTGCGGTCGCCACATGGTCTCCCGTGATCATCACGGTTTCCACGCCGGCATCCCGCAATTCCCGCACGGCCCCTTTTGCTTCCGGACGGGGCGGATCCCCAAGGGCAATCAGCCCTAGAAACGTCCATGTCTCCGCTCCCGTTTTTCCCTTCTTGGCATCCGCACTCCTCCCCTGCCAGTCATTTTTCAAGCTTCCTTCATTCATGGCAATGGCCAGCGTGCGATAGGCCATGCGGGACAAATCCTCCGCTCCCTTTTGGATCTCCGTTCTCATTTGCGGCGTCATCACTTCTCTTCTTCCGCCAAACAGAATCTCACGGCAATCTCTCAGGATCACGTCAGGCGCCCCTTTACAATATCCGATCTGTCTGCTTCCGGACATATGATAAGTTGTCATCTTTTTTGCTTCTGAGGAAAAGGGAATTTCCTTGATTCTGGGAGAATGGCACTCCAATTCCTCCCGCTCCATCCCGAATTGCCTTCCCAGTTCCAAGAGCGCCAGTTCCGTGGGATCGCCGATTTGCGTTTCCAAAATTGCATTATTGCATAGCGTAAAGCCTTGTAAAAATTCCTTGGGCGGCACGGCAAGGTTTTGCCTCTTTCCGCCTTGCGTGATCTTGCCCTCACCCGAAAGGCCCCACAATCTTTGATCCCAAAATCCCATCTGGGCATGCATCTGGTTTTGCGTAAGCGTTCCCGTCTTATCAGAGCATACGACGTTTACCGCACCCAGGGTTTCCACGCTGGGGAGCCTTCGAACGATCGATCCCGCCTTGGCAAGACGCGTAACCGACAACGCAAGGCAGATCGTTACCACGGCCGGCAGGCCCTCGGGCACGGCGGCAACCGCCAGGGAAATTGCCGTAAGGAGCATCTGGAACACGTCTCTCTTTTGCAATACCGCAATTCCAAATAAGACCGCGCACAGCAGCAACGATGACAGGCTCAGCACGAATCCCAACTCTCCCAGACGCTTTTGCAGAGGCGTCGGCTCTTCTTGTTCCTGCCCTATCATGTCTGCGATCTTGCCAAGTTCCGTCTGCATGCCGACAGCCGTGACCACGCCCCGCCCTTTACCGCTGACCACCATGGTTGAAGCGTAAGCCATTTCCCCGTGCTCCGGCGTACGGTCGCCATTCTCCAAATCCCCCGTTTTTTTCACGGCGTGCTTTGCAACCGGCAGGGACTCCCCCGTGAGCGCGGATTCTTCGGTCATGAGCTCTGCAGCTTCGGTCAGCTTTACGTCTGCCGGTACCCGATCTCCTGCCTCCATGCAGATAATGTCTCCCAAAACAACATGGGCCGCCGGGATTCGCTTTTCCTTTCCGTCCCGGAGCACCGTCGCCGCAGGACTTTGCAAGTCTTCCATTGCCTCCAGCGCCTTCCTTGCTTTGCCTTCCTGCACCAAGCCCACGCATGCATTTAGAAGGACGACCGCGGCAATGATCCCTGCATCACTGTATTCCCCCAACACGATTGAAACAAACGCCGCCACCATTAGCACGTAGATCAGCGGATCCTTAAGTTGCTCCAAAAATCTATGAATAAGGCTCTTTCCTTTGAGCCTTCGAAGTTCATTTCTTCCGTCTCTTGCCAATCTTCTCGCCGCTTCTGCCTCCGACAGTCCTTGCACTCCCACACGCGTTCTCCGTCATATTTCCAATCACTTTCATGTATATGCAAAAAAAGACTGGCAATGCACTTGCCAGTCTCCCTCTTATGATTCCGCTCCACTCGAGATTACCAGAGGCTCCACGCCCTTCTTTTTGGGCGTCGCCACCAACTTCGTGCTTCCTGCCTGCACGTCTACGATAATCTCAAGCTTCTCCAGCGTTCCGTATGCCCTGCTGTCCAATTCTTCATTGACCGTTTCCAAACTGCCGGCTACGTCATCCGTCAACGCCATAAACGTCTCGATGAAGTCGCGCGCTTCCTCTTCCGTTAAATCCTTGTCTGAGCCCTCAATCCGCAATCTGTCTTTCTCAATAACAATGGTAAACTTTTCCATGGAATCATCGTTCAAATCATGAAGCGAACATAACGCAGCCGTATTTATTCCGGAAAGAAAACTAACGTCTCTGTCCTTAACGCTGCGATCCACGTAATTCGCCATGGATTGGACCATGCCCATCCAGCATGCTGACGCTATTGCAAAAAACAAGACAAACGCCAAAAACGAAAAGAAAGATGCCCTTGGTTTTCTTGTTGGATCAGGATTGGTTTCGTCCTTATACTTTCTTTCGGAGCAATGCAGAACTGTTTGAAGGATTACAAAGGCCCAAAAAAGAAAGACCGGAATGGTAAACGGGATCACTTCTGCGGAATACTCTAACGTCAAATAGGCTCCCCATGCCAAAAAGCAAACCGCCGGCACAACTGAAATTGCAACTTTCCAAATTGCAGTGCCGTTCTCGCGTTCAAGCTCCCTTGTATCCTCCGTTACCAGTTCAGTCAGATTGCAATGAAAGTCCTCTTTTCTTTCCGGAATCTGCATCTTCCGCATTTTTAGCTTGGCAAGATAATTACGGCAATTGCCCCATTTTACCAAATATTTCAAGAAAAACAGCCCCCACACGGGAAGCGCATATAAGCTGCCCACCCTATTGCGATCTGATAATCCTTTATGCCCGAACTCGTTCCCCAAATCCCAAATGACATTAGAATAACTGCCGCCAGAATTCCCACCGGAATCCCAAGGATCACAACGTGTTTTTTCAGGCTGTTCAGGTCTGTCCCGTCAAAGCGTATGGTATTGTTGTCGTCGAATCTCTTTTGTCAATAATAATTTATCGTGGTACGATAATTTTTGCCGCATTACACATGCAAAAAGAGACTGGCCTTTGGGTCAGTCCCTTTCCATTATCGTATTTCTTATCTCAGTAATTCTTTTGTGTAGGGATCCTTTGGATTCCGGAAGATCTCCTCCGTATCACCGATCTCCAAGATCCTTCCGTCCTTCATGACCATGATTCTGTCGCTCACCTGATAGATTACGTTGATGTCATGGGAAATGAATAAAAACGCTGTTTTCAGTTCTTCCTGCAGGCTCCTGATCAGGTCCAGGATTTGCGCCTGTATGGTCACGTCCAAGGCAGATACGGGCTCATCCGCGATGACAAGCCCAGGTCTTGTGATCAGAGCCTGTCCAATGCTGATGCGCTGGCGCTGACCGCCGGAAAGCTGGGATGGCCTTCTCGTAAAGTATTTATCCTTAAGCCCCACCTTGTGAAGCATGTCATAGGCGGCGGCCACGCGGTCCTTCTCCGTCATTGCCTTGGAGGGATCCAAAATCCCCTGTGCGCGAAGCGGCTCCTGTAAGAGCCACCCGATGGTTTTGCTCGGATTTAAGCTGCTGTAGGGATCCTGGAACACCATCTGCGGACTGTTGGAGTGATGGATAATGCTCCCTTCCACCATTTTATTCAGTCCGAGGATTGCCTTGGAAAGCGTGGTCTTGCCACATCCGCTCTCCCCGACAAGTCCAAGAATCTCTCCTTCATACAGGTCAAACGTGGCATTTTGTACCACGGTCTTCTTGATCGTCTTTCCAAACAGGGAATTGGCATTCTCGCGGTAAGACACGTTAAGGTCGCGCACCTCCACCAAGGGCTTCAGCTCCTGTTTCTTGCCATCCCCCTTTTCCCTCTGGGCTTCCTTAAGCTTCTGATGGGTGGATTTCTTCTTGCCCGTGCGCCCCGGAACGGCACTGATCAGCTTCTTCGTATATTCTCCTCTTGGATCACTAAAAATCTCCTCCGTGATCCCTTCCTCAACAATGCAGCCGTCTTGCATCACGAGAATTCTGTCACAGAGTCTCCTTGCAAGATTTAAGTCATGCGTGATAAAGAGCAAGGAGTTCTTCTGCTCCTGATTGATCTTTTTTAGCAGGTCGATAATCTGGTTCTGTACGGTTACGTCCAGCGCCGTCGTCGGCTCATCCGCAATGATCAGGCCCGGATGCAGGATTACCGCCATGGCAATCATCACGCGCTGCCGCATGCCGCCGGAGAGCTGATGGGGATAGCAATCGTAGACTCTTTCCACGTCGCGCAGACCCACGCCGCGGAGTGCGTCCAAAACACGTGCCTTCCGTCTTTCCTTCTCTTCCCTCTGGCGCTGATGCCAGCCGGCAAGGCCTTTTTTAGCTTCCGGAGCCTTGGATTCCTTTTTCGTTTCAATACTGCTGCCCTGTCTGTCATGAAGGATTAAAACCTCCTCCACCTGTGCCCCAACCTTCATGGTCGGGTTTAGGGACGTCATGGGTTCCTGGAATACCATGGACATTTTCTGTCCCTGATACTCGCGATACAGCGCAGTATTCCGCGGCACGCCCGCCTCCAAAAGAAGCTGGTCGTCATAATAAATTTTCCCGGACGTGACGCGTGCCGTCTCGGCGACAAGTCCCATCAGCGTCAACGCCGTCACGGATTTTCCGGAACCAGACTCGCCCACCACGCCAAGGATCTCGCCGTCGCCAATCTCAAAGGAAACGTCCTTCACGACTTCCGGTCCGTCGAATGCCACGGACAAATGCTTGATCTTGATCATCTCTTCCCCGCCTCCTTTCGCCGAATTCCTTCGCTCAGAAGGGAGAATCCAAGTACGATCCACACAATGGTAAGTCCGGGTGCCAAGGCATACCAAGGCGCGCGGCCAAGATACCCCTGCGCATCCGAAAGCATCTTTCCAAGGCTGGCATCCGGGGGCTGCACGCCAATGCCAAGATAGCTCATGCCGGACTCTGCAAGGATCGCGTTATTAAAGCCTATCGTCACGCTAACCCAGAACACGGACCAAATGTTAGGCAAAATGTGGATAAACAGAATGCGCAGTTTCTTTACGCCCATCAGTCTCGCGCGGCAGACAAAATCCGCGTCGCGCAGGCGTATGAATTCGCTTCGCACGATCCTGACGTAGGAGGGCGCAAACACGATGCCCAAAGAAAAAATCACGTTCTGCTTTCCGCTCCCCAAAATGCTGATCACGACAAGCGCCAAGAGAATGCTTGGAAAAGCATTGACGGCATCCGTGATGCGCATGATGATCTCGTCCAAAATCCCGCCAAAATATCCGGTAATCGCACCGATCAGAATGCCTGCGCCTGCAGAGATCACGACGATCAGACTGCTGACGATCACGGTGGTTCCGATGCCCTGCATCACTCTGGAAAAAATGTCCCTGCCGAAATTGTCCGTTCCAAAGAGATGACGAAGGCTGGGCCCGTGAAAACGCTCTGCAGCAGACATGGCGGTGGTGCTATAGGGCGTCCAAAAGAAGCTCAGAATTCCAAGCATGACTGCAAGACCGGTCATCACCAGTCCCACCAGGAAGTACGCATTCTGTTTTTTGAACCACGCTCCCACTTTCTTCAAGGTTACATTTCCTCCTCACGCAAGAATCCCCGGCATTGCGCCTTCTGCATGCCGCTTCTCCCGCTAATGAACACTGCCAAGATCATTTATTGCTGATTCTTGGATCGATCACCCGGTATAAAACGTCCACCAGGAAATAAACCACGATTACGACAAAAGTAATGTATAAAATCAAGATCTCCACTACGGGGAAGTCTCTTGTTGATATCGAACTGATCAGTAGTTTGCCGATGCCCGGAAGGCTGAAAACCTGCTCCACGACAATACTTCCGGCAACAATCTCAGCCACGATCATGCCAAGAAAGGTCACAACCGGCATCATGGCGTTACGAAGCACGTGAAAATAGGCAACGCGGCGTTCGGAAGCACCTTTACTGTAGGCGGTACGCACGTAATCACTTCCGCTCTCGGTCAACATGGAATTACGAAGGAATCTTGCCGTCATGGCAATCTTGGGAATGGCCACGGAGATGGCAGGAAAAACCAGATAGCGAACACAGCCCCAAAAGCTTTCCTTGTAGCTGACGTAACCGCCGGGGGAAAACCATTTGAGTAAAATGCCAAAGAGATACGTCACAAGGACGCCTAAGAAAAAAGACGGAACGGCCATGGCCGTCTGCGTTCCCATGTTCAGGACCACGTCCAGAAAACGATTCTTGCTTCTGGCCCAAAACACTCCTAAGGGAATGGCGATCACGGCAATCAAAATCATGGAGAGCGCTGCCAGCAAAAGCGTCACCGGAAGCTTATCGCCAATCAGTTCCTTTACGGGCATCATCTGATTCATGTTTTTGGAATAGCGATAGCTCTCGCCAAAATCACCCCTGATTACGTCTCCCGCCCAGCGGAAATAACGCACAACGGGCGGCTTGTCCAGACCAAGTTCTTTTCGAAGCGCTTCTTCCCTCTCCGGCGTGGCCTCCGTCCCAAGGATGGAGGTCACTACGTCGCCGGGAATGATCTGAAACGCAAGGAAGGCCAGCACGGATACCAGGAACAACGTCATAATGAGAGTTACGATTTTTTTCACCAGGTATTTCATGCCAGCCCTCCTGAATTGAAATCGCTTCGCGATTGTTCTTGCTTCATTTGCCCCGTCCCCATTTAGGCGATGAAAATTCTTCCGCAAAACCGGCGTCAGATTTTCATCGGGGGACGTCGCTTCATTCCGCATTTTTAGGGGTTCTTATTTGTTTGTAAAGTATACGGTACTCATGTCTTGCACGTAGATGGGATAGAACTTATAACCGGCAAGATCCTTGTTCAGTGCAATGGTAATGGGCGGATCCTGAATGAATGCCGTTCCAGCCTCTTCCACAAAGATCTTCTCTGCCTGCTTGTAGAATCCCGCCTTCTCATCAAGCTTCATGCTCTTCTCAGCCTTTTGATACGCTTCATCATATGCAGTACTTGCAAAGTTGATGAAGTTCTTGCCATGGCCGCTCTGGAAACGAACCATTAAATAGCTGGGAGTCATGTCACTGGTGATGGCGCAAAGGGTAGCAACGTACTTTCTGCCCTTATATACGTCCTCCAACCAAGTATTCCAATCTACCAATTCAATCTTTAAATTGATGTTCGCAGCCTTCATCTGATCAGCCAGAACCTCAGCGGTCTGCACGTGCGCTTCATAGTTGGAAGGAACCTTCACGGAAAACTCGATTCCGTTAGGATAACCTGCCTCTGTCAGAAGCTGCTTCGCCTTCTCCACGTTGGCGCCGGTTCCGTAGATGCCATTTAAGTCCTCATAGTAATCCTTCAGGGTTGGCAACATGGGGGCGCTGATGATGGCACTGTTGCCACCGGTAACAAACTCATTTGCCAGATCTCTGTCCATTGCATAGCATACAGCCTGGCGAACGCGAACGTCGGTGAAGGGTGCCTCGGCATTGTTCAGAAACAGTGCCTGTAACGCATCAGACGGTGCTGCGAGAATCTGATAATCATTTGCGAGTTCTGCCGCCTGGGAATCGGTCAAATAGGAATACAGATCAATGCTGTGACCCTTGAGCTCCAAAAGTGCGGAGTCAGCGCCGCTCACGATCTTAAAGTTAACCTCATCCAGATAAGGCAAGCCTTCCTGCCAATAGTACGGATTCTTCTTTACTACCAGTCCCTCTTGAGGCTTGTAGGATACAAAAGAAAAAGGTCCGGTACCGATGGGGTTGCTGCCTTCCGCCTCTCCGCTTCCTTTGGGAATGATGGCGGTGGTGAAGCTATAGATCAGCTCCAAATTTGCACTTTCCGTCGTTACCTGGACCGTATGCTCGTCTACGATATCTACGCTCTTCAGCGTCTTAAGACTCGAGATCAGTGGCGTGCCATCAAGTAATCCGGATGCCCTCTCCAGGGAATATTTCACGTCCTCAGCCGTTACGTTGTTGCCATTGTGAAACTTTACGTTGTCACGCAGGGTAAACGTATAGGTGAGCCCATCCTCCGAAACGGAGTAATCACTTGCCACTGCACAGATCAAAGAGCCATTTTCATTGACCTTTAAAAGACCTTCAAAAATGTTGAACAGAATTTCCTTAGTTCCTGCCGCAGTTGCTTTGTGTGGGTCAAGACTGTCAATATCCTGTTGTACTCCAACCACTACCTTACCGCCATACTTGGCATCCTTACTTGCGTTAGGATCCACGCTTTGCTGGCCGGGGGCGGAACTCTCCGCCGTAGTGTTTGAAGCTTCAGAGGACTTATCCTCCGGATTCTTGCCACCTGCGCATCCGCCCAGTGCAGCGACCAAAAGAAGTGCCATGAGGGTAATGCCAAATTTTTTCTTCATAATGCTCTCCCTTTCTTCCAGAAAATAAATCTCTCACTATTCAATTGTCACCCTCATTGTAACATAGAAATTAGGAAAAGCAAGTTTTTTTCTAAGTACAAAGAGATCATAAAAGTTATTTCCCAAAATAACGCTCTCTTGGAATCACAACGCAGTAATCCCCGTTCCCTTTTGTTTTCTTTATGACGAAACCGTTCGCTTTTAACAAATCCATTCCCTGCTCACCTAAATGCGCCGTTCTGATTACGTATGCGATCGGCAGGTTTGAATCCATATCCTCCGTCACTACGTACCCGTATTGGAATTTTTCATGATAAGACTGCCCATATTGATCCAAGGCTTTTCCTTGGAAAAACTTTGCATCCACGGAAAGCGCAAACAAAGTTAAGATTTCAGAGACATTCGCCGAGCCGGCATATTGCGTGTCCGGCGTAATCACTATTTGCTTGCAGTCCGTTTGCTTCTCATCTCCCGCAATCCGTACCGCTTCAAGAAATTCAGCATAGAAATTGTTTCGCAGCGTCTTGGCATGCTCCGTAAAATACACGTTGACAAACAAAACGCTCATGATCCCATAGGCCAAAAGAATCAGCAACGCTCGTTTGTTTAGGTACGAAACGGCAAAATCAATGCCCAAACCGGCCATGAGCAACAATGCGTAATGCAGCACGTTTACTCTGTTCACGTTAACGTTAGCCGTGATAAGTCCCGAAAGGTTTCCGATTGCGAAAAAAAGAAGCGCACCCACGCAACCTGCTTTTTTGATGGAATTCTCTTCGCTTTGCACCCGCCGGATACAGGCATATACGCCCACCAAAACAAACGGAAGAAAACATTTTGTGATAACCCCAAAACCCTGCACCGTATTCCACGGCAACGTGTCGCCCGATACGTAGATTGTTTTTAGGCTCTGGATGTTTTTTATAAGCTGCACGAGCTTATCGTCACTAAAAAAGAGAATGTCCCTCGATCTCACGCTTTTAGGGAAATATGGCATGGTACAAAAGAAAGTCCTGATGGTATTCCACTTGAAGGCATTGATCATCATGGTGAGATAGATTGGCCATGAGACTAAAGCGTAAACGGCAATGCAGCTCAGCACTTCTCGCCACTTTAGGATTCTCTTGACTAAGAGATACCCTGCCATTCCAAGCAGAAATACCGGTACGGTGTAAAATGCAATACCATAGCAATACATGCAAAGTGCGAAACCAACCATGGAGAAATACAGCCATCTTTTTTTCCCGTCGAGTCCCTTGATCAGCAGCCAGATACTGATCAGCAGAACATGGGGAAAAAGATTGCAATCCAACGCCCATCTGCTTTGTATAAAATGCCATGGATTGCATACGGCAAAGGCAAGCGTGACGTACGCCGCTCTTGTTCCGTAAAGCTTTTTCGCGATGCCGTAAAGAGCCACGAGGCCGAACATGCTCGCAATCAGTATGGGGATCCTTGCCGTAATCACGCTTAAACCAAACAGTTTGATAAACGGAACCATGCAATAGGATAAGAGCACGCTCATTTGTCCATATCCCCATGCCGTAAAATGCGTCGGCAAAAAGGTTCCAAAACGATCCGTCGCATAATCTGCCAATGCTTTCGCGTCCACGGCCGCCATGGCACCGTCCTGGTTCATTCCTTCAGGAATTGCGCCAAATTTCCACGCACGAAGAATAAATGCCACAAACAGCATCCCCAACAATACGTATGTCTCCCGCGAAATCTTTTTCTGACCGGAAGTAATTTCATCCACCGTTTTCGCCGTGCCTTCCTCTTTTGCCGTCTTTTTGACGCGATCCAGTGCAATCACTGCTCCGGCCATTAGCGTAAAAAGGATGGTAAACAGCTCATTGTAGAACAAAACAACGTTCATCCTCCAGACTCCATTCTTAAAGCTCGTGCTTCTTCTTGTCAGAAACACTGATGTCAATTCCCAACTGAACCTCAATGATCTGAAGCTCGGTCTCTGCATAAACCGTATGCTTGCAGCCTGCCGGCATGCGGATTACGTCACCAACGTTCACCTTCTGCTCAACGCCGTCCAACACGGCTTTACCCTTACCGGCGATTACCGTCCATACTTCGTCGCGCCTCTCGTGACTGTGATAGTTCATGCCATGTCCGGGATTCAAAGTCACCTGAATGGTCATGCTTTCCGGTTTTACGTCGAGCACGCGAAAGCTACCCCAGCTCTTTTCCGCAAACATGATCTGCTGATCAATGGCATCAACGTAAGGCTTAATGTAGGAGCTCTGCTCCTTGTCACTGACAAGAATGCCGTCAGGGCTGGCTGCGATCACCAGATTCTTTAAGCCCATGCCCAAAATGGGAATTCCCAGTTCATTAATGGCGTGTACGTCCTTGCAGGTTTCATTAAGCCGCACGTCGCCGATGCAGCTTTCTTCCATGGCTTCCGTTAAGGTATTCCAGGTTCCCAGATCTTTCCACTGTCCCTGAAACCGCAGTACTGCAATGTCCTTCTCATGTTCAACCACGGCATAGTCAAAACTGATCTTCGTAAGCGTGTCATATTTATGAAACAAGTCCTGATAATCCGTAAAGTCGATCAGTTCATGCGCCCTCTCCAGCACGTACTTAAGCTTATAGGCAAACACGCCGCCATTCCAAAGTCCTCCGGCATCAATGTATTTCTGCGCCGTAGCGGCGTCGGGCTTTTCCTTAAAGGTATCTACCTTGGCAACCTGTTCCTTGCCCGTCGGAATGATATATCCGTATTTTTCGGAGGGGTAGGTGGGATCAATGCCCATCAACGTTAAATTCGCCGCTCCTGCCTGCGCAAGCTCCCACAGTTTTTTGAGAGACTCAAAATAATCCTTCTCCACGTAAGGATCCACGGGGCATACGACAACAGCCTCCTCCTCAGGAACTCCCATCACGTCGTGCAGATATGCCGTCGCAAGCGCAATCGCGGGGAACGTATCTCTCCTGCAGGGCTCAACGGAAATGCCCACGTTCTCTCCCAGCTGGTTATGGATTGCGCTAACCTGCGATTTCGAAGTTGCGATCGTGACCGTAGCCGTGGGATCCACCGCCTTGATCTGACGGTACACGCGCTGCACCATGGATTCATAGGCTTCGTCCGAGGCACTGTTTGCCGCCTGATCTTGCATTTCATCAGAGGGCTTATGGAATATTTTTATGAATTGCTTTGACCGGACGTCATTGGAAAGGGGCCAAAGACGCTTTCCCGATCCGCCTGAAAGTAATACGATATTCATGCTCTATCTCTCCGCCCTCATGGGATTGTTCAAAAAGTCCTCATACGCAAGGCGAATGCCGTCCTCCAGCTCCGTCTTGTAGGTCCATCCAAGTTTCGTTGCCTTGCTGACGTCGAGAAGCTTTCTCGGCGTGCCGTTTGGTTTGGACGGATCCCAGAGGATCTCACCCTCATATCCCACAACCTTTGCCACAAGCTCCGTCAGTTCCTTGATTGTCAGTTCCTTACCCGTACCGGCGTTCACGGTCTCGTCACCGCTGTAGTTGTTCATCAGGAATACGCATAGATTTGCCAGGTCGTCCACGTACAAAAATTCCCTCAGCGGACTTCCGTCACCCCAACAGGTTACGGTCTTCGCACCTGCCAGTTTGGCCTCATGAAATCTTCTGATCAAGGCTGGAAGCACGTGACTGTGTTCCGGATGATAATTGTCGTTTGGTCCGTAAAGATTGGTCGGCATTACGGAAATGTAATCCGTGCCATATTGTCCGTTCAAGTATTCACAATATTTTAAGCCACTGATCTTCGCCAACGCATACGCCTCATTGGTCTGTTCCAGGGATGAGGTGAGCAGACAGCTCTCCGGCATGGGCTGAGGTGCCATGCGCGGGTAGATGCAGGAACTTCCAAGAAACTCCAGCTTCTTACAACCGTTCTTCCATGCGGAATGGATGACGTTCATCTCAAGGATCATATTGTCATACATGAAGTCAGCCTTGGCCGTCGCATTGCCCATGATGCCGCCAACCTTCGCAGCTGCAAGAAATACGTACTCCGGCCTCTCTTCCTCAAAAAATTTCTCTACCTGATCCTGTCTCGTCAGGTCAAGCTCCCTATGGGTTCTAAGGACAAGATTATGATATCCCTGTCTTTCCAATTCCCTTACGATTGCAGAGCCTACCATACCGCGATGCCCCGCAACGTAAATCTTTGCATTTTTCTCCATCATTTTATTTACTCTTTCCCGCCGTTTTACGACGCACCATTTATTTATTCCCTTATTTTACGACGCCTTTTTCCAAATACTCAGCCAGATTTGTCTTAATGTGCTCCTCAGCGCGTTCCACGGCCACTTTCTTCATGTCGTGCTCCGTCATAATCCGCACAAGCTCTTCAAAGCTGGTCTTCGTCGGATTCCAGCCAAGCTCGCGCTTAGCCTTGGAGGGATCTCCCCAAAGATTAACCACGTCGGTCGGACGGTAAAAGTCAGGGGACACTTCCACGAGCACCTTTCCGGTTGCCTTGTCAATGCCCTTTTCATCCATGCCTTCTCCCTGCCATTCCAATTCAATTCCGGCATGATGGAAGGCAAGGGTCGCGAATTCACGCACGGAGTGCTGTACGCCCGTAGCGATAACAAAATCTTCCGGTTTCTCATTTTGCAGGATCAGCCACATGCACTCCACGTAATCCTTAGCGTAGCCCCAGTCACGAAGACTGGAAAGATTGCCAAGATAGAGTTTCTCCTGTTTTCCCTGCGCAACGCGTGCTGCAGCCAGCGTGATCTTTCTCGTAACGAAGGTCTCGCCGCGGCGCTCAGATTCATGATTGAACAGAATTCCCGAGCAACAGAACATGTTATATGCTTCCCTGTATTCTTTTGTGATCCAGAATCCATACTGTTTTGCTACGGCATAGGGGCTGTAGGGATGGAACGGGGTGTTCTCGTTCTGTGGGACCTCCTCCACCTTGCCGTAGAGTTCCGATGTCGATGCCTGATAAATGCGGCAGGTCTTCTCGAGGTGGCAGGCACGTACAGCCTCCAGCACACGCAGCACGCCAGTAGCGTCCACATCGGCCGTAAACTCGGGCGAGTCGAAACTCACCTGCACATGGCTTTGTGCTGCAAGGTTGTATATCTCATCGGGGCGAACCTTATCCACCACCTTCACTATCGACATCGAGTCACCTAGGTCTGCATAGTGCAGATGGAACTGTGGATGTCCTTCCAGGTGAGCGATACGCTCACGGAAATCTACGCTGCTACGGCGAATGATGCCGTGCACATCGTATCCCTTCTCAATCAAAAATTCGGACAGGTACGAACCATCCTGTCCCGTAACGCCTGTAATTAATGCAGTCTTTGCCATATAATAATTTATAGTTTATTATTATCTTAATTGTTAAATTATTGTTTATATGTCTTCTCCCTAAAGTGACCAGCAGAATACGCCAAAACTCTTAATGAATCATCTATATTATTTGCTACGTTTCTGAAATTTTCGAAAAACCCATTATTGTGTGCCATGATTGTTTTCACAAGCACTATCATTCTATTCAAAATCTGCATCATACCATCATCAGATACAGATGCCGCATATTTATAT